>NZ_JBITSQ010000019.1:0-232670 GCF_044541035.1 Streptomyces sp. NPDC085866
CGACGAACTGACCGTGCACACCCCCGACCTCGACGACGTCTTCTTCGCCCTCACCGGCGGCGGCGCCGGCATCCCCGACCAGTCCAAGGAGTCCCTCCGATGAGCACCCCCGCCCACACCCTCCGCGACAACCTCACGATGCTGCGCCGCAGCCTCCTGCACGCCCGGCGCTACCCGTCGCTCACCCTGAACCTGCTGCTCACCCCGATCATGCTGTTGCTGCTCTTCGTCTACGTCTTCGGCGACGTGATGAGCGCGGGCATGACCGGCGGACACGCGGACCGCTCCGAGTACATCGCCTACATCGTCCCCGGCATCCTCCTCATGACCGTGGGCATGACCTCGCTCGGCACCGCCGTGTCCGTGGCCACCGACATGACCGAGGGCATCATCGCGCGCTTCCGCACCATGGCGATCTCCCGCGCCTCCGTGCTGACCGGCCACGTGATCGGCACCGTGATCCAGACGATGCTGGCCCTGGCGCTGATCCTGGGCATCGGGGTGGCCATGGGCTTCCGGCCCGACGCCACGCCGCTGGAGTGGATCGCGGCGGCCGGCCTGATGGCCCTGGTCAGCCTCGCCCTGACCTGGATCGCGGTCGGCATCGGCCTGGTGAGCCCGAACGCCGAGGGGGCCAGCAACCTCGGCATGCCGCTGACGATGCTGCCGCTGCTGTCCAGCGCGTTCGTGCCGGTGGACGCCATGCCGGACGGGTTCCGCTGGTTCGCCGAGTACCAGCCCTTCTCCCCGGCCATCGAGACCCTGCGCGGACTGCTGCTGGGCAGCGAGATCGGCACGAAGAACGCGGTGCTGGCGGTCGGCTGGTGTCTGGCGCTGACCGTGCTGGGCTACCTGTGGTCCAAGGCGCAGTTCAACCGCGAGCCGCGGCAGTGAGTTCGCGCAGTGCCGCGGCCCGCAACTCCTCCTGGCCCAGGGTGGCGTACGCCGATCTCGCCTCGGCGTAGGCCGCCCTGTCGGCGTTCTCGGCCGCCTGCCGGGACCGCGCCGAGGACAGGGTGGGGAGGTCCCGCATCACCGGCATCCGCTCCGCCAGCGCCATCAGCCGTACCGCTGCCGTCTCGCCACGGGCCAGCCCGGTGAAGCCGAGCGCCAGCAGCACCGTGCCGTACACCGGCAGTTCCGGCAGGTCCCCGGCGCCGGGGGAACCGGACAGCATCCCGAGCAGCCGTACCCGCAGGCGCTCGGCCAGGTGGGTCGCCGGCTCCAGCCGGCCGTGCTGCGCGTGCGCCGCGAGCGCGGCCGCCTGCACCTGAAGCGCCCACGCATCCAGGAAGGGATCACCGGCCACCAGCAGGCTGCTCTCCCGCAGCCCCTCCGCGGCCTGTCGCCACAGACCGAGGCCGACCTCGGTCAGCCCCCGGGCCAGTGCGATCTCCGCCCGTGCCTGCAGCCCTTCGGGAGTGAAGGCCTGCGCGGACTCCGGCTGCCGGTCCGCAGCGGCGAGGCTCAGCCAGTACTCCGCCTCGTCGACCTCCCCGCGCTGCAGACAGGCGGACACCAGCCCGTAGCGGACGCCGATCGCGTCCGACCAGTCCCCGACCTCACCGAGCGCCTCCGCGGCCCGCAGATGGTCGTACGCCTCCGCGCCGCGCTCCGTCTTGAGGCACAACTCGCTGATCCGCCCATGACTGAGCAGCATCATGAACGGATTGCCGAGCGGCTCCACCGCGGTGAGCATCCGGCGGGCGCACTCGAGCGCGCGCTCCGTCTCGTACGTGGATTCCCACACGTAGCTGGCGACGCCCGCCGCGATGCCCGCCAGCATGGGCTCGTCGGCGTCGCACAACTCCTGCAGCCGCGCGTACCGCGGCGGGTGCATGTCCGGGACGGCACCCAGCACGACGGCCAGTGCCCGCGGCACGGTGTCCGGCGGGGCGGGCGGCAGGCGGCGCAGCGTGACGAGCTGGCGCACGGCGTGCGGGCCGTGGCCCATGAAGAGGCCGGCCGCGCACACCACCGCCGCGCTGCGGGCCGCCTCCAGGTCCTCGGGGGCCTCCGGCCCCGGGCGGAAATGGGACAGCGGCCCGCCGGTCTCGGCGGCGAGGGCGGTGAGCCGGGCGTAGTTGTTGCCGGCGGACCACACGCAGGCCAGTGCGGCGGCGACGGCCGGCGCGTCGGCGCGGGCCAGGGCATGCCGCAGCGCCAGGACGAGGTTGTCCTGCTCGGCACGGACGCGGCCGAAGGCGGCCAATGCGCCGGCGTCGAACAGCCCGTCGTGGTGCGCCCGGCCGAAGTCCCGGGCCCAGCGGAGGAACCGGCCGGTCACCGCCTCGCCCTCGCCCGCCTCCTCCCGCCGGGCTGCACTGAACTCCCGCAGCGTCTCCAGCATGTGGAAGCGCACCCCGGAAGGGCTGTCACCCACCTTGATCAGGGACTGGCCGGCCAGCTGCTCCAGCAGATCCAGCGCGCCCCCGGTCTCACCGAGCACGTACTCCGCCGCGTCCACGGTGAAGCCCCCGGGGAACACCGACAGCGCGCGCAACGCCGCCCGGCCGTCGCTCTCCAGCAGGTTCCAGCTCCACTCGACCACGGCCCGCAGCGTGCGATGCCGTTCGGGTGCGTCCCGGGCGCCTCCGCGCAGCAGCGCGAAACGGTCCTGCAGGCGGCGCGCGATGTCGGCCACGGAGAGCACCCGCACCCGGGCCGCGGCGAGTTCCACGGCCAGCGGCAGCCCGTCCAGATGACGGCAGATCTCGGCCACGCGGTCGGCGGGCAGCTCGACGCCGGGCCGGGCCGCCCGCGCCCGCTGCACGAAGAGTTCCACGGAGGTGGCCGGGGACAACTCAGGCAGCGCGTACACGGACTCCGAGGTCAGCCCCAGCGGCGCCCTGCTGGTTGCCAGCACCCGCAGCTCCTTCGACCGCGACACCAGCGCCTGGACGAGACCAGCCGCACCGGCGAGTACGTGCTCGCAGTTGTCCAGCACCAACAGGGCGGGGCCGGGCCCCAGCGCGGCGACGATGCCGCTCACCACGTCCCCGCCGCCGGCGAACTGCCGGACGTCCCCGGTGCCGACCGCCGAGGCCACCTCGTCGGCCACGTCCTCGTCGGCGGTGACACCGGCCAGGGCGACGAAGTGCACCAAGGGCTGCGCGGCCGCCCGGCTCACCGCGTACGAGAGCCGCGTCTTGCCCAGCCCACCGGGGCCCACGACGGTGACCACCCGCGCCGCGCGCAGCAGCCCGGCGACGGCGGCGACGGCGACGTCCCGCCCCAGCAGGGGGTTCGGTTCATGCGGCACGCCGTGGCGGACGGGTGAGGTGTCCGCACGCAGCAACTCCTGGTACACGGACCTGATCCGGGGCCCCGGATCCGCGCCCAGCTCGTCACGCAGCCCACGTCGGTAGGCGTCGTACCGGGTCAGCGCCGCGGCCCGGCCCGCCGTGGCCGCCTCGCAGCGCAGCAGCTCCGCCAACAGCTCCTCGTCGCGCGGCAGTTCGCGGACCAGCTCGGCCAGCGGCGCCGCGGCCTCCTCCTTGCGCCCCAGCCGGGCCAGCGCGAGCGCCCGGTGCCGGACCAGCGAACGGAACGCCCGGACCCGGCCGGCCCGCAGCGCCGTCACCGGATCGTGCCGCTCCTCGCCCTCCCCGGCACCCAGGCTGCCGTCCCACAGCGCCAGCCCCTGCTCGGCCCGCGCCAGGGCACCCTCATGGTCCCCCGCACGCGCGCACTCGGCGCTCGCGGCCTCGTACGACAGCAGCGCCGAGCTGTCGACCTGCGCCTCCTCCAGCGCGAGCCGGTACCCCGTCGGTGTGCTCACGATCAGTCCGGCCCCGAACTGTGCCCGGAGCCGCGACACCAGTACCTGCACCGCCTTGCCCGGCCGCTCGGGCAGCTCCTCCGCCCACAGCCCCTCGACCAGCCGCCCCGTACTGCACCCGGTGCGCAGCTCCTCGGCGAGCAACGCCACCAGTCCACGCAGCCGAGGCGCCGTGATCTCCTGTCCGCGACAGGAGACTCGGGGCAGCAGGGTCAACTCGGTCGTCACGCCTGAAGACTAGCCAGCGGGGCGCCGAACACACTCCCGAATCCGCCGCCCTCACAGGCCACGCCGACGCCCTGGCGGCCGACCGCACAGCGCGTTCGAGAACACCCACCGAGCAACAGAAAAACCCCAGGTCAGAAGCATCTGACCTGGGGTTCCGGTGGAGCCGCTTTCGGGATTCGAACCCGAGACCTACGCATTACGAGTGCGTTGCTCTGGCCATCTGAGCTAAAGCGGCACGCCGTCCGCACTTATGGTGCGATCAGCAACGTCGGTAAGTCTACACAGTTTCCGGGGGTGCTTCGCACACGCCCCGGAGCGCGGGCGTCCGGGGCGGGCCAGAGGGGCTATGAGCAGCGCTTTCCGGCGGGCGGCGGGGTGCCGTGGAGGAGGTAGGTGTCGATCGCCGAGTCGATGCAGGAGCTGCCGCGGCCGTAGGCGGTGTGGCCGTCGCCGACGTAGGTCAGCAGGCGGCCCGAGGAGAGCTGGCGGGCGAGGGACCGGGCCCAGGGATAGGGAGTGGCCGGGTCGCGGGTGGTGCCGACCACGACGATGGGAGCCGCGCCCTTCGCCTCGATGCGGTGCGGCTCACCCGTGGCCCTCACCGGCCAGTACGCGCAGCTCAGGGAGGCCCAGGCCAGGCTCTCGCCGAAGACCGGGGACGCCTTCTCGAACTGCGGGACGGCCTTCTCCACCTGCTCGGGGCCGGTGAAGGCGGGCGGCAGGTCGAGGCAGTTCACGGCGGCGTTGGCCATCATCAGGTTGCTGTAGTGGCCTTTCGCGTCGCGTTCGTAGTAGCTGTCGGAGAGGGCGAGCAGGCCCGCGCCGTCGTTCTTCTGCATTGCCGAGGTCAGCGCGTCGCGCAGCTGCCCCCAGCTCCCCTCGTCGTACATCGCCGCGATCACCCCGGTGATGGCCAGCGGCTCGCCGAGCTTGCGGTGGTCCGCGTCGCCCGCCGGGATGGGGTGGGCGTCCAGCTTGCGGAAGAAGGCCTCCAGATGGTCGCCGACCTGGGCGGGCGTCGTGCCCCTGCCGCCGAGCGGGCAGTCGGGCTGGCGTACACAGTCCTTGGCGAACGCCTGGAACGCCGTCTCGAAGCCCGCCGTCTGGTCCAGGTTGAGCTTCCGGGCGTCCACCGAGGGGTCCATCGCCCCGTCCAGCACCAGACGGCCCACCCGGGCCGGGAACAGTCCGGCGTACGTCGCCCCGAGGAAGGTGCCGTACGACGCCCCCACATAGTTCAGCTTGGGGTCGCCGAGCACCGCCCGCAGGATGTCCATGTCCCGCGCCGCCTCGACGGTGGACACGTGCCGCAACAGCTTCGCCGAGTGCGCCCCGCAGCTGTCGGCGAACGTCCTGTACTCGCCGACCAGCGCGTTCGTCTCCCGTTGGTCGTCGGGCGTGTTGTCCGTCTGCGTGTAGGCGTCCATCCGGCGCCCGTCGAGGCATTCGACGGGCTCGCTGCGGGCGACGCCCCGGGGGTCCATCGCGACCATGTCGTAGCGGGCGCGGATCTCGGCGGGGTAGCCGATGCCCGCGTACTGCTGGAGGTAGTCGATCGCGGAGCCGCCCGGGCCGCCCGGGTTGACCAGCAGCGAGCCGAGCGGCCGGTCCTTGCCGGTGGCCTTCTTGCGGGCGACGGCGAGCCGGATGTCACCCGAGCCGGGCTTGGCGTAGTCCAGCGGCGCCACCATCGTGGCGCACTGGAAGCCGGGGGCACCGCAGCTGCGCCAGTGCAGGTGCTGGTTGTAGTACGACGACAGCGCCGACGGGGTGGACCGCGGCAGCGCGGCCAGCGCCGCCTGAGCCGCACCGCCGGACGACGTGCTCGAGCTGCCGGCGGAACAGGCGGACACGAGCAACGCGGCGGCCGCGAGCAGGCTGCCCGAGACGCGCGCGGTCGACCGGCGGGTCCGGTTTCGGGTCCGGGTTCCGGTCCGGGTGGCGTACTTCCGGCGGGGGGAGGGCCAGGTGTGCATCGAACGAGCGTAACGCTGAGCAACAGGATGGGTGCGGTGCGTTCGGACTGTGGCCTCGTACGGGGGACGCGGTCCGTCAACCACCGTACGCCCGGCTCACCCCGCCCGCAGTGCCATCGTCATCGCCTCCACCGCCAGCAGCGGAGCCACGTTGCGATCCAGGGCCTCGCGGCAGGCGGCGATCGCCTCGATACGGCGCAGCGTGGCCTCCGGGCTGCTGCCGCGGGCCAGCCGCTCCAGGGCGTCCTCGGTGTCGCCGTTGGCGATGGCGACCCGTGAGCCGAGCTGGAGGGCGAGGACGTCGCGGTAGAAGCCGGTGAGGTCGCCGAGGGCCACGTCCAGGCTGTCGCGCTGGGTGCGGGTCCTACGGCGCTTCTGCATGTCCTCGAGGTCCTTCATCACGCCCGCCGTACCGCGCGGCAGCCGGCCGCCCTGGGCCGCGCCGAGCGCCGCCTTCAGCTCCTCGGTCTCCTTGCCGTCCATCTCCTCGGCGAGCTGCTTGGCGTCCTCGGCGGCCGCGTCGACCAGCTCCTGGGCCGCCTTGAGACAGGCGCCCACCTCGTCCAGGCGCAGCGGGAGCCTGAGCACGGCGGCACGGCGCTCTCGGGCCGCCGGGTCGGTGGCCAGCCGGCGGGCCCGGTCGACATGGCCCTGGGTGGCGCGGGCGGCGGTCGCGGCGACCTGGGGTTCGATGCCGTCGCGGCGGACGAGCATGTCGGCGACCGCGTCGACCGTGGGCGTCCGCAGGTTCAGGTGGCGGCAGCGGGAGCGGATCGTGGGCAGGACGTCCTCGATCGAGGGGGCGCACAGCAGCCAGACCGTCCGCGGGGCGGGCTCCTCGACGGCCTTGAGGACGGCGTTGGCCGACTTCTCGTTCAGCCGCTCGGCGTCCTCGACCAGGATGATCTGCCAGCGGCCGTTCGCGGGGGAGGTGAACGACTTGCGGACCGTGTCCCGCATGTCCCTCACCAGGATCTCCGAGCCCACGGCGGCGACCGTGGTGACGTCCGCGTGGGTGCCGAGCAGCGCGGTGTGGCAGCCGTCGCAGAAGCCGCAGCCGGGTGACCCGCCGAGGGCGCGGTCGGGGCTCACGCACTGCAGGGCCGCGGCGAAGGCCCGCGCCGTCTGGTTCCGGCCCGCTCCGGGCGGGCCCGTGAACAGCCAGGCGTGGGTCATCTTCGACGCCTCCGGCGGCGGCTGATCCGCCGCCGCAGCCGTGACCAGGGCGTCGGCGTCCCGGGCGGCGGCGTCGAGCACCGCGCTCACCTTCTCCTGCCCGACGAGGTCGTCCCACACGGTCATGGGTCACGCCGCCCTTCCGTCACATTCCACGTTCCGCCATCCATTGTGCGGGTGGGCACTGACAACGACGGCGGCGCCCGTCGGTGCGCCCGAACGCTCCGACGGGCGCCGCCCGATGTCCTCGCTCAGCCGCGGCGGCCGCGACCCCGGCGGCCCTGGTCCTCGCCCGGCTCCCCGTACTCCTGCTCGTCGTACGACCCCAGCAGCTCGTCCGCCAGGGACGGCAGGTCGTCCAGCGGAGTCTCCTCGGCCCAGTCCGGACGCGGCCGACGGCGCGGCGTGCCGTCGGCGTCGACCTGCGGCATCTCGCGCGTACGGTCCTCGGATCCGTCGGGGCCCCTGCCCGGCCGCTCGTCCCGGAAGAAGCCGGGCGGCATCCGGTCCGCCGGGGCGTCGCCCCGCACGGGCGGCAGTACGGCGGTCTCGTCAGCGGCGCCAGGGGGCACCGGCGGCAGCACGGCCGTCTCGTCGGCGGCCGCGGGCGGCGGTACGGCCTTCTCGCCCGCGGGCACGGGCGGCAGTACGGCCGTCTCGTCCGCCGCACCCGGAGTCACCGGCGGCAGCACCGCGGTCTCGTCGGCGCCCGGAGACGCAACCGGCGGCTGCGGCAGCTCGGCCGTCACCTCGGAGTCGGCCCCGCCCTTCCGGGCTGCTCCGGCCCGCTCCTCGCGCACCGGCCGCAGCACCGTCGTCTCGTCCGCGCCCGGCGAGACCACCGGCGTCGGCACGGTCGCCGCGTCCGGGGTCATACCCGGCACCGCCGGCTGCGGGGTGCTGGGCTTGAGGGCCGCCACGTCGGCCGCAGCCGCGGCCTCGGCCGCCTCGCGGCGGGCCTCCTCCGCGCGCAGCAGGGCCTCCTCGGCCTTGCGCTGCTTCTCCAGGCGGCGCGCTTCCTCCTCGGCGCGCAGCCGGGCCTGCCGGGCCTCTTCCTCGGCGCGCAGCCGGGCTTCCTCCTCGGCCTGCTTGCGCCGCCGCTCCTCCTCGACCCTGCGGCGGGCCTCCTCCTCGGCGCGGGCCTTCTCCTCGGCGAGGAGCCGCTCTCGCTCCTCCTCCGCCCGGCGCCGCGCCTCCTCGGCCCGCTGCCGGGCCTCCTCCGCCTGCCGTTCGGCCTCGCGGCGCTGCGCCTCCTCCAGCTCGCGGCGCTTGCGCTCCTCCTCCTCGGCGCGCAGCTTGGCGAGCTGCTCCTGGCGCTCGCGCTCCAGGCGCTCCTCCTCGGCCTTGCGCGCGGCCTCTTCCTCGGCCTTGCGGCGCGCTTCCTCCTCGGCCTTCTTCCGCGCCTCCTCCTGGGCCTTGATCTCGGCCTCGGAGAGCGGCAGCACGGTGTCGAGCCGGTGCCGGATCACGGTGGTGACGGCCTCGGGCTCCTGCGCTGCGTCCACGATCAGGTAGCGGCCCGGGTCGGAGGCGGCAAGCGTGAGGAAACCGGCCCGCACGCGCGCGTGGAACTCGGCGGGCTCCGACTCCAGCCGGTCGGGCGCCTCGGTGAACCGCTCGCGGGCGGCCTCCGGTGCGACGTCCAGCAGGACGGTGAGGTGCGGGACGAGCCCGTCGGTCGCCCAGCGGTTGATGCGGGCGATCTCGGTCGGGGACAGGTCGCGGCCCGCGCCCTGGTAGGCCACGGACGAGTCGATGTACCGGTCCGAGACGACGACTGCGCCGCGCTCCAGGGCGGGCCGTACGACGGTGTCGACGTGCTCGGCCCGGTCGGCGGCGTACAGCAGCGCCTCCGCGCGGTGCGACAGGCCCGCCGAGGACACGTCCAACAGGATCGAGCGCAGCCGCTTGCCCACGGGGGTGGCGCCCGGCTCGCGGGTGAGGACGACCTCGTGGCCCTTGTCGCGGATCCACTCCGCGAGCGCCTCGGCCTGGGTGGACTTGCCGGCACCGTCGCCGCCCTCCAGGGCGATGAAGAAACCGTTGACCGCCGGGGCCTGGACGGGGTCGTCGCCGCCGAGCAGCGCGTCCTTCAGGTCCTGGCGCAGCGGGACGCCGGAGCGGTCGTCGACCTTGGCGAGCACCAGCGCGGCCACCGGCAGCAGCAGCGCGCCGACCAGCATCAGCGTGAAGGCGGCACCGCCGTGCGCGAAGACGAACCTGCCGTTCTCCAGCCGGTGCGGGCCGATCAGCGCCGCGACCAGCGGGGCGATCAGGGCGCCGAGCGCGATGAAGACCCGTACGACCGCGTGCAGGTGCTCGGTGGTGCGGGCCCTGCGGTACTCCTCGGTCTCCTGGTCGAGCAGGGCGTGCCCGGTGTTCGCGGCCACGCCCGCGGCGACGCCGGCCAGCGTGACGATCAGCAGCACGGTGGTGACGTCCGGGACGAGCCCGGCGGCCAGCAGGGCGATGCCGGTGAAGGCGATCGCGAGGGCCAGGAGCCGGCGGCGCGAGAGCGAGGGCAGCACGGCGGGCGCCGTCCGGATGCCGACGGCGACGCCGCCGGTCAGGCCCAGCACCAGCAGGCCGTACAGGACCGGGCCGCCGCCCAGGTCCTTGGCGTGCAGCACGCACACCGCGACCGCGGCGGCGATGGCTCCGGCCACGGCGGCGCAGGCCGGGACGAGCAGCGGGATGGCGCCCGTACGGCCCTTGTCGACGCCCGTGCCGGTGCGCGGACGGCGCAGGCCCTCCAGCGGGGAGCGCGGGCGCGGGGTGCGCGTGTCCGGCAGCTCCAGGAAGGCGACCACGGACAGGGACGCGGCGAACAGCCCCGCCGCCACGTACGACCCGAGGGCCGCCTGGTGCTGGTCGAACCAGGTCACCACGGTGCCGAGCAGGTTGTTCAGCAGGGCGGCGACGACCAGGGCGGCGGCGGCCAGCGGGACCGCCAGGAAGCTGGTGCGCAGCGCGAGGCGGCGCAGCGCGTCCAGGTGGTCCGGGAGCGGCCGTACCGTCGCCCCCTCCGGGGGCGGGGCGGGCAGCAGGGCGGGGGCCGCGCTCTCCCGGCACACCGTCCACAGCCGCTCGGCGACGCCGGTGACGAAGGCGGTGACCAGCAGGACCGCGAGCGCGTTGTCGGGGCTCCAGTCGATCCACAGGGGCGCGACGATCAGCAGCGCGGCCCGCACGCCGTCGGCGCCGGCCATCGTCCAGCGGCGGTCGAGCGGGCCGTCCTGGGAGGTGAGCGTGGTCAGCGGGCCGAGCAGCACCGCGCCGAAGAGCAGCGCGGCGAGGATGCGTGCCGCGAAGACGGTCGCCACTGCGAACGCCACGCCTCGGTAGCCGCCGCCGAAGGAGCCCTCGACGATGGCTGCCTGGAGAACGAGAAGGACCAGCACGAGCAGCGCGAGGGTGTCGCCGACACCGCTCACGAGCTGCGCGCTCCACAGGCGCCGAAGCTCCGGTCGGCGCAACAGGGAGCGGACGGCACGCTCGCGGGAGTCCGCGACGAGTGCGTCGTCCGGTTCGGTGGTGGGGGCCGTTGGCTGCTCGGCTCGCGTCATGCGTTCAGCCTATCGGCAGCCGCCGACAGCACACCCGGGCCGTGCGGGCATGCGCGCGCCCCGACACCAAAGTGATGCCGGGGCGTTCGTTTCGCGAAGCCGGAGCGGCGCACCGGGCGCCGCTCCGACGGAGCGTCAGTCCTCCGCGCCGGAGGCGGTCGCCTTCGAAGCCGCCGTCTTCTTCGCCGTGGTCTTCTTCGCCGTGGCCTTCTTCGCGGCCGCGGTCGTCTTCTTCGCCGCCGTCTTCTTGGCGGCGGTGGCGGTCTTCTTCGCCGGAGCGGCCTTCTTGGCCGTGGCCTTCTTCGCGGTCTTCTTGGCGGGCCCCTTCGCCCGCTTCTCGGCGAGCAGCTCGAAGCCGCGCTCCGGAGTGATCGTTTCCACACTGTCGCCGGAGCGCAGGGTCGCGTTGGTCTCGCCGTCGGTGACGTACGGACCGAAGCGGCCGTCCTTGACCACGACCGGCTTGCCGGAGACCGGGTCCTCGCCCAGCTCCTTCAGCGGCGGCTTGGCGGCCGCGCGGCCCCGCTGCTTCGGCTGGGCGTAGATCGCCTGCGCCTCCTCCAGCGTGATCGCGAAGATCTGGTCCTCGGACTGCAGCGAGCGCGAGTCCGTGCCCTTCTTCAGGTACGGGCCGTAGCGGCCGTTCTGCGCGGTGATCTCCACGCCGTCGGCGTCGGTGCCGACGACCCGCGGCAGCGACATCAGGTTCAGGGCGTCCTCGAGGGTCACCGTGTCCAGCGCCATGGACTTGAAGAGGGAGGCGGTGCGCGGCTTGACCGCGTTCTTGCCGGTCTTCGGGGTGCCCTCGGGGAGGATCTCCGTGACGTACGGGCCGTAGCGGCCGTCCTTCGCGACGATCATGTTCCCGGTCTCCGGGTGGGCACCCAGCTCGAAGTCGCCGCTCGGCTTGGCCAGCAGTTCCTCGGCCAGCTCGACGCTCAGCTCGTCCGGCGCCAGGTCGTCCGGGATGTCGGCGCGCTGGTGCTGCTCGGTGTCCTTCTCGCCGCGCTCGATGTACGGGCCGTAACGGCCGACGCGCAGCACGATGTCGTTGCCCACGGGGAACGAGGAGACCTCACGCGCGTCGATCGCGCCCAGGTCGGTCACCAGCTCCTTGAGGCCGCCGAGGTGGTCCCCGTCGCCGTTGCCCGCGTCGGCTGCGCCACCGACACCCCCCGCGGCGAAGCCGCTGTCGGACACGGTCTCGCCGAAGTAGAAGCGCTTCAGCCACGGCACGGCCTGGGCCTCGCCGCGGGCGATGCGGTCGAGGTCGTCCTCCATCTTGGCGGTGAAGTCGTAGTCGACGAGCCGACCGAAGTGCTTCTCCAGGAGGTTGACCACGGCGAAGGACAGGAAGGACGGCACCAGGGCCGTGCCCTTCTTGAACACGTAGCCGCGGTCGAGGATCGTGCCGATGATCGACGCATACGTCGACGGACGGCCGATCTCGCGCTCTTCCAGCTCCTTGACCAGGGAGGCCTCGGTGTAGCGGGCCGGGGCCTTGGTGGCGTGGCCGTCGACCGTGATCTCCTCGGCGGACAGCCCGTCGCCCTCGGCGACCTGCGGCAGGCGGCGCTCGCGGTCGTCCAGCTCGGCGTTCGGGTCGTCGGCGCCCTCGACGTAGGCCTTCAGGAAGCCGTGGAAGGTGATCGTCTTGCCGGAGGCGCTGAACTCGACGGCCCGGCCGTCGGCGGCGGTGCCGCCGATCTTCACGGTCACGCTGTTTCCGGTCGCGTCCTTCATCTGGGAGGCGACGGTCCGCTTCCAGATCAGCTCGTAGAGCTTGAACTGGTCGCCGGTCAGGCCGGTCTCCGCCGGGGTGCGGAAACGATCACCCGAGGGGCGGATCGCCTCGTGCGCCTCCTGGGCGTTCTTGACCTTGGCGGCGTAGGTACGCGGCTGCGGGGGCAGGTAGTCGGCGCCGTACAGCTGCGTGACCTGGGCGCGGGCGGCCGAGACCGCGGTGTCGCTCAGCGTCGTGGAGTCCGTACGCATGTACGTGATGTAGCCGTTCTCGTACAGCTTCTGCGCGACCTGCATCGTGGCCTTCGCGCCGAAGCCGAGCTTGCGGCTCGCCTCCTGCTGCAGCGTCGTCGTACGGAACGGGGCGTACGGCGAGCGGCGGTACGGCTTGGACTCGACCGAGCGCACGGAGAAGCGGGTGTTCTCCAGGGCGGCGGCGAGGGCGCGGGCGTTCGCCTCGTCGAGGTGGAGGGTGTTCTCGCTCTTGAGCTGACCCAGGGAGTCGAAGTCGCGGCCCTGCGCGACGCGCCTGCCGTCGACGGTCTGCAGGCGGGCGACCAGCGACGACGGGTCCGACGGATCCCCCGCACGGCCGGTCTCGAAGGTGCCCGTCAGGTCCCAGTACTCGGCCGAACGGAACGCGATGCGCTCGCGTTCCCGCTCCACCACGAGCCGGGTCGCGACCGACTGGACACGGCCGGCCGACAGACGCGGCATGACCTTCTTCCACAGGACCGGCGAGACCTCGTAGCCGTAGAGGCGGTCGAGGATACGGCGGGTCTCCTGGGCGTCGACCATGCGCTGGTTGAGGTCGCGCGGGTTGGCGACGGCCTCGCGGATCGCGTCCTTGGTGATCTCGTGGAACACCATGCGCTTGACCGGGACCTTGGGCTTCAGGACCTCCATGAGGTGCCACGCGATGGCCTCGCCCTCGCGGTCCTCATCGGTGGCGAGGAAGAGCTCGTCGGAGTCCTTCAACAGGTCCTTGAGCTTCTTGACCTGGGCCTTCTTGTCGGCGTTGACGACATAGATCGGCTCGAAGTCGTGCTCGACGTCCACCCCGAGGCGGCGGACCTCGCCGGTGTACTTCTCGGGCACCTCCGCGGCGCCGTTGGGGAGGTCACGGATGTGCCCGACGCTCGCTTCGACTACGTAGCCGGGGCCGAGGTAGCCCTTGATCGTCTTCGCCTTGGCAGGCGACTCGACGATGACGAGTCGGCGGCCGCCCTGTGCGGTCTCGCTGGTCGGGGACAACTTCGCTCTTCTCTCCGGTCGACGCTGTGGCCTCCCCAGGCCTTGGTCCCGGGGTCGCGGCGTGCTTCTGGCTCGTGTGACGCTGCGGAGTGTGACGGTACATCCCGCCCCCGTGTCAAACGGGAAAAGCCCACAACGGCCACTCGAACGGTAACCCGACTACCGGCATTCCTGCCGCCCGGAGTGTCCGGTGACGCCTCGTCCCCTGTCCGGAGCGTGACGCTCCCATTACTCGTACGACAGTACGGCTGCCGACGTCAGAGGCGGGTGAGGCAGTACGCGGCGAGGCCCAACGCGGTGAATCCGGCGGCGCCGGCGAGGGTGGCCGATGCGACCTGGCTCACACCCTGGGCGACTGGTTCACCACGCCGCACCCGAGCCCCGGTCCACACCAGCAGAGCACCCCCGAACAGGGCGAACACCACTCCCGCGAAAATCGCCGGCCCGCTCTCCATGGCCCGCCCGCCCCTTTCGTGCCGTCCGCCCTACCCAGAGCGGGGAGGGTGGCACGCGCGGGAGACGGGCGGGCGACATCGGGGTGAACGGAAGGTCGACGTGACCTCGAACACACACTCGAACAAGGCTGGCCCGGCCCGGCACCCGTAATTTTCCGGCCGTTTTACCGGCACCGGCGCGCCCCGGCCCGTGCCACCGGCATACGACGCCCCTCCGGACGCGGGTACGACGGCTCGGGTAGCCGGGCTACGGCACCCGGCCCGGCCGCCGTAGCCCGGCTCACACCACCGGTTCCAGGAAGCCCTGCTCCACCAGCAGCCGGATCTGCGCGGGCGTGCGGTCACGCAGCAGCACCGGGTCCTCGCCGACGAGCTGGGCGATGGCGTCCAGGATGCGGCCGGCGCTCAGCGTGCCGTCGCACACGCCCGCGAAGCCCGCGCCGACCGTGTCCACCTTCGTGGCGCGGCGCATCCCGCGGTGCTGGCGCAGCACCACGTGCTCCGGGTCCTCGGCGCCGGGCAGCCCGACCTGCTCCTGGACCACTTCGGCGGCCAGCCTGAAGTGACCTTCGAGCAGGGCCGCGTCGTCGTACTCCCGGAGGAAGTCGAGGCGGTCGAAGTGCGCCCGGATCGCCTCCCCGAGCGGCTGCTCGACCGGGTGCGGCCACTCCTCCACGGTGACCGAGGGCTCGGCGGCCCCGGTCCTGCGCAGGGTGATCCAGCCGAAGCCGATCGCCTTGACCTTGCGCGCCTCGAACTCGTCGAGCCAGGCGTCGTACCGCGCCTGGTACTCCGCGGGGTCACCGCGGTGGTCGCCGGCGTCCCTGAGCCACAGCTCGGCGTACTGCGTGATGTCCTGCACCTCGCGCTGCACGATCCAGGCATCGCACCCGCGCGGCACCCATGACCTGAGTCTGTCCTGCCAGTCCTCCCCCGCGACGTGCTGCCAGTTGGCGAGGAACTGCGCGAACCCGCCCTCGTTCAGCCGTTCCCCCGCCTGCTGAACGAGCGAGCGGCACAGATCGTCCCCGCCCATCCCGCCGTCGCGGTACGTCAGTCGGGCGCCCGGCGAGATCACGAACGGCGGGTTGGACACGATCAGATCGAACGTCTCGTCGTTCCGGACCGGCTCGAACAGCGAGCCCTCGCGCAGGTCGGCGGCGGGGGCGCCGGAGAGCGCGAGCGTGAGCGCGGTGATGTGCAGCGCGCGCGGGTTGACGTCGGTGGCCGTCACGCGCGTGGCGTGCTGGGAGGCGTGCAGCGCCTGGATGCCGGAGCCGGTGCCGAGGTCGAGCGCGGAGGCGACAGGGGTACGGACGGTGATGCCGGCGAGGGTCGTGGAGGCGCCGCCGACACCGAGGACGACGGCCTCGTCGCGCCGGCCGATGCCGCCCGCGCCGCCGACCGCGCAGCCCAGGTCGGACACGATGAACCAGTCCTCGCCGTCGGGACCGCCGTAGGGCCGTACGTCCACGGTCGCGGCCACCTCGTCGCCGCCCACGCGCGTGAGCCAACCGCCCTCCAGGGCCTCCTCGACCGGCAGAACGGCCGCCACGCGCGCGTGGGGCGCCGGTTGCTGGAGCAGGAAGAGCCGTACGAGCGTCTCCAGCGGCGTGTCGCCGCGGGTGGCCCGCAGGGCGGGCACGGTCTCGCTGCGGGCCAGCGCCGCGTAGGCGGGGGCACCTAGCAGATCGAGCAGCCCGTCGGCGGTGAAGGAGGCGGCGAGCAGGGCATCGCGCAGGCGCGCGGCGACCTCGGGCCGGTCGATGGCGGGCAGGGGGGCGAGGCCGGAGTCAGTCACGCCCCCATTGTGGCCCGCGGAGACGGCCGGGGCCGCCTCAGCACGGACCGCGGGCCGATGTCAGCCGGTCGTCGCCGAGGCCGATGCCGACGCGGCGACCTGGCAGCTGGGCTGCTTGGCGATGGCCGCCTGGACGTCGCCCTGCTCCAGCCGCTTCAGCGCCTCCGTACCGCTGTTGCTCTGCTTGCCGATCTGCTTCGTCTGGTCGGCGACCTCGTGCAGGCCCTGGGCGAACTTGCCCTGGTCCTTGGTGTCGAGGCCGTCGACCTGCTTCTTCAGGTCGGCGTACGAGGAGGAGAGACCGCTCAGGTTCTTGGCGGCGTCCTGCTGCCGCTTGGCCCCGCCATCGACGCCGGGGGGCGCTCCGGCGCTGCTGATGGCCGCGGCGAGCGCCTTGTAGCCGTCGGCCATGTCCTGGAAGGCCTGCGCGTACGTCGCCTTGGCCGTCTTCGGCGGCAGGTTGCTGTCCGTGGCGATCTTGGCTATCGACGCGTTCGCCGCCCGGATCTTCGCGTCCTGCGCGGGCACCGCGTCGCACACCGTCTTGGCCCAGGCCACCAGCTTGGGGTCGGGTCCGCTGTCCTTGTTGTTGCTGCTGCATCCCGACAACGCCACTACCAGTACCGCACCGCCGGACAGTGCGGCCGCGAGCTTCTTGTTCACCGGATCGGTCCCTTCCATGGCTCTCGGCCCCCGGAATCTACACGCGGACCGGTGTTCTCCACATGCCGAACGCCCTATTAGTCGGCTTTTGTGACTCTTTACGCATGGGAGAGAAGGCTCACGACGTGGGCGAGCCCACACACGAAGGCGGGCGGGTGGCGCGTCAGCACGCGCCACCCGCCCGCCCGTTGTGCAGGCCCGGTCCGGACGGCCTACGAAACCACCGCCGGATCAGCCGAGTTGGAGACCCGCTCGGCACCGTCGTCGTCGCCGACCGCGATGCCGCGCCGCTTGGAGACGTACACCGAGACGACGATCACCACGAGGGCCAGGATCGCGATCGCGATGCGTACACCGATGTTCTTGTCGCTGCCGTAGGAGAACTTGATCACCGCGGGCGCGATGAGCAGCGAGACCAGGTTCATGACCTTCAGCAGCGGGTTGATCGCCGGCCCCGCGGTGTCCTTGAAGGGGTCGCCGACCGTGTCGCCGATCACCGTGGCCGCATGGGCTTCACTGCCCTTGCCGCCGTGATGACCGTCCTCCACCAGCTTCTTGGCGTTGTCCCAGGCGCCACCGGAGTTGGCGAGGAACACCGCCATCAACGTGCCCGCGCCGATCGCGCCCGCGAGGTACGAACCGAGCGCGCCGACGCCGAGGGTGAACCCGATGAAGATCGGCGCCATGACGGCGAGCAGACCCGGCGTGGCCAGCTCCCGCAGGGCGTCCTTGGTGCAGATGTCGACGACGCGCCCGTACTCGGGCTTCTCGGTGTAGTCCATGATCCCGGGGTGCTCGCGGAACTGCCGCCGCACCTCGAACACCACCGAACCCGCCGAGCGTGACACGGCGTTGATGGCGAGTCCGGAGAAGAGGAAGACGACCGCGGCACCCGCGATGAGGCCGACCAGGTTGTTGGGCTGCGAGATGTCCAGCGACAGGCTCAGCGGCGCACCCGGCCCGGTGAGCTTCGCCCCGACGTCCTGCACGTTGGTCGTGATCGCGTCCCGGTACGACCCGAAGAGCGCCGAGGCCGCGAGGACCGCGGTGGCGATGGCGATGCCCTTGGTGATGGCCTTGGTGGTGTTGCCGACCGCGTCCAGGTTGGTGAGCACCTGCGCGCCCGCGCCCTGGACGTCGCCGGACATCTCGGCGATGCCCTGCGCGTTGTCGGAGACCGGCCCGAAGGTGTCCATGGCGACGATCACGCCCACCGTGGTGAGCAGACCGGTGCCGGCCAGCGCGACCGCGAACAGCGCCAGCATGATCGACGTGCCGCCGAGCAGGAACGCGCCGTACACGGCGAGCCCGATGAGCAGGGCGGTGTAGACGGCCGATTCCAGGCCCACCGAGATGCCGGCCAGGATGACGGTGGCCGGGCCCGTGAGGGAGGTCTTGCCGATGTCCCGCACCGGACGGCGGTTGGTCTCGGTGAAGTAGCCGGTCAGCTGCTGGATCACGGCGGCGAGCAGGATGCCGATGGCGACCGCGACCAGCGCGAGGATCCGCGGGTCGCCGTCCTTGCCCCGGATCGCCGCGTCGGTGACGCCGTCGAGGTCGGAGTATTTCGCGGGCAGGTAGACGAAGACCGCGATCGCGACCAGGACGAGGGAGATCGCCGCGGAGATGAAGAAGCCGCGGTTGATCGCCGTCATGCCGCTGCGGTCGGTGCGCCGCGGGGCGACCGCGAAGATGCCGATCATGGCGGTGACCACGCCGATGGCGGGCACGAGCAGCGGGAAGGCGAGCCCGGAGTCGCCGAAGGCGACCTTGCCGAGGATCAGTGCGGCCACCAGGGTGACGGCGTACGACTCGAACAGGTCGGCCGCCATGCCGGCGCAGTCGCCGACGTTGTCGCCCACGTTGTCGGCGATGGTCGCGGCATTGCGCGGATCGTCCTCCGGAATGCCCTGCTCGACCTTGCCGACCAGGTCGGCGCCGACGTCGGCGGCCTTGGTGAAGATGCCGCCGCCCACACGCATGAACATGGCGATCAGGGCGGCACCGAGGCCGAAGCCCTCGAGCACCTTCGGCGCGTCGGCCGCGTACACCAGCACCACACAGGAGGCGCCCAGCAGGCCGAGGCCCACCGTGAACATGCCGACGACGCCGCCGGTGCGAAATGCGATCTTCATCGCGGTGTGTGAAACGGTGGTGAGATCCTTTTGCGGTTCACCCGGGCCCGGAGTCGCTTCCCGGGCCGCCGCGGCGACCCGCACATTGCTGCGCACGGCCAGCCACATGCCGATATAGCCGGTGGCCGCCGAGAACACCGCGCCGATCAGGAAGAACACCGACCGGCCGGCGCGCTGATTCCAGTCGTCCGCGGGCAGCAGCATGAGCAGGAAGAAGACGACGACGGCGAATACGCCGAGCGTGCGCAGCTGCCGGGCGAGATACGCCTTGGCGCCCTCCTGGACCGCCGCGGCGATCTTTTTCATGCTGTCGGTGCCCTCGCCCGCTGCCAGCACCTGGCGCACCAGGACACCCGCGACCACGAGCGCGGCCAGGGCGACGGCCGCGATCACCGCCACGATGATCCGGTTGTCGCCGGTCAGGACCGCTGCTGCGAAGGTTGTGGGTTGGCCCAACTGATGAGGGGTAGAAAGCCCCGCCATTCGTCCTCCTTGACGCTTGGGCTGAGCTCAAGATGTGGACGGATTGTAGGTACTCGACCGTGATCTAAACAGGGCGCGGTAAACGGAATTGGCCTTCTCGTGCTCTTCAGCAAATGATCGAGGTCACGCCAGGGAACCCGAAAGTAGTAATGCCTCAAAGGCATTGACGGCCACATTGATGCTTGATCGAATTATCAGGCTATCGATCGTGAATTTCTTCACGAATTCCAGGGTCGCCGGAAACAGTGCTGGAAGCAACACGAAAGGGCCCTGCTCAGCAGGGCCCTTCGATGCGCTGTGCGCGGGGGTGGTTCAGGCGAGTGCCACGGCCGGCGGGGCAGTGGGCCAGCTCATACGGATCAGCCCACCGTTCTCGCCCGTGGTGACCTCCACGTCGTCCACGAGGCCGCTGATGACGGCGAGGCCCATCTCGTCCTCCTCCGCCTCCACGTCCGCGTCCGCGGCGGCACCGCCGGCCACCCGCTCGGCGGGGGCGGCATGCGGGGCCTCGTCGCCGACCTCGATGGAGAACTGTTTCTCCTCCTCGATCAGCGCGACCTTCACGGGTGCCGTGATGGCATTGCTCTGGTGCAGTCCGACAGCACGCGAGCAGGCCTCACCGACGGCGAGCCGGACCTCGTCCAGGACGGCCTCGTCCACTCCGGCCCTGCGCGCCACCGCGGCCGCCACCAGTCGGGCGGTACGGACGTGCTCGGGCAGCGCGCTGAAGCGGAGTTCGACGGTGGCCATGCATCCCCCTCGCGACGGGCGTGCGATCCGGGGGCGGGGCGCCGAGAGCCCACACCCCCTGATGAACTTCTGGGCCCCGGACACACCGGCCCGGAGCGGGACCGACCGGCGTCCGGACCGATGGGCGGTCCGGACCCGGCGATCGGCCCGGTCTCAGTCGGTGGCCGCCACCGCTTCCTCGACCGAGGTGTGGATCGGGAACACCTTGGTGAGGCCGGTGATGCGGAAGATCTTCAGAATGCGCTCCTGGTTGCAGACCAGGCGCAGCGAGCCCTCATGGGCACGCACCCGCTTCAGGCCGCCAACCAGCACGCCGAGCCCGGTGGAGTCGAGGAAGTCCACGCCCTCCATGTCGACGACGAGGTGGAAATTCCCGTCGTTCACCAGCTCGACCAGCTGCTCGCGCAGCTTGGGCGCGGTGTATACATCGATTTCGCCACCGACCTCGACGACCGTACGATCGCCGACGGTACGGGTCGACAGGGACAGGTCCACGGATCCTCCAGCACCTTGCTATCGAGCGGTCGCCCCTCGGGACACCTCGGCTTGCGGCCCCCGGGACGCAACGCCAGCCGCGATGGCATTCAATCACTTACCGGCAGGCGTGCACGACGCCTTGGCTCCATTGTCCGCTACGCCAGTGACACACTCGGTGCCGATGGCCAAGAATCACCGATCCGATCGACCCCTGGCGGACCCGGCGTCCCGCCCGTCTCCGGGCACCGTCCTGGACCGGCTCGCCTCCGGGCCGAGCCGCTCCGCGCGCATCACTCATACGGAGCACTTGCCCCCGCGCGCGGGTCGGCATGCCGTCTGGCCTGATCGAATTCGCTCGGAAGTGATTGCGGCCGTGCAGGCGTGCGGCATCGAGCACCCCTGGGCCCACCAGGCGCTGGCCGCCGAGCACGCCCTGGACGGCGATTCGGTGGTCGTCGCCACCGGCACCGCCTCCGGCAAGTCCCTCGCCTACCTCGTGCCCGCTCTGTCCGCCCTCCTGGACGGCTCCGAGGCCCCCAACGGCCGTGGCGCCACCACCCTCTACCTCGCGCCCACCAAGGCGCTGGCGGCGGACCAGTGCCGGTCGGTGAAGGAACTTTCACAACCGCTGGGCACTTCGGTACGCCCGGCCGTGTACGACGGCGACACGCCGTTCGAGGAACGCGAGTGGATCCGCCAGTACGCCAACTACGTCCTGACCAACCCCGACATGCTGCACCGGGGCATATTGCCGTCCCACCCCCGCTGGTCCTCCTTCCTGAAGTCGCTCAAGTACGTCGTCATCGACGAGTGCCACACCTACCGGGGCGTCTTCGGGTCGCACGTCGCCCAGGTGTTGCGCCGTCTGCGCCGGCTGTGCGCCCGCTACGGCGCCTCGCCCGTCTTCCTGCTGGCCTCCGCGACCGCCGCCGAGCCCGCCGTCGCCGCCCGCCGGCTGACCGGCCTGCCGGTGGTCGAGGTCGCCGACGACGCCTCCCCGCGCGGGGAACTCGTCTTCGCCCTCTGGGAGCCCCCGCTCACCGAACTGCACGGCGAGAAGGGTGCACCCGTCCGGCGTACCGCCACCGCCGAGACCGCCGACCTGCTCACCGATCTCACCGTGCAGGGCGTGCGCTCGGTCGCCTTCGTGCGCTCCCGGCGCGGCGCCGAGCTGATCTCGGTGATCGCCCAGGAACGGCTCGCCGAGGTGGACCGCTCCCTGGTCCGGCGTGTCGCGGCCTACCGCGGCGGCTACCTCCCCGAGGAGCGCCGCGCCCTGGAACGCGCCCTGCACTCCGGGGAACTCCTCGGCCTCGCCGCCACGACGGCCCTGGAGCTGGGCGTGGACGTCTCCGGCCTGGACGCGGTGGTGATCGCCGGGTACCCGGGCACGCGCGCCTCCCTGTGGCAGCAGGCAGGCCGCGCGGGCCGTTCCGGGCAGGGCGCCCTGGCGGTGCTGGTGGCCCGCGACGACCCGCTGGACACCTTCCTCGTCCACCACCCCGAGGCGCTGTTCGACCAACCGGTCGAATCCACGGTCCTCGACCCCGACAACCCCTACGTCCTCGCCCCGCACCTGTGCGCCGCCGCCGCGGAGATCCCGCTGACCGAGGAGGACCTGGACCTCTTCGGCCCCGCGTGCGAAGAGCTGCTGCCGCAGCTGGAGGCCGCGAAGCTGCTGCGCCGCCGGACGAAGGCCTGGCACTGGACGCGCCGGGAACGGGCCGCCGACCTGACCGACATCCGGGGCGCGGGCGGGCGGCCCGTGCAGGTCGTGGAGGAGGGCACGGGACGCCTGCTCGGCACGGTGGACGCGGGCGCCGCCCACTCCACGGTCCACGAGGGCGCCGTGCACCTGCACCAGGGCCGCACCTACCTCGTCCGCGCCCTCGACCTGGAGGCCTCGGTCGCCCTGGTCGAGCAGGCCGACCCGCCGTACTCGACGGTCGCCCGCGACACCACGTCCATCTCCGTCCTGGAGACGGACATCGAGGTGCCCTGGGGCTCCGGCCGCCTCTGCTACGGCTCCGTCGAAGTCACCAACCAGGTGGTCTCCTTCCTCCGCAGACGACTCATCACGGGCGAAGTGCTGGGCGAGACGAAACTCGACCTCCCTCCTCGTACGCTGCGCACGCGCGCGGTGTGGTGGACGGTCACCGAGGACCAGTTGGACGAGGCCCGGATCAACCCGGAGATCCTCGGCGGCTCCCTGCACGCCGCCGAGCATGCCTCGATCGGCCTGCTGCCCCTCTTCGCGACCTGCGACCGCTGGGACATCGGCGGCGTGTCGGTGCCGCTCCACCCCGACACGCTCCTGCCCACGGTCTTCGTCTACGACGGCCACCCCGGCGGAGCGGGCTTCGCCGAGCGCGCCTTCCACACCGCCCGCGACTGGCTCGCCGCCACTCGGGAGGCCATCGCAGCCTGCGAGTGCGACTCCGGCTGCCCGTCCTGCATCCAGTCCCCCAAGTGCGGCAACGGCAACGATCCGCTGCACAAGAGGGGGGCCGTACGGCTCCTCACCGTGCTGTTGCGGGGGGCGCCGGAGGAGAAGCCGGACGAGGGCTGAGAGGTGCGGCGTCCGGGGCGGCTGCCTCACCCGGCACGGCGGACGGCACCGGCCCTGGCGGCACCGGTCCCGCCGGCCCCGCTCTGGCCCTGACCTCCGCCGCGAACGGCCCCCGTCCCGACGCCGCCGTCACGTCCGAGGTCTCGCCCGCGATCGCGCACCGCACCAACCGGGCCCCCTGAGCGGCCGCCACCCGCTCCGCCCGGGCACAGGCCTCCGCACCGCCCTCGGCCCAATGGTCCGCCGCCGCGAGCGCCGCCAGATCCGCACCGCCCGCCGCCCGATGCCGCACGACAACGGCCTGCCCGAGCGCGAGCACAGCACCGAAGACCACACAGAGCACGGCAATCGCCCCGAGGCTCCAGATGGTGGCGGACCCCCGATCCGAGCCCGAAAGGCCCTGCCGACGGCGCTTCAGGCTCCTGCCTCCGAGGTCCTCACGGCCGGAACAGTGATCCACGGCCTCGGCGTCAGGGTCCACACGGCCATCGCGGGGCCGGCGCCTCACGGCTCCACCTCCTGGGTCCCCGCGGCCAGGGTGGCCCTTCACGCCCCCTCCTCCCCGATCCCCGAGTCCGGGCCAGCCCTTCACGGCCCCACCTCCCCGGTGCCTGCGGCCGTACCCGGGCCCGCTCCGACCGTGTCCTCCGCCGCCGCCACGGCCTCCTCCCGTACCTCGAACGGCAAGCCGGTCAGCAGCGGCGGCTTGGCCACCACCGTCACGTGGACCTGGTCGCCCTCCCGGCCGACCGTCACCCGTGCCCCACGCGGGGCAGCCTCCTGGGTCACCTCCACCACCGCGCCGGGCGGGTCCTGCCGGGCGGCGGCCCGGGCGCCCGTGCGGGCGGCGTCCACGCACTGGATCTGCGCCGCCACCACGAGCAACGCCCAGACCAGCGCCATGGTGAACGCCACCAGCACGCACAGCACAATGGCCGACTCCGCGGTCACGAACCCCCGGTCCGCCCCTCGCTCACATCCGCGCACTGAGGGCTCGTTTCACGATGGCCTGCAACTCCGCCTTGACCTGGCCGCTGGTGACGACCTCGTAGAGCAGCAACGCGAACCCGACCGCCGCGACGATCCCCATCGCGTACTCGGAGGTCACCATTCCCGCGTCCCCGCGGCACCGCTCCCGCAGACGCACCCACAGCCTCACGGCCCTGTCCCGCACCTTGAGGTTCCGCACCTCAAACTCCCTTCGTTCCAGCTCTGTTGTCCGATGTCCGACTCACCTGCAACCTGCGCCACCCGTCAGCCCCCACCTCCTCCCACCACTCCGCCCGCCAGCCCGATCACCACGGGCAGCACACCGATCGCGACGAACGCGGGCAGGAAGCACAGCCCCACCGGCGCGGAGACCATGACGGCCGCCCGACGCGCCCGGGCCGTGGCGTCGCGAGCCCACTCCCCACGCGCGTCCGAGGCGAGGCGGGCGACGGGAGCCGCCGCGGGCAGCCCCGACTCGTCGGCCTGCTCCAGCAGCCGGGCCAGCGCGCCGGCGCCGGGCAGCGCGGCCAACCGTCGCCAGGCATCGGCCGGTTCGCCACCCAGCCGCACCTCCGCCGCACCCCGCGCCAGCGCGTCCCCGACGGGTCCGCCGAGGGCCTCCCCCACCGCCTGCGCGGCGATCACCGGACCGGCGCCGGCCCCGATGCAGGCCGCCAGCAGATCGGCGGCGAGCGGGAGTTGGCGGGCCGCCAGGCCCGTGTCGATCTCCTCCACCGGGGCCTGCTGCGGCTGCCGGCGCCGCCATCGCCACAGCCCCGCGGCGACGCCGAGCCCCACGACCGCACCGGCGACCCCGCCGACCAGCACCCATGCACCGCACACCGCTCCGGCCACGGGCAGCCACCGGCGGACCGCCGCACCGATCTCGAAGGACGGCCCGGACTCGGCCGTCTCCAGGGCCAGAAGTTCGGCCACCCGGCGCCGCGCCCGCCGCCTGCGCCGGGTCATGTCCAACCGCCGGACCGCCCAGCCGAGGGCCAGCAGGGCGGCCGTGCCCGTCCCCAGCCTGTGGACGACGTCCCCGCTCATACCGCCTCAGCTCCCCGTACGATCCGCGCCGCCCACCACATCCCGGCCCCCTCGAACACCGCCCCGGCCACCAGGCAGCCCAGCCCGGCCCCGCTGTGCAGCAGCACCCGCAGCGGGTCGGCGCCCATGGCCGAACCGAGGAGCAGCCCGAGGGCGGGCAGTGCGGCGAGCAGGAGTGCCGTCGCCCGGGCGCCCGCCAGCTGGGCTCGCAGGTCGGCCCGCTGGTCCCGTTCGGCGCGCAGGGCCGCGTCCAGCCGGTCGAGTCCGGCGGCGAGTCCGGCGCCCTGGTCCACGGCCACCCGCCAGCAGGCGGCGAGCCCCAGCAGCCCTTCGGCGCCCGGCCTGCGGGCCGCGACGGCCAGTGCGCCCGGCACGTCCCCGCCGAACCGCGCCGCCGCGACCACGGCGGCCTGCGCGTCCCCCAGCCCGCCGGAGTCCCGCGCGGCCCGCAGCAGTGCCTCAGCGGGTTGCCGTCCCGCACGCACCTCCCCGGCGAGCGCCCCGCACAGGCCGATCACCGCATCAGCGCGCCCCTCCCGGGCCCGCCCGGCCTGCCGGGCCAGCCGCATCCGGCGCAGCACCGGTACCCCGGCCGCCCCCGCGACGGCCGGAATCACCGAGGAACCCAGCACAGCGAGCAGCAGCCCGGCCGCGAGCGACCACCACTCGGCGCCCAACCTCCCGTGCAGTCGCCGCAGTTCGGCCACGGCTTGCTCCCAGGTGGGCGGCCCGGTCGCCACCACTCCGCCGCCGGCCAGCAGCAGCCGCGCCCGCCGCACCCCGTAGTGCCGCCCGCCCAGCAGCCAGGCCGCCGCCCCGACGCAGGCCGCTGCCGCACTCATGGCCATCTCAGTGCTCACTTCCGTCGCCCCTCTCACTCCCGAACTCACCGCGCAGCAGCTCCCGCAGCCGCTCCCAGCCGCGCTCCCGGTCGAAGGCCCGCGCACCCCACCGCAGTGCCGGCACCGTCCGCACCAGCCCCGAGGCATCCCGCTCCAACACGTGCACCTCGGCGATCCGGCGCCGCCCGGACCGGTCCCGTACGAGGTGGAGCACCACCGACAGCGCGGCCGCCAACTGGCTGTGCAGCGCGGCCCGGTCGAGCCCGGCCGCGGTTCCGAGCGCCTCCAGGCGGGCCGGTACGTCGGTGGCCGTGTTGGCGTGCACGGTGCCGCAGCCGCCCTCGTGGCCGGTGTTGAGCGCGGCCAGCAGGTGCACCACCTCGGGGCCGCGCACCTCGCCCACGACCAGCCGGTCGGGTCGCATCCGCAGCGCCTGACGGACGAGGTCCTCCAAAGTGACCAGGCCGGCACCCTCCTGGTTCGCCGGCCGGGTCTCCAGCCGTACGACGTGCGGGTGTTCCGGTCTCAGCTCGGCCGAGTCCTCGGCGAGCACGATCCGTTCGCCGGGCCCGACGAGGCCGAGCAGGGCGCTCAGCAGGGTCGTCTTGCCGCTGCCGGTGCCGCCGCTGACGAGGAAGGACAGCCGGGCCGCCAGCAGCGCCCGCAGGACCCGGTCCCCGCCGGGCGGCACGGTGCCCGCCCCCACCAGTTCCTCGAGGGTGAACGCCCGGGGGCGTACGACCCGCAGCGACAGGCACGTGCAGCCGACGGCCACCGGCGGCAGCACCGCGTGGAGCCGGGTTCCGTCGGGCAGCCGGGCGTCCGCCCAGGGCCGCGCGTCGTCCAGCCGGCGTCCGGCCACGGCGGCCAGCCGCTGCGCGAGGCGTCGTACGGCCGCCGCATCGGGGAAGGTCACCGGGGCCCGCTCCAGGCCGCCGCCGCGGTCCACCCACACCCGGTCCGGTGCGGACACCAGGACGTCGGTGACGTTCGGGTCGGCGAGCAGCGGCTCCAGGGGGCCGGTGCCGACGAGCTCGGACCGTAACTGCTCGGCTGCGCCGAGGACTTCGGCGTCGCCCAGCACCCGGCCCTGTTCGCGCAGTGCCTGGGCCACGCGCGCGGGGGTGGGTTCGGCGCCGCTCTCGGCCAGCCGGCGGCGGACGCCGTCGAGCAGGGCCGCGCCGTCGGCCCGGTCAAGACCGGGGAGCGTCATCGTGCGCCTCCCGCCTCGACCAGCGCCTGCTCCCAGAAGGTGGTGCAGAAGCGGGCCAGGGGGCCGCGTCCGGTCGCGCCCGGCGGTTTCGCGGCACCCCGGGGGCGCAGCAGCGCCGGTTCGACGGGCACCTCGCCGGCCAGGGGCAGCCCGAGCAGCCGGGCCACCTCGCGGTCGTCCAGGCCGGGCGCGTACGGCCCGCGGACCGCCAGGCGCAGGTCCCGGACGACCATGCCGACCGCCGAGGCCACCCGGCCCGCGGCCGCGACCGCGCGCAGTTCGGCCGGGACGACCAGGAGCGCCAGGTCGAGTTGGGCGAGGGCTTCGGCGACTCCGTCGTCCAGGCGGCGCGGTAGGTCGACCACGACCGTGCCGCCGCGCCGCCGGGCGGCGGCGAGCACCGCGCGCACGGCCTGGGGCGGGATCGCGACGCAGTCGCCGCGGTCCCAGCTGAGCACCCGCAGGGAGTGCAGTTCGGGCAGCGACTCCTCCAGGGCGCCGCCGCCGACCCGGCCGCGCGAGGCGGCGAAGGCGGGCCAGCGCAGCCCCTCGGCGCTCTCACCGCCGAGGAGTACATCGAGTCCGCCACCCAGCGGATCGGCGTCCACGAGGAGTGTGCGCAGTCCCTCGCGCGCGGAGGTGACGGCGAGCGCGCAGGCGAGCGTGGAGGCGCCGGCCCCGCCCCGGCCGCCGATGACCCCGACGGTGAGGGCCGGGCGGCCGACCCCTTCGGCGACGTCGGCGATCCGGTCGACCAGCCACTGCTCGCCGTCGGGCAGCATCAGGACGTGGTCGGCGCCGATCTGTACGGCCCTTTTCCACACTCCGGAGTCGTCCTGGTCGCGGCCGACCAGCACCACACCGCGTCGGCGCGCGGTCCCGCGCACCCGGCGGGCGGCATCGTCCCCGACCAGGACGAGCGGGGCCGCTTCCCAGCCACCGCCGTGGTCCGGCACACCGGGGTGGACCTCCGGTGTGGCGCCCGCGGCCGCGCACAGGCGCAGCAGATCGTCGAGCAGTTCGGCGTCCTCGGTGACGATGAGCGGCCGTCCCGGCCGGCCCCCGGTGGCGGGCTGCGGGTCGTGGGTGACGGTTCCGGTCACGCGTGGTCCCCCTTCGCTGTGTCTTCCGCGCAGCCTCTGCGGCCTCGCGATTCCCAAAGATGTGAAGAACCGGCAACCGGCCTCCATATGAACGGCCGATAGGAACCGGCCATACGCACCCCGGCAATCAGAACCGGCCATGAACTCGCCACGGTCGGAGCGCGCAGGAATCACGGTGCAACGAACCGGGAAATCGTGTGGATCTTGGTCAAAAACCGTGGACAACTCAGCGGTTGTGAATATCGCCGTCACCCATACCGGTGACCCCTGTACTGACCCCTGTGTAACTTCCGCAGAGCAGCGCTGTGATTACCCTGAGTAACGGAACGCGGCATGGCGAAGGGCGGCTCAGGCCGCCCGCCACCGGCCTCACGACCGTTGAAGAAGAAAGAAAACCCGCCCGGACATGCGACGACCCCCGCCGGGGGGGAGAGCGGGGGTCGTCCCCACGGCCGACTCGGGGGGGGAGGAGTCGGACCGGGTTAGCACGGTCGCGAACGATCCGTGACTTCCATGGTGTACCCGAGAGCCCTCTCAGGCAAACCCACGCGCCCCACCTTACGCCGAATGGTGGGCGCCTATGCTCAGGGTCGTGGAAAACCACTCCTTGCCCCGCGCGGCAGCCTTCTTTGACCTGGACAAGACGGTCATTGCGAAGTCGAGCACGCTCACCTTCAGCAAGTCGTTCTACCAGGGTGGTCTGATCAACCGCAGGGCCGCACTGCGTACCGCATACGCCCAGTTCCTCTTCCTGGTCGGCGGCCTCGACCACGATCAGATGGAGCGCATGCGCGAGTATCTGTCCGCACTGTGCCGCGGCTGGAACGTCCAGCAGGTGAAGGAGATCGTCGCCGAGACCCTGCACGACCTGATCGACCCGATCATCTACGACGAGGCCGCCTCCCTCATCGAGGAGCACCACACGGCCGGTCGCGACGTCGTCATCGTGTCCACCTCGGGCGCCGAGGTGGTCGAGCCGGTCGGCGAGCTGCTGGGCGCCGACCGGGTGGTGGCCACGCGCATGGTCGTCGGCGACGACGGCTGCTTCACCGGCGAGGTGGAGTACTACGCCTACGGCCCGACCAAGGCCGAGGCGATCAGGGAACTGGCCGCGTCGGAGGGGTACGACCTCGACCGCTGCTACGCCTACAGCGACTCGGTGACCGATCTGCCGATGCTCCAGGCGGTCGGGTACGCGCACGCCGTGAACCCGGACCGCGCGCTGCGCCGCGAGGCCGTCGCGCGCGGATGGCCGGTCCTGGAGTTCCGCCGTCCGGTCCGGCTCAAGCAGCGACTGCCCGCGTTCTCCGTCCCGCCCCGCCCGGCCCTGGTCGCGGCGGCGGCCATAGGAGCGGCGGCCGCCACCGCCGGCCTCGTCTGGTACGCCAGCCGACGCCGCGGCGTCGCATCCTGACCATTCGCCCTGTTTGATACCGAAAGTAAAGAAGTGCAGGCGAGGGTTCCACTTGCTCCCTGCTTGCAGTAGAAAGGATTTAGGCCCGCGAGACCAAGGCCATCCGAGAGGATTCCCTGACGCTACGCACATGGCCCCACGGACCTCTGCATGAGCACTGGGCACCCACGCGACGTCGACCCGTCGATTACGGGCCAGCCACACCAGGTGACGGGCAAAGTTCCCGACCTGATGGGCGACATATCGAGGACGCCTGGTAACCGGGTGAACATGCCAGCGGCGGTACGAGGACTCGTACCGCCGCAACCCGTGTCCGGGAGGATTTCTCAGGCCGCCCCGCGCTGCAGCGCCTCGCACACCGCGGTGGACTCACGCACACCCAGCTCGACCGCCCGGCCGCAGTGGGCGATCCAGGCCGCCATGCCCTCGGGGGTGCCGGAGACATACCCGTCCAGCGCGGCGAGGTAGGAGGCACGTCCCAGTTCGGCGTGGCCCACCTCGGCCGGGCACACCGCCTTCGGGTCGAGACCGCTGCCGATCAGGACGATCCGCTCGGCCGCGCGCGCCACCAGGCCGTTGTGCGAGGTGAAGGGCCGCAGCGCGAGCAGTTCGCCGTGCACCACGGCGGCCGTCACCAGCGCGGGCGCGGAAGTCCCCGCGATGATCAGGTCCGCCAGGCCCTCCAGGCGTCCGGACACCTCCCGGGCGTCCGGCAGCGGCAGCTCGACCAGCGGCTCGTCGACCGGCTCGCCCGCCTGGCGCGGCCGTCCGACCTCGTCACCCTTGTCCGCGGCCGCCACCAGATGCAGCCGGGCCAGCACCCTGAGGGGCGACTGCCGCCAGATGGACAGCAGCTGGCCCGCCTCGGCCGTCAGCCGCAGCGCCGCGCCCATGACGCGCGCCTCGGCGTCGGCGCTGAAGTCGGTGCGCCGCCGCACCTCCTCCAGACCCCAGTCGGCGCCGGACAGTGCGGCCGAACCGCGGGCGCCGCGCAGCGCGGCCTCGGAGGTGATCTCGTTGCTGCGGCGCCGCATGACCCGGTGCCCGTAGACCCGGTCCACGGCCTTGCGCACGGACTCCACGGACTCGGCCACACCGGGCAGCGAGCCCAGGGCCGCAAGGGGGTCCCCCCTGTCCGAGCCCATTCGAGAGCTTGGGGGAGGATCGGCGGTCGCGCCTGTCGTACTCATGAGTACGACACTACGCACCCGAGCCCCCCGCCCCACGAAGGAGTGGTCTTCTTCACTCCGCCCGACACATACAGCTATCAACTGACTACCCTTGGTGAACATGAAAATTGCTTTCGTCGGAAAGGGCGGCAGCGGCAAGACCACGCTCTCCTCCCTCTTCATCCGCCACCTCGTGGCCGCCGGCGCCCCGGTGGTCGCCATCGACGCGGACATCAACCAGCACCTCGGCCCCGCGCTCGGCCTCGAGGAGGCGGAGGCGGCCGCGCTGCCCGCCATGGGCGAACGGCTGTCGCTGATCAAGGACCACCTGCGCGGCTCCAACCCGCGCATCGCCTCGGCCGCGACGATGATCAAGACGACCCCGCCCGGCGAGGGCTCACGGCTGGTCCAGGTGCGGGAGCCCAACCCGGTGTACGACGCCTGCGCGCGCCCGGTGGAACTCGACGGCGGCGCCGCCCGTTTGATGGTCACCGGCCCCTTCACGGACGCCGACCTGGGGGTCGCCTGCTACCACTCCAAGACGGGAGCGGTGGAGCTGTTCCTGAACCACCTCGTCGACGGCCCCGACGAGTACGTCGTGGTCGACATGACCGCGGGCTCGGACTCCTTCGCCTCCGGCATGTTCACCCGCTTCGACATGACGTTCCTCGTCGCCGAGCCGACCCGGAAGGGGGTCTCGGTCTACCGCCAGTACAAGGAGTACGCCCGTGACTTCGGTGTCGCCCTGAAGGTCGTGGGCAACAAGATCCAGGCACCGGACGACGTCGACTTCCTGCGCGCCGAGGTCGGGGACGACCTGCTCGTGGCGGTCGGGCACTCCGACTGGGTGCGCTCCATGGAAAAGGGCCGTCCGCCCCGGTTCGACCTCCTGGAGGAGGCCAACTCCCGTGCCCTGCACACCCTCCGGGCCGCCGCCGACGCCACGTACGAGCTGCGCGACTGGGAGCGCTACACGCGCCAGATGGTGCACTTCCACCTGAAGAACGCCGAGGCGTGGGGCAACGAGCGCACCGGGGTCGACCTGGCCGCGCAGGTCGACCCCGGGTTCGTGCTCGGCGAGAGCGTGGCGACTCCCGTCTGACGCCTACTGCTTGACCGCGGGCGCCCCGGGGACGCCCTTCGGCGCCGGAGCCTGGCGGCCGGAGAGGAAGGACGCCCAGCCCTTCCGGGGCGCCTGGCCCACCTCCAGGGTGCGCAGCTTCGCCAGCGTCTGCGGATCCTGGGCGTCCAGCCAGTCGACGAGCTGGTGGAAGGAGACGCAGCGCACCTCGGACTTGTTGCACACCTCCTTCACCACCTCGTCGACGGCCCGCATGTAGGTGCCGCCGTTCCAGGACTCGAAGTGGTTGCCGATGATCAGGGGCGCGCGGTTGCCGTCGTAGGCCCGGTAGAAGCCCTTGAGCAGGCCGTCGCGCATCTGGTCGCCCCAGTAGTCGTACATGTCCGGGTCGCCCTGGGTCTTTGTGCCGGACTGGTTGACCATGAAGTTGTAGTCCATGGTCAGTTGCTCATAGGTGTGCCCCGGGAAGGGGACCAGCTGCATCGAGACGTCCCACAGCCCCTCCTTCTTCTTGGGCCAGACCTGGTCGTCGACTCCGCTGGAGTCGTAGCGGAAGCCCAGTTGGCGGGCCGCCTTCATGAAGTTCTTCTGCCCTTCCAGGCAGGGGGTGCGGGCGCCGATCAGCTCCTTGTCGTAGTCGAAGGGAAGCGGGGCCGCGTTCTTCATCGCGGTGTTGGTCTTCCAGGTCTTCACGAACTCCTTGGCCTGGGCGATCTCGCTCTTCCACTCCTTCACCGACCACTCGCCGACCCCGCCGTCGGGGCCGCAGAAGTGGCCGTTGAAGTGGGTGCCGATCTCGTTGCCCTCCAGCCAGGCCAGCCGCACCTGCTTGAGGGTGTCGGCGATGCCCTGCTCGTCGTTGAAGCCGATCTCCGAGCTGCCGGGCGAGTGCTGCGGGGGCCGGTAGAGGTCGCGCTTCTCCTCCGGCAGCATGTACACGCCGCTGAGGAAGTACGTCATCGTCGCGTGGTTCTCCTTGGCGACCTTGCGGAAGTGGGAGAACAGCTTCTGGCTGTCCTCCCCCGCTCCGTCCCAGGAGAACACCACGAACTGCGGGGGCTTTTGACCGGGCTTCAGTCGCTCGGGGCTGGGCAGGTGCGGTTGCGCACCGGTGAACGCGGTCGACCCGTCGCCGATCAGCCGGAGCACACTGTTGGGCGCCGGCGCTCCCTTCTGCGGGCCGGACGACCCTTCCTTCGAGCCGCTGGAACTCGCGCAACCGGCGAGCGAGGCGGCACACGCCGCGGCGACCATGGCGCCGGCGGCGATCCTCTGGTTGGCGGCCATGTTCCGCCCACCTTCTTCCTTCTCTCGGACAAACGCTGGCGAGGGCGTTCTGTGGTGATGTGCCGGGTTGTGCCGACAGCGCCGCCAAGGTCGCACGAGGCCGAGAAGGAATTAGTACGACAAGCCGATGAAATGCTCGCTTCACTCGCTGGAGTGGCCAGATGCGCCATTTGCCCCGAAAAGCTATGTAAGTCCTTTACTTCGCATTACGGTTCATTTACCAAGCGTTGATTTCATCCCGCACGCTGCACGCCTCGGCCCCATGGCCGCGAGCGAGCCCCGCCTCGTGGGGCACCCCCAGTCCGCGACCGCGCCGCCCGGAGGAGACGGGACCATGCCAGCCTGCGCACCCCTTCGCACCCACCACCCCCACCCGCCGCACAGCCCCCCACCGGCCCCGCGCCGCCGCTTCCTCGTCGAGGGCGCCGATCTGTCCGCGTCCGTCGCGGTGTTCCTGATCGCCCTTCCCCTGTCTCTCGGTATCGCCCTCGCCACCGGCGCCCCGCTCCAGGCCGGCCTGGTCGCCGCCGCCGTCGGCGGACTCGTCGCCGGCCGGCTCGGCGGGAGCCCGTTGCAGGTCAGCGGCCCCGCCGCCGGACTGACGGTGGTCACCGCGGACCTGATCCACCGCTATGGCTGGCAGGCCACCTGCGGCATCACCGTCCTCGCCGGGCTCGCCCAACTGGGCCTCGGCTGCCTGCGCGTGGCCCGCGGCGCACTCGCCGTCAGCCCCGCCGTGGTGCACGGCATGCTCGCCGGCATCGGCGTCACCATCGCCGTGGCCCAGCTGCACATCGTCCTCGGCGGCAGCCCCGACAGCTCCGTCCTCGCCAACCTGTGGGCCCTGCCCGCCCAGTTGGCCGACCTGCACCCGGCCGCCGTGTCGATGAGCGCACTGACCCTGACCCTGCTGCTGGCCTGGCCGCGCATCCCCGGCCGCGCCGGCCGTCTGCTGCGCAGGGTCCCGGCCGCCCTGGTCGCCGTCGCCGGCGCCACGGCCACCGCCGCGCTGACCGGGCTGGCCCTGCCCCGTGTCGACCTGCCGTCCTGGAGCAGCCACGCCCTGGCCGGGCTGCCCGAGGGCCCGTTGCCCGGCATCGCCGCGGCCGTGCTCACCACCACCCTGGTGTGCAGCGTGCAGTCACTGCTCGGCGCGGTCGCCGTGGACAAGCTGGTCGCCGGCCGGCCCGGGACGCAGGCCCGCGTCGGGCGCTCGGACCTCGACCGCGAGCTGCTCGGCCAGGGCGCCGCCAACATCGTCTCCGGGGCCCTCGGCGGACTGCCCGTCGCGGGGGTGGCCGTGCGGAGTTCGGCGAATGTGAGATCAGGTGCCGTGAGCCGGAACTCCACGATGCTGCACGGCGTTTTCGTAGTAGCCGCCGCGCTGCTGATGGTCCCGCTCCTGGAGCAGATCCCGCTCGCCTCACTCGCCGCCCTGGTGATGGCCGTCGGCATCCAGATGGTGTCCCTGCACCACATCCGCACGGTGACCCGCCACCGCGAAGTGCTGGTGTACGCCGCCACCACACTCGGCGTGGTCTTCCTCGGCGTCCTGGAGGGCGTGGCCCTCGGGGTCGCCGTGGCGGTCGCCCTCGCCCTGCACCGCCTCGCCCACACCCGTATCACGCACGAGGAGAAGGAAGGAGTCCATCACGTCCATGTACGAGGCCAGTTGACGTTCCTCGCGGTACCCCGGCTCAGCAGAGCCCTGCATCTCGTACCCCAAGGCGCCCACGCCGTAGTGGAGTTGGACGGGTCGTTCATGGACCACGCGGCGTACGAGTCACTGCAGGACTGGCGGAGCGCCCACACCGCGCGGGGCGGTTCCGCGGAGCTGGCGGGCCGGCGCAGCGGAGTCACGACCGCCGACCCGACCCCGTCCGCGATGTGCAGGTGCCGGCCCTGGACGCCCTGGCGCAACCACCAGGCCTGCTTCGCCGGAACCCCCTCGGCCCCCGTCGCTCCGGCGGCCCGTGAGCTGGCCCGCGGCATCAGCTCGTTCCAGCGCAACACCGCGCCGCTGGTGCGGGCGGAGCTGGCACGGCTGGCGCGGGAGGGGCAGCGGCCCGCGCAACTCTTCCTCACCTGTGCCGACTCCCGGCTCGTCACGTCGATGATCACCTCCAGTGGTCCCGGCGACCTGTTCGTCGTCCGCAACGTGGGCAACCTGGTGCCGCCGCCGGGCGAGGAGCACGGGGACGACTCGGTGGCGGCCGCGATCGAGTACGCGGTGGACGTGCTCGGGGTCCGGTCCATCACGGTGTGCGGGCACTCCGGGTGCGGGGCGATGCAGGCACTGCTGACCGCCGAGCCCGGGGAGCCGCAGACCCCGCTGAGGCGGTGGCTCAGGCACGGGCTGCCGAGCCTGGCCCTGATGGCGGGCGACCGCCGCGCCCGGCCCCGGCTGGCCGGGCGGGCGCCCGCCGACGCGGTGGAGCAGCTGTGCCTGACCAACGTGGTCCAGCAGCTGGAGCATCTACGGGCGCACGACTCGGTCGCGCGAGCCCTGGCGGCCGGTGTGCTGGAGCTGCACGGGATGTACTTCCACGTGGGCGAGGCACAGTCGTACCTGCTCGGCCGAACCGGGAAGGTGTTCGAAGACGTGAAAGACGACGGGAGCGCAGCGGAGGAGCTGCGCAGTCCGGTGTGACCGGTCACCCTCAGACAGGTCTAAACCAATTTTCCCGTCGACCCTTGTCATCGGCCCCCCGCGTCTGATGAGCTGTGGCCTGGGACACAACGGACACCCTGGGAAAGGGAGATGTCGTGAGCAACGAAAGCCTGGCCAACCTCTTGAAGGAGGAGCGACGCTTCGCGCCGCCGGCTGACCTGGCCGCGCACGCCAACGTCACGGCAGAGGCGTACGAGCAGGCCAAGGCTGACAGGCTCGGCTTCTGGGCCGAGCAGGCCCGCAGGCTGACCTGGGCCAAGGAACCGTCGGAGACGCTGGACTGGTCGAACCCGCCGTTCGCGAAGTGGTTCAAGGACGGCGAACTGAACGTCGCGTACAACTGCGTGGACCGGCACGTCGAGGCCGGGCACGGGGACCGGGTCGCCATCCACTTCGAGGGCGAGCCCGGCGACAGCCGCGCGATCACCTACGCGGAACTGAAGGACGAGGTCTCCAAGGCCGCCAACGCGCTGCTGGAACTCGGCGTCCGGAAGAGCGACCGGGTCGCGATCTACATGCCGATGATCCCCGAGACCGCGATCGCGATGCTGGCCTGCGCCCGCATCGGCGCCGCGCACTCGGTGGTCTTCGGCGGCTTCTCGGCGGACGCGCTCGCCACCCGGATCCAGGACGCGGACGCCAAGGTCGTCATCACCGCCGACGGCGGCTACCGGCGCGGCAAGCCGTCCGCGCTCAAGCCGGCCGTCGACGACGCGATCGACCGGGTGGACAACGTGGAGCACGTGCTCGTCGTCCGCCGCACCGGCCAGGACGTCGCCTGGAACGCCGAGCGGGACGTCTGGTGGCACGAGCTGGTGGAGCGGCAGTCCGTCGAGCACGCCCCGGAGGCGTTCGAGGCGGAGCACCCGCTGTTCATCCTGTACACCTCCGGCACGACGGGGAAGCCGAAGGGCATCCTGCACACCTCCGGCGGCTATCTGACGCAGGCCGCGTACACCCACCATGCGGTGTTCGACCTCAAGCCGGAGACGGACGTCTTCTGGTGCACGGCGGACGTCGGCTGGGTCACCGGGCACTCGTACATCGTGTACGGGCCGCTGGCCAACGGCGCGACGCAGGTGATGTACGAGGGCACCCCGGACACCCCGCACCAGGGCCGGTTCTGGGAGATCGTGGAGAAGTACCGGGTCACGATCCTCTACACCGCGCCGACCGCGATCCGGACGTTCATGAAGTGGGGCGACGACATCCCCGCGCAGTTCGACCTGTCGTCGCTGCGGGTCCTCGGCTCCGTGGGCGAGCCGATCAACCCCGAGGCGTGGGTCTGGTACCGCAAGCACATCGGCGCCGACAGGACGCCGGTCGTGGACACCTGGTGGCAGACCGAGACCGGCGCGATGATGATCTCACCGCTGCCCGGCGTGACCGAGACCAAGCCCGGTTCGGCGCAGCGCGCGCTGCCCGGCATCTCCGCGACCGTCGTCGACGACGAGGCGAACGAGGTGCCCAACGGCGGCGGTGGCTACCTGGTCCTCACCGAGCCGTGGCCGTCGATGCTGCGCACCATCTGGGGCGACGACCAGCGGTTCATCGACACCTACTGGTCGCGCTTCGAGGGCAAGTACTTCGCCGGTGACGGCGCGAAGAAGGACGACGACGGGGACATCTGGCTGCTGGGCCGGGTGGACGACGTCATGCTGGTGTCCGGGCACAACATCTCCACCACCGAGGTGGAGTCGGCGCTCGTCTCGCACCCGTCGGTCGCCGAGGCGGCCGTCGTCGGTGCCGCCGACGAGACCACCGGTCAGGCGATCGTCGCCTTCGTCATCCTGCGCGGTACGGCGTCCGAGGACGACAAGCTGATCAGCGAGCTGCGCGACCACGTCGGCGCCACGCTGGGCCCGATCGCCAAGCCGAAGCGGGTCCTGCCGGTGGCCGAACTGCCGAAGACCCGCTCCGGCAAGATCATGCGCCGGCTCCTGCGGGACGTGGCCGAGAACCGCCAGCTGGGTGACGTCACCACGCTGACCGACTCCACGGTCATGGACCTCATCCAGTCCAAGCTCCCGGCGGGGCCGAGCGAGGACTAGGGCCTACGACCGAAGGGGCGCCCGGCGACAACTCGCCGGGCGCCCTTTTTGCGCGTAACGCGCATATCGTACGGATCACCGGATGCATCCCACGGCAACCTTAGGTAAACTAAGCAAAACCGCAACGCGAAACGATCCTCAAGGTGTGCCGGGAAGTCTGGTCGGCAAGCGCTCCGTCCTGCCCACCGACCCGGAGGTCCCCACCGTGGCCGCGCCCCGCACCCCGAACACCGCCCGCAAGGCTCTCGGACGTCTGTCCCTGCCCGAGCGGACCTTCGTCGCGGACGCGCTGCGCACCGAGACCGTCGGCGGTGTCCTGCTTCTCGTCGCCACGGTGACGGCGCTGCTCTGGGCGAACATCCCCGCGCTGCAGCACAGCTACGAGGCGGTCAGCGACTTCCACTTCGGCCCGAGCGCCCTCGGCCTGAACCTGTCAGTGGCCCACTGGGCCGCCGACGGCCTCCTCGCCGTCTTCTTCTTCGTCGCCGGCATCGAGCTCAAGCGCGAGCTGGTCGCCGGGGACCTGCGCGACCCCAGGGCGGCGGTGCTGCCCGTGGTGGCCGCGCTGTGCGGGATGGCCGTACCGGCACTCGTCTACACCCTCACCAACCTCACCGGGCACGGCTCCACCCAGGGCTGGGCGGTGCCCACCGCCACCGACATCGCCTTCGCGCTCGCCGTCCTCGCGGTCATCGGCACCTCGCTGCCCAGCGCCCTGCGCGCCTTCCTGCTCACCCTCGCGGTGGTCGACGACCTGTTCGCGATCCTGATCATCGCGATCTTCTTCACCGAGCAGATCAACTTCGCGGCGCTCGGCGGGGCCGTCGCCGGGCTGGCGGTCTTCTGGCTGCTGCTGCGCAAGGGCGTACGCGGCTGGTACGTGTACGTGCCGCTGGCCTTCGTCGTCTGGGCGCTGATGTACAACAGCGGCGTGCACTCCACCATCGCGGGCGTGGCGATGGGCCTGATGCTGCGCTGCACCACCCGTGAGGGTGAGGAGCACTCGCCGGGCGAGCACATCGAGCACCTGGTGCGGCCGTTGTCTGCCGGGCTCGCCGTACCGCTGTTCGCGCTGTTCAGTGCCGGGGTGGCGGTCTCCGGCGGGGCGCTCGCGGATGTGTTCACCGAGCCGGAGACGCTCGGGGTGGTGCTCGGGCTGGTCGTCGGCAAGACGCTGGGCATCTTCGGCGGTACCTGGCTGACGGCCCGCTTCACCCATGCGGAGCTCAGCGAGGACCTGGAATGGGCCGACATCTTCGCGGTGGCCTCTCTCGCCGGGATCGGCTTCACCGTCTCGCTGCTCATCGGCGAGCTGGCCTTCGTGGGCGACACGCTGCTGACCGACGAGGTGAAGGCGGCCGTCCTCATCGGATCGCTGATCGCCGCCCTGTGTGCCACGGTGCTGCTGAAGATACGCAACGCCCGCTACCGCGGGCTGTGCGAGGACGAGGAGCGCGACGAGGACCGGGACGGCATCCCGGACGTCTACGAGCAGGACGACCCGGCCTACCACCTGCGGATGGCGGACATCTTCGAGCGCAAGGCCGCCGAGCACCGCCGCATCGCCGCCGAGAAGGCCGCCGCGGCGCGCCACGGGGTTGCGGAAGTGCCGGGCGGGGCAGGCGGGGAGGACGGTCGTCCGGCATGATCTGACGAGACGGTACAAATCAAGACGGCAGATACGACTTCAGAGGGAGAACGCGATGAGCGCACCCGACGGCAGCCCGGTCGGCGCCGAACGCAGCATCGGCCAGCTGGTCGCCTCGGCGACGACCGAAATGTCGGCGCTGGTGCACGACGAGATCGCGCTGGCCAAGGCCCAGCTCAGGCAGGACGTCAAGCGCGGCGCCACGAGCGGCGGCGCGTTCGGGGCGGCCGGCATGGTGCTGCTGTTCTCCCTGCCGATGCTCAACTTCGCTCTGGCGTACGGCATTCGGACCTGGAGCGGCTGGAACCTCGCAGTCTGCTTCTTGCTGTCCTTCGCGGCGAACGTGCTGGTCGCCGGCCTGCTCACGCTCATCGGCATGATGTTCGCGAAGAAGCTCAAGAAGAGCCAGGGCCCGCAGACGGTCGCCGCGTCGATGAAGGAGACGGCGGGCGTCCTGCAGAACGCCAAGCCGCACCCGCGCCCGGAGCTGCCGCAGGACCGGGCGCCCGAGGCCATCGAGGCTGTGGCACGCTCGTCGTCATGACGGAGCCCGCCGCGACATCGGCCGTAAGGATCGACCTCCCCCGCGGGGAGAAGGTGACGCACCGGGACGTCGCCGCCAACGGCGCGCGCTTCCACATCGCCGAACTCGGCGACGGACCCCTGGTGCTGCTGCTGCACGGCTTTCCGCAGTTCTGGTGGACGTGGCGGCACCAGCTGGTCGCGCTCGCCGACGCGGGGTACCGGGCGGTGGCCATGGACCTGCGCGGTGTCGGCGGCAGCGACCGCACCCCGCGCGGGTACGACCCGGCCAACCTCGCCCTGGACGTCACCGGCGTCATCCGCTCGCTCGGCGAGCCGGACGCCGCGCTGGTCGGACACGACCTGGGCGGCTATCTGGCGTGGACGGCGGCGGCGATGCGGCCCAAGCTCGTACGACGGCTCGCGGTCGTGTCGATGCCGCACCCCCGGCGCTGGCGCTCCGCGATGCTGCGGGACGCCCGGCAGACGACCGCCAGCTCCTACATCTGGGGCTTCCAGCGGCCGTGGATCCCGGAGCGTCAGCTGACCGCCGACGACGGCGCGCTGGTGGGCCGGCTGATCCGGGAGTGGTCCGGGCCGCGGCTGCCGGAGGACGCGGACGTGGAGACGTACCAGCGGGCCATGTGCATCCCGTCCACCGCGCACTGCGCGATCGAGCCGTACCGCTGGCTGGTGCGCTCACTCGCCCGCCCGGACGGCATCCAGTTCAACCGCAGGATGAAGCGGCCGGTTCGGGTGCCGACGCTCCATCTGCACGGCTCGCTGGACCCGGTGACCCGGACGCGCAGCGCGGCCGGCTCGGGCGAGTACGTCGAAGCCCCGTACCGCTGGCGCCTGTTCGACGGCCTCGGCCACTTCCCGCACGAAGAGGACCCGGCGGCTTTCTCCACGGAACTCGTCAACTGGCTGAAGGATCCCGAGCCGGACCGGTAAGCGGTTCGGTGAGCGGAGTATCCGGTTCCTGAACAGTTGTCCCTCGAACGGCCACATGCCTGCCGCATAGGCCAATTGGGGGGCGCGGAGGCGGTTATCGACCTTGGGGCAGGGGCACACGTCGGGGTATGGGCTGGACGCACGACTACAGTGACGCACCCCGCAACCGCCGCTCGGCCGCTGGGCCGAGCTCCTCACAGCGAGGCACGCCGCAGCTCGCGGAGGCGGACCTCAGGGTGGGAATTCCGCGCATCCTGCGCCGCCGGGCCCGCTGGGTCTCCGTGCGCCTGCGTCACCCGCGCGGCTGAACCGCGCGGGACGCTTCCCCAACACCCTTACAGGGCGCAGCTGTCGGTGCCCACCTGCTCGTTCGCCGCACGACCCCGGCTGATGTCCTGCCGGATCTCGTCGGCCGTGAGCGCGTAGCCCGTGTCGGCGTCGTCGAGGGACTTGGCGAACACCACGCCGTAGACCTTGCCGTCGGGCGTGAGCAGCGGGCCGCCGGAGTTGCCCTGGCGGACGGTCGCGTACAGGGAGTAGACGTCGCGGCCGACCGTGCCGCGGTGGTAGATGTCCGGGCCGTTGGCCGTGATGCGCCCGCGCACGCGCGCGGCACGGACGTCGTACGAGCCGTTCTCGGGGAAGCCCGCGACGATCGCGCCGTCGCCGCCGGCCGCGTCCTGGGTGGTGAACCGGAGGGCGTTCGCCTTCAGGTCCGGTACGTCGAGGACGGCGATGTCGCGCTTCCAGTCGTACAGGACGACCTTCGCGGCGTACTTGCGGCCCTCGCCGCCGATCTGCACGGAGGGTGCGTCGACGCCGCCGACGACATGCGCGTTGGTCATGACGCGGCGGTCGGCGAAGACGAAGCCGGTGCCCTCCAGGACCTTGCCGCAGCTCTGGGCGGTGCCGGTGACCTTGACGATGGAGCGCTGGGCCCGGGTGGCGACCGGGCTGTTCGCCAGGGCCGGGTCGGGCGGCTCCACGTCCTTGATCGGCTCGTTGGAGAAGGGGCTGAAGACCTGCGGGAAACCGTTCTGCGCGAGGACCGAGGTGAAGTCCTTGAACCAGGTGTCGGCCGCCGCGGGCAGGGCCTGCGACACGCCCAGGAGCACCTTGGAGTTGCGGACCTCCTTGCCCAGGGTCGGCAGCGTGGTCTGGGCGAGCGCGGATCCGATCAGCCAGGCGACGAGCAGCATGGCGACGACGTTGACCAGGGCGCCGCCGGTGGCGTCCAGGGCACGTGCCGGGGACCAGGTGATGTGGCGGCGCAGCTTGTTGCCGAGATGGGTGGTCAGGGCCTGGCCGATGGAGGCGCAGACGATGACGACGACCACGGCGACCACGGCCGCGGTGGTGCCGACCTCCGCGTTGTCGGTCACGGCGTCCCAGATGACGGGCAGCGTGTACACGGCGACGAGACCACCGCCGAGGAACCCGATCACCGACAGGATGCCGACGACGAAGCCCTGGCGATAGCCCACGACCGCGAACCACACGGCGGCGACCAGCAACAAGATGTCCAGCACATTCACGGACGACACCCTGTCATGACCGCCAGTCGAGCGGGACCTCGTTCTCTCTGTTCCAAGGGCGCTCCCAGCCCGCGAAGTGCAGCAGGCGGTCGATCACTCCGGCCGTGAAACCCCAGACCAGAGCCGATTCGACCAGGAATGCCGGACCCCGGTGACCGCTGGGGTGGACGGTGGTGGCGCGGTTGGCGGGGTCCGTGAGATCCGCCACGGGGACGGTGAAGACTCGGGCGGTCTCGTTCGGGTCGACGACGTCGACCGGGCTGGGCTCGCGCCACCAGCCGAGCACGGGCGTGACGACGAAGCCGCTGACCGGGATGTAGAGGGCGGGCAGGACGCCGAAGAGCTGGACGCCGGCGGGGTCGAGGCCGGTCTCCTCCTCGGCCTCGCGCAGCGCGGCCCGCAGCGGCCCGTCGCCGTGCGCGTCGCCGTCCTCCGGGTCGAGGGCGCCACCCGGGAAGGACGGCTGGCCGGCGTGGGAGCGCAGGGAGCCGGCCCGCTCCATGAGCAGCAGCTCGGGGCCGTGCTCGCCCTCGCCGAACAGGATCAGCACGGCCGACTGCCTGCCCGAGCCGTTCTCCGGCGGCAGGAAGCGGCTGAGCTGGAGCGGCTCGACCGTCTCCGCGGCCCGCACCACCGGGTCCAGCCAGCCCGGCAGACCCTCCTTGCTCAGCATGACCGGACCTCTGCGCGTGTCGTGCGTGTACGTCATCGCCACCCCCGTCCTGCCGTGTCCAACGCCCCGGAGCCCCGAGATCGTTCCGTCATGCGGCCCCCAGCGGCGGCGCCGGCTTGCCGCCCGCGTCGAGGTAGGCCTGCGGAGGGTTCAGGCGCTGGCCCGGATAGCCGCCCTTCTCGTACTTCAGGAGCTTCTTCGCCTTCTCCGGGTCCGTCTCGCCCTCGCCGTAGGCCGGGCAGAGCGGGGCGATGGGGCAGGCGCCACAGGCCGGCTTGCGGGCGTGGCAGATGCGGCGGCCGTGCCAGATCACGTGGTGGGACAGGTCGGTCCAGTCGCTCTTCGGGAACAGCGCGCCGACGGCCGCCTCGATCTTGTCGGGGTCGGTCTCGTCGGTCCACTTCCAGCGCCGCACCAGCCGCTGGAAGTGGGTGTCCACGGTGATTCCCGGGCGCCCGAAGGCGTTGCCGAGGACCACGAAGGCGGTCTTGCGGCCGACACCGGGCAGCTTGACCAGGTCCTCCAGCCTTCCGGGGACCTCGCCGCCGAAGTCCTCGGCGAGGGCCTTGGAGAGCCCTGTCACCGACCGGGTCTTGGCCCGGAAGAAGCCGCAGGGGCGCAGGATCTCCTCGACCTCCTCCGGGTTGGCGGCGGCCAGGTCCTCGGGGGTGGGGTACTTCGCGAAGAGCGCCGGGGTGGTCTGGTTGACGCGCAGATCGGTGGTCTGGGCGGACAGCACCGTGGCGACCAGCAGCTGGAAGGGGTTCTCGAAGTCCAGCTCGGGGTGGGCGTACGGGTAGACCTCGGCCAGCTCGCGGTTGATGCGGCGGGCACGGCGGACCAAGGCGGTGCGGGACTCGTTGGCAGCCGGTTTCTTACGAGGTACCTTTTTTCCTGATTTCATACTTTTGTCATTTCCGCCAGAGCCTTGTTCGCCCACAGCGGAATCCCGACGTACAACCACCCGCCCAGCCCCCTTGGCCTGTGCTCTCACCGGCGTTTTGGACACCCGGCCAGCCTAAAGCCAGGCACCGACATCCGCCCCGGACCCGGAAGATCAGCCCCCGATTGGACCCCTGCCGCTTACCTTGGGACACCTGTGCGGCATCCTTGTGACAGATCACACTGTTTGGATCGTCCGGCAAAATGGGGAGCACGGTCCCCTGGTACCAAGGGGGAGCAAGATCCCCTGAGCAGGTCGACAAGGAGAGAACTCGTGGACGACGTTCTGCGGCGCAACCCGCTCTTCGCGGCTCTCGACGACGAGCAGGCCGCGGAGCTGCGCGCCTCCATGAGTGAGGTGACCCTCGCACGCGGCGACTCGCTGTTCCACGAGGGCGACCCCGGCGACCGGCTGTACGTCGTCACCGAGGGCAAGGTCAAGCTTCACCGCACCTCCCCCGACGGCCGCGAGAACATGCTCGCCGTCGTCGGCCCCAGCGAGCTGATCGGCGAGCTGTCGCTGTTCGACCCGGGCCCGCGCACGGCGACCGCGACCGCGCTGACCGAGGTCAAGCTGCTCGGTCTCGGTCACGGCGATCTGCAGCCCTGGCTGAACGCGCGCCCCGAGGTGGCCGGCGCCCTGCTGCGCGCCGTCGCCCGCCGACTGCGCAAGACCAACGACGCCATGTCCGACCTGGTCTTCTCCGACGTGCCCGGCCGGGTGGCGCGCGCCCTGCTGGACCTCTCCCGCCGCTTCGGCGTGCAGTCCGAGGAGGGCATCCACGTCGTCCACGACCTCACGCAGGAAGAACTGGCCCAGCTGGTGGGCGCCTCGCGCGAGACCGTGAACAAGGCGCTGGCGGACTTCGCCCAGCGTGGGTGGCTCCGCCTGGAGGCGCGGGCCGTGATCCTGCTGGACGTCGAGCGGCTGGCCAAGCGGTCGCGCTGAGGTCTCTGGGGGCTGCCGCCCCCAGGCCCCCGCTTTCGGCCCGAACGGCTTCGTCCTCGAACGCCGGACGGGCCGCCCCAGGCTGACCGGCACCGAAAAACAAGCCGCTTCACCGTGCCCCTCAGGGCACAGTGAACGCATGGTCGAACCCCCCGTACCCCACGGTCTCGACGCCCGGGGCTTCATCGAGCGCGAAGGCTCCCTCGCGCGCGTGCCGCACGCCTTCCGTCCGGTCGTGGCAGCCGGGCGCGACCGGCTGCTGGACACCTTCGGGACGCGGCTGCACAGCGCCTACCTCTACGGGTCGGTCCCGCGCGGCACCGCGCGCGTGGGGCGCAGCGACCTGGACCTGCTGGTCGCGCTGCACGAGGAACCCGGCGACGCCGACCGGGAGGCCGTCCGTGCCCTCGGCGAGGCGCTCGACAAGGAGTTCCCGCAGATCGACGGCGTGGGCACGCTGCTGTACGGCCGGGCCCGGCTACTGAGCGACCTGGAGACGTACGACCTGGGCTGGTTCGTGGCCTGCCTGTGCACCCCGATGCTCGGGGACGACCTCGCCGAGTACCTGCCCCGCTACCGACCCGACTCCCTGCTCGCCCGGGAGACCAACGGCGACCTCGCGCTGCTCCTGCCCCGCTGGCGGGAGCGGATCGCCGCCGCCGCGGACCGTGCGGAGGCCCGGCGGCCCCTGGTGCGCTCCATGTCCCGGCACCTGGTCCGCACCGGCTTCACCCTCGTCATGCCCCGCTGGAAGGGCTGGACCAGCGATCTGCGGGAGATGGCCGAGGTGTTCGGCGCGTACTACCCCGAGCGGGCCGCGGAGCTGCGCAGGGCGGCGGAATACGGCTACGAGCCCGTCGGCGACCCGGAGGTCCTGCGGTCGTACGTGGACGACCTCGGACCCTGGCTCGCCGCGGAGTACGCGCGCGTGCACGGCGTCAAAGCCCCGCGGCCGGACTAGGCCCTCGGCCGGGCCGGACCCTCGGCCGGACTAGATCAGCCCGTGCTCGCTGAGGTAATCCATCTGGGCCCGCACGGACAGCTCGGCGGCCGGCCACAGGGAGCGGTCCACGTCGGCGTACACGTGGGCGACGACCTGGGCCGGGGTGCGGTAGCCGTCCTCGACGGCCGTCTCGACCTGGGCGAGGCGATGGGCACGGTGGGCCAGGTAGAACTCGACCGCGCCCTGGGCGTCCTCCAGGACCGGCCCGTGGCCCGGCAGGACCGTGTGCACGCCGTCGTCCACGGTCAGGGACCGCAGACGGCGCAGGGAGTCCAGATAGTCGCCCAGGCGGCCGTCGGGGTGCGCCACGACGGTCGTACCGCGCCCGAGGATGGTGTCGCCGGTCAGCACGGCCCGGTCGGCCGGGACGTGGAAGCACAGGGAGTCCGCGGTGTGCCCGGGGGTCGGTACGACCCGCAGCTCCAGGCCGCCGACGCTGATCACGTCCCCGGCGGCCAGGCCCTCGTCACCGAGCCGCAGCGCCGGGTCCAGGGCACGCACGCGTGTGCCGGTCAGATCGGCGAACCGGGCGGCTCCCTCGGCGTGGTCGGGGTGGCCGTGGGTGAGCAGGGTGAGGGCGATCCGCTTGCCGGCCTTCTCGGCCGTGTCGACGACGCTGTGCAGGTGTGTGTCGTCCAGCGGACCCGGGTCGATCACCACGGCCAGCTCGGAGTCGGGCTCGGCGACGATCCAGGTGTTGGTGCCGTCCAGGGTCATCGCGGAGGCGTTGGGCGCCAGCACGTTGACGGCCCGTTCGGTCGCGGGACCCGAGAGCACACCGCCTCGCGGCTGGCCGGGCAGGGCTGCGGCGTCGGTCATGCGGGGCCTCCACCGGTGCTCGTGGCGGTCGGTATGTGCTTGGTGAACTCGTCGTGCCCCGGCCAGGACAGCACGATCTCGCCGCCCTCCAGGCGGGCGCGCGCCAGTACCGGGGTCATGTCGCGTGCGGGCGCGGCGGCGAGCGCCTCGGCGGCGGTGGCGTGCGGGAGCAGCTGGCGCAGGGTGGCGATGGTCGGCGGCATCATCAGCAGCTCGCCCTTGTCGTACCCGGCCGCGGCCTCCTCGGGGCGGATCCACACCGTGCGGTCGGCCTCCGTGGAGGCGTTGCGGGTGCGCTGGCCCTCGGGCAGGGCGGCGACGAAGAACCAGGTGTCGTAGCGGCGGGACTCGAACTCCGGGGTGATCCAGCGGGTCCAGGCGCCGAGGAGGTCGGAGCGCAGCACCAGGCCGCGGCGGTCCAGGAACTCGGCGAAGGAGAGGTCGCGGGCGACGAGGGCGGCGCGGTCGGTCTCCCACTCGTCCCCGGTGGTGTCGCCGACGACGGAGTCCGGGTCGGGTCCGGCGAGCAGGACGCCCGCCTCCTCGTACGTCTCCCGGACGGCCGCGCAGACGATCGCCTGGGCTCCGGCCTCGTCGACGCCGAGCCGGTCGGCCCACCACGCGCGCGTGGGGCCCGCCCAGCGGACCTGACGGTCGTCGTCGCGCGGGTCGACACCACCGCCGGGGTACGCGTACGCGCCTCCGGCGAAGGCCATGGAGGCGCGTCTGCGCAGCATGTGGACGACCGGGCCGGCCGCGGTGTCCCTCAGGAGCAGCACCGTGGCCGCGCGCCTCGGGGACACCGGGGTGAGGGTGCCGTCCGCGAGCGCGCGGATGCGGTCGGGCCACTCCTCGGGGTACCACTGACCGTTCGCCATGGCCGGAGGCTATCCCGTGTAGGGCGAATGTTCGAGAGGTACCCGAGGTCAGCGGGGCCCAGGGAACTCAGGGAACCAGCTCGACCTGGACCTCGACCTCCACCGGCGCGTCCAGCGGCAGCACCGCGACGCCCACCGCGCTGCGGGCGTGCACGCCCTTGTCGCCGAGCACCTCGCCGAGCAGCTCGCTGGCGCCGTTGACGACACCGGGCTGCCCGGTGAAGTCGGCGGCCGAGGCGACGAAGCCGACGACCTTCACCACGCGCGCGATGCGGTCCAGGTCACCGGTGACGGACTTCACGGCGGCCAGCGCGTTCAGCGCGCAGGTACGGGCCAGCTCCTTGGCCTCCTCCGCGGTGACCTCGGCGCCCACCTTGCCGGTGACCGGGAGCTTGCCGTCCACCATCGGCAGCTGGCCGGAGGTGTAGACGTACACACCGGACTGCACGGCCGGCTGGTACGCGGCCAGCGGCGGGACGACCGACGGCAGGGTCAGGCCCAGTTCGGCCAGCTTGGCCTCGACCGCGCTCACGCCTGCTTCTCCCGCTTCAGGTAGGCCACGAGCTGTTCGGGGTTGTTGGGCCCGGGCACGACCTGGACGAGCTCCCAGCCGTCCTCGCCCCAGGTGTCCAGAATCTGCTTCGTGGCATGGACGAGCAGCGGCACGGTTGCGTATTCCCACTTGGTCATGGGCCGACTGTATCCGCTGTGACCCACGGGACAGGTGGACGGCCTGAGCACCGTTTATCCACAGCCTCCCGCGTGACCGTCGGCCGGACTGGTTAGTCTCGAAGGCGTGAGCAGGCTCCAGGTCGTCAGCGGCAAGGGCGGGACCGGAAAGACGACGGTCGCCGCCGCACTCGCGCTGGCCCTCGCCACCGAGGGGAAGCGGACGCTTCTCGTGGAGGTCGAGGGCCGGCAGGGCATCGCACAGCTCTTCGAGACGGAGGCGCTGCCCTACGAGGAGCGGAAGATCGCGGTCGCTCCGGGCGGCGGGGAGGTGTACGCCCTCGCCATCGACCCCGAACTGGCCCTTCTGGACTATCTCCAGATGTTCTACAAGCTCGGCGGCGCGGGCCGGGCCCTGAAGAAGCTCGGCGCGGTCGACTTCGCCACCACCATCGCGCCGGGTCTCAGGGACGTCCTGCTCACCGGCAAGGCGTGCGAGGCGGTGCGCCGCAAGGACAAGTCCGGGCGGTTCGCGTACGACTACGTCGTCATGGACGCCCCGCCCACCGGGCGCATCACCCGCTTCCTCAACGTCAACGACGAGGTCGCCGGGCTCGCGCGGATCGGCCCGATACACAATCAGGCGCAGGCGGTGATGCGGGTGCTGAAGTCGCCGGAGACGGCGGTGCACCTGGTGGCGCTCCTGGAGGAGATGCCCGTCCAGGAGACCGCCGACGGCATCGCCGAACTGCACGCGGCACGGCTGCCGGTGGGCAGGGTCATCGTGAACATGGTCCGGCCCCAGGTGCTGGACGCGACCGACCTGGAACTCGTACGGACCGTGCCGCGTTCCTCCTTCGCGCGGGCCTTGTCGGCCGCGGGGCTCGGCGGGGCCCGACGGGGCGGGAACGCCGAGCGGCTGGTGGACCCGCTGCTGGAGCAGGCCGCGGAGTACGCCGAGCGGCACGCGCTGGAGCAGGAGCAGCGCGCGGTCCTCGGCGAGCTGGACCTGCGGCTGCACGAACTGCCGCTGCTCGCCGAGGGCATGGATCTCGCGGGCCTGTACGAACTCGCCACCGAGCTGCGGAAGCAGGGGTTGTCATGAGTCCGGACCCGGCCGAGGCGCAGGACGCCGCCCGCCCGCACCTCTCCGCCGCGCGCCTGCTCGACATCGACCCGCTGCTGGACGACCCGAAGACCCGGATCGTGGTGTGCTGCGGCTCGGGCGGGGTCGGCAAGACGACGACCGCGGCGGCGCTGGGTCTCAGGGCGGCCGAGCGGGGCCGCAAGGTGGTCGTCCTCACCATCGACCCGGCCCGCCGACTCGCCCAGTCGATGGGCATCGACTCCCTCGACAACGTGCCCCGGCGGGTGAAGGGCACCGAGGGCGACGGCGAGCTGCACGCCATGATGCTCGACATGAAGCGCACCTTCGACGAGGTCGTCGAGGCGCACGCGGACCCGGAGCGGGCGGCCGCGATCCTGGCCAACCCCTTCTACCAGTCGCTCTCGGCGGGCTTCGCGGGCACGCAGGAGTACATGGCGATGGAGAAGCTGGGCCAGCTGCGGGCCAGGGACGAGTGGGACCTGATCGTGGTCGACACCCCGCCGTCCCGCTCGGCGCTGGACTTCCTGGACGCGCCCAAGCGGCTCGGCTCCTTCCTGGACGGCCGCCTGATCCGGCTGCTGACCGCTCCGGCGAAGCTCGGCGGCCGCGCGGGGATGGCCTTCCTGAACGTCGGCATGTCGATGATGACCGGCACGCTGGGCAAGCTGCTGGGCGGCCAGCTGCTGAAGGACGTACAGACCTTCGTGGCCGCGATGGACACGACGTTCGGTGGTTTCCGCACGCGCGCGGACGCCACGTACAAACTGCTCCAGGCGCCCGGTACGGCGTTCCTGGTGGTGGCGGCCCCGGAGCGGGACGCGCTGCGCGAGGCCGCGTACTTCGTGGAGCGGCTGGCCGCGGAGGACATGCCGCTGGTGGGGCTGGTGCTCAACCGGGTCCATGGCAGCGGCGCCGGCCGGCTGTCGGCCGAGCGGGCGCTCGCCGCCGCGGAAAATCTTGAGGAGCCCCGCATTGTGGATCAGGGGGGCGGGAAAGCTGGACTTCGTAACTCTCCCGACACGTACGGCAGTTCAGAATCTCCCGCTTCCGCAACACCGGCTCCGGACGACGGCTCCCCCGCCTCGGACGACGGTTCACCAGCCGTGGACAGCAACTCACCGGACAACGGCTCCCCGGACGGGGACACGCAAGCGGACACGGAGCGTTCCGTCGACCAGCTGGCCGCAGGCCTGCTGAGGCTGCACGCGGAGCGCATGCAGCTGCTCTCCCGCGAGCAGCGCACGCGTGACCGCTTCACCGCCCGCCACCCCGAGGTGGCGGTCGTCGAGGTCCCCGCACTGCCCGGTGACGTGCACGACCTCACGGGCCTGCGCGACATCGGGGACCGGCTGGCGGCGGGGCGAACGGAGCTGTCGTAGCGCTCGCGGACGGCTCAGCCGCTCGGGCCCCGGCCGTAAACGGACGCACACCTGACCGAGCTGTGCGCCGGACTCGTACACGCCTGCCGAGTGGGCGTCGCCCCGGGGGCACGCCCACGCACAGCAGGTGTTCAGCGGTTGTGCCCCAAGACACACGTCCGACCGTTGCTTCCCATGCCTCATGGCCGGTCGAAGTGGCCCGGGTCTGCGCCGAGGGCGATGCCCTCAGCTCACCGCTGCGTAGTTCTCGTACACCTCGTCACTGTCGAGGGGCACGATGCCGACGCCACGCTCGTACTCCAAGCGGGCGGTTTCCAACAACCTGCGCCAGGAGGTCACGGTGGGCCGCCGGCGCAGCAGTGCGCGGCGCTCCCGCTCCGTCATACCTCCCCACACGCCGAACTCCACGCGGTTGTCCAGCGCATCGGCCAGACATTCGGTGCGTACCGGACATCCGGTGCACACCGCCTTGGCCCTGTTCTGTGCTGCTCCTTGAACGAACAGCTCATCCGGATCGGTAGTGCGGCAGGCAGCCTGCGCACTCCAGTCGGTTACCCAGCCCATACCGGCGCCGTCCTCTCCCGAATCGAGGCTCCCCCACGGCGGCAGCGGCATATTCACCGCCGCCAGTTGAGGACGTTACGGAAGGTGGGGACAGCGCAACACCCCCTTCGGGCCCAATCTTGAATGGCCCGAACGGACTATGGGTAAGCGGCAGATCACCCGCGGGAGTGAGCTGGCGACATGCGTGATCATCCCGGCAAACCGGGACGGCTGTGGTGCGCCACAACGGGCGCCAGGTGACACACGAGGCGGATTCGGACACGCCCCCACCAGAAAATCGGGGTACTTCCGGAACGATTCGGGGTCGCCGGACGTATTGATACGCGGCCGCACCGCTGTGACAGTTGAGAGCAGCTTAGGCCAAGGCCTGCGCACGTGTCCGGCGAATGAGAAGGTACGCGTTCTGCTTTGCCGTGCCGTGATGGAACGCTCATCACAACGGTTTAGGCTGCCCCCATGCCAAAGAAGCGCTCGGGCGGTGGCCTGTCGGCAACTCAGCAGGCCGCCAAGTTCCTCGGTGTCAGTGTGCTCGCGGGAGCCGTGATGGCGGGCATCGCGCTGCCCGCTGCCGGCGCGCTCGGACTCGCGGCCAAGGGCTCGGTCAAGGGCTTCGACGAGATCCCGGCCAACCTCAAGAGCCCCCAGCTCAGCCAGCGCACGACCATACTGGACAGCCGGGGCAACCAGCTCGCGACCGTCTACTCCCGCGACCGTACGGTGGTGGACCTCAAGGACATCTCGCCGTACATGCAGAAGGCGATCGTCGCGATCGAGGACTCCCGCTTCTACAAGCACGGCGCGATCGACCTCAAGGGCGTGCTGCGCGCCCTGAACAAGAACGCGCAGAGCGGCGGGGTCGCCCAGGGCGCCTCCACGCTCACCCAGCAGCTGGTGAAGAACTACTTCATCGAGGAGGCCGGCGACGACCCCACCAAGGTCGCCGAGGCCACCCAGCAGACCCTCGGGCGCAAGGTCCGCGAGCTGAAGTACGCGATCCAGATCGAGGAGAAGCTGGGCAAGAAGAAGATCCTCGAGAACTACCTGAACATCACCTTCTTCGGCGAGCAGGCCTACGGCGTCGAGGCCGCCTCCCAGCGCTACTTCTCCAAGCACGCCAAGGACCTGAACGTGCAGGAGTCGGCGCTGCTGGCCGGCATCGTCCAGTCCCCGAGCCGCTACGACCCGGTGAACGACGAGGCCGAGGCCACCAAGCGCCGCAACACCGTCCTGCAGCGCATGGCCGAGCTCGGCGACATCTCCCAGGCGGAGGCCGACCGGGCCAAGGAGAAGCCGCTCGGCCTGCACGTCCGCCAGCCGAAGAACGGCTGCATCACGGCCACCAAGGGCGCCGCGTTCTTCTGCAAGTACGTCGAGAACGTCTTCCTGACCGACCCGACCTTCGGCAAGACCCGCGAGGAGCGCGCCCAGCTCTGGAACCGCGGCGGCCTCACCATCCGTACGACGATGGACCCGCAGGCGCAGGAGTCCGTGCAGGCCTCCCTGAAGGAGCACGTCTACAAGTCCGACAGCGTCGCCGCGGCGGCCACCCTGGTCGAGCCCGGCACCGGCAAGGTCCTGGCGCTGGGTCAGTCGAAGCCCTACGGCTACGGCAACAACGAGACCGAGTACAACTTCTCGGTCAACCGGGACATGGGCGGCTCCAACTACGGCTTCCCGACCGGTTCGACGTTCAAGCCGTTCGTGGCGGCGGCCGCGATCGAGGGCGGCAAGCCGGCGACGCAGGCGTACTCGTCGCCGTACAAGATGAACTACCCGAGCCCGGTCCAGCGGTGCAGCAGCAACCCCTACGTCAACACCAAGGGCGAGACGGTAGAGAACGAGAACGAGTCCGAGAAGGGCCCGTACCGCATGAAGGAGGCGATGGCGAAGTCCATCAACACCTACTTCGTGCAGCTGATCTCCGACATCGGTCTGTGCCCGGTGGTGAAGATGACCGACGCGCTGCACGTGGTGCAGGGCGACGGCTCGAAGCTCCCGGAGACCCCCTCGATCGCCCTCGGTTCGATCGGCCTCTCCCCGCTGACCATGGCGAACGCGTACGCCACCTTCGCCGCGCGGGGCATGTACTGCACCCCGATCGCCATCGAGTCGATCACCCAGAAGATCGGCAACGAGCAGAAGTCGCTCGAGGTCCCCAGGTCGACCTGCTCGCGCGCGATGAGCGAGAAGACCGCCGACACCGTCAACACCCTGCTGCGCGGCGTGGTCGACTCCGGTACCGGCCAGCAGGCCGGTCTGACCGACCGGGAGAGCGCGGGCAAGACGGGTACGACGGACGAGCGCAAGAACGCCTGGTTCGTCGGCTACACGCCCAACCTGGCCGGTGCGGTCTGGGTCGGCAGCGCCAAGCAGAACGTGAAGATGACCGGGATCAGCATCGGCGGGGTCTACCACGATCTCGTCTACGGCGGTCAGGTCCCCGGCCCGATCTGGAAGGACGCCATGACCGGCGCCCTGGCGGGCAAGGCGGCCCCGGACTTCAACCTGGTCGACATCCCCGACGACGACACCAACGGGAAAGGCCGGGGAAAAGGCCGGGGGAACGACGGCGGCAAGAACGGGGACAACACGGGCGGACTGATCGGCGGGCTGATCGGCGGCCTCACTGACGGGGGCACGACCGGCGGCGCCACGGGCGGCACCGACGGCGGCACCTTCCCCACGCCGACGATCTCCCTCCCCGGCAACTTCATCGAGGGACAGACCAACGGCGGGAACAAGAACGGGGGCACGCGGGGCTAGCCCCGGCGGGCCTCACCCGGCATGACGGCGGGGCCGCACCTCCCGAATGGAGGTGCGGCCCCGCCGTCGTACTCGTACGTCCCTGTTTCCGCTTCTCAGCCCTGGAGGAGCTGCTTCACCACGGCGGCGACGCGGCCGCCCTCGGCCTGGCCGGCCACCTTCGGGTTCACGATCTTCATGACGGCACCCATGGCCCGCGGCCCCTCGGCACCGGCCGCCTTCGCCTCCTCGACGGCCTGGGCGACGATCGCGGTCAGCTCGTCGTCGGACAGCTGCTTGGGCAGGTAGGCGGCAAGAACCTCGCCCTCCGCCTTCTCCCGCTCGGCCTGCTCGGGACGACCACCCTGCGCGAAGGCGTCGGCCGCCTCACGGCGCTTCTTCGCCTCGCGGGTGATCACCTTCTGCACCTCGTCGTCGGAGAGCTCGCGCTTCTCCTTGCCCGCGACCTCCTCCTTGGTGATCGCGGCGAGCGTCAGCCGCAGCGTCGAGGAGCGGAGCTCGTCGCGCTCCTTGATCGCGGCGTTGAGGTCGTCGTGCAGCTTCGACTTGAGCGTGGTGGTCATGCCGTCGATTGTCTCAGGTACGACGGCGGGGGCGCCCGCGTATTTAAGCGGCGCCGGTTCAAGCGGCGCCGGGCCCCTGGGGTCACGCGGCGGCCGGTCTCGAGGGGGCGGCGGGGTCTGACACGATGGGCATATGCGCGCGCGATACGGAGTACCCCTGGGAATCATGGCGGCAGGTGCCGCCGGACTGGCGTACGCGGCGGGCTTCGAGGCCCGCTCCTTCCGCCTCCGACGAGTGACGGTCCCGGTCCTCCCGCCGGGCATGCGCCCGCTGCGCCTGCTCCAGGTGTCCGACATCCACATGGTCGGCGGCCAGCGCAAGAAGCAGCGCTGGCTGCAGTCGCTGGCGGGGCTGCGCCCCGACTTCGTGATCAACACCGGCGACAACCTCTCGGACCCCGAGGGCATCCCCGAGGTCCTCGATGCGCTCGGCCCGCTGATGGAGTTCCCGGGCGCGTACGTCTTCGGCTCCAACGACTACTACGGCCCCAGACTCCGCAACCCCGCCCGCTACTTGCTGGAGAAGACCAGCGGCCGCCACGGCCTCAACGGCAATCCGCCGGTGGTGGGCGCGATCCACAACCCCTGGGAGGACCTCAGGGACGGCTTCGACGCGGCGGGCTGGCTGAACCTGACGAACACGCGCGGCGTGCTGAAGATCGAGGGCGTGTCGATCGAGCTGACCGGCCTGGACGACCCCCACATCAAGCGCGACCGCTACGCCCGGGTGGCGGGCGGCCCCTCCGGCACCCACGACTTCTCGATGGGCGTCGTCCACGCCCCCTACCTGCGCGTCCTGGACTCCTTCACGGCGGACGACTACCCCCTGATCCTGGCTGGCCACACCCACGGCGGCCAGCTGTGCATCCCCTTCTACGGTGCCCTGGTCACCAACTGCGACCTGGACGCGGACCGCGTGAAGGGCCTGTCCACGCACACGGCGGAGGGCCGTACGTCCTACCTCCACGTCTCGGCGGGCTGCGGAACGAACCGCTACACCCCCGTCCGCTTCGCCTGCCCCCCGGAGGCGACGCTGCTGACGTTGGTGGGGCGGGAGTGACGTTGGTGGGGCGGGAGTAAGGGAGCCGGGGCTGTTCCGTCGGGGCACCTGGCGGCACCTGGCGGCACCGGCGGGATCTGACGTCGTTGACGGGATCCGCCTCATTGACGGCATCCGGCGTCAATGACGGGATCTGCGGGACCGACATAACCCGCCCGGACTGCCCCGGATGGCCCCTTTCATCCCCCCTGCTTAGCGTGGGGGCATGACCGCCCCCATACCCAGGGAGATCCCGGACCTGCCCGCGGTCCCGGGCCCGCCCCTCCTGCTGCCCGCCCCGGTTCCGGCCACGGCGGTGGTGGCCCCGGCCCGCCGCCCCCTGGCAGCGATGTTCCGCCTTCTGACCGCCCTGGCCGCGGCGGCCGGCGTCGCCCTGCAACTCCTACTGGGCAGCCCCGCCCGGACCCTGAGCTACTTCAGCGTCCAGACCGGCATCCTGCTGGCAGTGGTCATGCTCATGTCGGCGTCCAGGGCCTGGCGGGCCCGCCGCCCGCTTCCCTCGTCCGTGACAGGCGCCATACTTCTCTACGCCGTGATCACCGCGCTGGTCTACCACCTGCTCCTGGCGCACACGACGCCCCCGTTCTCCATGACGGACGCGAGCGCACCCCCGGCCCGCTGGCACGCCCAGTGGGCGGCCCTTCAGCTCCTCCACACGGTGGTCCCCCTGGCCGCCGTCCTGGACTGGCTCCTGCTCACCCCCGCGGCCCGACTGCACCTCCGCCAGGCGGCGAGCTGGCTCCTCTACCCCCTGGCCTACCTGGCCTTCTCCCTGATCCGGGCCACGTTCGTCCCCCCGACCACCCCTGCCCGCTACCTCTACCCCTTCCTCGACGTCGAGGCCCACGGCTACCGCAGCACCCTGGCGAACGCACTCCTCATCGGGCTCGCGATGTACGCCCTGGCGGTCCTCCTGATCGCCCTGGACCACACCCGCCCGACCCCGGTCCGCCACGGCGGCTAAACCGGATTTCGTCTCCGGCCACCAGTGGGCTAAAGTAAACGACGTCGCCGCGACAAGCAGCGACATCGGGGTGTAGCGCAGCTTGGCAGCGCGCTTCGTTCGGGACGAAGAGGTCGTGGGTTCAAATCCCGCCACCCCGACAGAGAAGTACAAGGTCAGGGCCGGTTCTCCACTGAGGAGACCGGCCCTGACCTGTTCCTTGGTGGCTCTCTGGAGAAATCCTGGAGAAGATCTTGGGATTCGTCTCCAGGACAGGGCGAACGGAGCCCTACTGGCGAGCCTTCAGCAGCGCGTCCAGAGCGACCACCGGCGAGCCGGGGGTCATCGCCCGGCTCGCGTCCAACGCTTCCTCCCACATCTCGGTCAGCGCGGCCATCAGGGCCCGCCGCATCCCGGGCGTGATGTGGTCGTAGCGGGACTGCACCGAGCCGTCCTCGTGGCCCATGCGTTCGTCCATGAGCTTTGGTGGGGTACCCGCCTCTCTCATGAGCGTCTTGTGGGTGTGGCGCAGCCCGTGCGGTGTCAGCCCTGGCGCGATCGGCACCCAGCACGCCTCAGCACGTTTGGAGGCTCCGCGTCCGCGTGCCGGAATCCCCGGCCACGGCTCCGCGACCACGGGCACTGGGTGCTCCTCCTGACTGCCGCGCTTGGGGTGCACCCCCGTGGCCGCCGGCTGGAACAACCTGGTGGCAAATCCGGAGCGCCGCCAGTGCGCGGCCAGCTCCCCCGCTGCTGCGTTACGTACGTAACCAAGTTCGGCGACGGCTTCCAGCACCTTCAACCTGGTCGGCCCTGCTACCGCTTCCGGGCGGTTGAGAACGTTGGACACGGTGCCAGTCGAAACGCCGGCACGACGAGCCACGTCGACTAGCTTCGCTCCCGGACGGCTCGCAGCACCGTTGGCGGTGCCGTGTCCACTGAAGACGTAGGTCAACCCGTGGCACTCGCAAGGCTTCAGTTTCTTCCGGGGGGTCTGCTGCAGGTTTGGGTGACAGGTTCGGTCACGCGATCTGGAGGGCCGGTGCGGTCGTGACGGTCTCGAATTCGATGGGGGTCAGTCGGCCGAGCGAGGCTTGTCTGCGGCGCCTGTGGTAGGTCCTCTCAATCCAGGTCACGATCGCGATCCGCAGTTCCTCGCGGGTGGCCCACGCCCGACGGTCGAGGACGTTCTTCTGCAGCAGACTGAAGAAGGACTCCATAGCCGCGTTGTCGCCTGCCGCCCCGACCCTCCCTATCGAGCCGACGATCCGGTGCCGATCGAGCGCCCGGACGAACTTCCGCGACCGAAACTGCGATCCGCGATCGCTGTGCAGAATGCACCCGGCGACGTGTCCACGCCGGGCAACAGCATTGTTCAGGGCTGTGACGGCCAGGCGGGACTTCATCAGCGCGTCGATCGAGTAGCCGACGATCCTCTTGCTGAAGACGTCTTTGATCGCACAGAGATACAACTTGCCTTCGCTGGTGGCGTGTTCGGTGATATCGGTGAGCCAAAGCCGGTTCGGGCCGGTCGCGGTGAAGTCACGGCGGACGAGGTCGTCGTGCACCGGCGGGCCGGCCTTCTTGATACTGCCGCGCTTCTTGCCGAACACGCTCCACCAGTTGTTGTCCCGGCAGATCCGCCACGCGGTCCGGTCGGCCATGCCGGATCCCGCGCTGCGGGCTTCGTCGGCCAGGAATCGGTAGCCGAACTCCGGATCCTCGCGGTGAGCGTCGAACAACGCGTTCGCTCGTGTGGCCTGCTCGAACTCGGCGTCGGTCAGCGGCCGTTCGAGCCAGCGGTAGTAGGGCTGGCGGGCAAGCTTCAGCACCCTGCACGTGACCGTGACGGGAATTCCGTCCGTGGCCAGCTCTTTCACGAGCGGGTAGATCCTTTTCCCGGCAGATGCGCCTGTGACAGGTAGGCCGCGGCCCGGCGCAGAACCTCGTTCTCCTGCTCCAGCAGCCTGATCCGCCGACGCGCTTCCCGTAGTTCCGCGTTGTCCTGGCTGGTCGTTCCGGGCTTTGTCCCGTCGTCGATGTCCGCGCGGCGCATCCATTTCCACAGCGTCATCGCGTGCACTCCGAAGTCGGCGGCCACCTGCTCGACCGTCACACCCGGACCGCGGTTCCTCGCGACCCGCACGACGTCCTCGCGGAACTCTTCCGGATAAGGCTTGGGCACAGCGGCATCCTTCCCACCCGCCCCACAGGGCAAGCCAGTTCAGATGTCAACCGATCGTGCGGCAGACCCCGAGATGGAGGTCGGCGCGTCGCTCGTAGCGGACGCGGAGCCGCTTGAAGTGGTGCAGCCAGGCGAAGGTGCGCTCGACCACCCACCGCACCCTGCCCAACCCTGAACCGTGGACGACACCGCGCCGGGCGATCATCGGCTTGATGCCGCGCTTCCACAGCAGGCGGCGGTATTTGTCGAAGTCGTAGCCCCGGTCGGCATACAGGCGCCGGGGCTTGCGGCGGGGGCGTCCCCGCAGTCCCCGGATCGATGGGACGGCGTCGAGCAGCGGCAGGAGCTGGGTGACGTCGTGCCGGTTGCCGCCGGTGAGCGTGACGGCGAGCGGGGTTCCGTGGCGGTCGACGATCAGGTGGTGCTTGGAGCCGGGGCGGGCGTGGTCGACGGGTGAGGGGCCGACGTGATCCCCCCTTTGAGTGCCCGGACGCGCGAGCCGTCCACGGCGCAGTCGTCCAGGTCCAGCAGGCCGGCGCGGCGAAGCTCGGTCAGCAGGGCGGCCTGCAGGCGTGGCCAGACGCCGGCCTCGGTCCAGTCCCGCAGTCGGCGCCAGGCCGTCACCCCGGAGCAGCCCACGATCTCGGCTGGCACGTCACGCCAGGCAACGCCGGTCCGCAGCACGTACATGACGCCAGTGAGAGCCACTCGGTCGGAGACACGCAGCCGCCCGGGGTAGCGGTGCCGCCGCTCGGGAGCGGGCGGCAACAGCGGGGCCACCCGCTCCCACAGGTCGTCAGAAACAAGATCAACACGCACCCGGACACCCTGCTGACCAAGATCGACGAGTGCAAGACCCACAGCTCAACTCATTCTGAAACGATCAGTAAGTGCGGGGTTCTACCGGCGGCGGGCCGGCACAACCCCGTCCGCGCATCTTCGATGACCGAGGTGTCGTAGCGATTCCGGACCGGAGGTGGCGCGGCCCCATAGGCTGAGCTCTCGTCCGTACTGTCTGGGGGAGTAATGAGCAGTAGGTTCACCGAGTTGGTTGTCGACTGCCACAATCCGGAGCGGCTCGCGGCCTTCTGGTGCGCGGTCCTGGACTTCAAGGTGATCGACCGGAGCGATGGCAAGGTCGAGATCGGTTCCTGGGAGCCGACCGTCGAGGAGGTCCGGGCCCGCCAGATGCCGCCCACCCTGCTCTTCATCCAGGTGCCCGAGGGCAAGATCGTGAAGAACCGGCTTCACCTGGACGTCAGCCCGATCGACGGCAGTACCGACGACGAGGTGGCCAGACTGCTTGGCCTTGGCGCCGCCAAGGTGGACGTGGGCCAGGGCTCTGGCCGGAGCTGGGGGGTCATGGCCGATCCCGAGGGCAACGAGTTCGACGTCGTGCGCTCCCTGGCACCGTCCAATTAGATGATCACTCCCAAGGGTTAGTGTCGTAGGCGGTCAGCGAACGCAAGACGAGCTGTCCGCCGGTCCGCGGTCTACCAACACCAGAAGCTGGGGGCAGGCACAGTGGTTGGCCTCCCCGTGGTGACCGTCTTCTTGCTCATCATGGAGAGGGACCCATCCTCGGCCACACCGCAGACGGTGGCCCCGTCGACGCCCACGACGGCACCACTCTCCGCCGCTCAGCTTGCACCTGGCGCCTTGCCCGGGTGCGATAGCCTCGGCTTTCAGGACCTCCGCTCGCATGCGCGGGCGATGTGCTCGCGGCACAGGGTGACCCGCCGGCTACAACACCCGCTCACAAGGCCATGGCGCTGCGCGACGCGACGTCTGCTGGTGTGTTCGACGCGGGTCCAGCGGGCATCGTCGCTGTCGCCGTAGCGGTGTTCCTGCCAGTAGCGGCCGCTTTTGGTTGTTTTGGCGCTGCTGTCGGAGACGGTCAAGGTGCCGGGCTCGATCTCGATCACAACACCCTTTAGGTGACTTCGTGCTACGACCGTCGTTGGCGGCCGTGCGTTCCCGGGGGATAGTCTCACGCTCGCTTTGATCACGTTCCGATACTCAACAACGGGGATTGGCAAGCATGTCGACACCTTCGCAGCAGTACCAGAATCAGACGCCGTACGGGCAGCCGCAGCAACCGCAGCGTCCGCAGCCGGGCGGCTTGGGGCGGATGCTGAAGTCCGCCGTTGTCGTCATAGCCGTGTTCGGTGCCGTCGGCTACTGGGTCTGGGACTACAACACCAACCCCAACGGTGGCAAGGCGAAGGAGGAGGCCGAGGTGGCATCGCACAATCCCACCATCGGTGACTGCGTCAAGGTTCAGGATCCTCAGGGCAGTCCGGTACCGACGGTCGTCCACTGCGATTCTCCCGAGGCTGAGTACAAGATGGGCGACTTGGTGGTCGCGGGCCAGCGGTGCGGGTCGGAGTACGACTACGGCATCAAGGTCACCCGTCGGGGCCTGGGCCACACGATGTGCTTCACCAAGCTCTGAGTGTTTTGATCCTAGCGGCCGCCGTTCCCAGGAGCGGGCGGCGGCCGTGTACCTCGGGCGAACCTGCCACAGCATCAGGTGGCGGCCCACGGCCCGGTGTACCGGTCCTGGGATGCTGAGGAGATCGACGGCGTGCGCGTCGATGAGGAGTCGACCGCGACGATCCAGCCGAGGTCGCTTCGGCGTCGGCCTGGGCGAGCAGAGCGGTGAAGACCTTCTCCAGGTGCCTCGGCGGCCCGCTTCCTCAGCACGGACGGCCTTACTGATCGTTTCAGAATGAGGTGCGGAGTCGTCTCAAGCAGATGATGCTGCAGGCGAGTTGGAGCAGGCCGAGATGGAGGTCGGCGCGTATCTCGTAGCGGATGCGAAGGCGTTTGAACTGGTGGAGCCACGCGAAGGTGCGCTCGACGACCCAGCGGGTCTTGCCGAGTCCGGACCCGTGAGGAGCGCCGCGTCGGGCAATCTTGGGTGTGATGCCGCGGGTCCGGAGGATGCGGCGGTACTTGTCGAAGTCGTAGCCGCGGTCGGCGAAGACCCGTCGGGGGCGATTGCGGGGCCGGCCGACCAGCCCGCGGACTGCGGGGATCGCGTCCAGGAGCGGGATGAGCTGGGTGATGTCGTGTCGGTTTCCGCTGGTCAGGGTGATGGCGAGTGGGGTTCCGTGCCGGTCGGTGGCGAGGTGGTGCTTGCTGCCCGGGCGGGCGCGGTCGACCGGCGAAGGTCCGGTGTGAGCCCCCCTTTGAGCGCCCTGAAGTGCGAGGCGTCGACGGCAGCGTCGTCCATGTCCAGCAGGCCGGCGCGGCGCAGCTCGATGAGGAGGGCTGCGTGAAGGCGGGGCCAGACACCGGCTTCGGTCCAATCCCGCAGCCGCCGCCAGGCCGTCACACCGCTGCATCCGATCTGTTCTGCTGGGACGTCTCTCCAGCTCACGCTCTTGCACAGGACGTAAACGATGCCCCTCAGCGCAGCACGGTCATCCGCCGGCAACCGCCCGGGATACCGACGCCGCCTGGGCGGACGAGCAGGCAACAGCGGGGCCACACGTTCCCACAGGCCATCGGGCACAAGATCAGCGGACACCCGACAGATCCTGCCGACACAACACTCAACTGCCAAGCCTCACAACGAACTTCATTCTGAAACGATCACTTAGTACTCCAGTCAGAAATCGTGTCCTGAGCTGGCTGTTCTCGTTGTCCTGTCATGGAGGGGATTGCTGAAGTCGAGGGCTGGGCCGCGGAGTTGGAGTCTGTCTTCGCACGGGTGGCGGGCCGGTTCGGGCGAGCAGATTTGCGGTGGCGGATGCGGGACTATGTCCGCGGCCTGTTGGCGCCAGTGGGCCGGAAGAACGGCTGGTAACTGGCTGAGTACGCAGGACATCGAGACCCCGCTGGACTGCAGCACCTGCTCAATAGTGCCCGCTGGGACGCCAATGCCGTCCGAGACGACCTGAGGGAGTACGTCGGCCAACGGCTGGGTCCGGACGGAGTCCTGATCATCGATGACACCGGGTTCATCAAGAAGGGCACCACGTCGGCCGGGGTATCCCGGCAGTACACCGGCACGTCCGGAAAGATCGACAACTGCCAGATCGGTGTCTTCGCGGCCTACGCCACCGGCCACGGAAGGGCCCTGGTCGACCGCGAGCTCTACCTCCCCAAGAGCTGGACCAACGACCGTGAGCGGTGCCGGGAAGCGAAGATCCCCGACGAGCGCACCTTCGCGACCAAAGGCGAGCTGGCCAGGGGCCTGGTCCGTCGCTGCATCGCCGCAGGCCTGCCCGTCGCATGGGTCACCGCCGATGAAGCCTACGGACAGGACTGGTCCTTCCGCCGCCTGCTCGAACAGCTCGACGTCGGCTATGTCGTGGCAGTGCCGAAGTCCCAGCAGATCAAGTCCCTGGCCGGCATCTGGCGCATCGACCAGCTCATCGAGGAAGCACCCAAGGACGCCTGGCAGACCCTGTCCTGCGGTGACGGGGCCAAGGGACCACGCGTCTACGACTGGGCCGCGGCCAAACTGCCCGCCAACCCCTGTCGTCACCGTTCCGTCACAAGTAGTCGCCGCACGGAACCCTGCCGCTCTCCCGCCCCGTCTGCACTCACGTACCACGACCACACGTACCGCGGGGCAACAACCGACGACCGAAACCCGCGGACGAGACGACTCAGGGGGACGACAGCATGCGGCACAGCAACGGCATTCGCAGGGCGGCTCTGGCGACGACGGCGGTCACGGCCGTCGCGGCGGCGGTGACCGGCATCCTGCCCGGCACCGCCATGGCGGCGAGCACCACCACCTCCACCCCGCCGCCCGCCTGCCCGGCCTCCGCCCTCCAGGTCAGCGCCTGGCAGGCCGTCCACCGGCCCGTCGGGACCGGGACCGGGGCGGCGGTCGTGCAGTTCACCAACGTCTCCCGGAGGACGTGCGTCCTGAAGGGCCATCCGACGGTCGCGGGCGCCGGCAACGGCTCCCCCGCCCACAACACCCCGCTCAAGGTCACCCCCACCGGCAGGGCGGCCACCGTGACGGTCCGGCCGCACGGCAAGGCGTGGGTGAAGCTGACCTTCGTCCAGGTCCAGGGGGAGGCCGACGGCTACTGCGTGTCGGGCAAGGACCCGGTGACATATCCGACGATGGTCATCGGGCTGCCGCACTCCGGGAAGCACCAGGTCGCCCTGAACGACGGGGTGTGGGCCGAGTGCGACAACAAGGTGACCGTCACCCCGGTCTCGGCGGTCAAGCCTTCCTGACCCCACCGTCCCCACAAATCGAGCAGCCTGCACGACGATCGCAACGCTCTGACCTTCACGTTTACGAGGCGCTGCACATAAGTGCAGGTCAGCGACTCAGCGCACCTTCGGTGCGCCGAGTCGCCGACCTGCGGTGATCAAACTCCGATGACACAAAATCGCGTCCGTCAAAGTCCGATGGCACACGGTCAAGATCCAGTGGCACGGGACACCGGCGCCCGGAGTCGACGTGGTGCTGCCGTAGTGCTTGAATCGAACATGTGAGCGAGCTGCCTCCTGATTCTGCGCGCCTGCGCGTGATCCTGGCGCACCTCGACAAGCAGGTGGCCGACCACGAGACCGTCGGCATCTACCTCCGCCTCCAGCGCGAGGCCGTCCAGGAGGCCCTCGGCCGCAGCGAGGCGCCGCCCCCGCGACGCCCGGGCCGGCCGGCCAAGGGAGGAAAGATGCTCCCGCCCCTGGCGCAGGCGAAAACCCGGGGTGGGTTCGTCGTCCAGCAGAAGCGCACCCCGAACGGACCCGAGCCCGCCGTGATCCACGTCGACGACTGCACGATGATCGAGGGCATCCCCCACCCGATCCGCGATCACGAGGCACGCGTCTCACTGACCGATCCGAACATCGAGCCGTGCGCCTTCTGCCGCCCAGACACCGAGCTGGGCGTCCTCGACTAGGCGCTGCGAGGCCGGCGACCAGTCGCCTTCTTCACTGTGGCCTTCTTGGCCGTGGCCGGCTGCTTCTTCGCGGTCGCCTTCTTCTTCGGCTTCGGCATCTCGTGCACCTTGGCCGGCTCGCCGCGGGCGGCCTTCGCCTGCTCGACGCTCGCGTTCAGGGCGGCCATCAGGTCGAGCACGGGGGCGGGCTGCTCCGGCTCCGGTGCCTCGGGGAGCGGCTTGGCCTCTCGCTTCGCCTCGGTGATCTGTGCCATGGCCTCGGTGTAGTGGTCCTGGAACTCCTCCCCTTCCAGGGAGTCGGTGGTCATGGTGTCCATGAGGGCGAGCGCGCCCTCGATCTCCTCGTCGCTCACCTCGACCGGGGGTGGCAGCAGCTCGGCGGGGTCGCGGATCTCGTCCGGCCAGCGCATCGCGTGGAGCACCGGGACGTCGTCCTTCACGCGGAGCAGGCCGAGCCGCTCGCGGCCGGAGCATGCGTACTTCGCGACGGCCACCTTGCCGGAGCGGCCGAGGGCCTGCACGAGCAGCTTGTACGGCTTGGCGGCGACCTGGCTGGACGGCTGCAGGTAGTAGCCCTCTCCGATGCGGATCGGGTCCACCGACTCCAGCGGCACGAACGCGTCGATCTCGATGGCCTTCGCCGTGGGCAGCGGCAGGTTCCTCAGCTCGTCGTCCGTGATGGGTATGACCTGCGTCTTGGTCAGCCGCCCAGCGCAGGGAACGCGCCCGCATCCGCAGCGAGAAGGGCATCCGCTGGGGCGGACGCCCCCTCGCCGCCGCAGCCTGAGCGCGTGGGGAATCCCGCCGTGCCCGGATGTGGAGATCAGACAGCGGCCAGGCTCTTCGCCATGACCCGCTCCCTGCCCACGCCATCGGGCAGAAGATCGCCGGGCTCACCTGTGTCCGTGAAACCGTGCCGCTCATAGAGCGCGGTCGCCTTGCGGTTGTCCGGCATGACGGACAACCGCATCGTCGTGGCACCGCGCTCCGCCGCCCACCGCTCGATCGCCTGGATCAGGTGGTCACCCACGCCCTTGCCCCGAGCCGCGGGGTTGACCCACATCGAGATCAACTCCACGTTCCCTGCTCCCTCGCCCGGCACTCCGCTGGCCATGCCTACCGGGAGGTCGTCGAGGAGTGCGACGAGGTCGTGCGCGCCAGGAATCGACAGACGGGCGCGCCAGCGTTCCTCTCGGTCGCCGGAGCCCTGCCACTGGGCCAGTGTCGATCCGAACGCGTAGGGCGCCTCAGCAAGCGCGGCCAGTCGCAACTCCCGCCACAGGGGCCAGTCGTCTGATTTCAAGGTGCGTAGTTCAAGCATGATCCAGACCCTGCCCGCGCGCCGGGGTGGTCAGCAAGTTGATTACAGCGATGCAAACGAGGTCGTTCCGCCTTGCGACCAGCCAAAACCGGGGAGCAGCGGTCACTCGCGCACCCGCAGACCACGAGACCTCGGTGAACCTATCCGGTCACGGCACTAGGCGTGCGCGAGGAGGATGCCGTCCTTGGCCTTCGCGTTCTTCTCGACGCGCATGCCCGCCTCGGTGAGCCCCTCGATCTCAGTCAACACGTCCTTCTCCTAGTACACGACGGCGTCCATCTCGAAGGGGTACTTCACGTTCCCCGCCTGCGCCACGGTGACACCATGACGGGATGGGCAGCCGGGTGCGTAGGCGTACGCCAGTACCCCGCGACCCATGCGACCAGCCCGTCAGGATCGGGGGCCTCGCGCCCGATGCCCCCTCGCCCGGCTGGTCAGCCGTCGCGTTGCGCTGCCCTCGGACATCCGATCCAGCCCGACCGCCACTTTCCTCTGCCGCTCAAGATCCGAGTGCGGATACATCAGCGCGGCCCGCTCCGAGCAGTGGTCGACGCGCCATCGTGTCCTTGAGCGTGGCACTCGGCTCTATCGCATCCCGTGAGGAAGATGTATCCCAAGGCCCGGCGCGCCATCGGATGCGCCGGGCCTCGGGGGGCGGGCGGCCTCAGCTGGTGAAGGTGAAGTACTTCCAGGAGCCGTGCGTGGTCGAGTTCACGGTGTCGCCCGAGGAGTCGTTGATGTAGGACGACCGCGCGCGCATCGAGTAGCCGGTCTGGTGCGTGCCGCCCAGTTCCACCACCGACTTGCCCGTGGAGTCGAGCTTGAAGTACTGGGACCCCGCCGACCGCCAGGCGCCGTCGTAGTAGATCTGGAACTGCAGCCTCTGCGAGCGGCCGGGGTAGGCCGTCATCGTGGTCGTGAGGAGCGGATTGGTCGTCTTCCGGAAGTAGTACTTGGTGTGCCCGTTGACCGTGGCCGTCTTGTAGTAGCGGCTCAGGCTCAGCGACACCCTGACCTGCGCGCCCACCCAGCTCTTGGCCGTCTTCGGGGCGGTCCGCGCGTCGCCGGAGAAGTACGCGCTCACCGTGGTGTCGCGCTTCAGGGGCAAGGTGACCGACAGGTTGCCCTCGCTGTTGACGGTGCCGGTCTTGACCAGGTACTTGCCCTTGCCGTCGCCCGCGGTGTCCGCGTAGAGCGAGAGCGCCCGGTTCTTGTACGTCGTGCCGAGGTGGGCGGTGAACGTCACGTTACTGGCGTAGGCGTAGATGTTGCCGTTCTTGTTCACTGTCAGGGTCGTGGAGTTCCGGGAGACCTCGACCGTGTCGGAGGCGGAGGCAGTCGTGCGATCGGCGCCGCCGGCATAGGAGACCTTGTACGTGACCTTGCCGCCCGCGGGCGGGGTGTCGGTGAAGGAGAAGGTCCCGTCCGCCTTCACTGTCGCGGCCGGGAGCGCCTTGCCGTTCGGGGAATCCAAGTCCGTTCGGGTGACCGCGACGGTGGTCCCCGCGGGCAGCCCGAGCGTGTTCGTGACCTTGCCGGAGACGGTCAGCGACTTGGCACGGTCGGCCGTCGCCGGGGCGTTCACCGTGATGCTGGTGACGGCCTTGCCGGGGTCGGTGACGACGCGCAGGCGGTACCTGTTGAGGAGGTCGTGTGTGACCGCGAAGAGCCGGCTGCTGTCGGGCGCGAAAGCGAGGTCGCCGTGGTCGAGCAGGGTCTCCTGGGCGACTCCATTCTGGTAGTCGGTGAAGTTGGCGGTCCGCCTCGGGGCCGTGCTACCCGGCTTGTAGACGGACACATGGGGGAGGTTGAAGGAGGCGTAAGTGTCGGTGCCCCCCGCGACGAGGCCGTCCGGCGCGACATCCACCGACCGTTGTTCCCAGTAGCTGCTCGGATACCTGATGGTCTCTGACAGGTCTGAGGTCCGAAAGACCTGCTGGAAGTCGCCTGCTGTGGTGGCCACCACGAGCTCTGTGCCGTCCGGGGTGAGCGCCAGGTCCTCCGCGGTGTTGCCGATGGCGGCGTCCTGCCCGCCGAGGAACGCGGTCCGGCCGGCCGTGCCGGACGACACGTCATAGATGCCGAGGGTGAAGTAGTACTGGCGCGAGCCGGCCGCCAGGGTGTTGGGAGCGCCGGGTGCCGAGTCCAGCAGGGGAGCGTCGTTCCACGTTCCCTCGGCCTCCTGGGCGAGCGAAACCTGCGCCTGCCCGCCGGACAGGTCGAGAGAGCCGATGTTGCCGTGACCGACGCTGCCATAGCCGAACCAAAGTTTGCCGCCCGCGAGCGCCAGGTGCTGCGGATCTGTGCCGTCACCCGTCGCGTACCGCCCAGTCTCGGTGACCGTCGCCGTGTCGATGGCCACGATCTCATCAGTTCCCGGCACGGCGACGTAGACCGTTGCCGAGTCGGCGGAAAGCTCCAGGCCGTCAGCCTGCGGCAGCGAGGTGATCGTCCCGATGACGGTGCCGTTGTAGTCGGTGGCAACGACCTTGCCTCCCGACGGGTCACTGATGAAGACCCGCCGGTGAACGCCGTCCACGATGATGTCGCCGCTGGACGTGATGGGCAGCGCGGCGCTGCTGTCGGCGACAGCAGCGCCCGCGGCCGACCCGATCAGGGCGACAGAACTGAGGGTGACCGCGAGCGCCGTCACGGCCGAAATGCTGCGCACACGCACAGTGATGCAACCCCCACTAGGAAGACAAGACTGCCCACAAGACCCCTGGAGCCCCTTCAGGGTTGTACGGCACAACTGCGCAGGTCTCCGCAGTTGCCACTGGAACTGCGTGACAACGCTGGCGAACAGCCCCAGACAAGCGCGGACGGCGGCGGACCATCGCAGCAGGTCAGCGACACACTCGCCCTACTTAAACCCCCTTCGGGTTGCTTCGAGTCGATCCGAGGGGCTCAGTGTGGTCGATCAGGCAGCCCTGCTCAACGATCATGGAGAAACCCTGGAGATGATCTTGAGATCTAGGGCCCGAAGCACCAACCGAGACCGACGCACTCGGTGATCTTCGGCGAAGACGTCGTCCATCGCTTCGACACCCTCCGTGATCACGGGCCGGAACTTCTTGCGGTAGACCGCCTCGGTGGTCGCCTGGCTGCTGTGACCGACCAGCAGAGCGATCGTCTCCAGCGGGGATGCCGTGGTCGGAAAGCCTCGCCGACGCCCTCACCCTGGCCGCTGCCTGCCAGGTGGTGGGTTGAGGTGGGAGTGTGACAGCCACCGAAATCACTGTTGCGGCAACGCCGCCGGGTTGCGAGACCTGGCCGAACGGCTCGTCGGTCTCGCCGATCCCGAACTCCGGAACGGCTACCACGAGCATCTTGAGAGCGGCATCGACCTCGAAGCCGGCTCGATCAGCTTGATCCTGGAACGCGACGACAAGCTGTAGGACTCACTCGGGCCCGACGTCACGCTGCGCCCAGCCAGGAGCATTGTCCTGCCGGGCAAAGGTGGGCAGCATACGCTCGTACTCAGACATCACCCCGCGATGACAGAGGGCCATCATGGCAGTTGAACCACGGCACGATGTGCGTCGGCTGCGTGTGCGTCTGCGCGGTTACTTCCTCGCCGTGCCAATCCTCGCCGGGTGGGCGGTCATAGGTCACTGGTGGGTGCCTGAACCGTGGTCAGCGACCATAGAGACCGCACTTCTCATACTTGCGGCAAACGTGCTCTACGGCGAGATCCGCGCCCATCGACTCCGTCGTATCGCCCGTATGCCCGATTGAGCGGGAATCAACGGGCAGCAACAGTGCGTATCCAAGTGCGTGACAACGCCGACGAACAGCGGCGGACATGCACGCACGCCCGTGGACACCCCGGCCACCCGCCCTCCCACGTCGAAGGCGGTCCAGATCACCGACTTCGTGCGGCACTGCCCTCACTGGCGGCTGACGGTCCTGGTCACACCGGTGACGACCGTCGTGGCGAGGATCCAGCCGGTGATGATGAGGGCGTAGGACAGCGCCTGGTACCAGCCGTCCGGCGCGAAGGCGTCCTCCTGGCCGAAGGAGATCACGGGTAGCAGCAGGTCGAGGGTGTAGAAGACCGGGTTGAAGTGCGGGGCCTCGGACGCCTTGAGTGGGCGGGGGTGGTGCAGGGCGTACGCGATCGAGCCGACGGCCAGCAGGGACAACAGCCAGGCGCAGGCGCGCAGCGGGCGGAAGCCGTAGCCGACGGTGACGTCCTGGACGTAGCCCCACAGGCGTCCGTACCAGGCCCGGGTGCCGCGCAGGCGGCGCTGCTTGGCGAGTTGGACGAGACGGGCGGCGTGGTCGTCGCCGGCGCGGCGGTAGGCGGCGGTCAACTGTTCGTAGGCGTCGGGGACGTAGCCTTCGCCGTCGCGCTCCAGCATCGGCAGGCGGCGTTCGGCGGGCTCGTGCGGGGTGAGGGCGGTGTAGACGAGGCCGCTGAGAAACACATCGGCCGGCACCGCCTCCGGCTCCAGGACCAGCACCTCGATCTGGGCCCGTCGCAGATTCAGTGCGCCTTCCATGGGCGGACTCTTGCGCAGCCAGAGTTCCCCCACGGTGCAACTGCTCGCGCGCAGTGCCGCGTCGCCGGGATTGGACAGGGACGCGTACGACAGGTCGAGCCGCCCGGTGATGCGGGCACCGCGCAGGCCGATCCAGCCCTCTGTGCGGACGTGCCGCATGCGGAAGTCGCCTTCCACGAGCAGTGTCTGCGCGTCGAGGGCGACGTCGCCCGGATGGCTGAGCCGTGCGTCGTCCAGGCTGGCCGAGCCGGCGATCGAGGTGCTGCTGAGCGTCACCTCCCCGTGCGTTCGCAGTCCGGGAGCCCAGAGGTCGTCGCCAATGGTCGCGTGACTGAGCCCGAGCGCGGGCCGCGCGGTGTCCGGCGGGACGATCTCGGCCCCGCTCAGGAAGAGCGGCCCGCCGATCTCCGTCCCGCCGAGCCGCACCGGGCCGCGGAACCGGCAGCGCGTCAGGTGCAGGATGCCCTCCACCCGCATGGTGGCGGCGGCCAGGCCGGGCATCACAGAGCCGGTGAGGTCCAGTTCGCGGAGCCGGGAGGCGTACAACTGGGGCACGTCCTCGAAGAAGCAGTGGCGCAGGCGCAGGAGATGGTCGATCGAGCCGTACTGCAGGTCGAGTACGCCGGTGATGCGCGCGCCGTCCAGTCTGAGGGCGGCTATCTCCCCGTCATCCTGCGGTCCGTCCAGGAGAAGGGCGCGCAACACCGCTGCCCGGACGGTCCGTTCAGGGCCCCAGCCCTCCCCTTGGGCCGGGTCCTCGTCCTCCGCCGTGCGGAAGTCCACCGCCGCGCCCCGGGAAAAGGCGCGCCAGAGCCTCAGTTCGGCAGGCGCAAGATCGTTCATGTCCATCAGCCGGGACTCTGGCGTCACGCCCCGGCACTGTCAACTCCCTTGAGTGTCAACTTCCTTGAACCTCACCTCCCCCGGGCCTCGGTCCGCGGGCGTGACGACGCGAAGTGGCGGGTATGGACGACACGCGTTCGTCGTTGCCCAGACGGAGTCGGTGCTCTCCTACCGGCCCCGGTGAAGCCTTGGGCCCGCTGTCGCGGTGGCCGGTGCCGGTCGGGGGGCGGACACTTCCGTGGCGTGACCGGCCTGCGGCCTGCCCCAATCGCACGGCGGCGTCCAGGCCGGTGCCCGGGGCCGGGGCCGGGTGCAGGCTGACTCTCCGCCGGAGGCGTGGACGAGGTGGCGGACGACGGGCAGGCCTAGCCCGGTGCCGTCGTTTGCGGGAGTCGGAGGCGCGCCGGAAGCGGTCGAAGGCGCGGGCGCGCTCGGCGGCGGGCGATGAGCAGGGAGGGGCGCCGGGAGCCTGTGCCCCGCTGCGGGGAGCGGCGGGGCGAGGGACAGTGGGAGGAGGAAGCCTCCACGGGAGGTGGGCACAGTGTGGTACTGGCATGGCGGTGGCTGGGCCTTGATGGCCTTCATGCCCATCGTGTGGATCGCGCTGCTCGGTCTCGTCGTGTGGGCGGTGATTCGGCTCACGCAGCACTCCCCGGGGCGGGACAGCGGGCAGGGTCCGGGGTGGCAGCCGCGGGAGACGCCCGAGGAGATCCTCGACCGGCGCTTCGCCTCCGGTGAGATCGACGCGGACACCTATACGGAGGCACGCGAACGCCTCGCCGCCCACAGGCCGAAGCCCCAGTGAGTGCGGCGAGGCGGTGGGCGTGGGTCAGTGGCCGCCGACCGTGAGTTCGTAGTCGCCGATCAGGTCGCCGAGGAGGGTTCCTGCGGTGAGGTCGCTGGAGACGTGGCCGGCCATGTAGAGGCGGGAGTAGAGGACCTCGTCCTGCATCCACCGGTAGTCCTCGGCCCGGTGCGGGGAGAGGGCGCCGAGGAAGGTGACGGCCGCGGCGGCGCGGGTGGCGTGCCGGGAGGGGTAGGAGTACGGGCCCTTGGCTCCGGGCTGAATGTGCTTCTCCGGGCGGAGGCTCGGGTCCAGGACGAACGGGGCCGGCTGCTTGTCGCGGGCGGCGAGCTGGTCGCTGACGGTCTTGGCCAGCTTGAGGGCCGCCTTGAGTTCGGCCTTCTCCGTCGTGCCCTGTCGGGCCGGGATCAGCTCGCGCTGGTCGTGGAGGTAGAGCTTCCAGACGTCCTTCTTGCCGTTGAGCTCCAGCCAGGTGGCCGCCTTCTTCCCGGCGGCCGTACGGGTCTTGGCGAGGGCCTGGACCTGGTGGAGTTCGGCGGTGCGGTCCTTCGCCGTGGGCGGTGCGGGGATCTGCCGGGCGGCCCAGGCGGCGAACGCCTTGTCGTCGCGGGTGGTGCCGTGCGCCTTCTTCCACTGGGCGAAGAGGGCGTCGGCCTTCTCACGCTGGGCGGCGGCCTGCTTGCCGATCGTGGTGATCTCGGCGTCCGTGAAGAGGGTCGGCGGCGGGTTCTGCCTGATGCGGTCGGTCGCCGAGAGCTTCTGCTTCGTCGAGGAGGCCGTGGGCAGCAGCTGCGGTCGCAGCAGGCCGAAAGCGGCGGCGGACACGGCGAGCAGAGCGATGACCGCGTACTGCCATTTGATGCGCAGGGCCTTCATGAGGCGGGGGTCCTTTCGAGGAGCGGTGCGGGCGGGGCCTCGGTGGTGAAGTGCGCGCGGGCGAGACGGCGTACGTCGTTGTCGGGCAGGCCGGGCGTGAGCAGCGACTGACCGACGATGTACTTGCTGAGGGAGACGGGCCGGGCGCCCAGGCGCAGCAGGAGGCGGTCGGCGGGGGCGGGGCGGGTGCCGCCCTTGGTCTCGACGAGGACGTGTCCCGGGTCGAGGCCGACGGTGCGGTCCCCGCGGTGGCAGGTGAGGCCGCCGTCGAGGGTGACGCGCGTTCCGTGGTCCAGGTCGGCGAGGGCCGCACGGACGTAGCGGATCTCCGCGGCGGGGGACAGTGCCGCGGTGGTGACGGGGATGGCCGCGCGGCGCAGTACGTCGTCGATGAACTCGGCCGCGGAGTCGTCCAGCCGGCCGTAGGCGTGGGTGGGGGCCCTGAGAGCGTGTTTGACCGTGGCGCCTCGCCCGTCCTTGGTCTTCACCTCCACCCGGCACAGCCCGTCCTCCGCGTACAGGCGGGTGCGGACCTTCCAGCGTCGGCGGCGCCGCTGCACATGGGCCCGCCAGGCGCCGAGCCGATCGGTGTCGAAGTAGGTGCTGAGGTAGCTCGTCGTCCGGCGTCCGGCCAGGTCGAGGACGTGGTGGCTGTCGGCGAGCCCCTCGACGAGGAGGCGTGCGAGGTCGAGCGGGAGCAGGTACTTGCGGTCGGTGCGGTGCTGGAGCGCGGCCGCCACGTCGACCTCGGCGAGCGTGGCGCCGCGCAGTGCGGACAGGCCGAGGCCGGCGGCGAGCGGGGCGGCCGGGGTCATGAGACGGTCACCTGCTCGCGCGGCCCGGCGTCCTCGGCGGTGGCGGACTCGCCCGGTGCGGCGGGGTAGCGGGCGGAGACCCGGGTGGTCTCGCGGACGTAGTCCACCTCGTCGACGACCACCGACAGCGGTGCCCGGCCGAAGCGGAACGCGACGTCGGCGGCGATCACGGAGGGGTCGTCGTAGACGCGGTCCAGGGTCAGCTTCACCGTGCGGGTCGGGGGCTCGTAGGCGCGGGGATCGTCCACCAGCAGGACCGCCACCAGCACCACCACGTCCACCGCGACGACCAGCCAGGTGTCGCGCTGCGACAGTCCCGTGCACAGGGCTATGACCAGGCTCACGAAGGTGTAGGCGACGTCGCGAAGGGTGAAGGCGGCGCTGCGCAGGCGGACCAGGGAGAGGATGCCGAACAGGCCGAAGCCGACCCCGGCCGGGAACTTGCCCGCGCTGATCGCACTCATCGCCGCGAACAGACCCACGTTCAGCGCGACCAGGACCAGCGGCATCGCCGGCGCGCTGGGGCGGCGCCGGTAGAGCCAGCCGACCAGGATCAGCAGGGCGATGATGTCGAGGCCGCCGCGCGTGGTGAGGTCGGTGGGGGCGATGTGGTGGGTGATGCCCTTGGCGGCGAGCACCAGTGCGTCCATGGCTGTCCCTTTCCGTCCCGGCACGTCGGACGGCGGACCGGTCGCGGTCCGCGGAGCACCGCGACCTGAAGGACGGTAGGGATGTCACATGAACAGACCATGAAGCCTTTCGGGCGGCCGGATCCGGGGGCGCGGGCGGTTAGCCTGGCCGGCATGCACTACCTGGTCGTCGACGACGAGACCCGCCTCACCGACCTCGTCGTCCGCTACCTCACCGAGTCCGGACACACCGCCGAAGGCCGTTACGACGGCCCGTCCGGCCTGGCCGCCGCCCGTGACCCCCGCCTGGACGGGATCGTCCTGGACGTGATGCTGCCGGGCCTGGACGGGGTCGAGGTCTGCCGGACGCTGCGTGGCGAGGGCGTCGACGTACCGGTGATCCTGCTCACCGCGCGCGGCGCGATCAGCGAGCGGGTGGCCGGGCTGGACGCCGGCGCCGACGACTACATGGTGAAGCCGTTCGCCATGGAGGAACTGCTGGCCCGGCTGCGCGCGATATCCCGGCGCCGCCCCGAGTGCTCCGGGCGCCTGCAGATCGGCGACCTCGTCCTCGACCCGGAGCAGCAGCGGGCCTGGCGGGCGGACACCGAGCTGGATCTGTCCCGGCGCGAGTTCGCCGTCCTGCGGGTGCTGATGGAGAACGCCGGGCGGGTGGTGTCCCGCCTGCAGCTGCTGGACGAGGTCTGGGACGGCGAGACCGACCTGCGCAGCAACGCCATCGACGTCCACGTATCCAAGGTGCGCGCGAAGGTCGACCGCGCCTTCGACCGTACGACGATCACGACCCTGCGCGGGCGCGGCTACCGCCTGGAGACAGCCCGGTGAAACCGCAGGGCAGGCTGCACGCGTGGTCCGGGCGGCTGCCCGTCGTCACGCGTCTCGTGCTGGCCGTCGCGGTCACCATGTCCCTCGTCCTGACCGGAACGGCCGGGCTGGTCTACTGGCGGGTCCAGACCGCCCTCGACCGGCAGCTGCACGACGACCTGGCGGCCTACCAGCGCAGCCTCGACCGGTCCGTGCGCGCGGGCACCGCGCTGCCGCCGGGCCCCAGTGGCAGCCTCCACCAGGTCCTCGACCGGCACGGCCGGGTCCTCGACGCCGGCGCCGGCGCGGGCCGTCGGGCCCTGCTCACCCCCGCCGAACTCGACTCGGTGGCACACGGGCACACGCTACGACGTGACATCGGCTCCCTGCTGCCGATCACTCCGGACACGCTGCGTCTGCAGGCCAAGCGCGTCAGGGCCGGAGGAGAGACGCGCATCGTCGTGGCCGCCGTGCGGCGCGGCCACCGTGACGAGGCCCTGCGCGAACTCCTCGCCCAGCTTGCCCTCGCCTCCGGACTGACCCTGATCGCCGCCTCGTACGTCGGCTACCGCACCGCCCGCGCCGCGCTGCGCCCCGTCGAGCGCTACCGCAACGCGGCGGCCACCCTCGCCGACGGCGCCCAGAACCTGCGTCTGGACGTGCCCGCCGACCGCGACGACGAGATCACCCGCCTCGGGCACACCCTCAACCGCATGCTCGACCGGCTGGAGGCGTCCGCCGTCCGCGAGCGCCGGTTCGTCGCGGACGCCAGCCATGAGCTGCGCACCCCGCTGTCCCTGCTGCGGGCCGAGGTCGACGTCGCGCTGCACCGCCCCCGCCCGGCCGAGGAACTCACCGAGACCCTGCGCTCCGTGGACGCCGAGGTCCAGCGCCTGATCGATCTCTCCAACGCCCTGCTGGACCTGGAGGAACTCGGCGGCACCGACCACATCACCCGGGCACCCGTACCACTCACCGAGCTGGTCGGGACCGCCGTGGCCCCGCATCTGCGCACCGCCGAACAGGCCGGGCGCGGCCTGACCAGCGACGCGGCGGACACCATCGTCGACGTCGACGCCCGCTGGCTGGTGCCCGCCATCGGCAACCTCGTCGACAACGCCCTGCGCCACGGACACGGGAACGTCCGCCTCACGGCCGCTGTCCACGAGGGCAGACTACGGCTGTCCGTCACGGACGAGGGGCCAGGCTTCCCGCCCGCGTTCCTGCCCCGGGCGTTCGACCGCTTCGCCCGTGCCGAAGCGAGCCGCACCGGCGAAGGATCCGGCCTGGGGCTCGCCTTCGTGCAGGCGGTGGCCGCGGCGCACGGGGGCACGGTGCGCGCGGAGAACCCGGGGGACGGGGCAGCGGTGACGCTTGACCTGCCTTGCTGAAGCGCCCTTCAGAACGCTGTCCTCAGCCCCGGCGGACGAACGCCAGCACCGCTCCCGCCCCCACGAGGATCCCGAGCGCGCCGAAGCCGTAGGGCAGCGAGGCGCCGGAGGCCACCGCGGCCACCAGCACCGGCCCACCCGCGTCGCCGAGTTCGCGGCCCAGTTCCGCCGCGCCCATGGTCTGGCCCAGCCGCTCCCGGGGCGTCGAGGAGGCCAGCGCGGCGAAGCCCAGCGGGGTGATCAGGCCCGTGCCGAGGCCGATCAGGGTGGCGCCCACGAGGATGCCGGTCAGTCCCGGCAGCATCGCGCAGACCAGGCCGGCCGCGGTGACCGCGAGTCCCACGGCGAGACCGGACCGGGTTCTGAGGCGCCCTTCGTCCAGGGCCCGCCCGGCGCGCGGCTGCACCACCGCGGCGCAGGCGGCGAGCAGCGACACCGCGGCCCCGGTGGCCACCGTGCCCAGCCCGGCGGCGCGGCCGGAGACGGGCAGGAAACCCACACCGGCCGAGAGGGCGGCGGTCGCCGCGGCGAGCGCGCCGGTCGGGGCGAGGAACGCCGGGTCGGCGAGCCGCCGCGCCAGGTCCAGCACCGTCTGCCGGGCCTTGGGCAGCGGGGGTACGACGGGAACGACGAGCGCGGCCCAGACGGCGACCGCCGCGCCGAGCACCGCCAGGACCGCGAACAGCAGCCGCAGGCCCCCGGCCCACACCAGGACACCGCCGAGCAGCGGACCGAGCGTGTAGCCGATGGACTTGTAGAAGCCGTAACTGCCGAAGGCGCGGCCGTGCTTGGCGGCCGGGTTGAGGCGGGCCACCAGGGCGGAGGCGGACGGCGAGAAGGCGGAGGCCGCGGCGCCCTGCCCGAACCGGGCCGCCCACAGCCAGCCGGGGCTGTCCGAGACGACGTACAGCGCGGACGCGCCGGCGAAGCCGACGAGCCCGCCGAGCAGCACGGGGCGGGCGCCTATGCGGTCGGCGAGGGTGCCGAAGACCGGCTTGAGGAGCACCTCGGCACCGTCGTAGAGGGCGAGCAGCCCGCCCAGCACCAGCAGGGAGGTGACCGCGTCCTTGGATTCGGCGCCGAGGCTGGCGGCGACGCCGTGCGCGCCGAAGGCGGTGGTGAACCCGGCCGCGTACAGCGGCCACATCAGCCGGGCCGGGGCCGCCTGTGCGGTCACTGTTCCGCGTCCGGCGTCCGGTGGCGAGCGGCGAGGACCGGCTCGTTCGGCACGAGGCCGAATGTAGCAGCCGTCACATCGGCCGATGGGCCCGGCGATTCGCCATGCGTGTGTGGACGCCCGCCAAGCCCTCTCGGGCAGGAGGGCCGAGACCCATTGCACACCAAGGGTTACTTGCGCGAGGCCTAAAATGTTCTCCGTGGAGATGACCGACGTGACGGGCTGGGAGACCGCGGTGCTCGAGGGCGGGCCCGCGGACGGAGTGCGGATGAAGGTCTCCGGCCGGCCGCGCGTGATCCAGGTGACGTACCCCTGCCAGGTCGAGGCTTCGCCGCCCGGTGTGCGCGCGGAAGCGGTGTACCTCTACCGCCGGGACTACACCGTGCCCGACGAGCCGCTGCGATACGGCTTCGACGTCGCCAGCCCCTGACCGGCGCGGCGGACGAGCCTCAGCGCACCGTGTCGCCGGCGCTGTCGTCGTCCTTCATGGCCTTGGCCTCGCTCTTCTTCATGATTGCCGCCTTGCACGACTGTGCAACCCGGCGGTGGATCAGTTGTCGGAGTCGGGCTTGGTGCGTGCCGCCGCGTAGGCCTGGGCCGGTGTCATGGGGACGCCGTTGAGCTCCACCGTCTTGTAGGGGCTGACCTTGGCGCAGGTTTTGGCCTGGTCGGCGGTCTGGGCGTGGGCGTTGGAGACGGCCGCCTTGGTGTCCGCGGGTGCGGAGGCGCCGCCGGGGTAGGTGGTGCCGCTGGGCCAGTCGCTGCCGATGATCAGGGTCAGGCCGGGGCCGGTGCCCTTCTTCAGGTGCGAGGCGGACAGGCCCAGCGCCTTCGCGGCCGTCTGCGCCTCCCCCTTGTGGCCGGTGCCGTAGGCCAGGGTGGTCGTGGTCGCGGGGCTGGGCGCGTTGGCGGTGGTCGTGTCCGGGCTGAAGCCCTGGCCGGTCAGCGCCGTCGCGACGGCGGAGGCACGGCCGGTGACCGCGGTGCCGTTCTCCACCGTCACCGCGATCCGGGACCTGGGCACGGCCGGGGCCTTCGCGGTCGCCGAGGCCGCCGCCGACTTCCTGCCCGAGCCGGTGGTCAGGGACTGGTCGTTCGCGATGGTCGCGAACAGCGTCCTGGCGCCCGCACCCACCACCACACGGTTGCTGTCGTTCGGGTCGCTGCCGGTCTGCATCGTCGTGAAGGTCATCCGCTTGGTGGGGACCTTGTTCAGATCCGCCGCCAGCGCGATCAGCTTCTTCACCGTGCCCAGCCCGTCGTCCACGGTCAGCGCCTTGGTGGCCGCGTCGGCGAGATCGTAGACCGCGGCGGGATCGGTGAGCGTGCCCGCGCTCTTGAACTTGCGGATCATCGCACTGAGGAAGATGTGCTGCGAGACGGTGCGCCCCAGATCGCTGCCGTCACCGAAACCATGCCGGGAACGCACGAACTCCAAAGCCGCCACCCCCTTGAGCGTGTGACCGCCCTTGGACAGCTTCAGATGCGAGTACGTGTCGTAGACGTCGTCACTGACACACACGGAGACACCGCCCACCGCATCCGACATCTTCACCACACCCGAGAAGTCCAGCTTCACGAAATGGTCGATGGGAATCCCGGTGAGCTGGTGGACGGTGGCCACCTGACAGGCCGGACCGTACTGCAGCGCACTGTTGATCTGCCCGTAGTAACCCGCCGTCGACCGACCCGTCGCACGGTCCTTGCACGCCGGAACCCGGGTCATCGTGTCCCGCGGGATACTCATCACCGTCGCGTTCGAACGGTCCGCGGATATGTGCACCACCATCTGCACATCCGCGTTGCTGCCCGTCTGCACCCCGGTCCGCGAACAACCGCCACCCAGCTTGCAGTCCGCCTTGCTCGTCCGCCCGTCCGACCCCATCACCAGGATGTTGATCGGCGTACGGCCGAACGCATCGGCCTTCTCCGTACCACCCTTGCCGTCCAGCGACACACTCTGGATGTTGCCGTTCAGATGCTGGTAGAACCACCAACCCGCGCCGGCGGTGACCACGACGAGGACGGACAGGCATATCCCGAGGATCTTCAGCGCCCGTTTGCCGCGCCCTGCCGGGCGGGCCCGGCGCCGCGAACGCCTGCTGCCGTGCGACCGTGAGCCGCCCTGCGAGCGGGACGCGGCTCGGGCCGCGGCCCGGCCGCCCGGGCGCGGTCCGTCGGGCTCGCCCGTGCGCTGTCCGGGCACCCGGGCGCTGCGGCTGCGCGTGGCCTGGCCACCCCGGCCGTCCCACGGCTCGCTCATCTACCCACTCCCACGACGGTCGGGCCCATCACCTTGGTTGCGTGATTGCGCAATCTAACAAACCCGTGGCCCGAGCAGCACAGATCCACACACAATTCACAGCTGAGGCACCCCGCGGGCCGGCTGGAGCCTGCGCGAGGCGCGGGAGCCGGCCGCCAGGAGACCGGCGGCGTACACGGCCAGGACGGCGACGAGCAGGACGTAGTACAGCGCAGGGAGGCCGGTCAGGCCAAGTGCCGGGCCGAGCGGTGAGGGCGGAAGCGCCAGGCCGATGACGGCGAGGGCGAGCGCGGCCCAGGTGACGGGGCCCGGCCTGCGGCGGCCGGCGACGGGGGTCCCCACGCTCGAACGAAGTGGAGAGCGGGGAAGGCGGCCGGCCCGGAGCAGCACCATGACCAGGGCCTGGGTGAGGAGGTTCTCGGTGAACCATCCGGAGTGGAACACCGCCTCGTCGTCCCCGGTCCCCGGCCCGTGCAGGGCGAGGGCGAGGACGGCGAAGGTGGCGAGGTCGGCGACCGCGTTGAGCACTCCGAAGCCGGTGATGAAGCGCAGCAGGTCGCGCGGGCGCAGTTCCGTCGGCCGGCGCGGCACCGAGGGGTGCGGCCGGTCGTGGGCAAAGGCGAGCTGGGCGGCGTCGAAGCACAGGTTCTGGGTGAGGACCTGCGCCGGGAGCATCGGCAGGAAGGGCAGGAGCAGGCCGGCGGAGAGCATCGCGATCACGTTGCCGAGGTTGGAGGAGAGCGTGACGCGCAGGTAGGTGGCGATGTTGCCGCCCGCGTGCCGGCCCGCGGCGATGGCGTGGTCGAGCGTGGTGAGGTCCTTCTCGGCGAGTACGACGTCGGCGCCCTCGCGCGTCACGTCGGCGGCGTCGCGCGGGGCGATGCCGACGTCGGCGGCGCGCAGCGCGGGGAGGTCGTTGACGCCGTCGCCGAGGAAGCCGACGGTGTGTCCGGCGGTGCGCAGGGCCCGGGTGATCCGGGCCTTGTGGTCCGGGGTGCAGCGGGCGAAGACGGTCGTACGGCGGGCGAGGGCGGAGAGTTCGGCGTCCGTGAGCGTGTCGATGCGGCCGGCGTCGAGAATCGCGTCTTCGGTGACGGGGATGCCGAGGTCGCGGCAGGCGCGGGCGGCGGTGCCGGGGTGGTCGCCGGTGAGGATCTTCACGGCGACACCGCGGTCGGTGAGGTTCTGCAGCGCCTCGGCGGCGGTGGGCGCGAGTGCGTCGCGCAGGGTGACCAGGCCACGGAAGGTGAGGCCGCGTTCGTCGGCCGGGGTGTAGTCACGGGTGCGCGCCGGGCGTTCGGCGGTGGCGACCGCCAGGACACGCAGGCCGTCGCCGGCCTGAGCGGCGGCACGGCCGGACAGGCTCCGGCGCTCCTCGTCCGTCAGCGCGCAGCGCTCCAGGACGGCCCGGACGTCTCCCTTCACGACCAGGGTGTGCCGACCGAGACGGCCCGGGGTGCGGACGACGGCGGTGGCGAGCCGGCGCACCGGGTCGAACCCGACGGTCGCCACACCGTCGTACGCCATGAGGTCGTCCGCGTCGGCGGCCTCCAGGAGCGCCTCGTCCAGGGCATCGGGTTCCGGCAGGTCGGCGAGGTGCAGGGTCCACCAGGCGTTGACGGCGGCCCAGCGCAGCACCTCGGGGTCGTCCCGGCCGTCGGGGCCGAGGGCGCGGTGCGTCACCGGCCGGTCCTGGGTGAGGGTGCCGGTCTTGTCCAGGCACAGCACGTCGACGGCACCGAGGTCGTGCAGGGCGGGCAGCCGTCTGACGATCACCCCGTGCGTCCGGGCGAGCAGCGAGGCGCCGCGGGCCAGGCAGGTGGTGACGAGGACCGGCAGCATCTCGGGGGTGAGCCCGACGGCCACCGCGACGGCGAACGGCAGCGTCTCCAGGCCGCGTCCGCGCAGAGCCGCGTTGGCCATGAGAACCAGCGGCGGGGTCAGCAGCATGAACCGGATCAGGATCCAGGAGATGCCATGGACGGAGCGGTCGAAGGCGCTCGCTTCCCGGAGACCGGCCGAACGGCTGTGGGCGGCGGCGAACCGGGTCCGCGCGCCGGTCGCGGTGACGACCGCGGTGGCGCTTCCCGAGACGACGCTGCTGCCCTGGAAGCAGCGCTGTCGCTGTTCGAACTCCCCCACTCTCGACGGCGCCCGAGCGGGGGGACCCCCATCGCCGCCGGCGCGGTGCGGGGCGTCCGAGGCGGACTTGGCGACGGGCGCCGACTCCCCCGTCAGCGCGGACTGGTGCACCGTCAGGCCGTGCGCCCGCAGCAGTCGTACGTCCGCCGGCACCAGGTCGCCCGGGCCGAGCCGGACCACGTCCCCGGGGACCAGCTCGTCCAGCGGTAGTTCCCGGCTCGTGGGCGGCGCGTCCTCGTCGGCGCGGCGCACCACCGTGGCGGTGGTGGCGACGAGGTCCCGCAGGGCGGCCGTGGACCGGTCGGCCCGGTGCTCCCCGGTCGCCCTCAGCACGCAGCTCACCACCACCAGGAGGAGGATCACCGAGGCGGTCCCCCAGGCGAAGACGGCCGCCGACACCAGCCCGAGGCAGAGCAGGACCGCGGTGAACGGGTCCCGCAGGCTGCGGACGAACAGCTGTGGCCAGGTGGCTTCCCGCAGGGCCGGGAGCACGTTGTCGCCGAACCGGGCCAGCCGCTGCTGCGCCTCCGTCTCGGTCAGACCCCGGGGACTCGCGTCCAGCTTCCGCAGCACTTCGAGCACGGTCGGCGCGGAGCGCCCGGCACGGGACCGCACGGCGGCCGCCCGGTCGCCGCCGAACGCCGTCGGGGCACCGGCGTCCGGCGCCCTCGCGTCCGGACCCGGGGGCGCGGTGCTCTCAGCCACCGATCCCGCGCAGCCGGTATGCCGGCGCGGAGGCCTGCTGCGAGCGAGCGGTGAGCTGTCCGACCAGCACCCGCACGACGGTCACGATGTCGGGGTCGTCGATGTAGTAGACCTGCCGGCGGCCCTCACGGCGGGAGCTGACGAGCCCGGCGAGCTTCAGCTTGGCCAGGTGCTGGCTGACCGCGGGCAGCGCACCGCCCACCCGGTCGGCGAGGTGCGTCACATCGCACTCGCCCTGCGCCAGCGCCCACATCAGGTGCAGCCGGGCCGACGAGGCGAGCAGCCCGAACGCGGCGGCCGCCGCCGCCAGCACCTCGGCCGACGGGTCCTCGAAGCCACCGGCGCTCTCCGTCACAGTCCTCTCCCGTCCCGCCCGGTTCACAGCCGACGCACATACGCCCGGCCATGGTACGGGTGCGTCCGGAGCCGGCTTCTAACGTGCGGCCCGGTCTCCGCGTTCCCTCATGAGCAGTTCCTCCAGGCGGCCGAGCAGGAAGGGCACGACCGCCCGCTCCAGGAGCGCCAGTTCCCACGTCTCGCGCGCTCGCGTCACGTCCGGGACGTCATCGACCGGGACGTCGTCGGCCGGGACATCGCTCGGGCCTGCGGCGGGGTCACGCTTCGCCGCCGCCCACCGCCAGGCCGCCTTCGCGGCGGACAAGCCCGTCTCGACTGCGGCCGACAGGGACAGGGGCCCGCCCGCACCGCGTGCCGCTGCCTCACCGCTCGCGCCCTCCGCCGCGGACCGGGCGCGGAGGTACTCCTGGTACTCGACGGTCGCCGCCGCGGTGATGGCGGTACGCGCCCGCACCGCCCGGGTGCGCAGCTGCTCCCGGTCGGCCACCCCCTCCGCACGGTCGAGGGCGTCCAGCACCTGCTGGGAGTTCAGAGCCTGGTCGAGCACACGCTCGAAGACGACGGCGGTCTCCGACACCGACGGTCCAGCACGCGTCATATGTCCCCCGATGAAGCCAACTGCGGGTGAGGACTGGCGAGTCTAATAGTTCCCGGATTGCGCAACCATTAAAGACTCACCCCCGGCGGCGATCTGGACGATCTTGAAAGCACTCGGGCCGCACGATTCGGCAGCCCGGTCGGGGCCCTTCTTGTGTCACGTCCCGGATATGCGCACTCGACCATTCGTTTACCCCTGCTTTGCGAACACCTGGTGGTCTGGCCTGCGTTGGTCAACGCATCCGCCCCGTCGGACGCCACAAGGAGTCAGTCACATGCCCGGACCCACCCGTCGTCACCTCACGGTCGCCACCGCGCTGGTCGCCGCCACGGCCGCCGTGGCGGTCGCCACCTCCGCCGGCGCCTTCGACAACGAGAGGCAGGCGAAGGACGCGATCAAGGGCGGGAAGGCGAAGAACGTCATCCTGCTCATCGGCGACGGCATGGGCGACTCGGAGATCACGCTGGCCCGTGACTACACGGTCGGCGCGGGCGGCCGCCTGAACATGGACAAGTTCCCGCTCACCGGCGCCTACACCACGTACGCCGTGCACGCGGACGGCACGCCGGACTACGTCACCGACTCCGCAGCGAGCGGCACCGGCTGGGCCACCGGCATCAAGACGGTCAACGGGCGCATCTCCAAGACCCCCGGCACCGACAAGGCCGTTCCCACCCTGCTGGAGCTGGCGAAGAAGAACGGCTACGCCACCGGCAGCGTCACCACCGCCGAACTCACCGACGCCACCCCGGCCGTCCTCGCCTCGCACGCCACCGACCGCTCCTGCCAGGGCCCGGCCGACATGGCCAAGTGCCCCACCGACACCATCGCGGCCGGCGGCCCCGGCTCGATCGCGGAGCAGTCCGTCAACCACAAGGTCGACGTCCTTCTCGGCGGCGGCAAGCAGCGGTTCGACCAGAAGGTCACCGACGGCAGGTACAAGGGCCTCACGGTCACCGAGCAGGCGCAGAAGCTCGGCTACCAGGTCGTCACCGACAAGGCGGGCCTGAGGAGCGCGAAGGCGGGCAAGCCCGTCCTCGGCCTGTTCGCCACGGGCAACGTGCCCGTCGAGTGGACCGGCAAGGCGGCCGCCGTCGGCGGCACCGACCCGCAGCACTGCGTGACCTCCAACCCCAACCGCCCGGCCGCCACCCCGAGCCTCGCCGACTCCGCCACGAAGGCCATCCAGCTGCTGGAGGCCAAGCAGAAGGCGATCCACTCGAACCAGGGCTTCTTCCTGCAGATCGAGGGCGCCTCGATCGACAAGCAGGACCACGCGGCCGACCCGTGCGGCCAGATCGGTGAGACCGCCGCCTTCGACCGCGCGGTCAAGGTGGCCCGCGCCTACGCCGCCAAGCACCCCGACACCCTGGTCGTCACCACCGCCGACCACGGCCACACCAGCCAGATCGTCCCGCTGGAGGCCACCCCGCCCGGCCTGTCCTCCACGCTCGTCACCGACGAGGGCCAGCAGCTGAAGGTCAACTACTCGACCAACACCCCGGGCCAGTCCCAGGAGCACACCGGAACCCAGGTCCGCATCGCCGCCCAGGGCCCGCAGGCGTTCCGCGTCCTCGGGGTCACCAACCAGACCGACCTGTTCACCACGATCCGCGAGGCCCTGCGCCTGCGCTGACCCAGGTGAGCCGAAGAAGGGGAGGCCGATGACCGGCCTCCCCTTGCGCTGTGTGCGTCAGAGGTCGGCCGACCGGTCCCTTGCCGGCCGGGCCGGCGTGCGGGGTGAACCGGTTACGGAGGCGGCTCTCGTGACTCGGGAGCGCCGCTGGTTCCGGCCTGGGAGCAAGGCGGAGAGCGCGAGCGCGGACGACGCCGAGACGACGCCGCCCAGAAGCAGCGTGGAGCGGGCGCCGAGGACGTCCGACAACAGGCCCACCAGCGGGGCGCCTACGGGGGTGCCGCCGAGGAGGACCAGGAAGTAGACGGACATGACGCGGCCCCGCACGTCCGGGTCGGCATGGAGCTGGGTGAGCGCGTTGGCGGTGGTGGTCACGGTCACCGAGGCGAAACCGGTGGGGACGAGCAGGGCCATGAACGCGCCGTAGCCGGGTATCAGGCCCAGCGTGGCTTCCAGTGCCCCGAAGACCACCGTGGTGGTGATCAGGCGTCGGATGCTGGGGGGCTTCGCGCGGCTCGCCCCGTGGATCGCGCCGATCAGGCTGCCCAGGGCGTAGGCGGCGGACAGGTAGCCGAAGGCGGCGGCGCCCGTGTGGAAGACCGTGACGGCCACGAGCGAGATGGTGACCTGGAAGTTGAGGCCGAAGGTGCCGACGAAGGCGATGAGGCTCATCGGCAGCAGCAGTTCGGGGGTGGAGGTGATGTCGCGCAAGGCGTCGCACAGTCGGGCACGGCCGGGACGCGGCCGGCCGTGATCGCCCGGCTCGTCGGCGCGGATGGTGATCAGGCCGTACAGGACGGCCAGGTACGAGGCGGCGTTCACGAGGAACACCGGGCCTGTGCCGAAGGAGGCGACCGCCAGGCCCGCGAGGGCGGGGCCGAGGATGCGGGCCACGTTGAACTGCGCGGAGTTCAGGCCGACCGCCGTGGCCACGCGCTCCCGGGCGACCAGTTCGGAGATGTACGCGTTACGAGCGGGGCTGTCCACGGCGGTGGCGGCGCCGAGGGCGAAGGCCAGCGCGTAGACGGACAGCAGGTTCACCGCCCCGGTGACGGTCAGCAGTCCGAGCAGGAGCGACTGCACACCCATGGCGGTCTGGGTGAGGAGCAGAAGCCGTCGCTTGCAGCACCGGTCGGCCAGGACGCCTCCGGTCAGACCGAACAGGGTCTGGGGAAGGAACTGCAGTGCGGTCACGATGCCGACCACACGGCCGCTGTCGCCGGTGATGTGCAGGACGAGCAGGTCCTGGGCGGCGCGCTGCATCCACGTGCCGATGTTGGAGACCAGTTGCCCGAGAAGGTAGCGACGGAAGTTCCGGAGAGTGAGTACGGCCGTCACCGGCGCGGGGAAGCCCGCGCTCATGACTGCTGACGGGCGTACGTGCCGGTGACCGGCACCTCCGCGTCGTCGATGTGCTGGAAGGTCGGGTGGGGATGCATGAGGAACGCGTGGTGGGAGATGTTCCAGGCATAGGCGCCGGCCATGGCGAAGGCGACCCGGTCGCCGACGCGCAGCCGGTCGACCATGACCCGGCGGGCCAGGACGTCCTTGGGCGTGCACAACTGTCCGACCAGCGTCACCGGCTCGTCACGGGCCTCCGGCCGCTCCCAGTGCCGCGGCCAGGCGTCGTCGGGAATCACCTCGAAGGGCTGGTCGTGCTGTTTCGCGGCCGGGGTACGCAGATGGTGGGTGCCCCCGCGCAGCACGGCGAACGCCTGCCCGCGGCTGAACTTGATGTCCAGGACCTGGGTGACGTACCAGCCGCAGTAGGCGGTGACCGAGCGGCCGGGCTCGATCCGCAGCGTGAGGCGAGGGTGGCGGGACAGGAGCGGGCGCAGTCCGGCGCCGAAGGCCGGCCAGTCGAACTTCCTCGACGGACGGTCGTAGTCGACGCCCATCCCGCCTCCGACGTTGACCTCGGCCAGACCGGCTCCACGCCGGCGGGCCCAGCCTTCGGCCCAGGTCAGGATCTCCTCGACCAGGGCCAGTTGGGCCGGGGCCCGGAGTCCGCTGGCCAGGTGGAGGTGGAGGCCGCGCAGTCGGACACGCGGGTCGCAGGCGGTGATCTCCAGACAGCGGTCCAGCTGCGCGGGATCCATGCCGAAGGGGCTGGGGTGCCCGCCCATCGCGAGTGCGACCCGCCCGACGTCGACGGGCAGGTTGACGCGCAGCAGGGCGTCCACGGTCCGCTCGCCCAGCAGGGTGGTGACGAGGCGCAGTTCGTGTTCGCTCTCGATGTGCAGGCGCTCCACTCCGGCGTCCAGGGCCTGGCCCAGCTCTGTCACTGTCTTACCGGGGCCTCCGAAGGCGATCGGTGCCTTGGGAGCGATCCGGCGGACGTGGCTCAGTTCACCGCCGGAGGCCACCTCGAACCCGTCGACGCACCCGGCCAGTGTCCGCAGGATCCGGGGATCGGAGTTGGCCTTGGCCGCGTACAGCAGCTCGACACGTTCCGGCAGTGCGGCCCGGATGGCGTGGACGTGCCGGCGCAGGTCCGGCAGGTCGTAGACGTACGCGGGCAGGTCGTCGTCGGGCATCCGGCCGACATGGTCGAGCACCGCGGGCCTCACCGGACCGCCTCCCGGGGGAAGTCCGCACCGAGCGGGCTGGTCAGGGGGACATAGGTGGCGTGCCGGTCGGCCTTGCGGGCCCAGCGCAGCAGGAGGTTGGCCTTCGCGGGCAGTGGCACTCCGGACAGCAGGGCGCGCAGACGCGGCGGTTCGGCGGCGGTGCGGGCGTAGGCGTCGAGCTGGTCGCTCACCAGACCCCAGAGGGCCGGTTCCAACGTCGGGTCGAGGTCGGCCAGGGCGCCGAGCAGTTCGGCGATGTGGTTGACCAGGAGGCAGTACGCGACCCGGTTCCAGCCGTGTTCGGCGTCGTAGGTGAGGGGGCCGCGGACGTCCTCGGGCAGGTCACGGAGGGCGCCCTGGTGATACCCGGGCAGGAGCTTGGTGCCCTCCAGGTCGCGGAAGAACATCTGCGCCGGGGTGCCGTCCGTGTTCACACCGACGACGACGTTCTGCAGATGGGGCTCCAGTACGACGCCGTGCTCGAAGTAGGCGGCCAGCACCGGTGGCAGCAGCAGCCGTAGGTACGCCTCCCACCAGGCCAGGACATCCCCGTCGCCGCGGGCGAGGAGGTGGGAGACATGTGCCGTGCTGGTGGGGTACTCGTCCGCCACCGCGGCGGCGAGCAGGGGTGTCACTCCGGGACGCAGGTGGTGGCGCAGGCCGGAGCGGACGATGACGCCGAGACCCTCCAGGAGGGCGGTGTCGCCCTGCGCGTCGAGGGTGCGATAGCCGGGCTCGGCGAGGAGCGCGCATCCCGGGAAGCGGGCGGCCAGCCCGGCGAAGAGGGGCTGGAGCAGCCGGTTGAGGGCGACGCCGCCGGTCAGTTCGTAACTGGCGTGCTTGCGCACGCAGTTGGTGAGACGGACGTTCAGGCTGAACTTCAGGAAGGTGTCGGTGCCCGGGTGGTAGAGCGTGCGCACCGACGCGGTCGGGACCAGCTCCGGTCCGCTCACTCCGGTGTCGACGACATCGCCGGCGGCCACTGCCTCGCGCAGCCGGTCGTGGCCCTCGAGCAGCCGGTACTGCCAGGGGTGCACCGGCAGTGTCGCGAAGCCCGGCTCGGGCGTCGGATGCAGCGCGTCCATGTCGGACAGCTCGCCCTCCTCGCGTACGAGACGGTGGCGTACGGCCAGGTAGCGCAGGCGGAAGCGCGCGCCTGTCTCGGGGCCGTACGCCAGCCAGTCCACCGGGTCGCCGGTGCGGGCCTTCGGAGTGGGGTGGAACCGATGGCCGAACACCAGGGACTGCTCGGACGCCACGTACGGGTCCGTGTGCGGTGTGACGTAGGCCCGCTCTTCCAACGTGGTGCGGATCGTCTCGCGGCTGTCGGCGACCTGGGCCAGGAACTCCTCGTTGGCGACCCCCGTACGCAGCTCCAGTTCGTCCCGGATGTAACCGGCCAGCTCCCTCCAGCCGACCGTCACCCAGGCGTCCCCGTCGAGCCGCTGCGCAGCGCCCCGGAAGCGGTGGGCTCCGATCAGCGAGACGCGGCGCAGCCGGGCGCGCAGCAGGAGGCCCCGACGGGGCAGACGCAGCAGGAGGTGGCCGTCGTCGACAGTCGCCTGATGCTCGGGGGCGGACACCTCTCGGATCAGGCAGTTGAGCAGCGTGTGGGCGGTGACGGCATCAGCCGTCCGCGTCGGTTCGGCGGCCGGTTCCGTGACGACGGTGGTGGCGGTCCTGTTGTCGGGGGCAGTGCCGATGGTCATACGGTCGCTCCAGTGGGACAGCGGTCGGTGTCGGATTTCAGCGGCACAGCGCGAGGGGGTTGGGAACGGACGTCCACTGCGCCTTGCCCGGGTTCTCGGCCAGGCGCATGGCGACGGTCGCCTTCAGCGGCATCGTGTCGCCGAGGAACGCTGCCGCGTCCTCGTGGTCCGGCAGGCCGGCGTACACCCGGCGGCCGACCTCGGCCACCGCGCCCCACGACGCCCGGAGATCGGCCGCCCGGGTCCGCGTGAGGACGTCGACCAGCTCGCTGAAGACTCCGCTGATCAGACCGCCGAACAGCTTGGTGTGCAGCGCGTCCACGTCGTCGCCCGCACGGGTGCCGAGCAGCGGCGGCAGCGCGAAGCCGCACCGGGCCAGGCGGCGGGGGCTGACTCGCACGCCGTCCAGATCCCGGTAGAGGACCCGCACCGGCCGCCCTTCGCGCAGCACGACCAGGGTGTTCTGGCCGTGCGCTTCCAGGGCCACCCCCATGGACAGCAGGGTGAGCGCGGGCGGCAGGACGAGCTCGGCGAGGTCCGTCAGCCAGCGCACCGGGTCTCCCGACAGCACGGTGGCTCCTGTCGCGTGGACGGCGGTGAGCGGAACCGCGATCTCCCCGGCGTCGAGGTGGCACTCGGTCGACTCCCGGATCATCGCCGCGAGGCTCGCCGAGGGCTGTCCGTCCACGCACACCGCGCCGCCGCCCAGCTCACGCAGGACACGAAGGCTGCTGCCGTACCCCGCCTTGTCGATGACGGCCGAGACCAGGTCGGACAGCGGGGGCCCGTCGGCGACCTCGGGCGGGGAGATGGTGCGCCGGTAATTCGTGACCTGCACGTCGAGCGCCGTCTTGATGTGGCAGCCCGGCAGGACGCCCAGCGGTGCCAGGGTGCGCAACGACAGCAACGGTCGGGCCGGGATCGTCTCCTCCATGACGACCAGGTCGGAGCGGTGCGACAGCACGTGCTCCCGCTGCCAGGGATGCAGCGGGAGCAGGATCGTGTCGCCGTCGCGCAGGTGCCGTGGCCAGACGCCGGCCCCCTGCCAGCGCTCGGCCGGGACACGGAGCAGCGCCAGCTGGACGATGGGGTGGTGCTCGGGAGCGTAGGCGAGCACCTCGGTGATCGACATGCCGGTACGCGTCCGGCAGCAGGGATGCTGGGGATGCCCGTCGACCACCGCCTGCTCGGCGTCCGCCGAGTCGTTCAGGGGGGCGGCCCGGACCGTGTTCGCGGCCCTGGCCAGAGCAAGGTTGACCACGCTGTTGTCGAGCTCGGCCGCCAGTCGCTCCGCCGCGCGGGTACGCAGGCCGAGCTGTGCCAGCAGCTGGGCCGGCTCGCTGATCGGCCCTTCCGGCCCGGACACGGCGAAGTCGTCGGGCACCTCGGCGAACGGACGCGCACAGGACTCGGCGGCGGAGAGTGAGCCGCCTCGTCGCAGCTCGACCACCAGGGTGCCGGATTCGCGGTGGTGGCCGCTCACCCCGGGCACGGGTTCTCGTACGAGGGCTCCCCACAGCCGGCCGAGCACGGTTGCGCGTGCTCCCGGGAGCGCGGTCGTGAAGGGCTCCACCAGGTCCGGTCGTGTGCGGCGTAGTTCGTCCATGGGCATGGGGTGTTCCCGGGTGCGTGTGGGGACGGTGTCGGCCCGAAAAACGCTACGGGAACGCAGTCAAGCGAATTGCCAGAGCGCATACAGGGGCGTCTCGAATTCCGTCGGACAATCGCGTTGTGACGGTTTTCCCGGGCTGATTCCGCTGGGGTTGCCCCGGCCGTTCCGGGCTGACCCTGGATCAGTTTTCGACCGCGTCCGGGGTCGCGCCGGTCTCGGGAACCGCTGGATTCACCCGGCGTTCGAAGTCTTGACTCTTTCCTAACTCCTCGCTGGAGAAATGCTGGATGTCGCCATCACACCGCGTCCGGCAATTACGTCGGACGAGTGGCGAAAGGATCACCGGCTCGGGGGAGGTTCCGGCGTTTGCCCCACACCCTCCGACCGGAGTCTGTGAACCTTTCGGCATGCGTGTCTTGCTGATCGAGGACGACGACCGGGTGGCCGGACCGTTGGTGGAGGGACTGCGCCGTTTCGGGTTCACCGTGGAACACGCCAGAAAGGGTGCCGACGGCCTCGCAGCGCCGGAGGCCGCGATGGTGTTGCTGGACCTGGGGCTGCCGGACATGGACGGCATCGACGTCTGCCGTGCACTCCGGTCCCGCTCGTCGGTGCCGATCATCATGATCACCGCCAGGGACGACGAGGTGGACCGGGTGCTCGGTCTGGAGTTGGGCGCCGACGACTATGTCTCGAAGCCGTTCGGCGTGCGGGAGCTCGTCGCCCGGATCCGCGCCGTCACCCGCCGCACCCGCCCCGCGGTGCTGGACACGCGCCGTGCGGAGCCGGACCCCTCGGATGCCCCACGGCACCCGGGGACGCCCGACGTCCAGCGGATCGGTCCGCTGACCATCGACCGCCGCACCCGGCAGGTCCACCTGCACCAGGCGCTGATCGCCCTCGCGCCCAAGGAGTTCGACCTGCTCGTCTGCCTCGCCGAAGACCCCGGAGCCGTCTGCTCCCGCAGACAGATCCTGGACACGGCATGGGAACCGCACTACTTCGGTCCCACCAAGACCCTGGACGTCCACATCGCCGCACTGCGCCGCAAACTCGGTGACTCCTCCTGGATCGAGAACATCCGCGGAATCGGCTTCCGCCTGGTTCCGCCGGCACACGTCGACGCCTCGTCCGCCGCCGAGTCGGTGCGCGGCGGAGCCCCCCGGTGACGCGTCGCCTCCTGCTCAGCCATCTGAGCCTCATACTGCTCGTCCTGCTCGCGCTCGAAGTGCCGTTCGGCATCTTCTACGCCCGCAGCGAGCTGTCCCGCTTCTCCCACGCGGCCCAGCAGGGGGCGATGACGCTCGCCGAGGTCTGCGAGGACAAGATGGAGCACGGACTGACAGCCGACCTGCCCGAACTGGCACGCGCGTACGGGCGGCGCACCGGCAGCCGCGTGCTCGTCGCCGGCCAGAAGGGCGTTGTCCTCACCGACACCGCTGCCCTCGCACCGGTCGGCAAGGACCTGTCCGCCGAGCCGGACGTCGCCGCCGCACTGCGCGACCGGCCCGCCGTCGGTACCCGGAGCGACCCGTCCACCGGTGGCGAAGTCCTCTTCGTCGCCGTGCCGGGCGGCTCCGGCGCCACCGTCCCCTGTGTGGTGCGGACCGTGTACGTGCTGGGCCCGCTCAGGGCAAGGATCCATGCCACCTGGCTGGCTCTCGCCGTCGTCGGTCTGGGCGTGCTGGCCGCCGTCGCACTGATCGGCTTCGTGCTCGCCCGCTCCATCACCCGCCCCGTCCGGGCCCTGGAACGCGCCACCGCACAACTCGCCGAAGGCCGGATCACCGATCCGCCGGCCACCGATCACGGGCCGCCGGAACTGCGCCGGCTGGCTGCGTCGTTCACGAGGACCGCGACCCGGCTTCAGCATCTGCTCCAAGCACAGGAGGCGTTCGCCTCCGAGGTGTCGCACCAGCTGAAGACCCCCCTGACCTCACTACGCCTGCGCCTGGAGAATTTCGAGCCGCACCTCGCCCCCTGCGCCCAGGACAGCCTCGACAAAGCGCTGGGGGAGATGGAACGGCTCAGTCGGATGGTGCAGGGACTGCTCGCGCTCGCCAGGCTGGAGAACTCCGCCATCAGGCCGGAGGCGGTCGATCTCGACGCCGTCGTCGCGGATCGGGCGGCCATCTGGGCAGCCTTCGCCGACGAACAGCACGTCGACCTCGTCGTCCCCGGAGCCACGGGCGTTCGCGTGTGGGCGGTTCCGGGAGCACTGGAGCAGATCATCGACAACCTGCTCTCCAACGCACTGCGCGTGTCCCCACCGGGAACCGCGATCACGCTGGCCGCTGTGACCGCCCCGAGGGAAGGCGGCCGTACGCCGCCCGTGGCCGAACTGCATGTGCGCGACCAGGGGCCCGGCATGACCGAGACCGAACGGCAAAGAGCCTTCGATCGGTTCTGGCGGGCCGCTGACGCCGACCACGACGGCACGGGCCTCGGCCTGCCGCTGGTCCAGCGACTCACCCGCGCCAGCGGTGGTGAGGTCACCCTCGAGGCGGCCTCAGGTGGTGGGCTCGACGCCGTCGTCCGCCTCCTGTGCGCCGAGAGCCACACGCTCCGGGGACGCCTGGGCACCTCGGCGGACGGTCACTTCGCAGGCTGGGCCGTGGGTCCGCGGTCGACGGCCCGTGCAGGTCGGGGCGGTTGAGCGCGGCGTGGTGGGACCGGATGGGCGGCCGAGCACCGGCTGCCTCGACCGGCCCGGCGGTCTGCGCCGCCGGTTCGGCCAACCGGGTGTCCAGGTCGGCGGCGGAAGCGGAGTCGGACGGGGCCGCCCAGTCCCGCAGGACTGCGTACTGCGCCGCGGTCGGGACCGCCGTGGCCTCCTCACCAGGAGGAACGTACGAGGAGATGCCGACTTGGCGGCACATTCTGTGCGCAGTGCCACCAGCGAGTTGTGCAGATCGGCGGTGCGAAAGGCTGATTCGTCATAACCCGGACGGGTAATCGACCGTTTCATCCTGTGCGGGCGAGTGCCCGCGACCATGTATGGAAGGCAGGGAACCTATGAAGCGGGTTACCCGAAACAGTGTGATCGCCGTCGTGGCCGCCTCGGGCGCGATGGCCATGGCAGCGTCGGCGCACGCCGACTCGACGGCGAACGGCTCCACGGCCGGTTCGCCCGGTGTGCTCTCCGGCAACACCATCCAGCTCCCCGTGCACGTCCCGGTGAACGTCTGCGGGAACACCGTGAACGTCGTGGGGCTGCTGAACCCGGCCGCGGGCAACTCCTGTGCCAACATCGGCGGCGCAGGCGGCAACTCCGCCCAGACGACGGCCCGGGGCACGGCCACGGACTCCCCGGGCGTCATCAGCGGCAACAACGTCCAGCTGCCCGTGCACCTGCCGGTGAACGTCAGCGGCAACACGGTGAACGCGCCCGGGGTTCTCAACCCGGTGTTCGGCAACACGTCCGTGAACGGCGGCTCCAGCGTCACCACCACGCCGCCGGTCAAGACCCCTCCGGTCAAGACCCCGCCGGTCCAGACCCCTCCGGTCAAGACCCCGCCGGTCCAGACCCCTCCGGTCCAGACCCCTCCGGTCCAGACCCCGCCGGTCCAGACCCCTCCGGTCCAGACCCCTCCGGTCCAGACCCCGCCGGTCCAGACCCCTCCGGTTCAGACCCCGCCGGTCCAGACCCCTCCGGTCCAGACCCCTCCGGTGAAGAGGCCGCCCGTCCCCGTTAACCACCCGCAGCCGGGTCACACCATCACCGTGCACCCCGGCACGACCCCGCTCGCGCACACCGGTGCGGACGGCATGCTGCCCGTCGCCGGCGCGAGCGTGGCCCTGCTCCTCGGCGGAACCGTTCTCCGCCGGCGATTCCGCGCCACGGCAGCACGCTGACCCGACCCACGGTGTCCGCGCCCCGGCAATGACGCTCGCCTGCGCATTGCCGGGCAAGCAGCAGCCGGAAATCTTGATCCACTCGAGACTGCCGGTTCCGGGCAATGTAAATCTTGGCCGGATACCGTCATCCTCCAGCCGGCGCCGGGAGCGGTGCCGTCGTCCAGGGGATCAGGAGTCGTCGTGGCAGTGAAGATACGGAGACCGGGAGCCGCCGCTGTCGCACTCGCGGCAGCAGCGGCGGCCGCGGTCGTATGGGGCCCCGCCCTGCCCGCCGCCGCCTCCGGCTACCCGGCCTCGGCCGGTCCGTGGAACACGGCGGCCGCCGTGACCGGCTCGGACGGCCAGCAGAGTCTGATCGACGTCAAGGTGGCCGGTGACGGCACCGCGTTCGCGCTGTGGCGCGACAAGCAGGCCGGGGCCTCCGGCTGGGAGATCCGGGCCGCCGTCCGGGCCGCCGACAGCGACGCGTGGGGCGCGCCCAAGACGCTGCTCACGAACCAGGGCGCGAGCGCCAAGGCCGTGCTGGCGGTGACCGCCGACGGCGGTGCCGTGGTGACCTGGCTGACCGGCAGCGGCGCCGACGGCTCGCTGGCCGCCCGCTTCGCCGCCTGGGACGCGGCGGCGGGCGATTGGTCCGACCCGGGCACGCTCGCGACCCACGACGGCCTGGACATGTCCACTCCGCGTCTCGCCGCGGCGGCCGACGGCACCGTCACCGCCGTGTGGGACCAGGGTGACGGCTCCCTGCACCACCAGGTGTGGACCGCCACCCTCGCCCCCGGCGCGTCCGCCTGGTCCGCGGCCGAGCCGCTGGGCTCCTTCTCCAGTGGCTCGTTCTGGAGCCTCGACCTCGCGGTGGCTCCCGACGGAGCGGCCACCACGGTGTGGGAGACCCGCGACAAGCTCGACGACGACAAGCACGTCGTCTCCACCGTCACCCGCTCCTCCGCCACCGGCGACTGGAGCAGCCCCGCGGTCCTGCCCGGCACCACCGCCACCTCCGGCGACGCGCAGGTGTCGATGGACGCCCACGACCGCACCACCGTGCTGTGGCACGACGCCAACGCCACCACGAACAAGACCGACCTGAAGTCCGCGACCCGGACGTCGCCCACGGGGGACTGGGGTTCCGCGCAGACCGCGGTCGGCTCGATCGACGACGGCGACCGCAGCGGCCCGCTGGCCGCCCCCGACGGAGACGTCACCTACGTGTGGGAGGGCTGGAGCAGCAGCGCCGGCACCCCGGTCGTGCAGACGACCACCCGCAGCGCCGCCACCGGCACCTGGTCCGCGCCGAAGACGCTGTCCACCGGGTACGTCGACCACCAGGTGTCCGCCGCCGTCGGCGCCGACGGCACCGTCCAGGTGGTGTGGCCGCAGACGCCCTCCATCGACAACGGCAACGACCACTACCTGGAGTGGGCGGTCCGGGCCGACGGCACGTGGAGCAAGGCGACCGCCCTCGACAGCACGCCCGTCGCGGACGTCCCCGACACGGACGCGCTGTCCGGCGAGATCGCCGCCGGACCCGACGGCCGGGCCACGCTGGTGTGGCGCAAGGCGGTGTACGTCTCCCCCGCGAGCTACACCTCCCAGCTGTGGGCCCAGTCCCAGACCCTGCTGACCAAACCGGAGATCACCTCCAAGGCCACCGTCAGCGGGACCGCCCGCACCGGCTCCAAGCTCACCTGCAACGCCGCCTGGACCGGCTACCACGCCACGGCCACCTGGTCCTGGCTGCGCGACGGCAGGACGATCTCGGGCGCCACGGCCAAGACCCGCACCCTGACCTCCGACGACTACACCCACAAGGTGTCCTGCAAGGTCACGGTCAGCAACGGTGCCGGGGCGACCGGTTCCACCTCGCCGGCCGTCGCGGTCGCCGTCGGCCCCGCCCTGAAGGTCACCAAGGCCCCGGCCGTCAGCGGCACCGCGAAGGTCGGCGCCAAGCTGACCGCGGCCCACGGCACCTGGTCGCCGGCCGCCACTTCCTACAGCTACTCCTGGAAGCGCAACGGCCACACCATCACCGGCGCCACCAAGTCCACCTACGTGCCGGTGAAGGCCGACCGGGGTCAGAAGATCACGGTCAAGGTCACCACCCACCGCTACGGCTGGACCAACGGATCGGCCACGACCGCGTCCGTGACCGTGCGCTGAGCGGGTCGCGAACCGTCGTCAGGCCCTGGTCGACCCCAGCGCGCGGATGATGCGCGTCAGGTCGGCCGGGGCCGCGGCCAGTCCGATCGGGGCACCGGCGTCGTCGAGTTCGGCGACGTGCCAGCTTCTGGGGACGGTGTCGCCGTCGCTGCCCCGGGCCCGTCGTACGTTCCTGACGGTCAGCCGCTCGACCGGGATGCGCTTCGCCGCGAAGCGGCCCGGGCCGGGAGTCACCGCGGGTGCGCCGTCCCCGAGGGCGATGTGGGTGCCGAAGCCGTGCGGGTTGAAGTCGGTGGGCTCCAGGAACCGGGCGGACACGAACACCTCGCCCCTATTCGGCTGTTCGGCCGTTCCGCCGGCCCCGCCCTCCTCCGGCCGTCCCTCCGCTGCCGCGCCCTCGGGCGTACGAATACGGGTCGCGCGCCAGGCCCCGGTGAGCAGGGCCAGGGTGAGCAGCGAGCCGGCGGCCGCCCAGGTGATCTGCGTGGGCGAGGAGAGCAGGTCGGTGGGGTGCAGGAAGCACAGGGGCAGCAGCCACAGGGCGGTGCCGGCCAGTGCGCCCGCGAACGGCAGGGCCGAGGGAAGGACTTCGTCGTCGGGCAGCCGGCGTGCCCGCAGACACCCCAGCACCTTCGCCGCCGGGTAGCCCGCGGCCAGGGCCAGCAGTGCCGCCACGACGGCCAGGGAGCGGGCGGTGGTGATGTGCTCGTGCCAGCTCTCCCCCGCCCCGGCCACCTTCATCACCTGCCCGCGCCAGACGGTCAGTTCCACGTGGTCACCGGCCTGGAAGTCCTGGGCCGCCTCGGCCGAGACCTCAAGCCGGTGCAGTGGCCGGCTGTCCGTGAAGTACAGCCAGCTGGGCTGCCTCGGCTGGTTGACGTCGGTGCTCGCGATCACCGCCGGGACGGTGGTCAGGCAGTCGTCGCGCCCGGCGGCGGGCGTCTGGGCCGTGCACGCTGTGGCCCTGCGCCAGGCCTGCTCGTCCGACGCGGCGTTCGGGACGAACCACGCGGCCACGCTCGCGGCCACGAGCAGCAGCGCGCACAGGGCCAGCGACCCCGCCCAGCCCCTGCCCGCGGTGCGGTTCGGGTGCGGGTGCGGGCGCGGGTGCGGTCGAACGTTCGTCATGTGTACAGCTTCCGTCCCTGTACGCCGCCGGTTCTTGTGCGGATCCCGGCAGTGTCAGGGCTGCCCACACTGCCGTGTTGCCACCCGCCCCGACCTGCGGAGCAGGCGTTCAGCTGATCGCCGTCTCCCGTGGTCCCGGCGCCGGCCGTGCCGGAACCGCCCCGGACCGCGGCAGGCTGAGGACCATCGTGAGCCCGCCTCCGGGTGTGTCCTCGGCGTTCAGCGTGCCGCCGATCGCCTCCGCGAAGCCGCGGGCCACCGCGAGGCCGAGACCCACTCCGGCGCCGCGGGGTGAGTCGCCGTAGCGCTGGAAGGGTTCGAAGATGCGGGATTTGGCCTCGTCGGGCACGCCCGGGCCTCGGTCGACGACACGGACCTCCACCCGGTCGGCGAGGGCGCTGGCCGCGACCAGGACCGGCTCGCCCGGCGGGCTGTACTTGACCGCGTTCTCCACGACGTTGGCGACCGACCGCTCCAGCAGGCCCCGGTCCACGTCGACCATGGGCAGGCTCTCGGGGATGTCCAGCTCGACGCTGTCCTCGGGTACGCCGCCCAGCGCCATCGGGATCACCTCGTCCAGGTCGGTCTCGCGCAGGAGCGGGGTGACGGTGCCGGTCTGGAGGCGGGACATGTCGAGGAGGTTGCCGACGAGGTGGTCCAGGCGGTCGGCGCCCTCCTCGATGGCCGCGAGGAGTTCGGCCCGGTCGGCCTCCGACCATTCGATGTCGTCCGTGCGCAGCGACGTGACCGCCGCCTTGATGCCGGCGAGCGGGGTGCGCAGGTCGTGGCTGACGGCGGCCAGCAGGGCGGTGCGGATGCGGTTGCCCTCGGCCAGTTCCTTCGCCTGGTCCGCCTCCTCCTGGAGGCGTCGGCGGTCCAGCACCACGACGGCCTGCGCGGCGAAGGCGGCCAGCACCCGCCGGTCCTCGGCGGGCAGGACACGGCCGGTCAGGGCGAGGGACATGTGGTCGCCGGCCGGGACCTCGACGTCCGCGTCCTCGGGGGTGGTGCAGGGGCGCGGGCCCACGCTGCCCGCGCAGGTCCAGGGCGCCACGTCGCTCGCGCGTTCCAGCAGGACGGCGGACTCCATGCCGAAGGTCTCCCGGACCCGTTCCAGCAGCTCCTCCAGGCCGGTCTCGCCGCGCAGCACACTGCCCGCGAGGAAGGAGAGGATCTCCGACTCCGCGCGCAGCCGCGCCGCCTGCTGGGTGCGCCGGGCCGCCAGACCCACCACCGAGGCGACCGACGCGGCCACCCCGACGAAGATCGCGATGGCGACGATGTTCTCCGGGTCGGCGATCGTCAGGGTGTGGACGGGCGGGGTGAAGTACCAGTTCAGCAGGAGGGATCCGGCCACCGCCGAGGCCAGGGCCGGGAAGAGGCCGCCCAGCAGGGCCGCCGCCACCGTCGCCGTCAGGAACAGCAGCATGTCGTTGGCGAGCCCGACGTCCGGGAACGCACTGCTCAGCAGCCAGGTCAGCAGGACGGGCCCGGCGATGCCGACCAGCCAGCCCCAGACGATCCGGGCCCGGCCGAGCCGCGCGCCCCGGGCCACGGGCAGTCCGCGGCCCTTGCCCGCCTCGTCGTGGGTGATGAGGTGCACGTCGAGGTCGGGGCCCGACTCCACGGCCACCGTGGCGCCGACGCCGGGCCCGAAGACGTACTGCCAGGCCTTGCGGCGGGAGACGCCGAGGACGATCTGGGTGGCGTTGACGCCGCGGGCGAAGTCCAGCAGCGCGGCCGGTATGTCGTCGCCGACCACGTGGTGGAAGGTGCCGCCCAGGTCCTCGACCAGGGTGCGCTGGACGGCGAGTTCCTTCGGGGAGGCCGACGTCAGGCCGTCGCTGCGGGAGATGTAGACCACCATCACCTCGCCGCCGGCGCCCTTCTCCGCCAGCCGGGCCGCACGCCTTATCAGGGTGCGTCCCTCGGGCCCGCCGGTCAGGCCGACCACGATCCGCTCGCGCGAGCCCCAGATGGCCGAGACCCGGTGCTCGGTGCGGTACTCCTGCAGATAGGCGTCGACCCGGTCGGCCACCCACAGCAGCGCCAGCTCGCGCAGCGCGGTCAGGTTCCCGGGCCGGAAGTAGTTCGAGAGGGCCGCGTCGACCTTGTCCGGCTTGTAGATGTTGCCGTGCGCCATACGGCGGCGCAGCGCCTCCGGTGACATGTCGACCAGCTCGATCTGGCCGGCCCGCCGTACGACCTCGTCGGGCACCGTCTCCCGCTGCCGCACCCCGGTGATCGACTCCACCACGTCGCCGAGCGACTCCAGGTGCTGGATGTTGACGGTCGAGATCACGTCGATCCCGGCCGCGAGCAGCTCCTCGACATCCTGCCAGCGCTTGGCGTTGCGGGAGCCGGGGACGTTGGTGTGCGCCAGCTCGTCGACGAGGGCCACCTGGGGACGGCGGGCGAGGACCGCGTCGACGTCCATCTCGGTGAAGGAGCTGTCCCGGTACTCGATGTCCTTGCGGGGTATCTGCTCCAGGCCGTGCAGCATCACCTCGGTGCGGGGCCGGTGGTGGTGCTCGACGTAGGCGACCACGCAGTCGGTGCCCCGCTCCACCCGGCGGTGCGCCTCGGACAGCATGGCGTAGGTCTTGCCGACGCCTGGAGCCGCGCCGAGGTAGATACGGAGTTTGCCGCGTGCCATGGTCACCCTTCGAAGCGGTAGCCCATGCCGGGCTCGGTGATGAGATAACGAGGACTCGAGGGATCGGACTCGAGTTTGCGTCGCAACTGGGCCATGTAGACCCGCAGATAGTTGGTCTTGTTGCTCTGGGAGACGCCCCAGACCTCGTGCAGCAGCTGCTTCTGGGTGATCAGGCGGCCCGGGTGGGTGACCAGGATCTCCAGCAGGTGCCATTCGGTCGGGGTGAGGCGTACGTCGTGGCCGTCCCGGACGACCTTCTTCGCGAGCAGGTCGATGGTGAACCCGTCCGTCCGGACCAGCGTGGTCTCCGGGACCAGCGGCAGCTCCTCGGTGCGGCGGACGGCGGCCCGCAGCCGGGCCAGGAGTTCGTCCATGCTGAACGGCTTGGTGATGTAGTCGTCGGCGCCGGCGTCGAGGGCCGAGACCTTCTCGTCGGAGGACTGCCGGGCGGACAGGACCAGGATCGGTACCCGCGTCCAGCCTCGTACGGCCTTGATGACGTCGACGCCGTCCATGTCGGGCAGGCCGAGGTCGAGCAGCACCACGTCCGGCTGGCGGGCCGCCGCCAGCCGCAGCGCGGTGGCGCCGTCGGGGGCCGCGTCGACGCCGTACTTGCGGGCCTGCAGATTGATCACGAGGGCCCTTACGAGCTGCGGGTCGTCCTCCACCACGAGCACCCGGGTCATGGGTGTACGCCTCTCCTGTCATGGCTGCGGGAGCCGGCGGTGCCGGGATGTCTCCCGGGCCGCCGGCTCCCGTGCGGGTCGCGTAAGGCCGTCACTGCTTGGCCGCGAGATCCTTGAGCGCGCTGTTCAGTTCGAGGACGTTCACCCGGGGCTCGCCGATGAAGCCCAGGGTGCGGCCCTCGGTGTGGTCCTTGACCAGCTTCTCGACCGCGGCGACGGACAGGCCGTTCTTCGCGGCGACCCGGTGCACCTGGAGTTCGGCGTACTCCGGGGAGATGGCCGGGTCCAGGCCGGAGCCGGAGGAGGTCACCGCGTCCGCGGGGACGTCCGACGGCTTGACGGTGTAGCCGGGCACCGAGTTGTCCTTGACGACGGCTGCCTTGGCGTCCTCGACCTGCTTGACCAGGTCCTTGTTGTCGGCGGCGAGGTTGGTCGCACCCGAAAGGATCAGCTTGTAGCGGGTGTTGACGCTGTTGGCGCCGAGCCCGTTGGCCGGGCGGCCCTGGAACCACTTCAGGTCCGCGTCCGGCGTGTCCTGACCCTTCTTCAGCGGCAGGTTGTACGACTGCCCGATCAGCGACGAGCCGACGACCTTGCCGTCCGCCTTGATCTCGGAGCCGTTCGCCTTGTCGTGGAACGCCGCCTGGGCGATGCCGGTGACGACCAGCGGATAGATGACGCCCGTGACCAGGGTCAGCACGAGCAGCGCCCGCAGGCCCGCCCCCAGCAACCGGGCCGTGTTCACAAAGGAGTTGTTCATGTCCTTCACCCGATTCCGGGGATCAGAGAGATGAGCAGATCGATGATCTTGATGCCGACGAAGGGGGCGATCAGGCCGCCGATGCCGTAGATCCCGAGGTTGCGCCGGAGCATCTTGTCCGCGCTCACCGGCCGGTACTGCACGCCCTTCAGGGACAGCGGCACCAGCGCGATGATGATCAGCGCGTTGAAGACGACGGCCGACAGGATCGCGGAGTTCGGCGAGGACAGCTGCATGATGTTCAGCTTGTCCAGGCCCGGGTAGACCGCCGCGAACAGCGCCGGGATGATCGCGAAGTACTTCGCGACGTCGTTGGCGATGGAGAACGTGGTCAGCGCACCGCGGGTGATCAGCAGCTGCTTGCCGATCTCGACGATCTCGATGAGCTTGGTGGGGTTGGAGTCGAGGTCGACCATGTTGCCGGCCTCCTTGGCGGCCGACGTACCGGTGTTCATCGCCACGCCGACGTCCGCCTGCGCGAGCGCGGGCGCGTCGTTCGTGCCGTCACCGGTCATGGCGACCAGCTTGCCGCCGGCCTGCTCCCGCTTGATGAGGGCCATCTTGTCCTCGGGAGTGGCCTCCGCGAGGAAGTCGTCGACGCCCGCCTCCTCGGCGATCGCCTTGGCGGTCAGCGGGTTGTCACCCGTGATCATCACCGTCTTGATGCCCATGCGGCGCAGTTCCTCGAACCGCTCCCGCATGCCCTCCTTGACGACGTCCTTCAGATAGATGACGCCCAGGACGCGGGCGCCCTGCTCGTCCTCGATCGCGACGAGCAGCGGGGTGCCGCCGGCCTCGGAGATCCGGTTCGCGACGGTGTCGGCGTCCTTGGCGACCGTGCCGCCCCGCTCCTGAACCCAGGCGATGACCGAGGCGGTGGCGCCCTTGCGGACCTTGCGACCGTCGACGTCCACACCCGACATGCGGGTCTGGGCGGTGAAGGCGATCCACTCGGCCTGCGCCAGCTCGCCCTGGTGGCGTTCGCGCAGCCCGTACTTCTCCTTCGCCAGGACGACGATGGAACGGCCCTCGGGCGTCTCGTCGGCCAGCGACGACAGCTGGGCCGCGTCGGCGACCTCGGCCTCCGTGGTGCCCTTCACCGGCACGAACTCGGCGGCCTGGCGGTTGCCGAGGGTGATGGTGCCGGTCTTGTCGAGCAGCAGCGTGGAGACGTCACCGGCGGCCTCGACCGCACGGCCCGACATCGCGAGCACGTTGCGCTGCACGAGACGGTCCATGCCCGCGATACCGATCGCGGAGAGCAGGGCGCCGATGGTGGTCGGGATCAGGCAGACCAGCAGGGCGACCAGCACGACCATGGTCAGGTGCGTGCCCGCGTAGTTCGCGAACGGCGGCAGGGTGGCCACCGCGAGCAGGAAGACGATGGTCAGCGAGGCGAGCAGGATGTTCAGCGCGATCTCGTTGGGCGTCTTCTGGCGCGCGGCACCCTCGACCAGATTGATCATCCGGTCGATGAAGGTCTCACCGGGCTTCGTCGTGATCTTGATGACGATCCGGTCGGACAGCACCTTCGTACCGCCGGTGACCGCGCTGCGGTCGCCGCCGGACTCACGGATGACCGGAGCGGACTCACCGGTGATCGCGGACTCGTCGACCGAGGCGACGCCCTCGATGACGTCACCGTCACCGGGGATGATGTCGCCGGCCTCGCAGACCACCAGGTCACCGATCTTCAACTCGGTACCGGGCACCCGCTCTTCGGAGTCGCCCACCAGCCGCCGGGCCACCGTGTCGGTCTTGGCCTTGCGCAGGGTGTCGGCCTGCGCCTTGCCGCGGCCCTCGGCGACGGCCTCCGCGAGGTTGGCGAAGATCACGGTCAGCCACAGCCAGGCGCTGATCGTCCAGCCGAACCAGTCGCTCGGGTCCTTGAAGGAGAACACCGTGGTGAGCACGGAGCCGATCCACACCACGAACATCACGGGGGACTTGACCATCACCCGCGGGTCGAGCTTGCGGAATGCCTCCGGCAGCGACTTGATCAGCGCCTTGGGGTCGAACAGGCCCGCACCGACACGGCCTTCGGCGGGCTTGTGCCCAGTGGGGGCGTCCTGATGGGGCGCAAGAGTGGGAGTGGACATCGAGTCCTCGTGCTTCTGTACGTCGGTGCTCATCACGCCAGTCCTTCCGCGAGCGGACCCAGGGCGAGGGCCGGGAAGTAGGTGAGACCGGTGATGATCAGGATCGCGCCCACCAGCAGGCCGGTGAACAGCGGCTTCTCGGTGCGCAGGGTGCCCGCGGTCACCGGGACGGGCTTCTGCTCGGCGAGCGAGCCGGCCAGCGCCAGCACAAACACCATCGGCAGGAAACGGCCCAGCAGCATCGCGAGACCGGTCATGGTGTTGAACCAGTCGGTGTTCGCGTTCAGTCCTGCGAAGGCCGAGCCGTTGTTGTTCGACGCCGACGTGAAGGCGTACAGGACCTCGGAGAAGCCGTGCGCACCGGAGTTGAGCATCGAGTTCGGCGGGGTCGGCAGCGCCATGGAGGCCGCCGAGAAGACGAGAACCAGCGCCGGGGTGATCAGGATGTAGGCGGCCGCCAGCTTCATCTCGCGGGCGCCGATCTTCTTGCCCAGGTACTCGGGCGTACGGCCGACCATCAGGCCGGCGATGAACACCGCGATGACCGCCATGATCAGCATGCCGTAGAGGCCGGAGCCGGTGCCACCGGGCGCGATCTCGCCCAGCATCATGCCGAGCATGGCGATGCCGCCGCCGAGGCCGGTGAAGGAGGAGTGGAAGGAGTCCACCGCACCGGTCGAGGTGAGCGTGGTCGACACCGCGAAGATCGACGAGGAGCCGACCCCGAAGCGGACCTCCTTGCCCTCCATCGCCCCGCCGGCCGCCTGGAGCGCCGGGCCGTGGTGGGCGAACTCGGTCCACATCATCAGGGCGACGAAGCCCAGCCAGATGGTGAACATCGTGGCGAGGATGGCGTAACCCTGCTTCACCGAGCCGACCATCACGCCGAAGGTACGGGTCAGCGAGAACGGGATCACCAGGATCAGGAAGATCTCGAACAGGTTGGTGAAGGGCGTCGGGTTCTCGAAGGGGTGGGCGCTGTTGGCGTTGAAGTAACCACCGCCGTTGGTACCGATCTCCTTGATGGCCTCCTGGGAGGCGACCGCGCCGCCGTTCCACTGCTGCGAGCCGCCCATGAACTGGCCGACCTCGTGGATGCCGGAGAAGTTCTGGATCGCGCCACAGGCGACCAGGATCACCGCGGCGATCGCGGCACCCGGAACCAGGATCCGCAGCGTGCCGCGCACCAGGTCGGCCCAGAAGTTGCCCAGCTCACCGGTGCGCGAGCGGGCGAAGCCGCGCACCAGCGCGACGGCGACGGCGATGCCGACGGCCGCGGAGACGAAGTTCTGCACGGCCAGACCGGCGGTCTGCACGACGTGACCCATGGTCTGCTCGCCGTAGTACGACTGCCAGTTCGTGTTGGTCACGAAGGACACGGCCGTGTTGAACGACTGTGCCGGGTCGACCGAGTCGAAGCCCATCGACCCGGGCAGGAGGCCCTGGAGGCGCTGCAGCAGGTAGAGGAAGAGGACGCTCACGGCCGAGAAGGCGAGGACGCCGCGCAGGTACGCGGGCCAGGTCATCTCGGCGTCGGGGTTGGCTCCGATGGCCTTGTAGGTCCACCTCTCGACACGCAGGTGCTTGTCGGAGGAGTAGACCCGGGCCATGTAGTTGCCAACGGGGACGTAGACGAGCGCCAGCGCGCCTATGAGCGCGAGGAGCTGGAGCACGCCGGCCAGTACGGGACCCATGTCAGCTCTCAGAACCTCTCCGGGAAGATCAGGGCGAGGACGAGATAGCCCAGCAGGGCGACGGCCACGACCAGGCCGACGATGTTCTCGACGGTCACAGCTTCGTCACCCCCTTGGCGACAAGAGCCACCAGCGCGAAACCCGCGAGCACGGTGACGACGAAGGCCAGATCGGCCATCGCGAACTCCTGGAGTGAGGTTCGGTTGAAACGGACGTTTAGAGGAAAGCGCCTGGCTGGCTGGATCTGGTCACCCGTTGACGGCTCCCTTACGGCGGCCCGCACGCCTTTGACGGGACTCTTACGGCCGCTGCTCCGTACCAGCGAGTAGGCCGCCGTAACCGTCGGTGACGCGGCTCACAGCACCCGGAAGCGCAGCCGGCAGATCACCGCGTCCGTCTCCCGCCGCACGGCGTGCGCGACGACGGCGCCCCGCTGGTTCTGCAGCAGCCGCTGCCACAGCCGCTCGGGCTCCGTCTCCGGGATCAGCACGGTGACCCGCGTGGCCGGCTCGCCGGCGGCCACCTCGCGGACGTACGCGGCGATGGGGCGGCCCAGGCTGCGCCGCTCGCAGGACAGCCGCACCAGCGGCACTCCCGGGTCCCACTCGGCCCAGGCGCGCTCCAGGGCGTGCAGCTGGGTGCGGTCCTCCGGGTCCGGGTAGCAGACGGTCACCGCGCGGACCTCGTCGCCCAGGGAGGCGGCGGCGGTCAGTGCCTCGGAGGTGAGCCGGGACAGGGTCGAGACGGGGACGATCACCAGCGAGCGGTCGCGGTGCGGGGCCTCGGGTATGCGGCCCAGACCGAGCCGCTCGCCGATCCGGCCGTAGGCGCGGTGCACGGCGCCGAAGGCGGCGACCAGCAACGGCAACGCGACCACGATCAGCCAGGCGCCCTCCGTGAACTTGCTCGCGGTGACGACGACGGTCGCGACACCGGTGAGCACCGCGCCGAAGCCGTTCAGCAGGGCCTTGCCCAGCCAGCCCTTGCCGCGCTCCAGCCGCCAGTGCCGGACCATGCCCACCTGGGCGATGGTGAAGCCGACGAACACCCCGATGGCGAACAGCGGCACCAGGGTGTTGGTGTCGCCGCCCGAGAAGACCAGCAGGGCCGCGGAGACCAGGGCGAGGGCGAGCACGCCGTGCCGGTGGACCTGACGGTCGGCCTTCAGGGCGAAGACGTGCGGCAGGTAGTTGTCGCGGGCGAGCAGCTTCAGCAGGACCGGCAGGCCGCCGAAGGAGGTGTTCGCGGACAGCGCCAGCAGGATCATCGTCGCGAACTGGATGACGTAGAAGGCCCAGTTGTGGCCGAGCGAGGCGTCCGCGAGCTGGGCGAGGACGGTGACGCCCTCGACCGGCTGGAGGTGGAAGCGGCCGATCAGCACCGACAGGCCGATCAGCATCAGGCCGAGCACGGCGCCGAGCGCGACCTCCGCGCGCTGGGCCCGCCGGGCCCGCGGGACGCGGAAGGAGGGAACGGCGTTGGCGATGGCCTCGACGCCGGTCAGGGCGCTGCACCCGGAGGCGAACGCCTTCAGCAGGAGCAGGGTGCCCACGGTGGTGGCGTTGTCCGCGACGACCGAGGCGTGCCCGGCCGCGGTGACCGTGCTCACGGGGTGGGAGCGGAACAGGCCGACCACGATGAGGACGAAGATCGAGCCGACGAAGACGACGGTAGGCACGATGAACGCCTTCGCCGACTCCACGATGCCTCGCAGGTTGACGCCCGTGATCAGCACCAGCACGGCCAGGCACAGCCACAGCCGGTCGTCGTACAGGCCCGGGAAGGCGGAGGTCAGGGCGGCCACGCCCGCGGTGACCGCGACGGCGACGTTGAGGACGTAGTCCAGGATCAGCGAGGCCGCCGCCACCAGGCTGGTCCGCGCACCCAAGTGCGTCCTGGCCACCGCGTAGGAGCCGCCTCCGTCCGGGAAGGCCGCGATGACCTGCCGGTACGACGCCACCAGCACCGCGAGCAGTCCGGCGATGGCCAGGGTGACCGGCAGGGTGAAGCCGAGGCCGTGGGCGCCCGCGGCGGCCAGGACCAGGACGATCGCCTCCGGCCCGTACGCCACCGACGCCATGGCGTCGAGCGACAGCGCGGCGAGGCCGGTGACGGCGGTGAGGCGGTGCCGTTCGCCGGTATCAGGCGGTTCTTCGTCGGCGGGCGCCGCTCCCGGCTGGAGGGTCAGGACGGACATGGGTGCGTGCTCCTTCGTCGTTCAGCCGCGCACGAGGTCCGAACGGTGCGCGGGTGCACCCAGGTTGTGTCCGTTCACGACCGGGTCCGACTGCTCCTTGCGGCTTCTTCGCGCCCAACCGTCCGACTTTGACGGGATCTTGACGGATGACGTCGGGAATCACCCGATAGCCGTCAAGATCACATCAAAACAGTTCTATCCGGCCGCCCGACTCCCCTACCGTCACCGCCATGGAACAGGCAGCACAGGACCGCCGCCGGCCCAAGGACGTGCGGGATTCCGTCCGTTGCGCCGGGGTCCTGCTCGCCCTGCTCGTGCTCGTCGACTGGGGCTCGGGCCGGTTGACGCCGTGGCGTTGTGCGCTGTGGTTCGCCCTCGCGCTGCTGCTGTTCCTCGTGCTGTGTCCCGCCCGGGTCTCGGCCGGCGAGGACTGGCTGGCCTCGCGGCGGCTGCTGCGCGAACGCCGGGTCCGCATCGACCTGCTGGTGTCCGTCCGCTTCCTGGACGGCGTCGCCCAGCGGCTCGTGCTGAAGGACGCGCTCGGCGGCCGGGTGGAGATCGACCCCGAAGTCCTCCTGAACAACCCGGAGTTGTGGCGCCGCCTGGAGGAGGGCGCACGCAGGGCGGCCGACGACGGCCTGCTGCTGTGCGGGGCGACCGCCCTGCGGCGCCTGGCCCGGCGCATCGACTCCGAGACGGCCCACGCCGTGTTCAGGGCCTCCGGGCTCGACTGAGTCAGGTGACCGGCCCCGAGGTGTCCAGCGCGGCCCCGGTCTGGTCGGCCAGGGTCACCGCGACCAGCCGCGCCTGGAGCGGCGGCACGGGCCCCGGGCCGGGGGTGAGCATGAACCGGCCGAGGTAGTGCCCGTTGCCGTACGCCCGCAGCTCGGTCTCGCCCTCGGGCCAGCCGGCGCCGTCCACGTCCCATGCGTGCCGGCCCACCGTCACGCTGCCGTCCTTCTCCAGCCGCGGCGGGCGCCCGACGAGGGTGCCGTACTCGAAGCGGCAGGCACGCAGGCCCAGCAGCTCGGTCAGCTCGCCGCGCACGTGGTCGACCATGATGTCCGCGGAGTTGGCGGACTGGGCGAGGGCGGCCGTGCGGTGGATCCGGTCCAGGTGGGCCGCGTCGGTCACGGCGACGACTTCCAGACGACGGGCACGGGCGGCGAGCCGGGAGACGATCAGACCGACGACGAGCAGCAGGACCGCCGTCGCCACGTCCCCGGACGCGGTGATGTCGAACGTCTCGTACGGCCGAGTGAAAAAGAAGTCGAACCCGGCCGCCGCCGACAGCGCCGCCACGGTTCCTGCCGTACGACTGCCCAGCGCCGCCACCGCGACGACCACGACGACGAGGACCAGCGCGGCGTTCGTCCGCGACAGATCCGTGCGCAGCGGCACGAGAGCGGCCGCCACCACGAGCGGGGCCACCACGCCCGCCGCCAGGGCCAGCCGGTCCCGCAGTGGCCACGCGGCCCGCGCCGGGCGCGCCCGGCCGGTGCGGTGCAGCCGGAATGTGCTGGTCTCGGTGCTCATCAGGCACCTCCTACGCTCTGCGCATCCTGAGAGTGCGCGTGCTGTTCCGCGAAGGGCAGCGACACGACCATGGTCAGGCCGCCGCCCGGGGTGTCCTCGGGGGTGAGGGTGCCGCTCATGGCCTCGGTCAGGCCGCGGGCGAGGGCCAGCCCGAGGCCGAGGCCGGTGGTGTTGTCGGTGTCGCCGAGCCGCTGGAACGGCTCGAAGAGGCGCTCCCGGCCGGCCTGGGGAAGCCCGGGCCCCCGGTCCACGACCCGCAGCTCCACCCGGCCCGCCAGCGCGCTGGCGGTGACCAGCACCTTCCGGCCGGGCGGGGTGTGCCGGGCGGCGTTGCCGGCGAGGTTGGCGATCACCCGTTCCAGCAGCGGCGGGTCGGCCAGCACCGCGGGGATCGCCTCGGTGTCCGCCACCTCGACGCCGGGGACGTCCGCCAGTGCCGTGGGCAGCACCTCCTCCAGGGAGGTCGCGCGCAGGTTCAGGGGGAGAGCGCCCGCCTCCAGACGGCTCAGGTCGAGGAGGTTCTCCACCAGCCGGTTGAGCTTGGCCATGGACTCGTCGGCGGTGGCGAGGAGTTCCCCGCGGTCGGCGGCGGAGAACTCGACCTCGCTGCTGCGCAGGGAGGTGACCGCGGCCCAGCCGGCGGCCAGCGGGGTGCGCAGGTCGTGGCCGACGGCCCGCAGCAGCGCCGTACGCATCCGGTCGGCGGCCTTGACGGGCTCGACCTCGGCCGCCGCCTCGGCCAGCCGGGCCCGCTCCACCGCGGAGCCGACGTGCGCGGCGAACGCGGCCAGCACCCGCCGCTCGGAGGAGGACAGGGTCCGCCCGCGCAGCACCAGGTGCGCCCCCGAACCAGCCGGTACGGCCGTCACGTCTCCGGCGTCGGGCGGCTCGTCCACCAGCTCCGCCGACTCCATGCCGAAGGTCTCCCGGGTGCGCTCCAGCAGGGCCGGGATGGTCGCGCCGCCGCGCACGATGGTGCCGGCCAGGGAGGACATGGTCTCGGCCTCGGCGGTGGCCCGCGCCGAGCGGCGGGACAGCCTGAGGGAGCGGTCGACGACCCCGGCCACTGTGGCCGCGACGACCATGAACACCGCGAGGGCGAGCAGCGCGTTCGGGTCGCTGAGCGTGAACTGCCCCAGGGGCGGGATGAACCAGTAGTTGAGCAGCAGCGACGCCGTGATCGACGCGATCACCGCCGAGGCGACCCCTCCTATGCAGGCCACGCCCACCACGGCGAGCAGGAACAGCAGCGCCTCGCTGGTCAGGTTCACCGTGCCCCGCACCTGGGCGAGGACGGCGGTCAGCAGCACCGGGAGCACGAGCCCCGCCACGGGTCCGGCGACCAGGCGCCGGGTGGACAGGGTCCGGCGCCGGGAGGGCAGCAGGGTGCCGCGTCCGGCGCGTTCGTGGGTGACGCGGTGGACGTCGATGTCGCCGGACAGCTCGGTGACGGTCTCGCCCGTACCGGGCCCGGTGACGAACCGTTCCAGCCGTCCTCGCCGGCTGGTGCCGAGGACCAGCTGGGTGGCGTTCTCGGCGCGGGCGAACTCCACCAGCGTCGTCGCGATGTCGTCGCCGACCACCGAGTGGTAGCTGCCGCCCAGGTCCTCCACCAGCCGGCGCTGGCGGGCCAGCGAGGCGTGCGAGACACCGGCGGCCAGGCCGTCGCTGCGGGCCACGTGCACGGCGAGCAGGTCGCCCCCGGCCGAGCGGGCGGCGATCCGTGCGGCGCGCCGGACCAGCGTGTCCCCCTCCGGCCCGCCGGTGAGCGCGACGACCACCCGCTCCCGGGTCTCCCACACCCGGCCTATGCCGTGCTCGGTGCGGTACTCCTGCAGCGCCGCGTCGACCCGGTCGGCCACCCACAGCAGCGCCAGCTGGCGCAGCGCGGTCAGGTTGCCGGGCCGGAAGTAGTTGGCGAGGGCCGCGTCGACCTTCTCGGGCGTGTAGATGTTGCCGTGCGCCATCCGGCGGCGCAGCCCCTCCGGAGGCATGTCGACCAGTTCCACCTGGTGAGCACGGCGGACGACGTCGTCGGGCACCGTCTCGTGCTGGGGCACGTGCGTGATCTTCTCGACCACGTCGTTGAGGGATTCCAGGTGCTGGATGTTCAGCGCGGTGATCACGTCGATGCCGGCGTCGAGGAGGGCCTCGATGTCCTGCCAGCGCTTGGCGTTGCGGCCGTCGCCGGGGATGTTGCTGTGGGCGAACTCGTCCACGAGCGCGACCTGCGGGCGGCGCTCGAGCACCGCGGCGAGGTCCATCTCCTCGAAGTCCCCGCCCCGGTAGACGCACCGAGCCCGCGGGACGACCTCCAGGCCGTCCAGCATGGCCTCGGTGCGCGGTCGCCCGTGGCACTCCGCGAACCCCACCACCACGTCCGCCCCGCGGGCGGCACGGCGTCGCCCCTCGTCGAGCATCCGGTAGGTCTTGCCGACCCCCGGAGCCGCCCCGAGGTAGACCTTCATTCGTCCGGGCCGTACGTCACTCATCGCCGCCGAAGCACTCCGCTCACTGGCTCAACTCCCTCGGGAGGGCGGGTCACTGCTCCTAAGGAAGCCCTTTCGGGCGCCGGCCGGTTGCCTTGTTAGCGGTTCCTTGGCACCGGTCCCGGGGACCTTGACACTGTCTTGACGTGCCGTGGCCGGATAGGGTGAAGGCGGTGTGCCGGGAAGTCTGGTCGGCTGGGAGCCAGGGTGGCTCCTGTGAAAGCCCCAGGGGGACGGCATGCGCAGCGTCGGGACGGTTCTCGCACTGGTGGTACTGGCCACCGTCGTAGCGACCTTCGCACGCCGGTGGCGCATACCCGCGCCCTCCCTGCTCGTCGTCGCCGGGCTCACCGTGGCCCTGCTGCCGGGCACCCCGCAGATCGAGATCAGCCCGGAGATCATCGGGCTCGTCGTGCTGCCCCCGCTGCTGTACGCGAGCGCCGAGGAGATGCCCTGGCGGGAGCTGCGGGCGGTGTGGAAGCCGGTCGGGATCCTCGCCATCGGCCTGGTCCTCGCCTCGGCCGCGGCCGTGGGCGCCGTGGCCGCCACGGTGACGCCGCTGTCCTGGCAGATGGCGCTGGTGCTGGGCGCGGTGTTGGCCAGCACCGACCCGGTGGCGGTGACCGCGCTCGGGCGCAGGCTCGCCCTGCCGCCGAGGGTGCAGGTCCTCGTCCAGGCGGAGAGCCTGTTCAACGACGCGACCTCCCTGGTGCTGGTCCGGGTGGCGGCGGGCATCGCGGTCGCGTCGGCGGCGGCGAACTGGGGCTCCGCGGGCGGCAAGTTCCTGCTGCTGGCCGGGGGCGGCACGGTGATCGGTGCCGCGGTGGCCGGGGTCGTGGCCCTGATCCGGCGGCGCACCGAGGAGCCGGTCCTGGAGACGGTGATCGCCCTGGTCACCCCCTATGCCGCGTATCTGCTGGCGGAGGCCGCGCACACCTCCGGGGTGACGTCGTGCGTGGTGGCCGGGGTGGTCCTGGGCGGCCGGGGCGACCGCCTCACCAACGCGCGCATAAGACTGCAACTCCACGCCGTGTACGGCACGGTCGTGTTCCTGCTGGAGAGCGTGGTCTTCTCGCTGATAGGGCTGGCGCTGCCCGCACAGGTGCGGGCGCTGGCCGACGGCGACCGGGCCTGGCCGCTGTACGCCCTCGCCGTCGCCGCCACGCTCATCGCCGTACGCCTGCTGTGGCTCGCGCCGCTGTCGGCCGTCGTCCAGCGCAAGGGCGGGGTCGGCCGTCTGAACTGGCGGGTGCCGATGGTCCTGACCTGGGCCGGCACCCGGGGTGTGATGCCGCTGGCGGCGGCCCTGTCCATCCCGGAGATGACGAAGAACGGCTCCCCTCTCACGGACCGCCCCCTGGTCCTCGTCCTGACCACCTCGGTCGTGGTGGTCACCCTCGTCGTCCAGGGCTTCACACTCGCCCCGGTCGTCCAGCGCTCCGGCATCGCCCTGGAGCCCGCCCACACCGAACGCGAGGAGGTCGAGGCCCGCTCCCGCCTCGCCCACGCCGGACTCGCCCGGCTGGAGGAACTGACCGAGCTGGAGGCCGTTCCGGACGTCGTCCTCGACCGCCTGCGCCGCGGCCTCAACGCCCGTCTGGAGGACGCCCGCGACCGCCTCGCCGAGACCAACGGCACAGCCACGGCCACCGAGTCCGCCGACCTGGTCTACCGCCAGCTGCGCCGCGACCTGATCGTCGTGGAGACACAGGAACTCCAGCGCCTCTACGACGGCCACCGCATAAGCGACACGACACGCCGCCGGCTCCAGCGCTCGCTGGACCTGGAGGAGGCGCGGCTGTCGGACGCGTGAGGGGCGTCCCGGGGTCAGCGGAACTCGGCCAGCCTCGGCCGCAGCCCGAGCACGATCAGCGCCATCGACGCCAGCAGCAGACCGGCCGCCCAGGGCAGGAGCACGTTCACCACCGAGCGGCCCGCACGCACCGACGAGTCGAAGTGGGCCCGGTTGATGTCCGTCACCTTGTCCAGCGCCGCCATCCAGGCGCCGAAGTGGGCGTTGGACGTGCCCGGCTCCCAGCCCATGCAGAACTCGGTGGCCGCCCGCTCCTGCCCGGTCGCCACCAGCGAGCGAATCCTGCGGTCGTCGTGCTCGTAGACGGCGTACGCCCGCACGGTCCGCTCCGCCGCGGAGCGCTCCCCGGGGAAGGTGATGTTGTCCAGCTCGCGCCGGAACTCGCCCGTGAAGCGCAGGTCGTGGTGGTCGGTCTGGTAGGCCTGCCAGGTGTTGGCCAGCTCGCGGTCGTAGGTCGCGAGGGTCGCGTTCCGGATGCCGTACAGCTTCTGGGACTTGGCGAGGAACGCCCGCTCGTACTGGTCCCGGCGCTGCGGGTCGAGCAGGTAGCGGCTTTCGTCGGCGTTGGCGTCGTAGGCGATGGCCCGGGCTCGGGAGAGCGCGACGACGGAGTCGAAGGCGTCGCGTCGCGCGGAGTACAGGTTCCCGTACGACGAGGCGAGCAGCTGGGCGCCGAGGACCACCGCGAGCAGGGCGCACCCGGTGGCGGCGAGGACACCGGGGTTCAGGATCCGGCGGAAGCTGCGGGCCAGGTACCACTGCAGGAGGCCGAGCACGGCGAGCAGAAGGACGCCGAGCGCGACGACGGCGGCGAGCCGGCCGACGAGGGCGGAGCGGGCGGCACCGTACTCCCTGTCGAAGGCCTGGTCGTTCGAGGACACCAGCGTGCGTGACTCGGGCAGCAGCCTGCTCTGCAGGAGGTCCGTGGCCCTGCGGTAGTCGACCAGGGCGGACGCCTTGCCGCCGGAGCGCCCGTCGTTCTCCAGGGCGCGGCCGATCAGCTCCTGGTACTCGGCGAAGTCGTCGGTCAGGCTCTCCACGGTCTTCTCGTCGGACCGGTCCCCCTGTGCCGCGACGGCGAGGGTGCGCAGGTCGTGCCCGATCTCGCGCCGGGCGTCGCCGTAGAAGCCGACCGCCTTCTCGTACGGCGTCCTCAGGCGACCCTTGCCCGCATCGCCGCTGGACAGCAGCACGTTGGCGGCCTGGGCGTCCATGTCGTTCAGGGCGAGGTTGAGGTCGGCGGCGCTGGTGGTGCGCGGTGCGTCGCGTTCGGCCACGCCGTCCCAGGTGCCGTTCGCGGCCAGCCCCGCGACGGTCAGCAGAGCGGCCACGGCGACGGTGAGCAGGAGCGTGGCCGCGCGCAGAAGACGCAGCCGTGCGGGCACGGTGGCCCAAAAACGGCGGCGCAGAGCGGCCCGCGCGGCCACGACCTGCGGCTGAGGGCGCAGCCCCGGACCCGGATCGCCCGTCCGCGACCCCCCTCGTCTCCGTGGTCCGGGGCTGCCCCCTGGTGGGTCCGGTCGTGGCGGAGCACCCCCCTCGGTCCGAGGACCCTGCGCTGTTCCGGCCGTGAGAGTCACGGTCCCTCCAACGTCACGCCACGGACGGTCGCCCGTCCCCCGTTGTCGATCAGTCTGCGACCGGATCCGGCCATGGACGGCTGACGTTGACGCGTTCCTGATGGTTACTCAGCTCGGTTTGACGGCACTTTGACGGCGGCTCCGGAGTCGCCGTATGAGTGCCGCAAATTCCTTCCTGTTCGGGCGGGTTGGTGCCGCGCACGGCGTTAGAGCGTCAAGGACGCGTATGCACGTCAGAGCCCCGTCAGAGAAGGGTGTTCCGCCTTGCCCGGCGGATGCGGGACGGCTTCCATGGAACCTGTGAACAGCGCCTGGCTTCTCTTCGACCGGCCGCCGAGTCCCGCTCGGCCGTCGCGTCGTCCGCCGCGCTGAACGGAAGCGCCCGCGTCCCGCCGACGCGCGTCCGCCGACGCCGCTCTCCGTGACCCGAGGGGCGCCGTGATCGGCTCCGGCGCCCCTCGCTCCTCCTTCCCCACCGCACGCCCACCGCCCCTCGCCGGGCCGTGCCGGCGTGCCCGCAACCCCGGATGGGACATGTCCGACTCCACCCTTTCCTCTCGCACCGTTCTGGTCACCGGCGCCACCTCCGGCATCGGGTACGAGACCGCCCGGCAACTCGCCGAGCGCGGGGCCACTGTGCTGCTGCACGGCCGTACCGCCGAGGAGGCGCGGGCGGCGGCCGACCGCCTGGTCGCCACAGCAGGAGCCCGGGCGACCCGACCACACCCGTACGGCGCGGACTTCACCCACCTGGAAGAGGTGGAGACCCTGGCCGCCGCGATCGTCGCCGCACACCCGCACCTGGACGTCCTGGTCAACAACGCGGGCATGGCGGCCCCCGAGCGGCACACCGTCACCGCGGACGGCAACGAGATCGCCTTCCAGGTCAACTTCCTCGCCCACTACCTGCTCACCTGTCTGCTGGAACCGGCCCTGACCGCAGACCTGGGCGGCCGGGTCGTGAACGTGTCGTCCTCCCTGCACCGCACGGCCTCCATCCAGTGGGGCGACCCCAACCGCGCCCGCCGCTACTCCCGCCTCGCCGCCTACGCCCAGTCCCAGCTCGCCCTCACGGTCTTCGCGGCCGACCCGCGCGTCACCGCCGTGTCGGTCCACCCGGGCGTCTGCGACACCGCCCTGCTTCCCCTCTACGACCACGAGGGCCTCTCCCCCGCCGAGGGAGCCGCGCACGTGGTCCGGCTGTGCGATCCGGCCGTCGAGATCGTCAACGGCGCCTACTACGACCGCGGTGAGCGCGTCGACCCGGCTCCGGCCGCGACCGAGGACCGCACCGTCAGGCGCCTCAACAAGCTGGCGGACCTGCTGGTCGGCCGCACCGTTTGAAGAACCGTTCCGGAACCAGGAGTTGACGTACGTGTCGAAGCGCGCCCGCAAGAAGAAGGCCCGCCGCAAGAAGAAGGCCAACCACGGCTCGAAGGCCGGCCAGAGCTGACGGAGCCCGGCACCGGGTCGGACGGACCACCACCGTCCGCCCCGCCTCACATCCGCAGCCGGTACGGCAGCATGCACACCACCACGTCGGTGCGGGATCGCAGTACGGTCGCCAGCAGCAGGCCCCGCTGGTTCTGCAGGATCTCGTAGCGGCGGTGCCGGGGTTCGACCTCGGGGATCAGCACCGCGATCTGCCGGCCGTCGCGAGCCGCGTGCCGCACGTACTCGACCATCGGCTGGACCAGGGAGCGGTGCGGGCTGTCGATGACGTCGAGGCGCACCCCCGGGTTCCAGCGTGCCCACGCCTCCTGCAGGGCGCGGGTCTTGCCGGGGTCGTTGTGGACGGCGACGGCGACCACCTCGTCGCCCAGCGCCAGGGCGGCGCCGATGGCGTGCCGGGCGAGTCTGCTGACGTCGCCGAGCGGGACGATCACCAGGCTGCCGGAGCGCGGGGCGGGCTGGTCGGGGATGCGGCCCAGGCCGAGTTCCTCGCCGACTTCCGTGTAGTAGCACTGGATGCGGGAGAAGAGCAGCATCAGCAGCGGCACGGCGATCACGACCACCCAGGCGCCCTCGAGGAACTTGGTGAAGAGGAGGATCAGCCCGGCCAGGGTGGTGAGCACCGCACCGGTGCCGTTGATGAGCGCGCGGTGCTTCCAGCCCGGGGGTCGCTCGGTGGCCCAGTGCCGGACGAGACCGAGCTGGCTGAGGGTGAACCCGATGAACACCCCGATCGCGAACAACGGGATCAGCCGGTGGGTGTCGGCGTCGGACGCGATGAGCAGCAGTGCGGCCAGCAGGGCGAGCGCCACCACGCCGTAGCGGTACACGGGCCGTTCGGCGCGCAGCCCGAACAGGTGGGGCAGCCGGTGGTCGCGGGCCAGCAGGCTCATCAGCACCGGCAGCCCGCCGAAACTGGTGTTCGCCGCGAGCAGCAGGACCAGCGTGACGATCAGGTTGGTGGCGTAGTACGCCCAGCCGTCGCCGTAGGCGCGCGCGGTGAGCTGGGCCAGGACGGTGACACCGCCGCGCGGCGCGACGTGGTCGCGGCGGATCAGCACGGCGAGGCCGATCAGCATCAGGCCCAGCAGCCCGCCCAGCATGAACTCGGTGCGCTGGGCGTTCCTGACCCGCGGGGTGCGGAACGTCGGCACGGCGTTGGCGATGGCCTCCACGCCCGTCAGCGCCGAGCAGCCGGAGGAGAACGCCTTGAGGAGGAGAAGGAGACCCAGGGTTTCGTGCGCCTGGACGGGCTGCTCGGTGCCCACCACCGCCGCCGGATGGGAGCGGAGGAGGCCGCCCACGACGACGCCGAGGATGGCCACGACGAACAGCACGGTCGGCAGCATCAGCACCCGGGCGCTGTCCGTGACACCGCGCAGGTTCACGGCCGTCAGCAGCGCGAGGCCCACCAGACACACCAGCAGCTTGTCCCGGGCCAGGTCGGGGAACGCGGAGGCCAGGGCGTCCGCGCCGGCGGTGAGGCTGACGCAGACCGTGAGGACGTAGTCGACGACCAGACTGGCCGCGGCGAGCAGGCTGGAGGTCGCGCCCAGGTCCTTCTTGGCGACCGCGTAGGCGCCTCCGCCGTCCGGGTGTACGGCGATGACCTGGGCGTACGACACGACGAGCGCCGCGAGCAGGAAGGTGATTGCCAGCGTGACCGGCAGGGTGGCGGCCAGCGCCGCGGTCCCGGCCGTGACCAGTACCAGCACGATGGCCTCGGGGCCGTACGCGACCGAGCTGAGCGCGTCCAGCGACAGCGCGGCCAGCCCTTCCATGCTGGTGAGGTGGTGCTTCTCCCCCTCGCCCGGGCGCAGCGGGACCCGCGGTTCCAGCTCACGACGTGCCAGGCCATACGCCATCGGGACCTCACCACGGACGGCAGGACGGTCCGGACCAGTCTCCGCGCGCGACGGTCGTACGGCTCCTCGGGATCGGCCGTCCGCGTGCGCCCCCGTTTCACGAGGGACACGAGTCACCCCATGAATCCCCTGTGAATGTGTGCAGGAGTGCCACAAGGGCCGCACACGCTCCTCGGAAAGCCTCGTTAGCGTTGCCGCTCGATCCCCCGTGCGAACGCGTCGAATCGGAAAGACCTCACATGGACTACTGCTCCTCGTGCCGTCGGCATCTGAACGGCGCCCTGGTGTGTCCCGGCTGCGGCGCGTACGCGCCGGACATAGCCCCGCACACGCCGGCGACCGTCCCCGCGGCGCGAGCGGCCGCCCCCTCCGCCGCCTGGTACGACGACGGTCTCCCCGCCGAGCCCACGCCGTCCGCGATGGACGAGGCCGCGTCCGACGACGTGGAGGACGCACCCGCCGCCTCGCGGGGACGGGCCGCCCGGCGTCGCCAGCTGGCCCGCTGGAAGAAGAACAAGCGCCGGGCCGCGGTCGCGTCGGCCGTCGCGCTCGTCGGCGGCGGGCTCACCCTGGCCTCGATGGACCGCCAGTCCCCCGACCGGGCCCAGGCGGCCTCGGCCCCGGACAACCGGCCCATGGGCGCCACCGACGGGGAGACCGACGCCGGGACCCCTCCGGCGCCGACACCGCCCGGACACCACCGGTCCCCGCACGCCACGGCCCCGGCCCACGCCCAGCAGCCCGCGGTCGCCGTCCCTCACCGGCAGACCGTCGCCACCGCGCCCCGGACCACCCTGCCGGACACCCACCCGGACACCGCGGCCGCTCAGGTCCCGGCGCAGCCGCCGGCCGCACAGCGGCAGCGGCAGACCACCACCCCGGCCTCCGACAGCAGCGGCACCGGCAACAGCAGCGGCAGCGGCACCGGCAGCGGCACCGGCACAGTTGCCCAGCAGCCGTCCGCCCCTGCTCCCGCCCCCTCGGCCGGCAGCGGCACGGACTCGGGCACGCCCCGGACGAGCCCCTCCCCGGCCGCGACCTCCCCGTCCCAGCTCTGCCTGATCGTGGTGTGCCTGGGCTGACCGTCCGGCCCGTCAGTTGTTCCAGGTCTCGTCGTACGGATCCTGTGGCGTCTGCACCGGCTTCGCCGAGGTGACCTTCAGATACGGGATCGGGCCGTTGTTGACGGGGTCGTGGGTCAGCTTGGCGGTGTAGGTGCCCGTGACCTCCAGCCAGGCGTCCGGTTGCAGGACCGGAGGCAGCTTGCCGGTGAGGGCGATCTTCACCGGCTGGGCGTCCGCCGCGCAGCAGTTGAGGGCCATGCGGACGAGGTAGGGCGCGCCGCCGTGGTCCAGGGCCAGGAAGCCGGTGACGCGGACCGGGCGGCCGTTCAGGGAGCGGCCGTGGTCGTAGGCCGCGCGGGACGCGTAGTCGACCACGCTGAGCGGGACGGGGTCGCCTGCGGGCAACTTGCCATAGCCATAAGGCTGTTGCAGTGCGGTGCCGGTGCGCAGGGCGCTGTAGGAGCCCAGGGCCGGCGGGGCGACGAGGATGAGGGAGAGCAGGGGGAGCACGAGGAGCCAGGAGATGCGGGGCTCCGGGTGCGCATGGTCGGCGTGGGCAGTGGCCTTGGCCTTGGCCGCCTTATTGTTCCGCTTGCGCTCGTACCACGCCGTCGCCAGCGCCGCCGCGATCAGGACCGCGCCCGAGGCCAGCAGCATCGGCTGCAGGCCCGCCTTGACGTAACGCAGGTAGAGGTCGGTGGCGCCCGCGTGCAGCAGGGCGGCGCCCAGCAGGAACATCACTGCCGCCTGGGCCTGGCGGTTCACAGCAGCACCGTCCCGGTCACCACGGCCCCCGCGACCGCCAGCGCGAACGTGGCGGGGGCGAAGCGCAGTGCGAAGCCGCGGCCGAAGGTGCCCGCCTGCATCGCGAAGAGCTTGAGGTCGATCATCGGGCCCACCACCAGGAACACCAGCTTGGCCGTCAGGGAGAATTGGGTGAGGGAGGCCGCGACGAACGCGTCCGCCTCCGAGCAGATGGACAGGAGCACGGCCAGTACGGCGAGGGCGAGGACGGAGACCAGGGGGTTGTCGGCCGCCGTGCGCAGCCAGGTCGCCGGGGTCGCCGCCTTCAGCGTGGCCGCGGCCATCGCGCCCAGGACCAGGAAGCCGCCCGCGTGCACGGTGTCGTGCCGGACCGAGTTCCAGAACGTCTCGCCCTTGGTCGCCCCCTCGTGCGCGCCGTGGGCCGGCGGGCGCAGCCAGTCCGTGCGGCCCAGCCGCTGCCACAGCCAGCCCATCGCGCAGGCCACCAGGAGGCTGGCGAGGAACCGGGCCAGGACCATCTCCGGGTTACGGGGAAAGGCGACGGCCGTGGCGGTCAGGACGATCGGGTTGATCGCGGGGGCCGAGAGGAGGAAGGCCAGGGCCGCCGCGGGGGTCACGCCCCGGCGGACCAGCGCGCCCGCCACCGGAACCGAGGCACACTCGCAGCCCGGCAGCACCGCGCCCGCCATCCCGGCGACCGGTACGGCCAGGGCGGGCCGGCTCGGGAGGGCGCGGGCGAAGAAGGACGGGGGTACGAAGACCGCGATCGCCGCCGAGAGGAGGACTCCGAGGACGAGGAAGGGCAGCGCCTGGACCGTCACGGCCACGAACACCGTCATCCAGCTCTGCATCAGCGGGGTGCCGAGGGCCCCGCGGATCGGGGACTGGGCCAGCACCGCCAGCAGCAGGGTCATGGTGAGGATCAGCGGGGAGCTGAGGCGCCGGCTCTCCAGGCCGTCCTGACCTGCCCGGCCCTCGTGGCCTTCCTGCCCCTTCTGGCCTGCCCGGCCCGGCCGTTCGCCCGGCCGTTCGCCGGACGGGCGCGCCGGGTCGCGTTCGGTCGCGCCGGGCGGGGCGTCTTCGGTGATGGCCACGGGCGGGTACCTCCGGCTGTGCGCTGCCTCTCCCTCCCCATCCATACGCGATGGCGGTCCCGGGTGTTCACCTCGTTGCTGGAACCACCTGTCTCCTTGGGGCAGTCTTTTCCCTCGTGGCGAGCGTTCCGTATCAAGGTGGGTCCGGCGCCCCGGCGGCGCACATGGTGGTCTGCGGCGACGACGGGCTCGCGCACCGGCTGGCGGCCGAGTTGCGCGGAGTCCACGGCGAGCAGGTCACCCTCGTCGTGCCACCGAACGAGCGCATGGCACGGCCCCCGGTGGTGGGACGGGCCCGGGCCGCCTCGGCCGCGCTGCTCGACCGCGTGGTCAGCGCCGCTGTCGGACTGGGCGGTGGCAACGGAGGCAACGGGACGACGGGGAGCGGCGGCAACGGCGGTAACGGCGGCAGCGCCCACCGGGCCGACGGCGAGCGGGTGTTGGAGGCCTTCGAGCTGACGGAGGCCGTGCTCGCCGAGGCCGGTGTGGAGCGGGCCACCGCGCTGGCGCTCGTCCATGACGACGACGAGACCAACATCCGGGCGGCGCTGACCGCCCGTCGCCTCAACCCGCGCCTGCGGCTCGTCCTGCGGCTGTACAACCGGCGCCTGGGCCAGCACATCGAGGAACTCCTCGACCAGGCGGCCGCGTTGGCGTCCGGCGCGGCGGAGGCCGATGGCGCGGAGGCGTCCACGACCGTGCTGTCCGACGCCGACACCGCCGCGCCCGCGCTGGCCGCGGCCGCCGTCGCCGGCACGACCAAGGTCGTACAGACCGAGAGTCTGCTGCTGCGGGCCGTGGAGCGGATGCCGTCCGGGGACGGGCAGACCGCCGCTCCGGGGCTGTGCACCCTGGCCCTGCTCTCGGCGCCCGGCACGGATCCCGCCGGGGCGGACGGTTCCGACGGCGGCAGGGAGCAGGAACCCGTGCTGCTGCCGGACGACGAGGAGGTGCGGCAGGCTGCCGGGCGGGCCGCCGTGGTGCTGGAGCAGGTGTCCTCCTTCGGCGGCCCCGAGGCGGGCGCGGCCGGGCGCGGGATGGGGGTCGTACCGCCGCTCGCCTCCCTCTTCTCACGGCGGCTGCGGTGGTCGCTGGCCGGGCTCGTGGGGTGTGTGGTCGCGCTCGCCGTCGCGCTGTGGGTGGTCACCGGGATCCATCCGCTGCGGGCCTTCTACCTGACGCTGCTGGACCTGTTCGCGATCGACGATCCGGCGCTCGGGGCGCCCCTGGGGCGACAGATCCTCCAACTCCTCTCCGGACTGGTCGGGTTGCTGTTGCTTCCGGTGCTGCTGGCGGCGGTGCTCGAGGCGCTGGGCACCTTCCGGACCGCGTCCGCGCTGCGCAAGCCGCCCCGCGGGCTGGGCGGGCATGTGGTGCTGCTGGGCCTCGGGAAGATCGGTACGCGGGTGCTGACCCGGCTGCGGGAGCTGCACATTCCGGTGGTGTGCGTGGAGTCCGACCCGGAGGCGCGGGGGCTCGCGACCGCGCGGCGGCTGCGGGTGCCGGTGGTGCTGGGGGATGTCACCCAGGAGGGGGTGCTGGAGGCCGCGAAGATCCACCGGGCGCATGCGCTGCTCTCGGTGACCAGCGCGGACACGACGAATCTGGAGGCCGTGCTGTACGCGCGGTCCGTGCGGCCGGATCTGCGGGTGGTGCTGCGGCTGTACGACGACGACTTCGCGACCGCGGTGTACCGGACGCTGCGGGCCGCCCACCCGCAGGCGTCCACGCGCAGCCGGAGCGTGTCGCATCTGGCCGCCCCCGCGTTCGCCGGGGCGATGCTGGGGCGGCAGGTGCTCGGGGCGATTCCGGTGGAGCGGCGGGTGCTGCTGCTCGCCGCGGTCGAGGTGGCCGGGCATCCGGAGCTGGAGGGGCGCAGCATGGCGGAGGCGTTCCGGGCAGGGGCGTTCCGGGTGCTGGCGCTGGAGGGCCGCGCCGACGTTCCCGGCGACTACGTGCTGCGCAAGGGGGACCGGGTCGTGGTCGCCGCCACCCGTCGGGGCCTGGCCGAGCTGGGCTGAGCAGGGGTCCGGCGGGTCGCCGCGGGTCCTCTCGAAGCGGCCGGACGGGTGGATCCGGGGCCTGGTCGGACCAGTCCGCTTGGCGCGTCACCTTGACTCCGCCGTTGGCTGGTAGGGCCGCTTCGAGGGCCCTGTGACCGTCGTCCTCGCCGTCCTCGGGCGGACTCCGTCCGCACGCGAACCGAACGCGCGGCGCGCAGACGTCGCGGGCGGCCCACCCGAACCGAGGAGGAGTCCTCCATGACGAGGAAGAACATGTACCGTCCGACAACCCTGGGTGCCGCGGCGGCTCTCGGCCTGAGCCTGGCCGTGCTGCCTCTCGCCCCTGCACACGCGGCGACCTTCGTGCCCTGCGGGAACGTCACCGCTCTCCGGAACGCGATCACCCAGTCCAACACGACCGGCGAGAACATCACGCTGGCGCCGTTCTGTACGTACACCGTCGCCACCAGCGTGGGGGCGAGCAATGGTCTGCCCGCCGTCACCGGCTCCTTCATCGTCAGCGGGTACAACACCACCATCGCCCGCTCCACGGCGGCGGGCACTCCCGACTTCCGGCTCTTCGCGGTCGAGTCCGGCGGCGACCTGACCCTGAACTCCGTCCACGTCCGCTTCGGGAACGTGCCCGGCGACGAGGGCGGCGGCGTGCTGGTCACCGATGCCGGCAGCACCCTCACGGTGAACAGCGGCAGCGTCCGGGACAACACCGCCGGATCCGGCGGTGGCATCCGTCTCCGGAGCGGCGCCTCCGCCTCGCTGAACAACGCCCTGGTCAGCGGGAACCAGGCGAGTGGCAGCGGCGGTGGCATCAGCCACGCCGGCGCCTCGCTGACCGTCAACTACTCCGGGATCACCGGCAACACGGCCGGCGCCGACGGCGGCGGCCTCCAGACCACGGCACCGGCCGTCGCGACGCTGTCGGCCAGCCAGGTGACCGGCAACACCGCCGGCGACGGCGGCGGCATCTTCGAAGGCTCCGGCAGCCAGGTCTCCGTCGTCGCCACCGGCGTCACCGGCAACGTGCCCAACAACTGCCGCCCGACGGGAGCCGTACCCGGCTGCACGAACTGACCGACCGCACCCTCCGGCGGGTGTCCCGCACCCACGCGACGCCCGCCGGCTCGGCTCACTCCCCTGCCAGGTGCCTCGCCGCGAACTCCATCTCCAGTCTCAGCTGCTTGATCCGCTCGTCCACCACCAGTGAGCCGTGCCCGGCGTCGTAGCGGTACACCTCGTGGACCGCGCCGCGGGCCTCCAGGCGCTTGACGTAGTTGTCGATCTGACGGATCGGGCAGCGGGGGTCGTTGACGCCCGCGGAGATGTAGACCGGGGCCTTGACCTGGTCGACGTAGGTCAGCGGGGAGGAGGCCTCGAAGCGTTCCGGGACCTCCTCGGGGGTGCCGCCCAGCAGGGTGCGGTCCATGGCCTTAAGGGCCTCCATCTCGTCGTGGTACGCGGTGACGTAGTCCGCGACCGGCACGACCGCGATACCCACCGCCCACGCCTCAGGCTGGGTGCCGACGCCGAGGAGGGTGAGGTAGCCGCCCCAGGAGCCGCCGGTGAGGACCATGCGCTCGGGGTCGGCGAGGCCGGAGCCGATCGCCCACTCGCGGACGGCGGCCACGTCCTCCAGCTCGATCAGGCCGACCCGGTGCTTCAGGGCGTCCGTCCAGGCGCGGCCGTATCCCGTGGAGCCGCGGTAGTTGATGCGGATCACCGCGTAGCCCCGGTCCACCCAGGCGGCCGGGCCCGCGGCGAAGGAGTCGCTGTCGTGCCAGGTCGGGCCGCCGTGCAGGTCGACGACCGTGGGGAGGGGGCCGGTGGCACCGGCGGGCTTCTGGATCAGGGCGTGGATGCGGCCGCCGGGGCCCTCCACCCACGCGTCCTCGACCGGCACGGACGGCGGGCACTTCATGCCGGGCGGGTCCAGGACGACCTCGCCGGTGGTGGAGCGGACCGCGGGCGGCTGGGCGGCCGACGACCACAGGTACTCCACGCTGCCGTCGGGGCGGGCGGTCGCCCCGGAGACCGTGCCGGGCGGGGTGGGGATGCGGGTCAGCTGGCGCGCCGCCGGGTCGAAGCGGAACAGCTCGCTGCGGGCCTCGAAGCTGTGGGCGATGAGCAGGGCGCTGCCGTCCGGGTACCACTCGGCGGCGACGTCGCCGGGCAGGTCGAGGGCGAGGTCGCTCTCCTCGCCCGTCGCCACGTTCCACACCAGCGGTTCCCAGCGGCCCCGGCGCTGGTGGCCGATGAGGAGGCGGGTGTCGCCCTCCACGGGTGCGAAGCCGAGGATCTCCAGGCCCAGCTCCTCGGCGCCGCCCTTGGTGTCGTCCAGCTCGGCGACGGTCGTGCCGTCCGGGCGCAGCACACGCAGGGCCGCGTGCATGGCGTCGCCGTGCTCGGTGTGCTCGATCGCGATCAGGGAGCCGTCGTAGGAGAGGTCGCCGACACCCGCCGACTCGCGGTGCCGGTAGATCTCGACCGGGTCCTCGCCCTCGCGCGCGAGGTGGATGGTCGTGCCGTCCTCGTCCGTCGAGCGGCCGACCACCGCCGTACGCCCGTCACGGGCGAGGCCCAGGCCGGCCGGGTAGGAGGGCTCCAGGCCCGGCACGGCGGTCTCGTCCGCCCCGCCGGTGAAGGGCTGGCGGCGCCAGATGCCGAACTCGTCGCCGTCCTTGTCGTCGAACCACCAGATCCACGCCCCGTCCGGGGAGAGCACGCCGTCCGTCGTGCCGTTCGGCCGGTCCGTCGCCTGCCGCTGCTCGCCCGTCGCCCGGTCCCAGGCGTACAGCTCGTACGTGCCCGTCGCGTTCGACACGAACAGGGAGCGGTCCGGCGCGTCCTCCGCCCAGTCGGGCAGCGAGACCCGCGGCGCCCGGAAGCGCTTCTCCCAGTCCGGCATGTCCGGTGTGTCCGGCGTCCTGCTCTCACTCTGTGCCCCAGTCATGCGCCCATATTGCCTGGCCCCACCCACAATGCGCTGACCGGTGCACCCAGCCTGTGGATAACTTCCCGACCGCGCCCACCGCCTCCGCACCCCGCGCCCACCGACCGCGCCCACCGCCTACGCACCCCGCGCCCACCGGCTGCGCACACACGTCCGAGCCGAACCCCCGGCCCGAGCCCCCGGACCCGGCGCCGTACCGTTGGGGGCGTGTACCGGTTTCTGCTGACACCCCGCTGGTGGGGCATCAACGTCTTCGTGCTGCTCGCCATCCCGTTCTGCGTGTTCATGGGGTCGTGGCAGCTGAGCCGGTTCGAGGGGCGGGTGCAGGACCACCGTGCCGCGACCGAGCAGGCCGCCTCCGACAGACACGAGGCCGCCCGTCCGCTGGCCGAGATGCTGCCCGTCGACAAGAGCACCTCGGGACGCCGGGTCGCCGCGAGCGGCCGGTACGGCGGGCAGCTGCTCGTGCCGGGCCGGGAGCTGGACGGCAAGCAGGGCTTCTACGTGCTGACGCTGCTGCGCACCGACTCCGGCCGGACGCTGCCCGTGGTGCGGGGCTGGCTGCCCGGCAAGGCTGATCCGGCGAAGGCCCCGGCCGTGCCGGCCGGCGAGGTCACTGTCACCGGCGCGCTGCAGGCCTCCGAGACCCCGGGGGACAACGGGGTCAGTGCCCAGGGCGGGCTGCCCGCCGGGCAGACGGCGGCGATCAGCGCGGCCTCGCTGGTGAACCTGGTGCCGGACAAGCTCTACGACGCCTGGGTCACCCTCGACAAAGCCGACGCGGGGATGAAGGCCGTGCCCGCGACCGCGCCGGCCGGCACCGGTCTCGACCTGAAGGCGTTCCAGAACCTCGGCTACACCGGGGAGTGGTTCGTCTTCGCGGGCTTCGTGGTCTTCATGTGGTTCCGGCTGCTGCGCCGCGAGGTGGAGTTCCAGCGGGACGCGGCGCTCGGCCTGGTGTCGCAGGAGCAGGAGGACACCTCCGCCCCGGCCGCCACCGTCTGACCACGCCCCCCGGCCACGGCCTCGGTCCACACGGCTCCTGACTACGCCCCCGCGAGCACCTCGGTGTAGTACACCGTCCCGGCGCACGCGTTCGGCACGGTCGCCGAGACGGTGGGCGAGCCCGCCTGCGCGGTGTGGGTGACGAGGACGCTGCCGTCGGCCGTCGCGCCGTCCTCGGTGACGAGCTGGGTGGTGGTGCCGGAGGACGTGGTGCCGGTGTCCGTGCTCCCGGTGGCGCCGGCGTCCTGGCTGGGCGTCGGGTCGGGCGAGGGACCGCCGGTGTCCGAGCCGCCGGTGGTGGTGGAGCCGCCGGTGGTGGGGCAGGTCTCGGAGGGTACGAAGGCGAACTTTTCCTCGTAGGCCGCACCCGGCTGCAGGACCAGCGCCGCGACCTCCAGGGAGGGGTCGGGCAGGGAGGCCGCCGCGTCCCCGGCCACATGCCGGGCGCTGAGGACCTTGGCGGGATCCGCGGCCCCCTGCGCCGAGACGCCGATCGCGCCCGGGCCGCCGACGGTGCAGCTGGCGGTGGAGATGTTGGTGACGCGGAAGGTGCCGTAGACGACACCCGCGGTGTCGGGAGCGTCGACGGTCTGGGTGGCGGAGCCGAGCTGGGCCGCCGTGCACACCGGGGCGCCCGTGGCGAGGGTGGCGGACGGGTTGGCGCCGGTGGTCGAGCCGGTGCCGTTGCCGCCGGTCTTGCCCGGCTCACCGCCCTTGGTGCTGTCCTTGTCGTGCCCGGGGGGCTTGCCCTGGGAGCCGCTGACGCTGCTGGAGCCGCCGTCCGGGTTCTTGCCCTGGGTGGCGCCGCCCTGGGCCTGGGAGGTCTGCCCGGCCATGGCGGTGTTGGGGTCGGTGCCGGCGGAGTTCGAGACGTGGATCAGCGCGGGGATCGCTGTGCCCACGAACAGGGCGGCGGCCGCCATGCCGACGGCGGCCTGGCGCTTGCGGGCCCGCCGGGCGGGCACCGCCTTGCGCAGATGGTCCAGCGTGCCGGTGCGCGGTTCCAGGTCGTCGACCGCGGAGTGCAGCAGCCGGCGCAGGTCCAGGTCGTCCGAGCCGAGCCCGTCCGGGCCCGGGCCGAGCCCCTCGGGGCCCTTTTCGTCGGGGCCGTGGTTCACAGTTCCGTTCCCAGCGTGCGATTGCGTGTGCTCTTGCTCATGGTGCTTCGTCGGCTCGCGCCGGGCGTAGGGCTCATGGCGTCCCTCGGAGGGGCCTTCGCGGGAAGGACCTTCATGGGAATCGCCCCCTTGGGCGTGCTCGCTCATGTCGGTGTCTCCATGGCCGTCCGCAGCGCGGCGATGCCCCGCGAGCCGTACGCCTTCACCGAGCCCAGCGAGATGCCGAGCGTCTCGGCGACCTGGGCCTCCGTCATGTCCGCGAAGTAGCGCAGGACGAGGACCTCGCGCTGGCGGCGCTGCAGGCCCTTCATCGCCTTGATGAGGTCGCGCCGCTCCAGCGAGTCGTAGGCGCCCTCCTCCGCGCTCGCCATGTCCGGCATCGGCTTGGACAGGAGCTTCAGGCCGAGGATGCGCCGGCGCAGGGCGGAGCGGGACAGATTGACGACCGTCTGCCGCAGGTAGGCCAGGGTCTTCTCGGGGTCGCGGACGCGTTTGCGAGCCGAGTGGACGCGGATGAAGGCCTCCTGCACGACGTCCTCGCAGGAGGCGGTGTCGTCGAGAAGGAGCGCGGCGAGGCCCAGCAGGGAGCGGTAGTGCGCCCGGTAGGTCTCGGTGAGGTGGTCGACGGTCGTGCCGGCGACCGCGGCGTCCGCGGTGGCGGTGTCGGCCGCCGTGTCGTCGGAGCCGTCACGCTGACTGGGTATGCGGGCGGGCCGCGCTGCGGGCATGGGCGCGATCACCGGCATGCCGCCGGGAATGCGCGGCCGGAGCGCAGCGCGGGGCGGCCGGAGCGCGGCGGTGCCGCGGGCCGCACTGAGTTCGAGTACCTCTGCCACGCCAGTTGGACACGTCTCCCCCCGCCAGGGTTGTACGTGCCGGGCGTCACATGTCCGACAACCGACGGTGTCCCAAGTGCCGTCATGCGTCCCGCTCTTCCCCTATATCCCATTTGAACGGGCGTCCCCACGCCCCGATCACGGCGTCCCCACGCCAGGATCATCACGTCCCACGCCCCGCAAAGGTGACCGCAAAGACGCTCCCCGCCCTTCGCATGGTTGCGAGGAGCGGGGAGGAAAATCCTCTGTCGCCGGGAAGCGCGGATCAAGAGGTTTGGACCACACTCCCGACCACAATTTCTTACTTGGATCCTACAAACATCTTATCCGCGGGCGGGTGCCTCTCCCCTGAATTCCGCGGCGACCAGCTCGGCGATCTGCGCGGTGTTGAGCGCGGCGCCCTTGCGCAGGTTGTCGCCGCAGACGAAGAGTTCGAGCGCGGTCGGGTCGTCGAGGGCCCGGCGCACCCGCCCGACCCAGGTCGGATCGGTGCCCACCACGTCGGCGGGGGTCGGGAACTCACCGGCGGCGGGGTCGTCGCAGAGCACGACACCGGGTGCGGTGGCGAGGATCTCGCGGGCGCCGTCGACGGTCACCTCGCCCTGGAAGCGGGCGTGGACGGTGAGCGAGTGCGTGGTGATCACCGGCACCCGGACACAGGTCACGGCGACCGGCAGCTGCGGCAGTCCGAGGATCTTGCGGGACTCGTCCCGCACCTTCATCTCCTCCGACGACCAGCCGTCCTCCCTGAGCGACCCGGCCCACGGGACGACGTTCAGCGCGACCGGCTCCGGGAAGGGCCCGGTGTCGTCCCCGACGGCCCGCCGTACGTCACCGGGTTTGGTCCCCAGCTCGGTCCCGGCGACCAGGGACAGCTGGGCCCGCAGCGTCTCGACCCCGGCCCGGCCCGCCCCGCTCACCGCCTGGTACGAGGACACCACCAGCTCGCGCAGCCCGAACTCGGCGTGCAGTGCGCCCAGGGCGACGATCATCGACAGGGTCGTGCAGTTGGGGTTGGCGACGATCCCGCGCGGCCGGCTCCGCACCGCGTGCGGATTGACCTCGGGGACGACGAGGGGCACGTCCGGGTCCATCCGGAAGGCGCCCGAGTTGTCGACGACGACCGCACCGCGCGCGGCGGCGATCGGCGCCCACTCGGCGGAGACCTCGTCGGGCACGTCGAACATGGCGATGTCGACCCCGTCGAAGGCGTCCTCCGTCAGGGCCACCACCTCGACCTCCTCCCCGCGCACGGCCAGCTTGCGGCCGGCCGAGCGCGGGGAGGCGATCAGACGGATCTCGCCCCAGATGTCCGCGCGCTGGGACAGGATCTGGAGCATGACCGCGCCGACGGCTCCGGTCGCACCCACGACCGCGAGCGTCGGCTTCCCGGTCGGCGCCATTACCGGCCCGTGCCTCCGTAGACAACGGCCTCGTCGGTGTCGGAGTCGAGCCCGAAGGCGGTGTGCACGGCGCGCACGGCCTCCGGCACGTCGTCGGCACGGGTGACGACCGAGATACGGATCTCCGAGGTCGAGATCAGCTCGATGTTCACACCCGCGTTGCTCAGCGCCTCGAAGAAGGAGGCCGTGACGCCCGGGTTGGTCTTCATGCCGGCGCCGACGAGGGAGATCTTGCCGATCTGGTCGTCGTAGCGCAGCGATTCGAAGCCGATGCCCGCCCGGTTGCGCTCCAGCGCGTCGATGGCCTTGCGGCCCTCGGTCTTCGGCAGCGTGAAGGAGATGTCGGTCAGGCCCGTGGAGGCCGCCGACACGTTCTGCACGACCATGTCGATGTTGATCTCGGCATCGGCGATGGTCCGGAAGATCGCGGCAGCCTCACCCGGCTTGTCCGGCACGCCGACGACCGTGATCTTGGCCTCGGAGGTGTCGTGCGCGACACCGGAGATGATGGCCTGCTCCACCTTCTTGTCCCCAATCGGCTCACTGCTGACCCACGTGCCCTGCAACCCGCTGAAGGAGGAGCGGACGTGGATCGGGATGTTGTAGCGGCGGGCGTACTCCACACAGCGGTGGAGCAGCACCTTGGAGCCGGAGGCCGCGAGCTCCAGCATGTCCTCGAAGGAGATCCAGTCGATCTTCTTCGCCTTCTTCACCACACGCGGGTCGGCGGTGAACACGCCGTCGACGTCGGTGTAGATCTCGCAGACCTCGGCGTCGAGCGCGGCGGCCAGTGCCACGGCCGTGGTGTCGGACCCACCGCGACCCAGCGTGGTGATGTCCTTCTTGTCCTGGCTGACGCCCTGGAACCCGGCGACGATCGCGATGTTGCCCTTGTCCAGGGAGTCCCGGATGCGGCCGGGCGTGACGTCGATGATCCGGGCTTTGTTGTGGACCGAGTCGGTGATGACGCCTGCCTGGCTGCCGGTGAACGACTGGGCCTCGTGGCCCAGGTTTTTGATCGCCATGGCCAGCAGGGCCATGGAGATACGCTCTCCGGCGGTCAGCAGCATGTCGAATTCGCGTCCGGCAGGCATCGGAGAAACCTGCTCGGCGAGATCGATCAGCTCGTCCGTCGTGTCGCCCATCGCGGAAACGACGACAACCACCTGGTTGCCGTTCTTCTTCGCTTCCACGATCCGCTTGGCGACGCGCTTGATGCCTTCGGCATCGGCTACGGAGGAGCCTCCGTACTTCTGCACGACAAGGCCCACGTGCGCTCCTCGCTCGGTTCGTTTGTGTCGGCTCAGTCTAACGAGCGTCCGAAATCCACCGTCCTACTCCCGCATGGTGAGACGTCGGGCGGTGGGGGGTCGACGCGCTCGCGACCGGAACCTGCCCAGCGCACGGCACACCACGCGAAACGTGCCCCGGCTCACAGTCGCCACTGTGAATTAAGTTTCAAGCAAAGCCTTCGGGGTCCGCGAGGTCATCGCTCGAATACGGGCCGTGATGCGCCGTGGGTCGCTACTCCAGGAAAGGGGTGAAGTGGGCCGGCGGGTGGTCGATCGGGAGGTCGGGGCGCCATGCGGTGAGGATCTGGGCGCTGCACTCGAAGAGGCCCGGTGGCAGCGCGTCCAGGGGCCACCAGCGCCAGTCGCCGACGCTCTCGTTCGGCTGGTCGGCCGGTTCGCCGCGCCAAGCGGTGACGATCGCGCCGACGGTGATCCGGACGACCCCGCCGACCTGGTCGACGAGCGTTCCCAGAAGGCGGACGTCGGCCGGGTCGGCGTCCAGACCGGTCTCCTCGGCGAGTTCGCGAACCACCGTCTCCTGCAGTGACTCGCCCGGCTCCACGGTCCCGCCGGGCAGCTCGAACGTCTCGCGCCGGTGCCGGCCCAGCAGCACGCCACGGGGACCCAGCAGCACGGCGCCGACACCGACCGCCGCATGTGCGACGGGCGGCTTGGCGGTACGCGGGCGGGAGGTGACACGGGCTGGCCGACGGACCTGGAAGAGCCGGTAGGAAGCGTGGTTGCCCTCTTCCGGAGCGTCGAGGACGACGACCTCCTCGACCCGCAGCCCGTGCTGCACGAGCAGGTCTTCCCAGAGTTCCGGGGTGAGGACCCACATCTGGCCGGTCAGCTCTCCGCCACCGGCCAGCCGCAGGATCTCGGGGCGGGGACGAGCAGCCGAATCAGGGCCGCTGCCATGGGAGTTGGTGTGCAGCACGGTGAAGCACAGCCGGCCACCTGGCCTGAGGGCCGGGGCCAGGGCGGGCAGCAGTCGGTGGGGGTCGAGGAAGTGGAGGGCGCTGAGGGAGTAGATGACGTCGTACGACGCCGCCGTGCGCAGGTGCTCGACGGCGTCCGCGTGGATCAGCCGGAGTCCGGGCAGATCCGGGTAGCGGGTGCGGGCTCGCTCGATCTGGCTGGGCGAGGCGTCGACCGCGTCCAGCACCGCCCCGTAGCTGCGCACGAGATGTGCGGCATGCCGAGCCGTCCCGCAGCCGAGGTCCAGCACTCGCCGCCCCGTCAGCTCCCCGAGCGCCTCGTCTCCCGGCCCGGTTGCCCCGGGGCCCCAGGCGATCCGGTCCACGTCGGGCAGGGGTGTACCGCGCCGGATGTGGTGCGTCCCGTAGGAGCGCCAGACCTCAGCATTGATCTCTTCGGCACCGAGCATCAGTCGGCGAACTCCTTCAGAGGCTCGGTGTCCAAGGTGATGTCCACCGGGTCCGGGAGCTTGACAGTCGCCCCGAAGGGCAGCTTTTCCTCTCGGCGGTAGCGGCCCTCCTCCGGCTGGCTGAACACGATGACAGAGCAGTCGTCACGGTCGATGAGGAGGTAGACGGGGATACCGGCGGCTGCGTAGCCCTCGGGTTTCTCCACTCGATCGCGCTGGTGCGTGTCGGAGTCGTGCGAGGTGACCTCTACGGCCATGAGGACGCCTTCAACCTCGGACCAGTCCGCATGCCCCACCGGGAAACCGAACGGCGCGAGAACGCCGTCCGGGCGAGCCCGTCCGTTGCGGTAACGCTCGACCTTCATGCCACGGTCGCCATACAGCCACAGCTCGGGACGATGCTGCATGCACAGCCTCTGCAACCAGGCGATGATCTGGTCGTGGTTGCCATCGGTCACTGGCTTGACCTGGACCTTTCCCCTGATGAACTCCAGCCGCACGCTCTCCGGGGCGTGGCGTTCCAGCTCCTCGAACTCCTCGACGGACATCTGCGGCCGGTGCTCGGTCCTAGGGATCATGGCGTCGCCTCCTCGACTCCATGGTGCCCTGACCGGCACGTCCTGCACGCTCATACGCCCTCCCAGAGCGCCTGGCCCCTGGAGGAACCCAGACCGCCTGCCGCCCGCACCCGGGAGGCCCACTCGTGCACCTCCAGGGCACTGGGGGTCGGACCGACCAGAAACGTCTCCGGTACCAGCGGGATCGGCTCCCCCTCGGGCGTGTCCAGCCCGAGCTCCACCCGGCACTCCCGGCACACACCCCCGACGATCTCCACGGTCCGCTCGTCCGCGTCACAAGTGATGCAGGCCAGAAGCACCCGGTCGACACGGGCGCGGAGGGCACCCTTCTTCTGGCGCACCTTCGCCTTCTTCGGTGGCATGTTCTTCTCCAGTCGCTTGCGGGCGAATCCGCCCGGGTTGGATACGGCGGACGGGAGTCCGTCGGTGAGGGCGCGGGTGATGTCCTCGGATGTCGAGCCACGCGACAGCCACTCCGCGGCGAGGGCTTCGAGGGACTGGCAGTCCTCTTCGGACAGCGGCATACGGGGGTCCGCGTCACGGACTTCGGCGAGGGCCTGGTAGGCGGCACTGTGCTGCGGCTCGCCGGCCTCCGCCCGACCCGATTCGGCCGGCTCGGCCTCCTCCGGTACGGCCTCCTCCTCTACGGCGTTCTCGGGACGGGCCAGCCCCGGCTGGTATCCATCGGTCACGATCCGGCCGTTGCGCGCCCGCGCGAACTCCTCCCACCAGGCCCTCGACCTGCGGGTACGCGACCAGTAGGTCCGCGTGACCCACCGCATCGAGTTGTCCTCGACAGTGATGTGCTCCCGGATCTGGTGCAGATGCCCGACAAGGCCCAGGCGCCCCATCGAAACCCGCACCGCTTGCTGGCCGTACAACGGGTGCTCTGCGGCGACCGCCTTGTAGCCCATCGCATGACCGTCTGCGAGGTGGTCGATGAAGACGGCGAGGTCGCGTTCACGGTCGCCCAGATGTGCGAAGTCCGCGTCGGCGTCCGGGTCTTCGTCACCTGCGGAGCGCTTTCCGTACCCCGTTTTGGCCATGGGGTGGTCCGCGGACGGCAGGGCAGGGCTAGGGTAGGAGCAAGCCACGATCGAGCCTCATTCGATCCGTAGGTCCAGGCCCCGGAGCCGGTGTTGGCGCACCGACCGGGGCCGATCTATTTGCCGCGAACCTAGAGTCGTTTTACGTTCCGACGCAAGCCGCTCACGGAACGTCACTCTTTCGAGGTACGCCGCCTCAACTCACGTACAGACTTGGTTGGTTGGGTTGGTTTTCAATCAGCCCAGAAACCCATGGAGGCGCTCGAAGCCCGAGGCTCAAGCCCCGGGCTGAACTGCGGAGATGAACGCCGCCCAGGTGGGGGCGGCGACGCGGAGTTCGGGGCCTGCGGAGACCTTGGAGTCGCGGACGTGGACGGCGTCGGAGAGGGCTACTTCGACGCAGTTGCCACCCTCGTTGTCGCTGTAGCTCGACTTGACCGCTCGGTGACCCGGCTGACAACCCCTGGATCGGCCGAAAGCTCGCTGGCGAACTGGCCCTCCATGAAGGCGAACCGCTCGTGGTCACGGGTCTCCAACAGGACCACGGACCCCAGGAGCCCTGCAGGGATGGCCCGTTCGAAGGGAAGTACCTGAAGCACGACGTTCCGCAGAGGCGCCGCCTCCAGCAGCCGGTGCAGTTGCCCGGCGTCCACCTGCGGGGCACGTAGCACCGCCTCGTACAGCACGAAGCTCAGCCCCACCGACTGTTTCCGTGCAGTGAGGATGGACTGCCGCTCCATGCGGGCCGTGACACGCTCCTCCACCGTCTCTGAAGTCCTGGGCCAGCGCAGGGAACCGCTCCCGTGAGTGAAACGAGCCCCAGTGGGCGTCGCGAAACTCGCCCCTACTTCTGCTTCGCCGACCGCATCCCCAGTGGCCCCGCGATCTCCTGCGCCATGACCCGGCCCGCCTCGAACTCCAGGGTCTCGTCGCCCATGGTGGCCTGGTCGGTGTCGAGGCCGTCGAGCTCTTCCAGGGGCTGGTTGAGGCGGACGTGCGCCACCAGCGACTGGAGGGCGCGGAGCGTGGCGGAGGCGGTGCCGCCCCAGTTGGAGAAGTAGGAGAACTGCCACCACCACAGGGCCTCCGTGATGCGGCCCGCGCGGTAGTGGGCCATGCCGTGGCGGAGGTCGGTGACGACGTCGGCGAGGTCGTCGGAGATACGGGCCGGGACGGGGGCCGTGCGGGGCTCGTAGGGGTCGAAGACCTCGGAGTAGACGTCGATGGGGTCCAGGAGCCGGGCGAGGTTCTCGCGGAGTGCGTCCACGTCCGCCTCGGGCCCGAGGTCGGGCTCGTAGCGCTCGTCGGGCACGATGTCCTCGTGCGCGCCGAGGCGACCGCCGGCCAGGAGGAGCTGGGAGACCTCCAGAAGCAGGAAGGGGACGGCCGAGTCGGGTTCGTCGCCCTTCGCCACCTCCGTGACGGCCACCAGGAAGCTCTCGACCTGGTCCGCGATCTGGACCGCGAAGTCGTCCGGGTTGTGACCGGTCGCGTGCAGCGTGGCGTCAGACATCTAGGAGTCGTCTCCCCTCGAAGGCGCGGCCGAGGGTGACCTCGTCCGCGTATTCCAGGTCGCCACCCACCGGGAGGCCGCTGGCCAGGCGGGTGACCTTGAGGCCCATGGGCTTGATCATGCGGGCGAGGTACGTGGCCGTGGCCTCGCCTTCCAGATTCGGGTCCGTGGCCAGGATCAGCTCCGTGACCGTCCCGTCGGCCAACCGCGCGAGAAGTTCTCGTATACGCAGGTCGTCGGGGCCGACGCCCTCGATCGGGCTGATCGCGCCGCCGAGCACGTGGTAACGGCCGCGGAACTCGCGGGTGCGCTCGATGGCGACGACGTCCTTGGGCTCCTCCACGACACAGATGACCGAGGGGTCGCGGCGAGGATCGCGGCAGATGTTGCACAGCTCCTCCTGTGCCACGTTGCCGCAGGTCGCGCAGAAGCGGACCTTCGCCTTCACCTCGAGGAGGGCCTGGGCGAGCCGACGGACGTCCGTCGGCTCCGCCTGCAGGATGTGGAAGGCGATCCGCTGCGCGCTCTTGGGACCGACGCCGGGCAGCCGTCCCAGCTCGTCGATGAGGTCCTGAACCACGCCTTCGTACAACGGACTGCCCTTCCTGGAGTCTTTCAGTACGTACGGTAGTTGGCCACGGCCGGTCTTAGAAAGGCAGGCCGGGGATGCCGCTGCCGCCGCCCAGGCCCTGCGCCAGGGGGCCGAGCTTCTGCTGCTGGAGCGTCTGCGCGTTCTCGTTGGCCGCCTGGACGGCCGCCACGATCAGGTCGGCGAGGGTCTCGGTGTCCTCCGGGTCCACCGCCTTCGGGTCGATCTTCAGGCCGCGCAGCTCGCCGGAACCGGTGACGGTGGCCCGTACCAGTCCGCCGCCCGCCTGCCCGTCGACCTCCGTGTTCGCCAGTTCCTCCTGCGCCCGCTGCAGGTCCTGCTGCATCTTCTGGGCCTGCTGGAGCAACTGCTGCATGTTGGGCTGGCCACCACCGGGGATCACGATCAGCTCCTGGTTCCTCGTTCGCCGCCTGCGGCGTCGTTTCTCCGTTGTGCACGAGCCTACGTGGTCTACGCGACCATCGCCCCGCCACTCTTTCGAGTGACAGCAGTGGCAGGCCTATACCTGATCAAGGCCCTCTTCCGGGCGGAAAAGAGGGGAAAGCTACGCCCCCGCCACCCATTGGGCGGTAGGAAGGACGACGCGCGTCGGCATGCAATGTCACGCAGTGTGACAGGCCGTGTTCAGTGTCGTGTTCAGTTGGGAGTGCCGGGTGGCTCAGCCGGAGATGCAGCCCGAGGGTCCGCCTCAGGACGGGTGGGGCGAGGGTGCGGCCGGGCTGCGGCCGGGCGATCTGACCGGGCGGTCGTTCCCGCTCGGGGACTGGGGGGAGCCCGCCGAGCGGCTCGACGAGCTGTACCGGTGGGTGGAGCGGGGAGCACTGCAGACGGCGTCCTGGTATCTCGCGGACCGGGTGTGGAAGCGGCGCGGGGCGCGGGCGCTGCGGGCCGGGGCGGCGACGGGGGCGGTGTGCGGGGCCGCGCTGCCGTTGCTGGATCTGACCGGGGTGGTCGGCGGGGTGGCGCCCTGGGGGTACCTGGCGCTGATGCTCGCGGTGGCGTGTGTCGCGGTGGACCGCTTCTTCGGGGTCACGTCCGGGTGGATAAGGGACGTGGCGACCGCGCAGGCTGTGCAGCGGCGGTTGCAGGCGTTGCAGTTCGACTGGGCGTCGGAGAGCGTACGGGAGGTTCTGGGGCCGGCGGAGGGGACGGCCAGCGAGGCGGCCGAGCGGTGCCTGGGCGTTCTTCGGCGGTTCTCCGAGGACGTGATGGAGCTGGTGCGCACGGAGACGGCCGACTGGATGGTGGAGTTCCGCACGGGTTCGGCACCGCTGGGCATCCAGGCGGCGGTGGCGTCCGGGGCACGCGTGGACTCGGGCAGCCCTGTGGGACGGTTTCCGCTGCCGCCGGCGAACGGGACGCGCCCGAACATGCCCCGGCAGCGACCGCCTGAGCCCCGATAGGCACCCGACCCTTCAACGGGCTACGCGCCCGGCTTCATGCCTTCCGGGGCCGGCAAGGGACGTGGCCGGAGTTCGCCTCACTGCTTGGTGTAGGTCAGGCTCTCCCCGCCGCTCTTCTTCACCCGCTTCAGCCGCCCGTCCGACAGCAGTGTGACCTCGGTGGCCTCGCCCGGCGAGCAGGAGGACAGCGGCTCACCGGAGCTGACGCTCGACGGCCCGATCTCCAACGGCCCGTCGCTGCCCGGCTGTTCGGTGAGCTGCGCCTCGAACACGCAGTGGTACGTCCCGCCGCCCGCGGTGGGCCCGTCCGCGACGAGCGTGAGGACGGTGTCCCCCACCTTCCCCTGCTGGATGGTCAGTTGACGGGTGTTGGTCCCGCTGGAGTTGTCGATCGTGGTCTGCCAGGTGCCGAGGTACCCGGTCGGGATCACCCCGTCCGCGGGCGCGGAGGAGGACGGCGCCGAGGTCGTGGGAGTGGGCGCCGGCGAGGTACCGCCCGGCACGGTGGTGGTGACGGTAGGCGCAGGACTGACCGTCCCCCCGGCCTTGCCGTCGTCACCACCATGATTCATCAGCGCATACACCGACCCGCCCGCGCCCAGCGCGACCACCAACGCGATCACGACGAGCAACGCGGTGGACCGCCCGTTCCTCCGCTCGGGCTCGTGCGGAACCCCGACCGGCGGCGGCCCGTAGGGCGGGGTGGAACCGAGCCCGCCACCGCCGTAGGGGTTGTACGGCTGCTGCGGGTAGCCGTAGGCGGGGGCATGGGGCTGAGGATGCTGCTGGGGCTGCTGCGGATACCCGTACTGCCCCGGCGGGGCGTACGGCCCGGCCGCCGCGCCGTACCCGGGAGCGGCGGGAGGCGGTCCGGGCGGCGGGGTCTGTCCCGAAACCACAGTCGGAAGGTGATTGACGGCCGCACCAATCCCCTTGGCCGGGGGCGCAGCGGAAACATCATCGGCGGCAGAAGCATGCTCGGGCGACCCGCCACCCCCTTGCTGATGCACCCAAGCAGGAGCAGGCACCCCCGCACCCGGACCGCCGGGCGCTCCCGGCCCCTCCGGCGCACCCGCACCCGACGACGATTGCTGTACGGGTGGTGCGGGTGGGAACCCGGACCCGGCCGAAGGCCGGGTGCCCCCCGACGCACCCGCACCAGCACCCGCACCGGCACCCGCCCCCGGCAACGAATCGGACGCCGGATCCTCCGCATCCAACAGCTGCACCGCATGCCGCCCCAGCTGCGCCACCAGCGCCCCCGGCAGCCAGGGATCCCGGGACCGGCCCCCGGACACCGTGTCCTCCGCCCCCGTCCGCTCCAGAATCCGATCCAGCGAAGGCCGAGCGGCGGGATCCTTCTTCAAGCAGTCCCGCACCAGATCCGCGATGCCCTCAGGCACCCCCTCCAGATCCGGCTCCTCCTGAGCGATCCGGAACATCAGGGCATGCACCCCACTGTTGGCGCCCCCGAAGGGCAGCACACCGGTGGAGGCATAGGCGAGCACGGACCCCAGGCAGAAGACATCGCACGCGGGTGTGATCCGGTCCCCCCGCACCTGCTCGGGCGCCATGAACCCGGGCGACCCCACCAGCGACCCGGTACGGGTCAGCCCGTCCCCCGCCATGGTCTCCATCGCCCGCGCGATCCCGAAGTCGATCACCCGCGGCCCGTCGATGGTGACGAGCACGTTGGACGGCTTCAGATCCCGGTGCACGATCCCCGCCGCATGGATGTCCTTGAGCGCGTGCGCGAGCCCCGCCGCGAGGATCCGTACCGACCGCTCGGGCAGCGCTCCGTGATCGTGCGAGACGACCTGCTGCAGGCTGGGCCCGGCGACGTACCCGGTGGCCACCCAGGGCACCGCGGCCTCGGTGTCCGCGTCCAGCACGGGCGCGGTCCAGTGCCCGCCGACCCGCCGTGCGGCCGTCACCTCCTGCCTGAACCGCGCCCGGAACTCCTCCTGCTCGGCCAGTTCCTCGCGGACCAGCTTCACGGCGACGGTACGGCCCCGGTCCGACCGGGCCAGGTACACATGCCCCATACCGCCCGCGCCGAGCCGCGCGAGCAGCCGGTACGCCCCGATCCTCCCCCAGCCTCCGGCCGGGGGGACCCCCAGCGGATCCCCCGGTCCCAGCTTGTCCATCCCCGCGCCGCCTTCCCCCCATAGGTCTGCAACAGACCGAGAATAGTGCGGTCGCACGGGGAGCCGCGCGGACCTGGGTCTACGGTTCCGTAACAGCGCTGCCGGAAGGGCCCGGCTCGTCGCGGTACCCACGGGGTACGCGGCCATGCGCCCCCCTCTCCCGTTCGGCCGGGCCGTCGTGGACCGCCCCACCGTCGACAACCTGTCGCGGAATCGCCCCGCCCACGGAACAAGACGCCGATGTCGCGTCCGCATCCCGGACATTTACGCTCGCCCGCATGACCCCTCAGCTCAGCCCCGAAGCCGGCGCCGCGGTGAAGGCCGCGGACCGTGCGCATGTCTTCCACTCCTGGTCCGCCCAGGACCTCATCGACCCGCTCGCCGTCGCCGGCGCCGAGGGGTCGTACTTCTGGGACTACGACGGCAGGCGGTACCTGGACTTCACCAGCGGGCTCGTCTTCACCAACATCGGCTACCAGCACCCCAAGGTCGTCGCCGCGATCCAGGAGCAGGCGGCGAAGATGACGACGTTCGCGCCCGCGTTCGCCGTCGAGGCGCGCTCGGAGGCGGCCCGGCTGATCGCCGAGCGGACCCCCGGCGACCTGGACAAGATCTTCTTCACCAACGGCGGCGCGGACGCCGTCGAGCACGCCATTCGCATGGCCCGGCTGCACACGGGCCGCGCGAAGGTGCTCTCGGCGTACCGCTCGTACCACGGCGGCACCCAGCAGGCGGTCAACGTCACCGGTGACCCGCGCCGCTGGCCCTCCGACAGCGGCACCGCCGGTGTCGTCCACTTCTGGGCGCCCTACCTCTACCGCTCCCGCTTCTACTCCGAGACCGAGGAGCAGGAGACCGCGCGGGCGCTGGAGCACCTGGAGACGACGATCGCCTTCGAGGGTCCGGGGACGGTCGCGGCGATCATCCTGGAGACCGTGCCCGGCACCGCCGGGATCATGGTCCCGCCGCCGGGCTACCTGGCCGGGGTCCGGGAGATCTGTGACAAGTACGGGATCGTGTTCATCCTGGACGAGGTCATGGCCGGGTTCGGGCGGACCGGCGAGTGGTTCGCGGCGGACCTGTTCGGTGTCGTGCCGGACCTGATGACCTTCGCCAAGGGCGTGAACTCGGGTTACGTGCCCCTCGGCGGTGTGGCCATCTCCGAGAAGATCGCCGAGACCTTCGGCAAGCGGCCCTACCCGGGCGGGCTCACCTACTCCGGGCACCCGCTGGCCTGCGCCGCCGCCGTCGCCACGATCAACGTGATGGCGGAGGAGGGCGTCGTCGAGAACGCCAAGCGGCTCGGCGAGAGCGTCGTCGGTCCCGCCCTGGCCGAGCTGGCCGAGCGGCACCCGAGCGTCGGCGAGGTCCGCGGCGTCGGCATGTTCTGGGCGCTGGACCTGGTGAAGAACCGGGAGACCCGGGAGCCGCTGGTGCCCTACAACGCGGCCGGCGAGGCGAACGCCCCCATGGCCGCGTTCGGTGCCGCCGCCAAGCAGCACGGACTGTGGCCGTTCATCAACATGAACCGGACCCACGTCGTCCCGCCCTGCAACGTGTCCGAGGCCGAGCTCAAGGAGGGCCTGGCGGCCCTGGACGCGGCGCTGAGCGTCGCCGACGAGTACACGGCGTAACCGAACCGGAGCTGCCGCCGGGGCGATCCGAACGCGTAAGGTGACGTGCTCGTAAGAGATGGCGAGCACCTACGAGTACGTCACCCATACGTGTGAGGAGAGGCACGGACGATGCCCGGCAACGGCGCCGTGACGCGCAGCACCCTGCGCCAGCAGATCGCGGACGCGCTGCGTGACGAGGTGTTGGCGGGGCGGCTGCAACCGGGCCGGGCGGTCACCGTGAAGGAGATCGCCGACCAGTACGGCGTCTCGGCGACCCCGGTCCGCGAGGCGCTGGTCGACCTGTCCGCGCAGGGCATCCTGGAGGCCGACCAGCACCGCGGCTTCCGCGTCCCCGAGTACTCGCTGGCCGACTACCGGGGCATGATCGAGGCCCGCAGCCTGGTCACCGACGGCATGTTCCGGGCCCTCACCACCCACCACCCGGCCTTCGCCGCCGCGGAGGACCCGCGGACGGCGGCGGCCCTGGCGGCGGTGCGCCGGCGCGGCGAGGAGGCCCAGCGGGCCGCGGCGGCCGGTGACCTCACCGTGCTGATCGGCTACGACCTGCGCTTCTGGCGCGAGCTGAGCGGCCTGTTCGGCAACCCCTACCTGGCCGACTTCCTGCACCGTCTGCGGGTCCAGTCCTGGGTCTGCGCGGTCCAGCACCTGCGCCGCCTCCCCGACGTGCGCCACCACCTGTGGGCCGGTCACACCGAACTGGTCGACGCCCTGGCCCGCCGCGACGCCGAGGCGGCCCGCGCCATCGTGACCGCGGCCAACACCCACTCCCTCGCGCTCATCGAGCGCCTGGCCGAGCAGCCCTGATCAGCTACGTCACGTGCCGTGCGAACAAGCCGGGCAGAGGGTAGAAGTCGCACCGGGGGGCCTCGACACGGCCTGTAGCGATTACCCTTCCTGAACGCCCTGCCCGCGGAGTGCGGCCTCTGATCGACCCACACTAGGAGCTGTCCTTTGGCCTGTGACCTGTGGCTGGTCCCGCTCGTCGACGTGTTGTGCCACACCCCGGACAACCCGTTCGCCGAGGAACTCGCGCACTACAACGACGCGCTGGCCGCGGCCGGTCTCCCACCGGTGCCGGTGTACCAGTACATGCCGGGCCTGTCCGGCGAGGTCGCCCCGGTGGCCGGCTTCGACTACGACGCACTGCACTTCCTGCGCCGGGCCTACCTGCTCCAGGTGTGCGGGCTGCCCGTGACCCCGGTGGACGAACTGGGCGGTGACTACGAGCAGTTGCTGGAGATGTTCGAGTCGACGGCCCAGCAGTCCCACCTGGTGTGGCACTACGACCACGCGGGCGCCTACGTCCCGGTCGATTTCCCGCACCCGCTGTCCAGCGACGAACTGCTCGCCGGCGGCGGCCCCTTGGGCTCCTCCCAGTCCCTGCTCAGGGAACTGGAACTCGTGGCCCCGACGATCGGCATCGACCCGGCCAACCCGCCGGCGGCGCCGGCACCGCCGGCGGCTCCCACCGAACTGGAGGAGCCCGCGGTACCGGCGCCCTACGACCCCAGCCCCTTCGCCCGCGAGCGCCACGTGTGGCTCGGCCTGCACGCGGCGGCGACGCGGTCCCTGGCGCAGGGGTCGATGATCGTGTTCAGCTGACGGAGCCGGCGGCGCCGATGTGAACCGAGTCCTGGAGTGCCGTGCGCAGTAACAGGGTGTGCACGAGCCGGTCGGGCGCGGTGGGCGGATAGCGCCAGGCCAGCGGCCAGGTCATGCCCCCCAGCGCGGGCACCGGGATGTAGCAGATCCGGTACGGGCCACTCGTCAGCCGGGTCACCTCCTCCGGCCAGCTGTGGCGGGCGGTGCTTCCGGCCGCGACGAGGAAGTAGACACACCGCCGCCCGCTTCCGGACTCCACGACCGGCCCCGGATCACCCCCGGTCATCCGCGCGAGCCGGTCGGCGACCGCCCGCCCGTGGTCCCCGTCGAGCCGTACGGCGTCGAATTGGACCCCTGCTTTGCGGAGTTGGATGCCGGTGGCGGGAATCCACTCATGGGTGAGGTGACTTTGCGTATCCATGGGGCCAGTGTCAGTGCCGGGCGCTACCTTCTTCCATAACTCTCCGTCAACTTCCGTGAACGGTGTGGAGTCGACGTGGAGTACCGATGTCCGGTTGAGTTCGGTTGAGTCCGGGGGTGACCGCAATGGCGCGGGTCGAGAACAAAGTGGAGGCGGGCGGTACGGCACACCTTGTCGCCGCTCTGGCGAAGGCCCTGCGGGACCAGCAGGGGCTGACGCAGGAGGAGCTGGGCAAGAAGATCGGCTACACCGCGTCCGCCATCAGCGCCATGGAGACGTGTGCGCAGCCCGCGAGCGACAAGATGCTGGCCGGGCTGGAGGAACAGATCGGGGCTGGACTGGGGGTGTTCCAGGAGGCCCGCAGGTGGATGCTGCTGGAGAAGTACCCGGCTCGGTTCCGGGGTTTCTCGGAGATGGAGGCCGGGGCGTTCACGATCAGCTCGTACGAGACGCTGGTGGTCGATGGTCTCTTTCAGACGGAGGACTACGCACGGGCGTTGATCGGAGGCAGCTACCCCTCGGTCTCCGAGCAGAAGCGCGAGGAGCTGGTCGAGGCACGGCTGCTCCGCAGGGCCCTCTTCGATCGGGATCCGGCCCCGATGATCGAGCTGATCCTCGAAGAGAGCGTGCTGAGGCGTCCGTTCGGCTCATGGGAGGTGCTCCGGGGGCAGCTGCGCTCGCTCATCGAGGATGGGCAGAGGGACAATGTCTGCCTGCAAGTGCTTCCGCTGGACCGAGGGCTGCGAGGCACGTACGCGGGCGACCGAGGCGCTATGAAGCTCGTCGTGACCAAGGACCACGAACACGTCGTCTACATGGAGATCGAGGACCAGGGCATCCTGATCAGCGACCCGCCAGACGTGTCCCAACTCGCCCACCGGTATGCGAAGATCCGCGCACAGGCCATGAGTCCCGACGACTCGATGAACCTCATCGAACGGTTGGCAGGGGAGACACAATGACCGACACCGGCGCCCTTCGGTGGTTCAAGTCCAGCTACAGCGACGGCGGCGGCGGCAACTGTATCGAAATAGCCCCCTGCCCCCACACCATCCACGTCCGGGACTCCAAGAACCCGGACGGCCCCCAGCTCACTGTCTCGCCGGAGGCCTGGGCGGGCTTCCTCAGAACACCGGCGTTCCGGCCTGCGTCAGCTTCCAGTTGGTGACCGCGAAGTCGGCCGGGTCGAGCGCCTTCTTCGCCGTCACGTAGTCGATCATCAGCTGACGGATCTCGTTGGTGGAGCTGTAGGCGATCGGTGCCGAGGCGATGTGCGGGTAGCCCGAACCGCCGTTCGCCCGGTAGTTGTTGACCGCGACGACGAAGACCTGGTCGTCGGCGACCGGGGCTCCGTTGTAGGTGAGGTTCTTGATCCGGGAGCCCTCGGCCTGCGCGATGTCGATCTCGTAGTCGACGCCCGCCGCCGTGTCGTACATGTAGTCCCAGAACTTGTTGGCGTTGGTGAGGGTCGCGGTGTCGACCTTCGTGCCGGCCGGGACCTGGTAGTAGTACTTCGCCCCGAACTCCAGGTACTCCTTGAGCTGGGCACCCGTCAGCTTCTTGCCGTACAGGGTGTTGTCGTAGATGTAGAGCCCGGCGATGTCCTTGATGGTGACGTTGCCCTGGGGGATGTCGGCCGTGCGGCTGAAGGGCGCGGCGACCGAGATCAGCGGGAGCGCCGCGTCCGACGCCGAGAGCCCGGCCTTCACCGTCTCCATCTGGACCTTGTGGATGAAGTCCATGATCGGCACGTCCTTCCAGCAGGACTCCGCCGCGGAGAGGTCCTGCGTGCAGGTGCCGACCGCCGTGTTCACGTACTTCACGACCAGCTCGTGGTCGGCCTCCAGGAGCTTCTTGATCTCCGGGTCCTCGTCCACGTCCTTGGGGTTGAGGGTCTGCGCCGTCTTGCTCGTCACCTTCCACCGGCCGTGGTGGAGTTCGAGTTCGAAGTCGAAGACGCTCAGGCGGTAGCCCCAGCAGTACGGCTCGGAGAGGAGGACCTCCTCGCCGGTCTCCGCGTTCTTCACCGTGTACGAGGGCACCTCGACGTGCGTGTGGCCCACCAGGATCGCGTCGATGCCCGGCACCTGCTCGGCCACCAGGTTCGAGGCGTTCTCGACGTACGGGAGCGAGTCGCCCCAGGACGAGGAGCCGTCCAGGCCCGAGTGGTCCGTCAGGAACACCACGTCACAGCCGAGCGCGCGCATCCGCGGCACGTACTTCTTCGCCTGCTCGACCAGGCCCGGGAAGACCATCTTGCCGCTGACGTTGTCCTTGTCCCACAGCGCGATACCGGGGTTGGTGAGGCCCAGGATGCCGACCTTGATGTCCGGGGCGCCCGGCACACAGATCCGCTTCACGGTGTACGGCTGGAAGGCGGGGCGCAGCGTCTTCGCGTCCAGCGCGTTGGCGCCGAGCAGCGGGAAGTGACACTGGCTCTCGAACTTGCGCAGCGTGTCGATGCCGTAGTTGAACTCGTGGTTGCCGAGGGCGGCGGCGTCGTAGCGCATGTGGTTCATGGCCACGGCCATCGGGTGCTTGGGGCCGCGCTTGCCGTCGGTCCCGGTGATCGGGTCGACCCGGGCGAAGTAGTAGGCCAGGGAGGTGCCCTGGATGATGTCACCGGCGTCGACCAGGAGGGTGCGGTGCTCGCCCTTCGCCTCCCGCTGCTGCTTGATCAGGGTGGCCACCCGGGCCACACCCACGGAGTTGCCCGCCTTGTCGGTGTAGGCGGCGTCCTTGTAGTAGTCCCAGTCGAAGACGTGGCTGTGCAGGTCGGTGGTGCCCAGAATGGAGAACGACCAGGTGAGCGGCGTCTTTTCGGGCCGGTGACCGGCTTCCGCGGCCTCGGCGGTGCCGGTGCCGACCGCACCCGCGGCGGCGACGGCGGCGCCGGTGACGGCCGACTTCTGCAGGAAGGTGCGGCGGTTGAGGGGCTGGGCGGGCATGACAGGCTCCCGAGAGGCTGGAGTTGACGCGAGCAGAGGGGCGTACCGTGCGGGGGCTACCCGCGTAGATCGTGCTCGTGCCCGCCAGTGGCGGGAACCAGGAACAGGCCATGTCCAGGTCAAGGATGGGTCAGTTGTCGCCTCGGTCGTCTCCTGCCGGAACGGCCGTGGACGCGTGGTTCGGCTCCGCTGCCGGGGGTTCGTCGGCGACGGGCGGAATCCAGGAACAGGCCAGGGAGCCGCCGATCAGGCCGGTGAACACGCCGAGGAAGAGGCCGCCGAGGTTCGCGACGGGGAAGGAGGCGAGGGCGAGCAGGAGGGTGGCGACCCCGGCGAACAGGCGAAGGTGGGGTTGGTACCAGAGGCTGAGCCCCAGGGTGATGAGCAGGACTCCGATGATCAGGGACCCGGCACCGGGGGTGGTCGACATGGCCAGCGGAAGGGAGCCCATGTCCAGGTTCACGTACGGCCAGTACAGGATGGGCAGCCCCGCCGCCAGGGTGAAGAGCCCGGCCCAGAAGGGGCGTTCACCACGCCAGGCGCGGAACCTGCGGCGGGCGTGCGCCGCTGTCGCACGGATGCGGGGGCGTACGGAGGATTCGCCCCGCCCAGGGGTCAGGAGCATTCGTGGTGGCCCTGCTCGATCCGCACGCGCAGGCCGGGGACGTTGAACGTACCGGCGGTGAGCGCGACCGCGGTCACGCGCACGTCGGTCAGGGTGACCGACGTGGCCTGCTGCCCGAAGCCGCTGGGGTCGAAGAAGCGCGAGTCCCTGTCGCCCGGATTGACCGGCCCCTTGGTGATCTCCCCCTGCGCGACACCCATGTCGAAGTTCCGGAAATCCGCCTGCCCGGCCGACTGGAACGTCGTGTCGAGGAACAGGTTCGACGCCTGGACCGGGCGTTCGTTCCCGCCGGTGATCTTCAGGGTCTGCGGGCCCAGCACCGGGACGTCGATCAGTACGGACTGGCACAGTCCGCTGATCGTCGCGCGCCGGGATCCGACGACCTGGACCGGCACCAGCTCGCCCTGCTTGGTCACGTCCACCATGCCGTAGCTGCTGAGTCCGCGAGAGACCAGCGTGTCCGCGGTGACCTGGAACCTCTTGCCGGAAATGAGGAACGACGCTGCCAGTGCCCCCTCTCCCATGACGATGCCGAGGGCCGCGCAGGCCGCGACGCCGGGCACCAGGACCACCGCGAAGCGTCGCCAATGGGTCCTGCCGACGCGGTGCGACATCCCGGCTCCTTCGGTCATGGAGGGGATCGACCCTCAACCCGTCAAGGCGGACATTTCCCCTCCCCGGTGACGGATCCTAGGCTTCCAGCCGCAGCAACCGGCCACACGCCGGGCCCGCCGTACGGGTGACGCACCTGACACACACCGCGGCACGCACCACGTGCAGGGGCGCTTCCTCGTGCCCCTGCACGTGGTGGTCGACGGGCTGTTGTCGCAGCCGTCAGACCTGGATGTGGAGCGTCCGCGAGATCGGGTCGGGCGTGGCCCCCAGCGAGTTGCCGGCCGCATCGCTGACGCGGGTGTTGGAGTAGGACACGCTCTCCAGGAACAGCTTCTGCCCCGCCGGGCACTTGAAGTCACCCGGGCCGAGCGGACCCACCGTCAAGGTCCCGGTGGTCTGCCCGTTGCGCACAGGGAAGTTGCCGGAGGCGATCACGTCGCTCTGCAGGGTCTCCTTGTTTCCGGCCTTGGGGTGCTTGCCGCCGTTGTTGAAGCACTGGTAGACAGCGGTCGCGCTCGCCGTGAGCGTGATCCTGACGCTGGTCGTACCGGTACCCAGGCCGACCTCCTTGAACGAGGTCGAGAGGGTCCCGTTGCTGTTCACCGAGTTGTTTGCGAACAGGAAGTGCGGGTTCTGGGCGAGTGCCGGCGTGGCGACCAGCACGGTGGTGCACGCAGCCGAGACGAGTCCGAGCGCGATGCGTCGCATATTTTCTTCCTCTTGTCTGCCAGGTTCCTCGAATGGATCGAGGAAGCCGTTCTTTGCGAGAGGAGTCCTACCGCGCGTCGCCGATAAATCACGAAATATAATCTGAATGGATCAATGTAGAGAGCGGTCAGGGGCGGCCGATGAGCCGGATCTCCGGCGGCCACAGGATCCTGCTCGCCACCAGCAGCGAGGGCCCGAGGTGGATCGGGCACACCAGGAGCGCCGGCAGGCCCTGGCGGGCGACCTCGAAAACGGCGGGATCGGAGCAGTCCGTACCGGCAGCCTGGTCACCTTCACCGCCGTACGGCCCCCGGCACCGTACCTTCCGGTGGATGCTCATACTCCGATTGCATCGCGCAGAACGCGGGACCGCCCGCCGATCACGCCTGAGGGCGGATCGGCGGGCGGTCCTGTGGCGGTCCGTGCCCGCGGTCTACAGGAACGAGTTGATCTCGATCGTCTCGTCCCGGCCCGGGCCCACGCCGATCGCGGAGATCGGGGCGCCGGACATCTCCTCCAGCGCCTTGACGTAGTTCTGGGCGTTCTTCGGGAGGTCGGAGAAGGACTTCGCCTTGGTGATGTCCTCGGACCAGCCCGGCAGGGTCTCGTAGACCGGCTTCGCGTGGTGGAAGTCGGTCTGCGAGTACGGGAGCTCCTCGACGCGCTTGCCGTCGATCTCGTACGCCACGCAGACCGGGATCTCCTCCCAGCCGGTCAGGACGTCCAGCTTGGTGAGGAAGAAGTCGGTCAGGCCGTTCACGCGGGTCGCGTAGCGGGCGATGACCGCGTCGAACCAGCCGCAGCGGCGGTCACGGCCGGTCGTCACGCCCCGCTCGCCACCGATGCGGCGCAGCGCCTCGCCGTCCTTGTCGAACAGCTCGGTCGGGAAGGGACCGGCGCCGACACGGGTCGTGTAGGCCTTGAGGATGCCGATCACACGGCTGATCTTCGTCGGGCCCACGCCGGCGCCGGTGCAGGCACCGCCCGCGGTCGGGTTCGAGGAGGTGACGAAGGGGTACGTGCCGTGGTCGATGTCGAGCAGGGTGCCCTGACCGCCCTCGAACAGGACGACCTTGTTCTCCTCCAGCGCCTGGTTGAGGACCAGCACGGTGTCGGTGACGTACGGCTTGATCTGCTCGGCGTAGCCCAGCAGCTCCTCGACCACCTGGTCGGCGGAGATGACCCGCCGGTTGTACAGCTTGGTGAGCAGCTGGTTCTTGACGTCGAGGGCCGCCTCGACCTTCTGCTGCAGGATCGACTCGTCGTACAGGTCCTGGACCCGGATGCCGACGCGGTTGATCTTGTCGGCGTAGGTCGGGCCGATGCCGCGGCCGGTCGTACCGATCTTGCGCTTGCCGAGGAAGCGTTCCGTCACCTTGTCGACGGTCACGTTGTACGGCGTGATGATGTGCGCGTTACCGCTGATCAGGAGCTTGGACGTGTCGACGCCACGCTCGTTCAGACCGCTCAGCTCGGAGAGCAGGACCGACGGGTCGACGACGACACCGTTACCGATGACCGGCGTACAACCGGGAGAGAGGATTCCGGAAGGGAGGAGGTGGAGTGCATACTTCTGGTCGCCGACGACCACCGTGTGGCCGGCGTTGTTGCCGCCCTGGTAGCGCACTACATAGTCCACCGAGCCACCGAGCAGGTCGGTGGCCTTCCCCTTGCCTTCGTCACCCCACTGAGCACCGAGCAGCACAAGTGCGGGCACGCGCGTACACCCCTTCCGGGCGGGGCATGTCCAAGGTCGGGGGCAGGGGCGTAAGGTTCACCGCCGCGTACCACCGCGACCGCCTTTGGTCGCACAACCGTCGGACCGGATGCCCCGGAATAGACGAAGCCCCTGGCGCAATAGCGCAAGGGGCTCTTGCACAAAGATGCTACCCGAGGAAGCGAGGCAGGACCGAGGTGGCGACCTTCGCGACGTCCGATCAGCTGCTGGTGATCATCGATCCGGCGGCACGGCAGACGGACGGGGAGTCCGTCCGGATCGCGAAAGACGTGCTCAGCGCGGGTGCGACCACCAAGGTGTGCCTGCCGGACAGCCCCGAGGAATTCGCCCGGGCGCTCGGCCGGCGAGGGTCCCGGCGCCCGGTCGTGGTCGGCGACGACCGGGCGTTGGTCCGCGCGGTGACCCTGCTGCACCGCCATCGCGAGCTGGCCGGATGTGCACTGTCGATGGTCCCGGTCGGGGGTGCCGCCCTGGCGGAGTCCCTCGGCGTGCCCGCCGGTGCGGTCGCGGCCGCGCGGGCCGTGCTGGACGGCGCGGAGCGGCGCCTGGACCTGCTCGTGGACGACAGCGACGGGGTCGTCCTGGGCGCGCTGGGCATCCCGTCGGCGCCGGTGCGGGCCTCGGCCTCCACCGAGCCGGTGGGCGTCCCCTCCGGGCGTCCCTGGCTGCGGACGACGTACCGCTCCCTGGTGCGCACCCTGGCCCCGCGCCCGACCCGCCTGGCGGGCGTTCCGGCCCCGGGCCCCTCCCGGCTCCGGGTCGAGCTGGACGGCGAGACGCTCGTGGACCTGGACCAGCCCGTGGAGGCGGTGTCGGTGACGCCGGGTTCCCGCGGGATGGCCGAGGTGGAGGTCCGGCCGCTGTCGGTGGGCGCCGAGGCGACGCCGCTGCGGGCCCGTGGCCGCGCGGTGACGGTGATCGGGTCGGACTTCCGCTACCGGGCCGACGCGCAGGTCTCGGGGCCCGTACGACGCCGGACGTGGACCGTGCGCGAGGCGGCCTGGGCGCTGACGCTGCCTACCGATCACTGACCCCCGACCCCGCCCATCACTGACCCCGAGCCCGCCCATCACTGACCCCGAGCCCGCCCATCACTGACCCCGAGCCCGCCCGTCGCTCACCCTCGCGCCCGCCCATGGGTGGCCCCCGGGCCCGCCCGCCGATGCCCTCCTGCGGGCTCCCCGGACCGGCTCTAAAGGTCTGGTGACAAATATTTAACCGTGCCGACCCCTTGAGGGACCGGTTCTCCCTCCACCATCCTGCTCCATCAAGGCGTGGTGCGTCCGCGCGTGGCGATCAGGAGAGGGGCCACCCGATGGCAGTGGACGAGGGCGTCGCCCCGGCGGCGAAGACGGACGACGACGGAGTGGTTCATCGGCTGAAACCCAACGCAGTCGGCCTGCTCGGTGTGGTGTTCATGGCCGTCGCCACGGCCGCGCCGATCACCGCGATGACCGGCAACGTGCCCTTCATGGTGTCCGCCGGCAACGGCATCGGGGCGCCCGCAAGCTATCTCGTCGCAATGGTCGTCCTGGCAATCTTTTCCGTGGGTTTCACATCCATGGCGAAGCACATCACGTCCACGGGAGCCTTCTACGGCTTCATCTCCTACGGCCTCGGCCGCACCATCGGCCTCGCCTCGGGACTCCTCGCGACCTTCGCGTACGTCGTCTTCGAGCCCGCGCTGATCGGGATCTTCTCCACCTTCGCCACGACCACCCTCAAGGACCAGTCGGGGCTCGACGTCCCGTGGTGGACCTTCGCGATCCTGATGCTGGCGATCAACGCCACCGGCACCTGGTTCGGCGTGAGCGTCGCCGAGAAGCTGCTGGTGGTGCTGCTGGCGACCGAGGTGACCGTGCTGGCCGCGATGGCCGTCTCGGTCGCCTTCCACGGCGGCGGGCCGCACGGCTTCACCTTCGCGCCGGTCAACCCGGTCAACGCCTTCAAGGGCACGTCCGCCGGGCTCGGGCTCTTCTTCGCCTTCTGGTCCTGGGTCGGCTTCGAGTCGACGGCGATGTACGGCGAGGAGTCCCGCGACCCGAAGAAGATCATCCCCAAGGCGACGATGATCAGCGTTCTGGGCGTCGGCGTCTTCTACGTCTTCGTCTCCTGGATGGCCATCTCGGGCACCGGCGCGGGAAGCGCCGTGGAGGTGGCGACCAAGGACCCGATGGGCCTCTTCTTCAACCCCACCGAGCGCTACGTCGGCCACTGGGCGGTCGACGTCATGCAGTGGCTGATGATCACCGGCTCGCTGGCCTGCGGCATGGCCTTCCACAACTGCGCCGCCCGCTACATGTACGCGCTGGGCCGCGAGGGTGTCCTGCCGTCCCTGAAGAACACCGTCGGCCGCACCCACGCCCGGCACGGCTCCCCGCACATCGCGGGCCTGGTGCAGACGGTGGTGAGCGGGCTGCTGGTGGGCGCGTTCTGGGCCGCGGGCAAGGACCCGTACAGCGGCACGTACGTGCTGCTCGCCATCCTCGGCACCATGGCGATCCTCGTCGTCCAGGCCGTGTGCTCGTTCGCGGTGCTGGTCTACTTCCGCGGCCACCACCCGGAGAGCCGGCACTGGTTCCGGACCACCGCCGCCCCGCTGATCGGCGGGATCGCGATGCTCGCGGTGGTCGCGCTGCTGGTGTCCAACATGGGCGCGGCGGCCGGCTCGGAGTCCGGCTCGATGGTCCTGAAGGCGACACCGTGGCTGGTCGCGCTGATCGCGGCGGCGGGGATCGGCTACGCGCAGTACCTCAAGCGGCGCTCGCCCGAGCGGTACGCGCTGCTGGGGCGGACGGTGCTGGAGGAGACGAAGGAGCGGTAACGCTCCGCCGGCGGTGCCGCGGTGTGTCGTTGGCCGGCTGCGGCGCCGTCGCGGCCGGTCGCGCCCACGCGGCGGCAGCCGCATGCCGGACACTGCCCCGCACCCCAGGGGAGTTGCGGTGACCCCGGCCTCAGCTCCCGAACCTCTCCTCGCGGTACGCCCGCCAGCGTTCCATCATCTCGGCGACGTCCCGCTCGATGAACTCGAAGAAGGCGAGCGTCTCGGCCAGCCTGCGCCCGGCCGGTGTGTCGGGGCCCAGGCCGGCCACGCCGTCCCTGAGGGCGTCCTCCCAGCGCTTGATGATCGCCTCGCGGTTGGTGAGCGCCTCGTACCACTGGTCGCTGTGCACCCGGTACCGCTCCCGGCGCGAGCCGGGCTCCCGCTCGCGGGACACCATGTGCACCTGGGCGAGGTAGCGCACGGCACCGGAGACGGCCGCGGGGCTGATCCTCAGCTGTTCGCCCAGCTCGGCCGAGGTCAGGGTGCCGGTGTCGGAGGCGAGCAGCGCGGCGAAGACCCGGGAGGGCATGCGCGGCATGCCGGCCTCGACCAGCTGCGCCGCGAAGTGCTCCACGAACCTCGAGACCGACTCCGGGTCCCGCTCAGTACTCGGCTCCGTCATGCCCCTCACCCTATCCGGGGTTCATGCAGTTCCTTAACTTCACAAATTTCTGAAGTAAGCGTACGTTCGGAGGCATGACCAAGGCAATCACGGTCTCCGGACTCCACAAGTCCTTCGGCCGTACCCATGCGCTGGACGGTCTCGACCTCGATGTCGAGACCGGCGAGGTCCACGGCTTCCTCGGCCCCAACGGTTCCGGCAAGTCGACCACCATCCGGGTCCTGCTCGGCCTGCTGCGCGCGGACTCGGGCGCGGCGCAGGTGCTGGGCCGCGACCCGTGGAAGGACGCGGTCGAGGTGCACCGCCGGATCGCCTACGTCCCCGGCGACGTGACCCTGTGGCGCAATCTCTCCGGCGGCGAGGTCATCGACCTGTACGGCAGGCTGCGCGGGGGGCTGGACGCGCGGCGTCGCGCGGACCTGATCGACCGCTTCGAGCTGGACCCCACCAAGAAGGGCCGCACCTACTCCAAGGGCAACCGGCAGAAGGTCGCCCTGGTCGCCGCCTTCGCCTCGGACGTGGACCTGCTGATCCTCGACGAGCCGACCTCGGGCCTGGACCCGCTGATGGAGGAGGTCTTCCAGCGCTGCGTGGAGGAGGAGCGGGACCGCGGCCGGACGATCCTGCTGTCCTCCCACATCCTCAGCGAGGTCGAGGAGCTGTGCGACCGCGTCAGCATCATCCGCAGGGGCCGGACCGTGGAGGCCGGCTCCCTGGCCGACCTGCGCCACCTGACGAGGACGAGCGTGAGCGCCGAACTCGCGGGCCCGCCCAACGGGTTGGCGCACCTGCCCGGCGTCCACGACCTGGACGTCCAGGGCCACCGGGTCCACCTCCAGGTGGAGACCGACCATCTGGACGCGGTCCTGCGCCAGTTGAGCGAGTCGGGCGTACGGTCCCTGACCTCGACCCCGCCGACGCTTGAGGAGCTGTTCCTGCGCCACTACCAGGATCTCGACGAGGCGGCGGCGCGATGACGACCTTCACGGGAACGGGAGTGCTGCTGCGTTTCTCGCTGCGCCGCGACCGCTTGCTGATCCCGGTGTGGATCGCGGTGAACGCGCTGATGGTCCTCTCCATGCCGAACACCCTGAAGACCCTGTACGGCACCGCGGCCGAACGCGCCGACCTGGTGAGCCAGTTGCAGACCAACGCCTCGTTCCGCGCCCTGATCGGCCCGGTCTTCGACACCTCGCTCGGCGCGCTGACGGCCTGGCGCGTGGGCGTGTACGCCGCCGCGCTCGCGGCCACGATGAGCCTGCTGATCGTCGTGCGGCACACCCGGGACGAGGAGGAGAGCGGCCGCCAGGAACTGGTGGCGTCCGGGATGGTGGGCCGCCGGGCCTCCCTCACCGCGGCCCTGCTGGCGGCGGCGACCGCCAACGCCGTACTGGCCCTGCTGATCACGGCGGGCCTGTCCGCGCAGGGAGCCACGGGCGCACTGTCCTTCGGCCTCGGTCTCGCCGGGGTCGGCATGGTCTTCGCCACGACGACGGCGATCGTCGCCCAGCTGACCCAGAGCGCGCGCCTCGCCCGCGGCCTGACGGCGGCGGTCCTCGGCGCGGCCTTCGTCCTGCGCGCGGCCGGCGACTCGACAACGAACGACGGCTCCTCCCTCCTGACCTGGCTGTCCCCCCTGGGCTGGCTGGAGAACCAGCGCTCCTTCGCCGCCGAACGCTGGTGGGTGCTGCTGCTGTTCGCGGCGGCGGTGGCCGTGCAGGCCCTGATCGCCTACGAGCTGGCGGGCCGCCGCGACGTCGGCATGAGCTTCCTGCCCACCCTCCCGGGCCCGCCCACGGGCCGCCTCGGCACAGCAGCCGCCCTGGCCTGGCGCCTGCAACGCGGCAGCGTCCTCGGCTGGTCCCTCGGCTTCTTCCTCGCCGGGGTCGTCTACGGCGGTCTCACGGACGGCGCGGCCGACCTGGTCCGCGACAACGAACGGGCCCGGCAGATCTTCGAGCGGATGGGCGGCCAGAGCGGTCTCACGGACGCGTTCCTGGCGTCGATGGTCGGCATGCTGGGCCTGATCGCGGCGCTCTACGTCGTCGGGTCGGTCCTGCGCCTGCACGGCGAGGAGACCTCCGGCCGCGCCGAACCGGTACTGGCCTGCGCGGTCGGCCGCCTCCGCTGGGCCGCGAGCCACCTGACGATCGCCTTCGCCGGCTCGGCCCTGATCATGCTCCTGGCAGGCCTGGGCTTCGCGGTGGGCTACGGCAAGGAGATCGGACCGGTTCTGGGCGCCTGCCTGGTCCAGCTCCCGGCGGTCTGGGTGATCGGCGCGCTGACCCTCCTGCTCTACGGCCTGGCCCCGCGCCTGGCCCCGGCCGCCTGGGGCATCGCCGTGGCGACCCTCCTGATCGGCTGGGTGGGCCCGGCCCTGAACGCCCCCCGGATCGTGCTGGACCTGTCCCCGTTCGGCCACCTGCCCAAGCTGCCGGGTGGGGGGATGGAGTGGGAGCCGGTGCTGGTCCTGACGGGGCTCGCGGTGGCGCTCGTGGGAGCGGGGCTGGCGGGGCTGCGCAGGCGTGACCTGACCTCGTGAACCCAGCCGTCCCGGCGGTCAGGCGATCAGTACGTCCAGCCCCTCCAACCCCCGGATCACGAAGTTCGGCTTGCGCTGGGGCTCTGCGGCCGGGGTCAGGGTGGGGGCCTTCTCCAGCAGCGCAGTCATCGAAGCCGCCAGCTCGATGCGGGCCAGGGGGGCGCCGATGCAGTAGTGGATGCCTGCGCTGAAGGAGATGTGGGGGTTGTCCCTGCGGGTGAGGTCGAGGTTCTCGGGGTTCTGGAAGACCTCGGGGTCGTGGTTGGCGGAGCCGAAGAGCATGGCGATCTCCGAACCCCTGGGGATCGTCGTGCCGTCGATCTCGATGTCGTCCAGGACCCAGCGCTCGAAGAGCTGGAGCGGGGTGTCGTAGCGCATCAGCTCCTCGATCGCCGAGGGGATCAGGGAGTGGTCGGCGCGGAGGGCGGCCAGCTGAGAGGGGTTGCGGAAGAGGGCGTGCCAGCCGTTCACCGTGGCGTTGACGGTCGCCTCGTGCCCCGCGTTCAGCAGCAGCACGGCCGTGGAGATCATCTCCTGCTCGGTCAGGCGGTCACCCTCGTCGTGCGCGGCGATGAGCCCGGAGATCAGGTCGTCACCCGGCTCCTTGCGGCGCTCGGCGATCAGCTCGCGGAGGTAGTCCGAGAACTCGGTCGATGCCTGGACGGCCCGCGCTGCCGTCTCCTTCGACGGGTTCAGCTCGTACATCCCGCAGATGTCCGCCGACCAGGGGCGCAGCGGGGCCCGGTCGGACTCCGGGATGCCCAGCATCTCGGCGATGACGGCCACGGGGAGCGGCTCGGCGACGTCCGTGAGCAGATCTCCGCCGCCCGCCGCGACCAGCCGGTCCACCAGCACGCCGGCGAGGTTCGCCACGTACGGCTTCAGCTGCTCGACCGTGCGCGGGGTGAACGCCTTCGACACCAGCCGCCGGATGCGGGTGTGGTCCGGCGGTTCGAGGTCGAGCATGCCGTGGTCGTTGAGCGTGTGGAACGGCTCGTGCTCCGGCGGGGGTGCGGTACGCCCGAAGTCCTCGTGCGTGAACCTGTGCTGGTACGTCCGGCCGAGGCGCCGGTCCCGCAGCAGCGCCGAGACGTCGGCGTGGTGCGGGACCAGCCACTGGTCGGTCGGCTCGTACCGGATCACCCGGCCGCGGGCGCGCAGCTCGGCGTAGGCCGGGTACGGGTCGGCGAGGAACGCGGGGTCCCAGGGGTCGAACGCGAGGTCGGTAGGGCCTGCCATGCGGGGACGCTAACGCCTCGGACCGGCGCCTGACCAGGGGTGTCCGCCCCTGACACGCTCGGCCGCGGTCCTCGGCTGCCCGCCGCTCAGATCTGGTTGGCGACCAGGACGTAGTCGTAGTAGATCGGGTCGCCCTCTTCGTCCATCGGGTACTCGTAGCTGCTCTGGTTCGCGAGGATCACCTTCAGCTCCGGCAGGGCGTCGAAGCCCAGGTCGTTCTCCTCGACGGTGTGGCCCCGTTCCGCGAGCTGTTCGAAGAGGTCCTCGCTCGGCGTGCGGAAGACGTCGAGCCCGTCGAGCAGCACCCGCACGTCGGCGTCCTCGTTCTGGAACCGGAACAGCTCCACACCGCTCAGCGCGCCCTTGGTGAACCCGAGCACGACGCCCAGCCGGGACGCGTCGTGCGTGAGCGTGATCTGTCCCGGCTCCGCGTCACTCGCGACGACCCGGAAAAGCCCCCACTCGTCCAACGCGCCGCGCGCTTCCTCGACCGACATGCCGAGCCGGAAACGCGCGACGCCGACATGCGGCAGCAGTTCCAGTTCCATACTCACTCCCTCGATTACGTGCCCCGGACCCTCACGCCAGCAGGGCGTTCTCGTCGATGCTCCATCCTCGTTTCTTGAGCATCGCCTGGAGGGGCTTGTTGTGCTTCAGGCTGGCCACCATGTCCTTGATGTGCTGATCGTACTTGTCGGGGAATCGCCGCTTGATGTCGTCGATGTCCATGCGCATGGCTTCGGTGATGCGGCCCTGATTGATCAGCTCGCGCTGCCACTGCTGCCACGCCTGGGACTCGTGCGAGTACCCCGTGCTGTAGAGCTGCTCGTGGTCCGCCTGCTCCATGCGAATGGCCGGACCGTTGTTGACCTTCTGCTTCTTGTGGGGCTTGTTCGCGATGTAGAACCCGGGCTCGATGACGTCCTTGTACGCCGACTTGGCCGGGATGTGGTTGACCTCCATCGGCTGCGGATACCGCTTCCCGTCCGCCTGCCGGTTCGAGGGCAGCAGTCCGCCGTACCAGCCGCCGATCTGCGTGCACCCCTTGGCGACCAGACCCTCGGGGTCCATCCACGTGAAGGGGTTGACGACGTACGCGGCGGCGTTGGGCGCGGGCACCAGTCCCAGCGGGTCCGACGACACATAGCGGGCCGTCTCGGGGTCGTAGTGCCGGTTCAGGTTGTAGTGCAGGCCCGTCTCCGGGTCCGCGTACTGGCCGGGGAAGCGCAGCGGCGTATGGGCCCGGGCGTCCCGGTTGCGGGTGGTGATGCCCCAGACCGTGGAACGCTTGTACCAGGCGATGTCGCCCTGTTCGTCGACGAGTTCGGTCGGGGTGCCGATGACGTCGGTGACGATGGCGAAGAACCGGCTGTCCACCTCGCGCTGTTCGGCGTCGGGCGGCAGTCTGCGTTCCAGTTGGGCCATCGGCTGCAGGCCCTCGTATTCCCAGGTCAGCGTGACACCCGTGGCCGTGTCGGTCTCCTCGGCCAGCTGGGTGCCGTCCCATGCGAAGCGGACCGTGGCCGCCACGCCGTGCCCGTCGGCACTCATGCGGTGCTTGGCGGTGCGGCGGCCCAGCGCGTCGTAGGTGTAGCGCCACACGGTGCCGTCGGGGGTGGTGCAGGAGACCAGGCGGTCCTCGGCGTCCCAGGTGTAGCGCCAGGTGTCGGGCTTGCGGGACAGACGCCGCTTCTGGCGCAGCACGACCCGTCCGGCGTCGTCGTACTCGTAGCGCACGCCGTCCGCGCCGAGCAGCCGGCTTCCGTCGTAGGTCCGCTCGCCACGGCTCTCGGTGTGCCGGGCCTGGTCGGGCCAGTGGGCGTCGGTCTGGTTCCCGGTGGCGTCGTAGGCGTAGCGCTCCGACCAGTCGCCGGCGGTGACGCCGAGCGGGCGGCCCGCCACGTCGAGCTCGAACTGCCAGTCCACTCCGGCCTGCCGGTCCGTGAGACGCGTCAGGAAGCCGTCGGCGCGGTAGCCGTAGGAGCGGTCCCGAACGATGCCGCCCGGCGTGCTCAGCGACCGGGCCGAAAGGCGGCCGATCGTGTCCCACTGCGAGTCGAGCGTCACCGGCGCGTGCGCGGGGCCCAGCGTGCGCCGTGTCTCGCGCCCCAGCTCGTCGTGGGCGAACCCGAGCGCGTGACCGGCGCAGTCGACGCGCACCCGGTTGCCCGCGGCGTCGTACGCGTACGAGGTGGCGGCGCCGGTCGGTGTCGTGCGCGAGACCAGTTCGCCGTGCGGGTCGTAGCCGTAGCGCATGCTGCGGCCGTCGACCGTCTCCGCGGTCAGCCGCCCCATGGCGTCGCGTTCCAGGACGAGCGAGGAGGTCGGCGAGACGGCCGCGACGAGCCGGTCGTCGCTGTCGTACGTGTAGCGGGTGAGCACGCCGTCGGCGTCCTTCTCCAGCACGTTGCCCACCGCGTCGAACGTGAAGGCGATGCGCTGCCCGAGCGGGGTCGTCCGGGCGACGAGGCGGCCGGCGGCGTCGTACTCGTAGCGCGTGGTGCGCCCGTCGAAGTCGGTCTCGGAGTCGGTCAGGCCGGACGGGCCGTACCGGTAACTCCACGTCCTCCCCTGCGGGTTGAGCACGCCGCTGATCCGCAGTTCGGTGTCGTACGTGAACTCGTAGCGGGCCCCGTCCTTGCCCGTACGGGCGGCCAGCAGGTCGAACCACGTGTACTCGAAACGGGTCACACCGCCCAGCGGGCCGGTGTGGGTGAGACAGTTTCCCTCCTCGTCGTACGTCCACCGCTCGCTCGCCCCGTCGGGTGCGGTGCGCCGGGTGAGCCAGCCGTCCGCCGTCCACTCCAGACGGGTCACTGATCCGGCGGGGTCGACGGACTCGCAGGGCCGTCCGAACGCGTCGCGGCGCACCGTGTACGTGGCACCGTGCCCGTCGGAGACCGAAAGGACCAGACCCGCCTGGTCGTTGGTGCGCGTCTCCGTCTCGCCGGCCGGGAACGTGACCGTGACCGGGGCGCCCGTCGCGTCGTAGGTGAACGTGGTCGAGGTGCCGTCCGGCGCGACCATCCCGGTGCGGTTGCCCCGCTCGTCGAAGGTCTGCCGCCAAACGGTGCCGTCCGGGCCGGTCATCGTCTCCGGCAGATGCAGCGCGTTGTATGTGGTCGAGGCCTGCCGCCCGTCCGGGTAGTGCACGGTCGTGAGGTTGCCCGCGTCGTCGTACGTGAACCGGGAGGTGTGCCCCAACTCGTCGGTGCGTGACAGCAGGTTGTCGTAGCGGTCCCACTCGAAGCGCACGGTGTTGCCGAGCGGGTCGGTCTCGCCGATCGTCTGGCCGAGCTGGTTGAAGCGGGTGACGGTGACCGCGCCGGTGGAGTCGGTGAAGCGGGTCTCGCGGGCGGCGGTGTCGTAGGCGAAGCGCGAGGAGAGCGCACCGTCGGGGCCGGTCGTCTCCACGACCCGGCCGGCCGCGTCGTACCCGTAGCCGTAGGTGTGGCCGTTGCGGTCGGTCCACGAGGTGACGCGGTGCTCGTCGTCGTAGGTGAACCGCAGAGGCACCCCACGCGCGCCCGACGCTCCCACCAGGTCGTGCCTCTCGTCGTAGGCGAACGAGGCGACCCGGACCGGGCCTTCGGGGGTCTCCAGGTCGAGGGCCGTGACCCGACCGAGGCCGGCGTCCCGGGCGACGCTCACTCGGTAGCCGCCCTCGTGCAGGAGCGTCGAGGGGATGCCCTCGTCGTCGCGTGCGATCTGTATGGCGTTGCCGTTGCGGTCCTCGAGGTCCTCCAGCCAGTACAGACTGCCGGAGGTGTACGGGTTGCCGGTGAACCGCCGGGTCAGGCCGGAGCGGACGTCGAACGTGGCGTACGTGACCTCGCCGAGGGCCGATCGGTCGACGTACGTGAGGGGGATGCGCTCGCCTTCCAGGGGCATCACCTCTTCGCCCGCCTCGCGCGGCAGGTGCGGGTACTGGAGCAGGGATCCGTCCTCGCGCGCCCAGATCGCTCCGCTGCCCGTCATCTCCAGGCGCTCGTCGAGCGTGGAGGCCCAGCTCGTCCCGAAGCAGTGGCCGTAGCGGTAGCCGGATATGTGGGTGCGCCGCAGCACCAGCGGGAGAACACCCGGCAGGGCCAGGTCCGTCTGGGACAGCACCATCTCGCCGCTCGCCACGTCGACCGGGTCGGTCTTGCAGCGGCGCTGCGTCAGGGCCACGGCCTTCTCACGGGCGCTGTCCAGAGTCGTACGCAGCGACTGGGGAATCCTTCGCCGGGCCCCGCCGTCACCGCCCTTCTTGCCGCCGGTGATGGCGTTGACCCGGTCGCGGACGTCGAGGTCGTTGCCCTTGTGCAGGCGGGAGGTGGCCTTCACCCGGTCCGGGATGGTCTCGGTGACATGCTTGGCGATCTTGCCCAGGGCTTTCTCGGAGCCCTTCAGAGCGCCTTCGAGGACGGAGTCGAACGCCTGGGTGAAGGGGTCCCTGCCGCGGGTGCGGCCGAAGGCACCCTTCGCCTTCGACAGCGAGCCCGTGCCGGACAGATGCAGTTCCCCGCCGTGGGCGGAGACCTTGCCGGCGCCGTCCTCGAACTCGATGTGGTCGATGACGGTCCGCTTGCCCGAGCCGCCGGCGGAGGCCAACTGCATCCCGTCGCCGCCTCCGCCACCGGCGGAGGCCAGGTGCATCGCTCCGCCGTGCTTGCCGCCCGAGGCGCCCGAACCACCCGAGCCGCCCGAGGCGCCCGAGCCGCCCGACTGTCCGTCGCCCGGAGCGGGGGGCAGCTGGAAGGCTCCCTCCACCAGGTCGAAGACCATGTCTTCGACCATGGACTCGAGCTTCGCCGTGACGGGCGCGGTCACCCGTGCCATCAGCTCGTCCACGATCCGGTCGACGGCCTCGTCGATGATCCGCTTGACCGCCTGCCGTATCGCCGCGGTCTCGGCCGCCCCGATCACCGCCGACAGACCACCGGTGACGAAGGCAAGTCCCACCGAGATGCCCAACGAGGCTGCCATCGCCCCGAGTTCGATCTCGGCCTTGGTCTTCATCCCGAAGATGACGTCCGCGACCACGTCGCACGCATCCGCGAACAGCCGGGCTATCTCCGGGACCTTCTCCAGATGCCCCGCCTTGACGTGGGACCAGTGTTTCTCCATCGCATCGACGGCCCACCCCTGCGAGGAGGACAGGATGCGCGACACCGCCTTGTGCGCATCGGCGCCATGGCCCTCGAACTTGTCGGCGAAGTCCCGCATGGCGTCGGCCATTTCGCGGTAGTCGTCCTCGTCGACGTTCGGCCAGTTGATTCCGATGAAGTCCAGAATCTCATCGGCCCATCCGGGCAGAACGTAGCCCATCCCCCGTGTAACCCCCGTCACCTGAAGTCTTCGCACGTGCGCATCCGCAGATGCACATTGTCGAACACTAGTTGGCAACGGGGACGTTCGCGCAAGATGGCACGCGCTGTCAGCCCGGTGTCACCAACCGCGCCTCGTACGCGAACACCGCCGCCTGGGTGCGGTCGCGCAGCCCCAGCTTCACCAGGATCCGGCTCACGTGGGTCTTGATCGTCGACTCCGCCACCACCAGCCGCTCGGCGATCTCCGCGTTCGACAGGCCCTGTGCGATCAGGACCAGCACCTCCGTCTCCCGCTCCGTCAGCTCCCCGTACGCCGCCTGCGCCGACGGCATCATGCGCGGCGTCTGCGACAGCCGGGAGAACTCGGTTATCAGCCGCCTGGTCACCGAGGGGGCGAGCAGTGCCTCGCCGGAGGCCACCACCCGTACGCCGTCGGCGAGCTGGCGGGCCGAGGCGTCCTTCAGGAGGAAGCCGGAGGCTCCCGCACGCAGCGCCTGGTACACGTACTCGTCCAGGTCGAACGTGGTCAGTACCAGCACCTTCGCCGTGTCGTCAGCCGCGACGATCTCCCGCGTCGCCTCGATGCCGTTCAGCTCCGGCATGCGGATGTCCATCAGCACCACGTCCGGCGCGAGTTCCCGCACCCGCTCGACCGCCTGACGGCCGTTGACCGCCTCGCCGACGACCTCGATGTCCGGCATCGCGTTCAGCAGGACCGAGAAGCCCTCGCGCACCATCATCTGGTCGTCCGCGATCAGTACGCGGATCGTCATGCCTCACCCTCGCTCGCGGTGTCCGCCGCCGGCACCGGCAGGAACACGGTCACCTCATGTCCTCCGTCGGCCGTCGGGCCCGTCGTCATCTCCCCGTTCAGCATCGAGACGCGCTCCCGCATCCCTGTGATGCCGTGCCCGGCGCCCGGCGAGGGACTCAGCTGGGCCGAGGCGGGCGGCGGGCCGTTGACTATGCGCAGGCCCAGGCCGCCGAGCACGTACCCGATCTCGACCCGTGCCCCGGCACCCGGTGCGTGCCGCAGCGTGTTGCTCAGCGCCTCCTGCACGATCCGGTACGCCGACAGCTCGACGCCCTGCGGCATTTCACGCACCGCGCCGGTCACTACCTTCTCCACCTCCAGCCCGGCCTCCCGCACATTGGCGAGCAGCCCGTCCAGGTCGGCGAGGGTGGGTTGCGGGGCGTCCGGCGCCTCGTAGTCCTCCGCTCGGACCACGCCCAGGACCCGGCGCAGCTCGGTCAGGGCCGCCACCGCGTTCTCCCGGATGGTGGCGAACGCCTTCTCCAGCTCCGGCGGCGGGTTCTCCACCCGGTAGGGCGCCGCCTCCGCCTGGATGGCGACCACCGACATGTGGTGGGCGACCACGTCGTGCAGCTCGCGGGCGATGGTCGTGCGCTCCTCCAGCAGCGTTCGCCGCGAACGCTCCACGGCGGTCACCGTCTGCTGGGCGGTCACCTCCTGCTGAGCCTCCCTGCGTATCTGCCGGACGGAGACGACCAGCAGGATCAGCGCGGAGAGAATCAGCATCGGGCCGATGTTGGTGTCGTAGTGGCCCCAGCCGAAGCCGCTCTCGGCGACGAAGCCGTAGGCCGCCGTCAGCACCCACATCCACGCCGCCGTGCGCGGGCGGGTGCGGAGCGCGACGACCGTGAGCACCACCAGGTGGGACAGGAAGCTGCCCGGCAGCCACGGCCAGTCGCTCCAGCCGCTGCCTATCAGGGTGGCGGTGGCCGTGGTCGCGGCGAGCGAGAACCAGAACGCTCCCACCGGACGCGCCAGGGTCAGCAGGACCGGCCCCAGGGCCAGCAGCCCGCACAGCAGCGGCAGCAGTCCGGAGTCGTCCGTGCTCGCCACGCCGAGGAATCCCGCCAGCGTGCCGAGGACGGCGACGACCGTGTGCGGTGTCCAGGCCGCGTACTCCTTCATCCGGCCGCCGCGGCGGGCGAGCCGGCCGTCGGCGCCCCTGCGGGGCAGCGGGCGGTAGGCGAAGGCATCGTGGAACAGGTCCTGCCGCAGCCCGCGCAGGGCGTCCGCGGCGAGCCGGAACTCCGGGCTGCGCGGCCTCGCGGCTCCGCCCGGCGGTGTCGGCTGGGTGTGCGTCGTCTCGGTCACGTGGAAAACGGTAGGCCCCGGGCGGGATGACGGTCGTCCCCTCGGAGGGGGGTCCTCGGGAATCCTTCTCAGGTACTACAGGTAGGGGGCGGGACGGTACCTACGGGTGCCGGTCGGACGGGGGTCAGTGACCGCCGGGGCGGACCAGGCCGGACTCGTAGGCGAAGATCGCCGCCTGGGTGCGGTCACGCAGGCCCAGCTTCACCAGGATGCGGCCCACGTGGGTCTTCACGGTCTGCTCGGCGACGACCAGGTGCTCGGCGATCTCGGCGTTCGACAGACCCTGCGCGATCAGTGCGAGCACCTCCGTCTCACGCTCCGTCAGGTCGCCCACGCGCTGCTTGAGCGGGGCCCGGGGTGAGCCGTCCAAGCGGGCGAACTCGGCGATCAGGCGGCGGGTGATGCCCGGGGCGAGCAGCGCGTCCCCGGCCGCCACCACGCGCACCGCCTCGGCGAGCTGGTCGGCGGAGGCGTCCTTGAGCAGGAACCCGGAGGCCCCGGCGCGCAGCGCGTCGTACACGTACTCGTCCAGGTCGAAGGTGGTGAGGACCAGGACCTTCACGCCCGGGTGGTCGGCGGTGATGCGGTCGGTCGCCTCGATGCCGCCGAGTTCGGGCATCCGGATGTCCATCAGGACCACGTCCGGGGTCAGTTCGGCGGCCTTCGCGATCGCGTCGCGTCCGTGCACCGCCTGTCCGATCACCTCGATGTCGGGCTTGGTGTTGAGCAGCACGGTGAAGCCCTGGCGGACCATCTGCTGGTCGTCGGCGATGAGTACGCGGATGGTGCCGGCGCCGCTCGTCATGGGGTCGGTCCTCCTGTCGGGGGCTGGGGGTGGTGCGGGTCGTCGTCGGACAGGGGCGGGAAGTAGATCTCGGGGCGGGGGAAGTCCGGGCGCAGCGGCCGGGGCGGACGGCGGGTGCCCGTCTTGGGGAGGAACGCCGTCACCATGAAGCCGCCGTGCAGGTTCGGGGTCGCGGTGAGGTGCCCGCCGAGCATCGCCGCGCGCTCCCGCATGCCCAGCAGGCCGTGGCCGGAGCCCGGGGAGGGCTGGACCGGGCGGCGGGGGCGGGAGTTGGTCACGCACAGGAAGATGCCGTCGGACTGATGGTCGACCTCCACCCGGACCCGCGAACCCGGGGCGTGCCGCAGGGCGTTGCTGAGCGCCTCCTGGACGATCCTGTACGCCGACAGTTCCACACCCTGTGGATAGGTGCGGGACGTGCCGCGGTAGTCGATGACGACGTCCAGGCCGGCCGCCCTGGTGTTCTCGATCAGGGCGCCCAGACGGGCGAGGTTCGGCTGCGGGGCGTCGGGGGCCGGGCCGGTGCCGGGGGCCGTCAGCCGGTACGGGTCCTCGGCCGCCTCGGGGCCGTCGGGGGACTCGGAGCGCAGGACGCCGAGGACACGGCGCAGCTCGGTGAGGGCCTCCAGGGCGTTGTTGCGGATCCCGGCGAGGTTCTCCTGCAACTCCTCCGAGGGGTTCTCCACCAGGTGGGGGGCCACCTGGGCCTGGATGGAGATCACCGACATGTGATGGGCGACCACGTCGTGCAGCTCGCGGGCGATACGGCTGCGCTCCTCCAGGAGGGTGCGGCGGGCGCGTTCCTCCGCGGTGATCGTCGTCTGCTCGATCAGCTGGGTGCGGGCCTCGCTGCGGCCGCGCAGGGCGGTGCCGATGAGGACGGAGACCGCGAAGAGGGCTACGGCCACGACGCCGGTCGAGGAGTAGTTCTGGGCGCCGATCGGGTCCTGCAGGACGTACGTCGCCAGGGTCGTCACCGCCAGGGCGGCGAGGGTCAGGCGTATGCGGACGCGCAGGGCGAGGAGGAGGAGCACGGCCATGTGGGCGAGCAGAGTGGGCGTGGTCCAGGGCCAGTTGGGGCCCGGGACGGAGCCCGGCTCCAGGTGGGGGCGGGCCAGCAGTGCGGTGAGGGTGGCGGCGGCCAGGGAGAGGGCCCAGGCGGGGGTGGGGCGCCACAGGGCCAGGACGACGGCGGCGGCCTGGAGGAACGTGGTGAGGAGGGCTACGGCTGCGGTGAGGCCGTAGGAGGTGTGCAGTTCGTCGCCGCCGGCCAGGGCGATGCCGAGGGCCGTGTAGGCGGTGAGGAGGTAGGTGAGGAGGCGGAGCCCGCGGTACTTGGAGAAGGGGGGTGAGTGGGGGGAGGGGGTTTCTCCCAGCCAGGTGCGCAGGCGGGACTTGGGGGGTGCGGATTCGGGTGCGGGTGCGGTTATGGGTGCGGGTGCCTCTTCGGGTGCGGGTGGCCCCGGTGGAGCGGAAGCGCCGTCGGCGGCCTCGGGTTGGCCCTGGGGGGCCGAGTTGCCGTTGGGGGCCTCTGGGGTCACTTGGTCAACTTTAGGCATTGTGTGGGGTCTTTGCTCGGGGGGTGTGGTGGTGGATGAGGCGGGAGGGGCGCTTTCGGGGGCGACGGGGGCCCTGTTCGTGGTGGCGGAACGTCAGCCAGAAGAGAGCCAGGGCCAGGGCGAAGAGGGGGAGGCAGGCCAGGCGGGACGCCACCCAGGTCAGGGAGTCGGGGCGGGTGTGGAGGCCGGGGAGACGGCCGGCCAGGAGGGCGGTGGCCGTGGTGGCCATCAGTGCCGTCTGGTGCCAGAGGAAGATCGTCATCGCCGAGAGGTTGGTCAGGGTGACTGCCGACCAGGCGAGGGGGCGGGTCATCGCCCGGTGCAGGCGGTCTCGGAGGAGCAACGCCAGGCCGCATTGGGCCAGGCCGAAGGTGACGGCCGCCAGGGTCGGGGGGTTGAGGTTGGAGGTCGGGGTGCCGGGGACTCCGACCATCGAGGCCGGGTAGCCCGCCCAGAGGATCAGGACCGCCGTCGCCGTCGTACCGGATATGAGCAGGACCCAGGCTGCTCGGCGGCTCTCCAGTTCGCCTCGGGTCCAGGCCGCGCCCAGGGTGTATGGGACCAGCCAGCCCGCCGCCAGGTTCACCCAGCCGAGCCAGGACGGCCCGACGTGCAGGCCGAAGCGCAGGACGTCCACATGCAGGACGACGGCCAGGGGCCAGAGGGGGTTGAGTCGGGTGAGGAGGGGGGTCGCGGCCGTCAGGGCCGCGAAGACCAGGAGGAACCAGAGGGGGGACAGGGCGAGTTTGACGAGGGCGTGGAGGGTCGGGAGCGGGGCGCCGGTGAGGAGGAGGGCGAGTGCGGCCACCGTCCACAGGACGAGCAGGGCTGCCACCGGGCGCAGGAGGCGGGTGAGACGGGTGCGGAGCCAGTCGCGGTACGTCGTGCCGCGGGCCTGTGCCGAGGCCAGGCTGCGGGTCGCCACGTGGCCGCCCACCAGGAAGAACACCGCCAGGGTCTGGAAGACCCAGGAGACCGGGGCCAGCCAGGGCATGTGCTGCAGCGGGCTCGCCGTGTGCAGGCCGCCGTCCTGCGCGACCAGTGCCGTGACCAGCCAGTGGCCGAGGACGACACCGAGGATCGCGAAGGCGCGCAGGGCGTCCACCGCTCGGTCCCGGGAGGCGGGTGTGGCGGCGTCCACGCGGTGGGCGCCCTGACGGATCGCGTGCAGTGCGCGGCGGGGAGCGCGCAGGGTCGACTCAGCCACGGGTCACCTCCGAGGTCTCGCCGAGGGTGATCCGGGCCAGGTTGGCGAGGGAGACCGAGCCCGGGGTGAAGTAGCCGCTGTGGTCGGCGTCGGCCGCACCGAAGACCCGGGCGCCGAAGGCGCGGGAGACGGGGTCGGTGCCGAAGCCGAGGGTGGCGAGGAGAAGGCCGGCGCGGACGTGGGGCACGTGCGCGACCCAGTCCCTGCTGCCACGGGCCGCCCAGAGCCGGGCGCGGGTGTGCAGGCCGGCGACGGTGTCCGCGGCTGTACCGGGGCTGCCGAGCAGGACCATGTCGTCCACGGGCAGGGCGGGGGCGGAACGGGCGCAGACGACGGAGCCGTAGGAGTGGCAGAGGAGGGAGATGTGGGCGCGGTGGGGGGTGAGGGTGCGCAACTCCCTTATGAACGCGTGGAGACGGGGGGCCGCTTCGTCGGCCCGGGTGGTGGTCGTGACCGTGGTGCTGATCGTGGCGGGAGCCTTGTAGCCGAGCCAGGCGACGACTGCTGTGCGCGGGTTGGTGCGGTGCGCCTCCTGGTAGAGGGCCGCTGCGGTTCTGTGGAAGCGGGCGTAGGTGTCGAGGGTGGTGTCGGAGCCGGGGACCAGGACGGCGATGTGGTCCGCACGGGTCGGGTCGCCGAGGACTTCTACGGCCTGGCCCGAGCCCCTGCCGTCGAAGGTGAGGAGGTTGCGGACGGCGAGGGTTCGGTCGGCTGCGGCTCGGTGGAGGTCCCCGTGGGCGGCGGCCATGTCGGCTGCGTGGGTGGCGTTCTCGCGGTTCGCCTGGTAGGTCGACCGGAGGGTGGCTGCGGTGGGGGCGGGGAGCGTGGGAGGGGTGGGGGCCGGGATCTGGGGGTGCGCGGCTGCGATGAGGGCTGCGACCGTGGTGGCCGTGAGGAGGGCCTGACGCCAGATGCGGTGCGATTTCGGGTGCGGGTGCGTGGGTGGGCACCCGGCCTTCGGCCGGGTCCGGGTTCCCACCCGCACCACTCGCGCTGCTTGTGCCGTCGGGTGCGGGTGGCCCTCGTGGGGCGAAGGCGCCGTCGGCGGCTGCAGCTTGTCGGTCCGGAGCGGCAGCGGCGGGTTGTGCCCCATGATGCGGTTCCTCTCGGAGTGCCCGGCCATCGGGCTTGTCCCAGAGGGAAGTTAGGAATCAGGGGGCGTCGTCGGCGTCCCGCCAGGGAGCCGTTCTGCGAGGTAGCTCTCAGGTACTACGGGTATGACGGGGGCCGTGGGCAGGGGTCACCACGCCAGTTGGGCGATCTCCTCCGCCACCACCGCGCACGCGTCCGCCGCCGGGTCGATCAGCGGGAAGTGGCCGACGTCCTCCAGCAGCGTCAGGCCCACCACCTCGCCCGCCTTCGCCGCCGCGTCCGCGTAGGACTCGGCGACCGCCTGCGGTACGACGAGGTCCGCGCGGCCCTGGACGAGGGTCGTCGCGATGCCCGTCGGGAGCAGGAGCGCGGGGTCGGCGTACGGCCGGCGCTCGGCGAAGTTGTCCTGGCCGCCGAGGAGTTGCAGGGCGGCGTTGCCGCAGACGTCCAGCTTCTCCGACACCGCGAAGTCCGCGATGGGGGCGAGAGCCACCACGCCCCGCAGCGGGGCCGGGCGGTCCGTGCGCCACGGGGCGTCGGCGGGCAGGACGTGGCGGGCCGCTGCCCACAGGGCGAGGTGGCCGCCCGCCGAGTGGCCGGTGAGGACCGTGCGGCGCGGGTCGGCCTGCGGGAGTGCCCCGTGGACCAGGGAGGGTAGGACGTCCATGGCGGCGGCCACGTCGTCGAAGGTGTCGGGCCAGCGGCCTGCCAGGGGTGCGGGCGGGGCTCCGGCGCCGGGTCCGGTGTTCTGTGCCGGGATCTGGGGGTCGCCGCCGCGCCGGTACTCCACGTTGGCCACGGCGAAACCCTTACGGGCCAGGTAGTCCACGAAGGGGGTGACATGGCGGCGGTCGTAGGGGGCGCGCCAGGCCCCGCCGTGCAGGACGACGACCAGGGGGGCGAGGGTCGTGTCGGTCCGCGGGGCGTAGAAGTCGATCACCTGGTCGGGGTGGTCGCCGTATACGGCGGTGACGTCGGGATCGACCGCGGGGTGCGAGAAGACCGACTCCTCTTCGGCGGCGGCGCGGGCTGCGGCGGCGTCGTCCGGCATGCTCCAACCTCTCAGCGACGATGGGGGACCTCCCGGGCTTCAGGCACTGGGGGAGGGTTCGGCGGACCAGGCGGCGATTCTTCGTCGACCGTTGGCGGGGACGGTATCAGGCCGGTGACGTGCGCGGACATGGGGATGTCACGCACGGTGAGGGCGGGGCGCAACCGCACCCCGCCCCAGCTTGCCGCAACTCGTCTAGCCGAGCACCTCCGCCAGCACCCGCGCGGCCCGCTCCGCCTCGGCGAAGCTCACGTACAGCGGGCTGAAGCCGAAGCGGAGGACGTCGGGGTTACGGAAGTCGCCCACCACGCCCCGCTCGATGAGCTGTTTCATCACGTCACCCGCGTCGGGGCAGCGCAGGGCGATCTGGCTGCCGCGCTCCTCGTGGAGGTCCGGGGTCACGGAGGTGACCCGGCCCGGCTCGGTGTACGCCGCGACGCACTCCAGGAAGAAGTCCGTCAGGGCCAGGGACTTGGCGCGGACCGCGGCGACGGAGACGTCGTCCCAGATCTCCAGGGCCGCCTCCAGGGCCAGCATGGACAGGATGTCCGGGGTGCCGACGCGGCCGCGCAGGGCGCCCGGTGCCGGGTCGTAGGACTGACTCATGCCGAACGGCTCGGCGTGCGAGTTCCAGCCGGGCAGCGGGGAGTCGAAGCGGTCCTGCAGGTCGCGGCGGACGTAGAGGAACGCGGGTGAACCCGGGCCGCCGTTCAGGTACTTGTAGGTGCAGCCGACCGCCAGGTCGACCCCGTGCTCGTCCAGGCCCACCGGCAGCGCGCCCGCACTGTGGCACAGGTCCCAGACCGCGAGCGCGCCCGACGCGTGGATCGCGGCGGTCAGCGACGGCAGGTCGTGCAGCCGGCCGCTGCGGTAGTCCACGTGGTTCAGCAGCACCACCGCCGTACGGTCGCCCAGCGCCGCGGGCACCTCCGCAGGGGTCACCGGGCGCAGGGTGCGGCCGGTCAGGCGAGCCGCCGACTCGGCGATGTAGCCGTCCGTGGGGAACGTCGTCGCGTCGACCAGGATCTCGTCGCGGGCCGGGTCCACCATGCGTACCGCCGCCACAAGTGCCTTGAAGACGTTGACACTTGTGGAGTCCCCCACCACGATCTGGCCCGGCTCCGCGCCGACCAGCGGGGCGATGCGGTCACCGATCCGCTCGGGGGCCGTCCACCAGCCGCTCTCGTCCCAGGAGCGGATGCGCAGCTCGCCCCACTGCCGGCGGACGACGTCCTCGATCCGGGCCGGCACGTTCGCCGGCAGGGCGCCGAGGGAGTTGCCGTCCAGGTAGACCACGTCGTCGAGGACGAAACGGGAGCGCAGCGGGGCCAGTGCGTCGGCCGCGTCCAGCTGCTTCGCGCGCAGGGTCAGCTCAGACATGGGACCTCGCCGTCCACAGCTCCGGGAACACGTTCTTGCCGGCGCGCTTCTCCAGCCAGGCCACGCCCGCGGAGCCGCCCGTGCCGGGCTTGGCGCCCATCGCGCGGCGGGTGGCGACCAGGTGGTCGTTGCGCCAGCGCCAGACCAGTTCGGCGACGTCGGACAGCGCCTCGCCGAGGCGGGCGAGTTCGGCGTTCTGGTCGCCGGAGTAGATCTCCGTCCAGGCCGCCTCGACGGCGTCGGAGGTCTCGTAGCGCTGGGCGACGTCCCGGTGCAGGACGGACTCGGGGATCGCGTGGCCACGGCGCGCGAGGAGCCGTACGACCTCGTCGTACAGGCTCGGCTCGTGCAGCGCCTTCTCCAGTTCCGCGTGGACGCGCGGGGCGCCGCGGTGCGGGACGAGCATGGACGCGGACTTCTCGCCGAGCAGGAACTCCATGCGGCGGTACATCGCCGACTGGAAACCGGAGCCCTCGCCGAGGGCGGAGCGGTACGAGTTGAACTGGGCCGGGGTCAGCTGGCCGAGCGGCTTCCAGGAGGCGTTCAGGGCCTCCAGCTCCCGCACGGAACGCTTCAGCGCGGCGACGGCGGTCGGGACGTCGTCCGAGCGGAGGGCCTTCGCGGCGGTCTCCCACTCGTGCACGATCACCGTGAACCACAGCTCCATGACCTGGGTGGTGACCAGGAAGACCATCTCTCCGGGGTCGTCGGAGAGGGTGTGCTGGAGGTGGGTGAGCACGTCCGCCCTGACGTAGTCCTCGTACGGCGTCGTGCCGGCGAAGTCGAGATGCGGGGTCTCGGGCTCAGCGGCCTCGGAAAGGGGGTGACCCTTTGGGGACATCGCTGTCTCCTGTTGTTACTCCGGGTAGCGGTCCGCCCCTGCCGATGCCGGCACGGGGGCCCCGGTCCCCAAGCGAAATCCTCCGCAATCCCATCGGATACGGCAAGGCCCGTCTGCTGCCAGACGGGCCACACCGGGAACTCCCGTAGCGGTCAGCCCAGGGTCTGGGCGGCCGTCGGGGAGGAGTCCTTCAGGAACTGCGAGCAGCGCTCGTACTCCTCCTGCTCACCGATGGACTGGGCGGCGCGGGCGAGGGCGTGCAGGGCGCGCAGGAAGCCGCGATTCGGCTCGTGCTCCCACGGGACCGGGCCGTGGCCCTTCCAGCCGTTGCGGCGCAGGGCGTCCAGGCCGCGGTGGTAGCCCGTACGGGCGTAGGCGTACGACTCCACGACCGCGCCCCGCTCGAACGCATCGTCGGCCAGCTGGGCCCAGGCGAGCGAGGAGGTCGGGTACTTGGCGGCGACGTCCGCCGGCGCGGTGCCCTGAGCGAGCAGCTCGCGGGGCTCCGGGTCGTCGGGGAGGTGAGTGGGGGGCGGGCCGCCGAGGAGGTTCTCGTGAATCGTCATGTGTTCAGTTTGACGCACCGTGACCGGGACAGCTCAGCCGACGGTGCTGCAGCCCCCTAGAGGCGCCCGGGCTCCTGCTCCGGCTCCAGTGGCGGAGACATGACGGAGCCGTGTCGCTTGCACTCGGGGTGGAGGCAGTTCGGAGGGGGCCGGCGGATCAGGGTGAAGGCCAGGATCGCGCCCAGGACCAGCGCACCCGCGCAGATCGGCATCGCGCGGTCGAAGGCCGCGTCGAACGCCGCGGCGGAACGGTACGCCTCCGGACCCATGCCCGCCAGAAGGGGGAGCCCGGCCACGGCCAACAGGCCCGCCGCCCGCGCCGCCGCGTTGTTGATCCCGCTGGCCAGGCCCGCCCGGGCGGTGTCGACGGAGGCGAGGACCGTGGCGGTCAGCGGGGCGACCAGGACGACCATGCCCGTGCCCATCACGAGGAGGGGCGGGAGAACGTCCGTGAGGTAGTTCGCGCCGGGCCCCACCCGGAGCATCAGCAGCATCGCCGCGGCGCACAGCAGAGGACCGACGGTGAGCGGCAGGCGTGGGCCCGTGCGGTCGGCCAGCGCGCCGGAGCGAGCCGAGAACAGCAGCATCATGGCCGTCGTGGGGAGCAGGGCCGTACCGGCCTGCAGGGCGGAGTAGCCGGCCACCACCTGCAGCTGGAGCGCGGTGAGGAAGAAGAACCCGCCGAAGGCCGCGTACACGCACAGCGTGACCAGGTTGACCGCCGTGAACTGGCGCGAGGCGAAGATGTCCGGCGGCAGCATGGGGTCGGGGCGGTGCCTCTCCACGTGGACGAAGGCGACGGCCGTGGCCACGCCCGCGACCGCGCTCAGCACCACGCCCGGGGAGCCGCCCGGGGCCTCGATGAGCGCGTACGTGAGCAGGGCGAGTGCCAGGGCGCCCAGCGTCGCGCCGAGGACGTCGAAGCGGCCGTGAGGGCGTGCGTCGGCCGACTCGGGGACGTGGCGGACGGCGACGGGGACGCAGAGGAGGGCCAGCGGCACGTTGAGGAGGAACACCCAGCGCCAGCCGGGGCCGTCCACCAGCCAGCCGCCCAGGAACGGGCCGACGGCCGCGCCGATGCCACCGAAGCCGGACCAGAGGCCGACCGCCCGACTCCGGTCGTCCGGGTGGAAGGAGGCCTGGATGAGGGCGAGGGAGCCGGGGGTGAGGAGCGCGCCGCCGACGCCCTGCAGGGCCCGGGCGGCGATGAGGACGCCGGAGGTGGGGGACAGACCGCACAGCAGGGACGCCGACGCGAACCAGACGACCCCCAGCACGAAGATCTTCCGGCGGCCGTAGCGGTCCCCGAGCGAGCCGCCCAGCAGGATCAGGCCGGCCAGCGTGACCATGTACGCGTTCACCGTCCACTGCAGGGCGGCGAGGCTCGCGCCGAGGTCGCGGCCGATGGTCGGGAGCGCCACGTTGACGACGGTGGAGTCCAGCATGGCCATGCTGGAGCCGAGGACCGTGGTGAACAGGATCCACCTGCCCCGGGACGAGGCGATCCGGACGTCGGGCATGCCTCCAGATATACAGCGGACCCGGTGCCGAGGCACCGGGTCCGCCGAAGACGTCGTCAGACGCGCTTACTTGATCTTGTTGCCCGCCGAGCGCAGGTTCTGCGTGGCCTCGAGGACACGGGCCGCCATCGACGCCTCGGCCAGCTTGCCCCAGGTGCGCGGGTCGTAGGCCTTCTTGTTGCCGACCTCGCCGTCGATCTTCAGGACGCCGTCGTAGTTCTGGAACATGTGAGCGGCGACCGGACGGGTGAAGGCGTACTGGGTGTCCGTGTCCAGGTTCATCTTCACGACGCCGTTCTCCAGCGCGGTCAGGATCTCCTGCTCGGTGGAGCCGGAGCCGCCGTGGAAGACGAAGTCGAAGGGGCCAGAAGAAGCAGCCTTGCCGAACTTGGCGGCGACGCCCTCGTTCAGCTCCTTCAGCAGCTCGGGACGGAGCACGACGTTGCCCGGCTTGTACACGCCGTGCACGTTGCCGAAGGAGGCGGCCAGCAGGTAGCGGCCCTTCTCGCCCAGGCCCAGGGCCTCGGCGGTGCGGATCGCGTCCTCGACCGTGGTGTACAGGGAGTCGTTGATCTCGTGGGAGACGCCGTCCTCCTCGCCACCGGTCGGGGTGATCTCGACCTCGAGGATGATGTTGGCGCGGCGGGCCTGCTCCAGCAGCTCCTGCGCGATGGCCAGGTTGTCGGCCAGGGTCTCGGCGGAGCCGTCCCACATGTGGGACTGGAACAGCGGGTTGCGGCCGGCCTTGACGCGCTCCTCGGAGATCGCGAGCAGCGGACGTACGTACCCGTCGAGCTTGTCCTTCGGGCAGTGGTCGGTGTGCAGCGCGATGTTGACCGGGTACTTCTCGGCGACGATGTGCGCGAACTCGGCGAGCGCGACCGCGCCGCTCACCATGTCCTTGCTGTACTGGCCGCCCAGGAACTCGGCGCCGCCCGTGGAGATCTGGACGATGCCGTCGCTCTCCGCCTCCGCGAAGCCGCGCAGCGCCGCGTGCAGGGTCTGGGTCGAGGTGACGTTGATGGCCGGGTAGGCGAACTTGCCTGCCTTCGCCCGGTCGAGCATCTCGTTGTAGACCTCGGGGGTTGCGATGGGCATCTGTCCGCTCCTTGGGTGTGCGGGTTGGCGATCTGCGTACTACGGCCCTGACCTAGACCTTGGGGGCGACGTCATCGTCGTCCCCATCTTTCCAGACATGACGTGATGGTCGGCGCCCCGGTCAAGTCCAGGTCAAACCGGCGCGTCAGTCCAGACCCAGTTCATCCTTCGAGAAGGCGAAGAAGTACGGAACCCCGGCCTGCTCGGCGATCGCCTCGGCCGCGCCGGTCGCCCGGTCCACGATCGTGGCGACGGCGACGACCTCCGCTCCGGCCTCGCGCAGCGCCTCCACGGCGGTCAGCACGGAGCCGCCGGTGGTGGAGGTGTCCTCGACGGCGAGGACACGCCGGCTCTTGACCTCGGCGCCCTCGATACGGCGCTGCAGGCCGTGCGCCTTGCCCGCCTTGCGGACCACGAAGGCGTCCAGGACCTTCCCGCGCGCGGCGGAGGCGTGCAGCATCGCGGTGGCCACCGGGTCGGCGCCCAGGGTCAGGCCGCCGACGGCCTCGAAGTCCAGCTCGGCGGTCAGGTCGAGCATGACCTGACCGACCAGCGGCGCGGCCTCGCCGTCCAGCGTGATCCGGCGAAGGTCGATGTAGTAGTCGGCTTCCTTGCCCGACGACAGGGTCACCTTGCCGTGCACCACGGCCTTGTCCTTGATCTGCTGCAGCAGCGCGCCACGTACGTCCGTCATGCCGAACAGCTTAGAGGCGCCGCCAGCTCCAGGTGGTCGTCGCCTCCAGCGGCTCCAGCGGCGTGACCAGGCGGGGCAGCGTGTTCAGGCCGTTGGGCGGACCGGTCTGCGGCTCCACGCAGACGGCCTCCGCCTGCTCGTCGTAGACGACGACCCACTCCTCGCGGCTGGTGATCTTCAGCTCCAGCTGTCCGGGCCAGGTGAGGGTGACGTCGACACCTCCGGGCATGCCGAAGCAGTCGTCCCAGGGGCCGGGCTTGCGGTCGATGCGGTTGCCGGTCGGCAGGTGGTCGGCGCCACGCTCCTCCTGCCAGGCGGGGGTGAAGTCCAGCCGGACGTCCTCGCCGACTGCACCGTCCTCGCCCACCAGGGTCCGGTGGAACCAGGGGTGCCAGCCGATCTGCGCCGGGAAGGAGTCGTCGTACGCCTCCACGGACATCGTCAGCGTCAGGCTGTCCTCGGTCAGCGTGACGACGTGGGTGACGCGGCCGCGGTGCGGCCAGGGGTCGGTCAGGTCGTGCGTGATGACGGCCTCGTGCCCGTCGACGCGGGCCGTGCGCCAGGCGCCGTCGCGCGCGGTGCCGTGGATGGCGTGCGGCGGCGAGTTCAGGGGCATCTGGCGGACGGTGGCGCCGTCCAGGAAGCGGCCCTCGCGGATCCGGCCGCACCAGGGCACCATCGGGAAGCAGCCGAAGCGCTCGCCCTGGCGCAGCAGCTCCACGCCGCCGATCCGGAGCCCACCGATACGGCCGCCGTTGCCGGGCCGCACGACCACTTCCGCGTCGCCCGCGGTCAGCGTGATGTCTTCGTTACTCACGGGACGACCCTACTGGGGCGATCAAGAGGGCGTGCGCCGTCCGCGCGGTGCCAGGGTGGGGGCATGAAGTACATGGTGCTGATGTACGCCGACCCGGCGGCGACCGAGGCCATGACCGCCGAGCAGCGCGCCGAGGTGTTCCGCAGGCACGAAGCGCTCCACGAGGACCTGGCGGAGACCGGCGAGATGCTGAACGGCGCGGGGCTGGGCTACCCGAGGGACACGGCGACCCTCTGCTGGGCCGGGCAGGGGTCGGTCGCGGCGGACGGGCCGCTCACGGACACGGCCGAGCAGCTCACCGCCTACTACGTCATCGAGTGCGCGAGCCCGGAGCGGGCACGCGAGATCGCCGAGCGCGTCCTCGACTTCCATGTCGTGGCGGTCGAGGTACGGCCGATCCACGACTGGTTCGGCATGGGCGAGACACCGGATCGCTAGGGCCTGTCGGCGCTAGCGGCGCTTGCGCAGGGCGCGGCCCAGGACGATCGCCGAGGCCAGGGCCAGGGCCGCCGCGGGGGCCGCCCAGCGCAGGGCCGGGTTCCCGGCGACGTTCTGGGGAGCCGGTACGGGGGCGTAGCGGCCGCGCGGCGGGGCGTGGTCGACCTCCTCCGCGCTGCGGCCGATCATGGTGCGGCGCGCGTGCGCGGCCTCGGCGGGGGGCTCGCCGAGGTCGGCGAAGTCCTCGCCGAAGCGGTCGTCGGAGGTCTGGGCCTCGTGTGCGTCCGCCTCGGTGTCCTCGGTGTCCAGGGAGGGCGGGGGGACCTCGGTGTCGAAGATCGAGGTGTGTTCCGGCTCGGGCTCCGGTTCCTTCTCCTCCGGGGCCTCCGCCAGGCTCTCCACGAAACGGTTCAGCAGCCGGGTCACCGCCGAGGCCACCGCGTCCGCCGGCAGTTCCGCGATGCGGCCGTCCGCGTCCGCCGTGCCCTCGACCGTGACGGTGGTGCCGTCCTCGGTGCCGGTGAGACGCAGGGTGAGGGCGAGCTTGACGGCGCCGGTGCCGCGGGCCTCGGTGGCGTCGCCCTCGACGGCGTAGGTGCCGTTCTCGCGGGGCGTGACGCGAAGCGCTCCGCGGTAGGTGACGGAGTGCCCGCCCACGCGCAACTTCAGGCGTCCTGCGACGGGTTCGGCGCCGGCGTCCTGCTGGAGTCCGGGGACCGCCCGCGCCACCCGTGTGGGGTCGGCAAGGGCCTCTCCGAGCCGCTCGGCCGGAACCGGGACGAAGACCTGGTGCTCCATGTCGGCTGAGCCTACCCAGGAGTGAGCGGAACGTACCCTCCCCTGAGCAGGTGCCTCATCAATAGCGCGGATGCACCAGCGTCGACGCCGACAGCCCCTCGATCCTCGTGCGGGCAGCCGCCCGCGCATCGGCCATCAGCTCGGCCCGGGACAGGGTCCGTGGGTTCGGACCCCCCGGGCCCGAGGTCAGCCGAGGAGCCGAGCCCCCCGGCGCCGCCAGCAGGAACCCCCAGTCGTGCGGTGCCCGCGACGCCCCCGCCGAGCGGTCCGGGCCCGCCGGGAAGCCGGAGTCGTGGCCCAGGACGCGGTAGGGGGAGATGCCGAAGCCGGCTGCCCGGAGGGTCGACGCCACCGTCCAGAAGGCGCGGGGGCGAGCCGTGACGGGGCCGGCGTGCACCACCAGGCGGCCGCCGGGGGCCAGGACGCGGCCGACCAGGCCGTAGAACTCCTGGGAGTACAGCTTGGTGCTGGCCGTGATGCCGGGGTCGGGCAGGTCCGCGATCACGACGTCGTACACCGGCCGCCGCTCCCCGCGCAGCCAGTTGAGCGCGTCCGCGGTCGTGACGCGGACGCGGGGGTCGTCGAAGGCGTGGCCGTTGAGGGCGGACAGGCCGGGGTCTTTGCGGGCCAGACCGATCAGGCCGGAGTCGAGCTCGACGACGTCGACGCGGCGCACGCCGCCGTACCGCAGGACCTCGCGGGCGGCCAGGCCGTCGCCGCCGCCGAGGATCAGCACGCGCGCGTGCGGGCCGCTCATCGCCGGGTGGACCAGCGCCTCGTGGTAGCGGCGTTCGTCGCGGCCACCGACCCGCAGTCGGCCGTCCAGGAAGAGGTCGAGGGGGTGGCCGTGGGTGCCGCCGGCGAGGACGACCTCCTGGACGTTTGTCTGCAGGGCGACCCGGACGTCCTTGCCGTACACCGCGTGCCGGGCGGCGCGTTCGAACTCGTCGGCGAGGGCGGCGGCGGAGGCGAGGACGGCGAGGACGGCGAGGCCGACGAGCAGCAGGGTCCAGCGGGCGCGGCGGGACAGGTCGCGGCGGAACAGGCCGAGGACCAGGGCACCGCCCGCGACGACGTTGACGGTGCCGGTGAGCAGGGCGCCGGTCAACTGGCCCAGGAACGGCAGAAGCAGGAAGGGGAAGGCGAGGCCGCCGACCAGGGCGCCGACGTAGTCCGCCGCGAACAGGTCGGCGACCGCGCCGCCCGCGTCCTGGCGGCGGATGCGCTGGATCAGCTCCATCAGCAAGGGGACTTCGGCGCCCACGAGCAGACCGATGGCGAGGGAGAAGGCGACCAGGAGGCAGCGCGGGCCGTCGGCCCACACCCCGCCCCAGCCGCCGGTCCAGGCGAAGACGGCGTACAACGCCATCGCGCTGCAGCCGCCGACCAGGGCGAGGGCGGTCTCGATCGCCCCGAAGCCGGCGGCCGCGTGCCAGCGCAGCCGCTTGGCGGCGAGGGAGCCGATACCCATCGCGAAGACCATCACGGACAGCACGACGGACGCCTGGGTGACCGAGTCTCCGATCAAGTACGAGGCGAAGGCGACGAGTTCGAGTTCGTACACCAGGCCGCAGGCCGCGCAGACGAAGACGCACACGAGGACCAGGAACCGCCCGGTGCCGGGCCGGACGGGTAGCCGTGCGGGGCCGGGCTGCCAGGGCGAGGTGCCCGGGCGCGCGGGGGCGTGCGGTTCGATCACGTTGCGACGTTACGTCACATGCTCGGTACGCTTCGTCACCCACACGTGTGGAACTCGGGGCAGTTGACGCATTGCCGGTTTATGTCGGCCGAGAGCGTGTCCACCGCCGTCTAGCCCGACTGGGCCACCGGCGTCCGTGACCCGACCCGGGTCCGTGTCGCCACCAACTGCCCGTCCTGCGGGTAGGCGTGCCAGGTGCGCCAGTGCACCTGACCCCCGTGCCGCTGGGCCAGCATCGCGGTGAAGGCGTGCGGGCTGCCGGGGAAGACACCGGCGAGGCCGTGCGGGTGCTCGGATACGAGGGCCAGCAACTCCTGGGCGCGGCCCGCGAACGAGCCCGGCGTGAGCACCTCGACGCGCGCCGCGAACTCGTACTCCCAGTCGCCGACCCGCTTGGCGACGCCCAGCGGCAGCGGGGTGCTGGACCCGGGGATGCACGCGACCGTCTCCGAGCAACTGCCCCGCTCCTCCTCCAGAAGTACCTGGTGGGATGCGCCCAGCAGTCTCAACTGGAGCTTCACCCCGGTCAGTTCCAGATCGAGGGTGGCCAGGGCGGGCAGCGGCTCACGCCCCAGGGCCCAGGCGAGATCGGCAGCGCGGGTGTCGCTGTAGGAGGTGTTGAGGGTCGTGAGCATGGATCGGCTCCGCTGAAGCGCACAGAAGAAGAGGGGGAGATCGGCCATGTCAGCCCGGTCAGCCCGGCCGGCCCGGCCGGGGAGGGGAGTCTGCAGGACGTCCGCGGGGCTGCGCTGGTGATTTAGAGGGAATCATGAAGAGTGGCTCCGCCACAGCGTTTTTACCCAACTTCGTGGGGTTTCCATCCCTCAGAGGGCTCCACAGTTCAACTGTTCAACCACGGCGTGCGCCGGGGCGCACGGGCAAAACGGGCAGGCGCCCGCGGAATGCCTTCGTCCGACGGGCGCCCGGGGGCGGGGAAGCTCGGCTGCCCCGTGTCAGCTGCCTCCCCCGCATCCGCCCCCGCCGCAGGAGGAGCCGCCACCGCAGGAGGAGCCCCCGCCGCAGGACGAGTGACCGCCGCACGACGAGTGACCGCCCCCGCAGGAGTGGTGGCCACCGTGATGGCCACCCGAGTGATGGCCGCCGGACGACGAGCCACCGCCCCCGTCACCGGCCCACCAGCTGGCGCCCGCGCTGGACGACGACGAGCCGTACGCCCGGTTCCGCCCGCGTCCCTTGCGGAGCGACGGTCCGGCATGCCGCTTCCGACGGATCTTGCTCGCCAGGGTCAGCACAACCACGCCCGCCGCCAGCATGATGAGTTCGATCGCGGTGTCACTCATGGCGTCGCCCTCCTTCCGTTCCCCCGAAGCGGCCCCCGTGGACGCCTCGTCCTTACCGCCTGTAGTGCGGTGACGGGGGGATGCCCGACCCTCCTGTGCCTCAAAGCAGAGTTGAGGAAGTCCAGAGCTAGGGCGCAGGATGGCCGGCATGACGTCCAGCGCGCGCCCGCACCTCAACCGCCGTCTCGCCGAGTTCGGGACGACGATCTTCGCGGAGATGTCCGCCCTCGCCGTGGCGACCGGGTCGATCAACCTGGGCCAGGGCTTTCCCGACACCGACGGCCCCGAGGAGGTCCGGGAGGCCGCCGTACGCGCACTGCGCGACGGGCGCGGCAACCAGTACCCGCCGGGCCCGGGCGTCCCCGAGCTGCGCACTGCGATCGCCGCGCACCAGCAGCGCCGCTACGGGCTGTCGTACGACCCCGACACCGAGGTACTGGTCACGGCGGGCGCGACGGAGGCGATCGCGGCCTCGCTGCTGGCGCTGCTGGAGCCGGGCGACGAGGTCGTGGCCCTGGAGCCGTACTACGACTCCTACGCGGCGAGCATCGCGATGGCGGGCGGCCGGCGGGTGCCGGTGACGCTGCGGCCGTCCTTCGACGAGGGGGCGCGTTTCCGGCTGGACCTGGACGAGCTGCGCGCGGCGGTCACGGACCGCACCCGGCTGCTGCTGATCAACACCCCGCACAACCCGACCGGTACGGTCCTCACGCGTGCGGAGCTGGCCGCGGTCGCCGAGCTGGCGGTGGAGCGGGACCTGCTGGTGGTGACGGACGAGGTCTACGAACACCTGGTCTTCGACGACGCCGAGCACCTGCCGCTGGCCGCGTTCCCCGGGATGCGCGAGCGGACGGTGACGATCGGCTCGGCCGGCAAGACCTTCTCCTTCACCGGCTGGAAGGTCGGCTGGGTGACAGCGGCTCCGGAGCTGGTGACCGCGGTCCGCTCGGCGAAGCAGTTCCTGACCTACGTCTCCTCGGGCCCCTTCCAGTACGCGGTGGCGGAGGCCCTGGCTCTCCCGGACACGTACTTCGAGGCGTTCCGCGCCGGCATGCTGGCCAAGCGGGACGTCCTGGCGGCCGGCCTGACGGAGGCCGGCTTCGAGGTCTTCAAGCCCGCCGGCACCTACTTCATCACGACCGACATCCGCCCCCTCGGCGAGAAGGACGGCTTCGCCTTCTGCCGCGCCCTGCCGGAGCGGGCGGGCGTGGTGGCCATCCCCAACGCGGTCTTCTACGACGACCGCGAGGCGGGAGCGCCCTTCGTGCGGTTCGCGTTCTGCAAGCGCGAGGAGGTCCTGCAGGAGGCGGCGGAGCGACTGCGGCACATGTGACCCCTGCCCGGGGGCTGTGGCCCCCGGGCCTGGCCGACTTGGTTACTCCCCGTCTTCCTCGGGCTTCTCCGCGTCGTCGATCTCCTGCTCCAGACCCAGCTGCTCGACCAGCCACTTGTCGAACTCGATCGCGGCCCGCACCCAGCTGACCGTGGACGAGACCCAGTGGTTGATGTCGACGCCGGTGCCGATCAGCATCTGGGCCTCACCGATGAGGCGGACGGTGCCGTCGTCGTGGGTGTGCGTGTAAACCTTGGGCCACAGCGTGCGGCGGTTCCAGTCGTCGATGGACTCCAGCAGCTGCGGCCTCTCGTCGATCTTGTGCGGGCGGTCGTAGAAGGTCCGCACCGAGAAGACCGCCTGTTCGGCCTCCCCGCGGAACATGAAGTACGTGCGGAACAGCTCCCACGGCGCCGCGAGGTCTCCCTCCTCGTCGACGACGTACTTCAGCTCCATCTGGTCCAGGAGCTGCTTCACGAGGTCCTGATCCGGGACGACGGGGCCACCCGGTCCCTGGGGCTGCGGTTCGGGCTGGCCCCCGAAGTTCGGAATCGAGGACGGGTCGATGCTCACCGTGATTTTCCCTTCATGCGGATTCCGTCATCCTCCCCCATGCGGGGAGGGGGGTGGCAAGCCCCGACGGGGCCTGTCAGCCGTGGGCTGACATGATCCGTCCGGTCGGGTGGAGGGTCGGCGGGCTGCGGGGGTCGGTGTGGCGGCAGGAGGATGGACCAGATGGGGCCTTTTCGCGCTGGTCGGGGCGCTTCCCGCCCTGGTCGTGGTGTGGCTGGCCGTGGCCGTGGTGCGGTTCGCCACCTCGGACTATCCGCTGGGCGGGGGCCCGGAGAAGGTGCCGTGCGCCGAGGCGCTGGACTTCGGCGGGGCGAAGCTGCCGAAGGGGGCGTACGACACCGAGTGCACCGTGCAGGCCTGGCTGGACACCGACTACGACGCCAGCTTCCGGATGCCGCGGGCGGACGTCCGCGACTGGCTGAAGGCCACCTACCCGAAGGGGCCGACGCCCGGCACGGAGTACTGCGACGAGGGGGCGGACCTGTGTCTGAACCTGGACTCCGAGGAGCACGAGCCCCCGGCCGGCGTCGATGCGAACGCGGTCGTCGTGAACGTGACCTACGAGGGCCCCGACACGGCGAGGGTGACCTTCTCCGCGTTCACCGTGTGACGCCCACCGGCCGACTGCCGTGGTCTGGTTCTTCTGGACGCTGTACGTCGCCATGAGCAGCGTCTGAGCCGACCGCCGAAACGCGTCGGCCCCCTCCTCCGGCCACCCGAAGGAAGGGGCCGGAGGAAGGGACCGCACGCCGACGCGTCCTACAGGGTCTTGCCCGTCGCCGGGCCCACGATCAGCCCCTCGCCGAAGCGGTCCACGCGGACCGTGTCGCCGTCCTTGACCTCGCCGGAGAGGATCTCCTTGGCGAGGCGGTCGCCGATCGCGGTCTGGACGAGGCGGCGCAGCGGGCGGGCGCCGTAGGCCGGGTCGTTGCCCTCGTCCGCCAGCCAGGCCAGCGCCTCGGGGGTGATGTCCAGGGTGAGCCGGCGTTCGGCCAGCCGCTTGGCCAGGCGGTCGATCTGCAGCCGGGCGATCCGGGCCAGCTCGTCCTTGTTCAGGGCCGAGAAGACCACCAGGTCGTCGAGCCGGTTGAGGAACTCCGGCTTGAAGGAGGTGCGCACGACCTCCAGGACCTGCTCCTTCTTCTCCGCCTCGCCGAGCACCGGGTCGACCAGGTACTGGCTGCCCAGGTTGGAGGTGAGCACCAGGATGGTGTTGCGGAAGTCGACCGTACGTCCCTGACCGTCCGTCAGGCGGCCGTCGTCCAGCACCTGCAGGAGGATGTCGAAGACCTCGGGGTGGGCCTTCTCCACCTCGTCCAGCAGCACGACGGTGTAGGGGCGGCGGCGGACGGCCTCGGTGAGCTGGCCGCCCTCCTCGTAGCCGACGTACCCGGGGGGCGCGCCGACCAGGCGGGCCACGCTGTGCTTCTCGCCGTACTCCGACATGTCGATGCGGACCATGGCCCGCTCGTCGTCGAAGAGGAAGTCGGCGAGCGCCTTGGCGAGTTCGGTCTTGCCGACGCCCGTCGGGCCGAGGAAGAGGAAGGAACCGGTGGGCCTGTCGGGGTCGGCGATGCCGGCCCGCGCGCGTCGTACGGCGTCGCTGACCGCCCGGACGGCCTCGGTCTGGCCGATGAGGCGCTTGCCCAGCTCGTCCTCCATGCGCAGCAGCTTCTGCGTCTCGCCCTCCAGCAGGCGGCCGGCCGGGATGCCGGTCCAGGCGGCGACGACGTCGGCGATGTCGTCGGAGCCGACCTCCTCCTTGACCATCGTGCCCTTGGCGACCTCCTCCTCGGCCTCCGAGGCCTCCTCCAGCTCCTTCTCCAGCTGCGGGATCTCGCCGTACAGCAGCTTGGCCGCGGTGTCGAAGTCGCCGTCGCGCTGGGCGCGTTCGGCCTGGCCGCGCAGGTCGTCGAGACGCTCCTTCAGCTCACCGACCCGGTTGAGGGACTGCTTCTCCTTCTCCCAGCGGGCGGTGAGGCCGCGCAGCTCCTCCTCCTTGTCGGCGAGGTCGCGGCGCAGCTTCTCCAGGCGTTCGAGGGAGGCCGGGTCGGTCTCCTTGGCGATCGCCAGCTCCTCCATCTTCAACCGGTCTACGGAGCGCTGGAGTTCGTCGATCTCGACGGGGGACGAGTCGATCTCCATGCGCAGGCGGGAGGCCGCCTCGTCGACCAGGTCGATGGCCTTGTCGGGGAGGAAGCGGGAGGTGATGTAGCGGTCGGAGAGGGTGGCCGCGGCCACCAGCGCGCTGTCCGCGATCTGCACCTTGTGGTGAGCCTCGTACCGGCCCTTCAGACCGCGGAGGATGGCGATCGTGTCCTCGACGGTCGGTTCCGCCACCAGCACCTGCTGGAAGCGGCGCTCCAGGGCGGGGTCCTTCTCGATCCGCTCCCGGTACTCGTCGAGGGTGGTCGCGCCGACCATGCGCAGCTCGCCGCGGGCCAGCATCGGCTTGAGCATGTTGCCCGCGTCCATGGCGGAGTCCCCGCCGGCGCCGGCGCCCACGACGGTGTGCAGCTCGTCGATGAACGTGATGATCCGCCCGTCGGAGTCCTTGATCTCGGCGAGCACGGACTTCAGCCGCTCCTCGAACTCCCCGCGGTACTTGGCGCCGGCCACCATCGCGCCGAGGTCGAGGGAGACCAGCCGCTTGTCCTTCAGCGACTCGGGGACGTCCCCCTTCACGATCCGCTGGGCGAGGCCCTCGACCACGGCGGTCTTGCCGACGCCGGGCTCGCCGATGAGGACGGGGTTGTTCTTCGTACGACGCGACAGCACCTGCACGACCCGGCGGATCTCCTGGTCCCGCCCGATGACCGGGTCGAGCCGGCCCTCGCGGGCGGCGGCGGTGAAGTCGGTGCCGAACTTCTCCAGGGCCTTGTACTGGCCCTCGGGGTCGGCGGTGGTCACGCGGCGTCCTCCCCTGGCCTTCTGAAAGGCCTCCTGCAGCTTCTTCGCGTCGGCTCCCTGCCCCTGGAGCACCTCACCGGCCGCGCCGCCCTTCGCGGCGATGCCGATCAGCAGGTGCTCGGTGGACAGGTACTCGTCACCGAGTGCCTTCGCCCGCTCGTCGGCGTCCGCGAGGACCGCCAGCAGCTCACGGTTGGGCTGCGGGGGCGCGACGGTGGAGCCGGTCACGCTGGGCAGCGCGGCGAGCACCCGCTCGGCTCCGGAGCGTACCGCCACCTGGTCGGCCTCCACGGCGGCCAGCAGGTCGGTGATGTTCTCGTTGTCCTGCCCCGCGAGCAGCGCGAGGAGCAGGTGGGCGGGCATGAGGTCCGGGTGCCCCTCGGTCACGGCCCGGTTGCCGGCCGCTTTGATCGCGTCCCGGCTCCTGTTGGTCAGCTCGGCGTCCACGTTCGCGTTCTCCTCCTCGGCGTCGGCTCGCAGGCCGTGTCTCCGCTGTCACTCTCCCACTGCTGACTTAACCAGCGTACACAAAGTTGAGTCTATTCCACTCAAGGTGCGGAGGTGCGGCTCCCTTGGGGATTGCAGCTTCCTGCAATTAGGTTTCGACCCATGCCCACCTACTCCCAGGACCCGGCCACGCCGGACGAGCCGTACCTCGCCTTCTGGCGGGAACGGCACCTGTGCACCCTGACCACGCTGCGCCCCGACGGCAGCCCGCACGTGGTGCCGGTCGGGGTGACCTACGACCCCGAGGCCCGGCTGGCCAGGGTGATCGCGAACAAGACGAGCGCGAAGGTGTCCCACGTCCTCGCGGCCGGACCCGAGGGCGCCCGGGTCGCCGTGTGCCAGGTGGACGGCCGGCGCTGGGCCACGCTGGAGGGCCGGGCGCATGTGCACACCGAGCGGGAGCGGGTGGCCGAGGCGGAGCGGCGGTACGCCGAGCGGTACCACCGGGAGCCCGGCGAGAACCCCTCCCGAGTGGTGATCGAGATCGAGTTGGAGCGGGCGCTCGGGAGGGGTTGAGGCGAGGCGGTCAACCGGTCGGTTTCAGCCACCTGGGATCGCTCCCATACCTCGAAATGTCGGCACAAACTGCAGCGGCGTCACCGTGTTCAGGTCACGGTGACGCCGCTGCGGGGGGAAGCACCTGAGCGATCTTTTTACGACGGGGGAATCGCGTCAGGCACTGCGGGGGGTGGCCGAAATGGTCCTCAAGTCCGCGACCTCCGGTTCTGCCAGCCGGTGGTCACGTTGGTCCAGGTTCACAAAGATCATGCCGTAGCGGATGGCACACCGGACCGGCTGCGGCGCCCCACGGGGCTTGCGCAGACACCGGTACGCCCGTACGTCCTCGTCCTCGTCACGGGTGACGACGACCGGCTCTCCGAACACGGTCACCATCAGCGAGTCACCGCTGTGCGGGATCGCCGTGACCAGGTCGATGAAGTGCCAGCCCGAGCGGTAGGCGGTGGCCATCTCGCGTCGGAAGGAGCGGTCGTCCGGTGGAATAGTCATAGTCAGTCCCAGACACTGTCGTCCATGCTGACCGGAGTCTCGACGCCGACAGCCACCGTTCCCGTGGTCCGAGTACCACTCGCCTTGTGGCCGTCCCCCTGCGCACCGGAGAGGCCGGCCAGCGTTCCGAAGGCCACAACGGCGGAGAAGGCGGCGACAAGCACCGAGCGAAGCATTCTCTTACGCATAGTCGGCTTCGTCCTCACTTGAAGGTCCCCTCTTCCCCCGTCGAGTAAGACGATGGCTCATTCGGGCACGTCATGACCACACGATCGGTGCATCATGTTCCTGCACGTTCAGGACCCTGGGGGGTGGAGATTTGGCAACAAATGGGACTAAGGCGACACATCCCCATGCGGTGACCGAGCTGTGTGACGAAGGCGACCGGCTCTATGCGACGGCACTGCGCACCGGTCGCATCGCGCGGGCGGATGCCGAAGCTGCTCCATGTCTGATGGAGTTCGCCCTCCTTCACCCGGATCCGGACGATGCGAACTGGCTGCGCCCCGTCCCGCCGACGGTGGCCCTGGCCCAGCGCCTCCACCCCCTGGAGCGGGAGATCAGCGACCGGCGGCGGATGTCCGTGGCCCTCGCCGACGCCTTCGAGCCGTTCATGGCACTCAGTGCCCAGGAGAGCGCGCCGACCCACTCGATCACCGTCCTGGAGGGGCTCGACCGGATCAACGCGGCGCTGGATCTGGCCACGGCCCAGTGCCGTACGGAGATGCTCACGGTGCAGCCCAGCGGTCGGCGCCGCCCCGAACACCGGCTCATCGAGGGCCTCGAACGCGACAAACCACTGATCGAACGCGGAGTGCGGATCCGGACCCTCTACCAGCACACGGCCAGGTACAGTCCGGACCGGCTGGCGTACGTGGACCAGTTCACCAATGGCAAGGTGGAGTACCGCACCATCGACGAACTGGTGGAGCGGCTCATCATCTGCGACGACACCGTGGCGTTCATCCCCATCCGGGACGACCGTCAGGTGGCCCTGGAACTCCGTCACCCCGGACTGGTGCGCTACCTGATCAAAGTGTTCGAGTTCATGTGGAACCGGGCGGTACCGCTGAGCGCCGGAGCGCCCTACGAAACCGCCCCCGACGGAATCACCGACATCCAGCACTCCATCGCCAAGCTCCTGGTCGAGGGCCATGTCGACGAGGCCATCGCCCGCCGCCTGGGCATGAACGTCCGTACCTGCCGCGCCCACATCGCCAAGCTCGCCCAGGCCCTGGGCAGCGGAAGCCGGGCCCAGCTCGGATTCCTCATCGCCCAGTCCGGAATCCTGAAGCAGGAGCCCTGAACCACAGGGGGAGAGCCGTCCTTGACCGCAAGAGCGCACGACCACGGACCGGAGGAACTGTGCGAGGCGGGTCTGGAGCTCTACACCCGTGCGCTGCGTGAGGGCCAGGTCCCGGCCCAGGACGCCGACGCGCTGCCCTGTCTCCTCGACACCGGACTCCTGCAGCCGGACGTGACGGACCCGCGGCGCCTGCGACCGGTGGCACCCGCCGTCGCCCTCCCCCGGCTGCTGCGCACCGTGGACGAGGACATCGCCCACCGGCGCCGGCAAGGCGACCGCCTCGCCGAGGCGTTCGAACCGCTGCTCGCCCTCGCGGCCCCGGCCCCGGCGGACGCCGCCGGCATCCGGATGCTGAGCGGACTCGACCGGATCAACGCCGCCATCTCCGAGGCCATGGAGCACGCCTCCGAAGAGATCCTCGCCATCCAGCCGCACAGCCGCGGGAACGAAGCCGCACACAACGCCGCCCTGATGCGCGACCAGGCAGTGCTCGACCGCGGCGGCCGTCTGCGCACCCTCTACCACCACACCCGTCGCCACGTGCCGCTGATCACCTCCCGCTACGACTGTCTGCGCGGCGACGTGGAGGCCCGCACCCTGGACGAGGTCACCGAGCGGCTGCTCGTCATCGACCGCCAGGTGGCCTTCATCCCCGCGAACAAGGAGCGCACCCTCGCCCTGGAGATCCGCAACCCGGCGCTGCTCGACTACTTCGCGATCACCTTCGACCGCCTCTGGCACCTGGCCAGCCCGATGTTCCCCGAGGTCGCCCAGCGCCCGTCCCTGAACGGCGTCACCGCGCGCCAGCGCGCCATCGCCCGGCTGCTGATCGAGGGCCACACCGACACCGTGATCGCCGACCGCCTCGGCATGAACGTCCGCACCGCCCGCCTCCACATCGCCAAGCTCGCCGCCACCCTCGGCAGCGAGAGCCGGGCCCAACTGGGCTACCTCATCGGGCAGTCGGGGATACTCGACCTGGAGGAGGAACACGAGTGAGCGCGGCCCCGCACCCTGAGCACGGCCTGGAGGCGCTGTGCCCGGCGGGGACGAGTCTGTACCAACACGCCCTGCGCGAGGGGCGGATCAGCGGCGCGGAGGCCGCGGCGGCGCCCTGCCTGCTGCGGTTGGGGCTGCTGCAGCCTACCGTCACGGACATGGACGTGCTGGAGCCCGTCGCCGCCGCCGTCGCCCTGCAACAGCTGCTGCGCACCTCCGCGGAGCGGGTCGCCGAGGAACGGCGGCACGAAGCCCGCCTCGCCCGGGCCTTCGAGCCGCTGCTGCGGGCGAGCGCCGGCCTCGTCCAGGCCACCGGCGAAACTCCGACGCTGCGGGTGCACAGCGGCAACGACCGGATCAACCAGGCCATCTCGCACGTCATGGCGGACGCCATGACCGAGTGCCTCGCGATCCACCCCCACCACACCCACACCCGTACGCCGCCCGAGATCCACCAGCTCGCGTACGACCGCGACCAGGCGCTGCTGGACCGCGGCGGCCGTATCCGCACCCTCTACCAGCACACGCTGCGGCACGCCCCCACCGTGCAGTCCCGCTACGAACGGCTGCACGGCGACGTGGAGGCGCGCACGCTGAACGAGGTCACCGAGCGGCTGCTCGTCTTCGACCGGGCCGTGGCCTTCATCCCCGCGAACAAGGAACGCACGCTCGCCCTGGAGATCCGCCACCCCGCGATGCTCGACTACCTCGTCACGGTCTTCGACCGGCTCTGGCACCTGGCCACGCCCATGTACCCCGAGGTCGCCCAGCCGCCGGCGCCGGGCGACATCACCCCGCGCCAGCGCGCCATCGCCGCCCTGCTCGTCGAGGGTCACACCGACACGGCCATCGCCGACCGCCTGGGCATGAACGTCCGCACCGCCCGCCTCCACATCGCCAAGCTCGCCGCCACCCTCGGCAGCGAGAGCCGGGCCCAACTGGGCTATCTGATCGGCGAGTCGGGGATCCTGAAGCAGGAGGAGATATCGGAGTGACCGCGGCACCACACCGGGACCACGGAGCCGAAGAGCTGTGCGCCGCCGGGGTGAAGCTGTACGAACAGGCCCTGCGCGACGGCTGGTTGTGCGCGGAGCAGACCGTCGAGGCGCCCTGCCTCACCCGCTTCGGGCTGCTGCACCCGGCCCGCGACGCCCCTGCCCGCCTCGAACCCGTGGCACCCGCCGCCGCCCTGGTCCGGATGCTGCACGGCTCCCGGGCCCGGATCGCGGACGAGTACCGGCGCGAGGACCGGCTGGTGGAGCGGTTCGAGCCGCTGATGCGGACGGACGGGGCGCGAGCCCCCGACACCGGAGCCGACACCCCGCTGCTGCGGCTGCACAGCGGCACCCAGCGGATCAACCAGGCCCTCACCGAGGCCATGGAGGAGGCGTGCAAGGAGGTCCTGTGCATCCAGCCGCACACCGGCCTCGCCGGTCCGCGCGGCGAGGCCGCCCATGACATCGCCTACCACCGCGACCAGCGGCTGCTCGACCGCGGCGGCCGTATCCGCACCCTCTTCCAGCACACCGTGGTCCATCTGCCGGCCGTCCACGCCTACAACGAGCGGCTCGTCGGCGACATCGAGGGCCGCTGCCTGGACGAACTGACCGACCGGCTCATCGTCATGGACCGCACGGTGGCCTTCCTCCCCGCGGACGACGACGGCGCCCTCGCGCTGGAGGTCCGCCACCCCGCGCTGGTCGCGTACTTCGTGACCACCTTCGAGCGGCTGTGGCGGCTGGCCACGCCCGTGTACCCGCAACCGGTCCGGCGCCCCACCCTCAACGGCGTCACCCCGCGCCAGCGCGCCATCGCCCGGCTGCTGACCGAGGGCCACACCGACGCCGCGATCGCCGAGCGGCTCGGCATGAACGTCCGCACCACCCGGGACCACATCGCCAAGCTCGCCACCACCCTCGGCAGCGAGAACCGGGCCCAACTCGGCTACCTGATAGCGACGTCCGGGATACTCGAGCTGGAGGAGGCGGTCCGGTGACCCACCTTGAGCACGGGATCGACGAGCTGTGCGGCGCGGGCGCCGCGCTGTACGAGCGGGCCCTGCGGGCCGGCCACATCCGCACCGCGGAGGCGGCGGACGCCCCCTGTCTGACCGACCTCGGGCTGCTGCACCCGTCCGTCGACGACCTCGGCCGGCTCGAACCCGTCGCACCCGCCGCTCTGCTGAACCATCTGCTGCGCGGCTCCCGCGCCCGTATCGCCGAGGAACGCCGCCGCGAGGAGCGGCTGACGAAGCTGTTCGAGCCGCTGATGCGCGTCGAGCCCCGGCACGGGACGCACACCGACACCCCCACCCTGCGCATCCTCAGCGGCACGGAACGCATCAACGGCGCCATCAGCGACGCCATGGCCCAGGCGGCCGACGAAGTGCTCTGCATCCAGCCCAACGTGCACTACAACACCGCCCGCGGCCGGGTCGCGCAGACGGTGGCCATGGACCGCGACCAGGCACTGCTCGACCGGGGCGGCCGTATCCGCACCCTCTACCAGCACACCCAGCGCCATGTGCCGCTCGTCCTCGCGCGCTACGAGGAGCTGCGCGGGGAGGCGGAGGCGCGCACGCTGGACGAGCTGCCGGACCGGCTCATCGTCGTCGACCGCACAGTGGCGTTCATCCCCGCGGGCGACGACGGCCGGCTCGCCCTGGAGGTGCGCCACCCGGCCCTGCTCCGCTTCTTCGTGACCGCCTTCGACCGCCTCTGGCGGCTGGCCACCCCCATGTACCCCGAGGCCGTCCAGCGCCCCACACTCAACGGCGTCACCCCGCGCCAGCGCGCCATCGCGGCCCTGCTCGTGGAGGGCCACACCGACGCCGTCATCGCCGACCGCCTCGGCATGAACGTCCGCACCGCCCGCGTCCACATCGCCAAACTCGCCACCACCCTCGGCAGCGACAGCCGCGCCCAGCTCGGCTACCTCATCGCACGCTCGGGAATCCTGGAGCGGGAGGAGGCCGTCCGATGACCCACCTCGAGCACGGGGTGGAGGAGCTGTGCGCCGTCGGCGCCAAGCTGTACGAACAGGCCCTGCTGGACGGCCACGTACGGGCCGTGGACGCGGCGGACGCCCCCTGTCTGACCGGCCTCGGGCTGCTGCACCCGGTCCAGGACGACCCGGAGCTGCTGGAGCCGGTCTCCCCGGCCGCGGCCCTGCACCGGCTGCTGAGCACCTCGGCGGCACGCGTCGCCGACGAACGGCGGCGGGAGGAAAGGCTGGTGGAGCAGTTCGCGTCGCTGATGCGGATCGACACCCCGCACGCCACCGGCCCCGGCACCCCCCAGCTGCGGCTGCACAGCGGCACCGAGCGGATCAACCGGGCCATCACCGAGACGATGGCCGAGGCCACCGAGGAGGTGCTCTGCATCCAGTCGCACGCCGGGCTGAGCGGCCCGCGCGGCGAGGCCGCCAGCGTGGCCGCCTACTCCCGCGACCAGGCGCTGCTCGACCGGGGCGGCCGTATCCGCGCCCTCTACCAGCACACCCTGCGCCATCTGCCCAGCGTGCACGCCGGTTTCGAGCGGCTGCGGGGCGACACCAGGGCGCGCGGTCTCGACGAGCTGCCGGACCGGCTCATCGTCGTCGACCGCACAGTGGCGTTCATCCCCGCGGGCGACGACGGCCGGCTCGCCCTGGAGGTGCGCCACCCGGCCCTGCTGACGTACTTCGTCACGACCTTCGAGCGGCTGTGGCGGCTGGCCACCCCCATGTACCCCGAGGCCGTCCAGCGCCCCTCCCTCAACGGCGTCACCCCGCGCCAACGGGCCATCGCGGCTCTGCTCGTGGAGGGCCACACCGACGCCGTCATCGCCGACCGCCTCGGCATGAACGTCCGCACCGCCCGCGTCCACATCGCCAAACTCGCCACCACCCTCGGCAGCGACAGCCGCGCCCAGCTCGGCTACCTCATCGCACGCTCGGGGATCCTTGATCAGGAACCGTGAGCGCGGCGGGCGGGCCGGCGTGCGGGGGACCGTTCAGGCCGACCTGGGCGATGCGCACGCCCAGTTGGGTACGGCTGGCCGCGCCGAGGGTGTCCGACAGGCGGGCGATGTGGGCCCGGCAGGTGCGGACGCTTATGCCGAGCCGCTCGGCGATCACCGCGTCCTGGTGGCCCTCGGCGAGCAGCGCGGCGATGGAGCGCTCGCGGTGCGAGATGCCCTCGATGCCGGTGTCGGGAAGGGGAGCCGTCAGCGGCAGGGCGAGCCGCCACAGCCGCTCGAAGACGGTGACGAAGTACTCCACCAGCGCCGGGTGGCGCAGCTCCAGGGCCATCGTGCGCTCGGCGTTGGCGGGGATGAAGGCGACGGTGCGGTCGAAGAGGATCAGCCGGTCGATGACCTCGTCGAGGGTGCGGGCCTCCACCGTGTCACCCATCAGCTCCAGGTAGTTGAGCAGCCCCTGCCCGTGCCGGGCCACATGCGTGTACAGGTCGCGCATGCGCACGCCCCGGCCGCGCAGGGCCAGCGCCCGGTGCAGTCCCTCGGTCAGCTCGGCCTCGCGCCGGATGCCGCCGGGCTGCACGGTGAGCACCTCGGTGGTGCACGCCTCGGTCGCCTCGTCCATCGCGGCCTGGATGCGGGAGAGCCCGTCCAGCACGCGGATGGCGGTGCCCTCGCCCGGTGCGGCCAGCGCCTGCAGCTGCCGGCCCAGACCGGCGTACCGCTCGACCGCGGCCACCGCCGAACCCACCCGCTGCTGGCTCTCCCTGACCTCGTCGTAGACCCCGCGCAGCAGCCGGGTCATGACCTCCTGCGGGGAGGTCGGCACCAGCCAGTCCATGTCGTCCGGATCGGGGTGCAGCAGGGCCAGCTCCAGCAGGCAGGGCACCTGTTCCGCGTCCGTGCGCGGCACCCGTCCCCGACGTACGGCCCGGGAATACACGCGATCCCCGGCCTCGCACAGTCGGTCGGCACCGTGTGGATGCTTCTCCGTCCCGTGCCTGGCCATCGCCCATTCCACCCCCGGCTTGCTGCCTCTTCCGCAGCGCAACTATGCGCGGCCCGGACCGGGTCCGCAACACGGCTCCACGCACCACGGGCGGCAAAAACCGACGTTACGACCCGTTTTCAACCGGCCTCCGCCCGTCGCATTGCAACAAGATGATGGTGGTGGGGCGCACGCCACCGGGGCATCGTTGACCTTGCTTCCCCCGGGTGCAGCAGCACCCGGAGCGGTCCCGGTCGGACTCCCCCCGTTCGGCCGGGACCGTCGTATCGCGCCCACGGGGGTGGCGCGATACGGGAGGGCCGCTCAGCACGTGCCGCGGCGGGCACCGAAGACCTTCCGGCGCCCGCCGCGGCACGTGCGAGCCCACTGCCCCGGCCCCGCTCCGGGCCGACGGGCTGCTGCCCCGGGCCTACTTCAGGCCGACGGCCGCGCAGGCCGCCTTGTACTTGGGGGTGCAGATCTCGTCGATCGTGTAGATCCCGTCGGCGATGACCGTGTCCTTGATGCTGCTCTTGACCAGGGGGCTCACCTGGACCAGCTTGGACGGGATGGCCTTGCTGGTGGGGCTGTCCACCTTGTCCTGGGTGAGGGCGTCGAACTGGATGTCCTTGCCCTGCACCTTGGTGACGGCCATCTGGGCCGCGGCCTCGGCCTCGTCCGGGTAGGACTTGTAGACGCTCATGTACTGCTCGCCGGCGATGACCCGCTGCACCGCGTCCAGTTCGGCGTCCTGGCCGGTGATCGGGGGCAGGTTGGTGACACCGGCCGCCTTCAGCGCCTTGATGACACCGCCCGCCATACCGTCGTTGGCGGCGTAGACCCCGGCGATGTTGTTCTTGCCGATCTTGTTGATCGCCTCGGTCATTTCGGTCGCGGCGTTCTCCGGCTTCCAGTCCGGGGTGTCGAAGGTGTCCGCGATCGTGACCTTGCCGTTCAGCTCGGAGAGCGCCCCCTGCTTGAACTGCTTGGCGTTCGGGTCGGTGGGCGAGCCGTTCACCATGACGACCTTGTCGGAGGTGTCGGCGTTCGAGCCCAGCGCCTCCAGCAGCGTGCGGCCCTGCACCTCGCCGACCAGCTCGTTGTCGAAGGAGATGTAGGCGTCGATCGGGCCCTCGGCCAGCCGGTCGTAGGCGATGACCGGGATGCCCGCGTCCTTGGCCTTCTTCACCTGGCCCGCGATGGCGTGCGAGTCGACCGCGTCGACCAGGATGATGTCGACCTTGTCGTCGATCATCGACTGCATCTGGCCGGCCTGCCGGGCGGCGTCCGCGTCGGCGTTGGCGTACTCGACCTTGCCCTTCTTGTCGGTCAGCTCCTCGACCTTGTTCTTGATGATGGGGTAGTCGAACTTGTCGTAGCGGCTGTTCGCCTTCTCCGGCAGCAGCAGCCCGATGGTGACGTCGTCACCCTTCGTCGGGCTCGCGCTCGCACTGTCCCCCGTCGCGTCCAGCATGCCGCAGCCGGCAAGCGAAAGGGTCATCGTGGATGCAGCCACGGCTATGGAGATACGACGCATTCGAGGGCTCACTTCAGGTGCGTTCCGGACGTGGGTGCTGCTTTACGACCCAGGTGTCTGAAAAGCCAACGCGGAGCCGCTACCCGGCGTCAAGCGGAACTACTTAACGAGTCCGCAACACCACGCTCCGCTGCGCCTGTGAAGGAAGAACGGAATCACCTCCAAACACCCTTTACGGACCCTCCATCCAAACGGACTCCATGGGACGGCAAAGATCCGCACAACCAATGGCAATCCTCGCGAGTCGTGATCACCGGCGGCCGCGCGCCGTCTCTCCGACTCGAGCAGAGGACCGAATGAACCCAGCCAGACGTACGGCGGCCGCGGCCGTCGTGCTCTCCGCCACCGGCGCCCTGCTGAGCGCGGTCACCACCACCGCCTCCGCCGCCCCGAGTTGCGCATCACCTTCGTACACCCGGATGTTCTACGCGAACACCACCTTCTCCGGCACCCCGAAGAAAACGGACTGCGACTCAGGGATCTCCGAGAACTGGGGCACGGGCGCCCCGGCCGCGGGTCTGCCCAAGGACAACTTCGGCGTGCGCTGGAGCGTGACGCGGGACTTCGGATCCGGTGGGCCGTTCTCGCTGCCGGTCAGCACCCAGGACGGGGTACGGGTGTACCTGGACGGCGTACGCAAGGTGGACATCTGGAAGAACGTCTCGACCAACCGGAGCAAGTCCGTCGACGTCACGATCCCGTCCGGCAAGCACACCCTGCGCGTCGACTACGTCAACTGGACCGGCACCGCCAACGTCGCCTTCTCGTACCTGCCACGGCTCTCGGCCGACGCCGACAAGGTCAAGCCCCTGGTCCCGACGGGGACTTCGGTGTCGTACGACGCCGCGACCGGCAAGGCGAAGCTGAGCTGGAGCAGCAACAAGGAGATGGACCTCGCGGGGTACCGCGTCTACCGGCGTCTGAAGGGCACGTCGTTCGGCAGCAAGCCGCTCACGACGACGACCTCCACCTCGTCCACCGACGCCACCCTCCCGAAGACGGGCGAGACCTACTACTACGAGGTCCGCGCCTACGACCGGGCCGGCAACGAGTCGACGGGCACCGCGGACCAGGCGGTGACCACCGTCGACCGGGTGGCGCCCGACGCTCCGGCCAATGTGAGCGCGGGGGGCCATTTCGGTCCGACCGACAGTACGGGCGGGCTGAAGGTCGCCTGGGACAAGGTGGCGGGCGCGGTGTCGTACCGCGTCTTCCGGGCCGCGAGCGAGAACGGCACGTACACCGCGCTCGGCACCACGGACCAGCTCTCCTACCTGGACACCTCGGCCGCCGAGAAGGTCACCTACTACTACCGCGTCTCGGCCGTCGACGCGGCGGGCAACGAGTCCGCCCGGTCCGAGACCCAGTACGGCAAGATCTGGGACAACGACCCGCCCGCCCTCGTCACCGGGCTGAACGTCACCCCGACCGAGTACGGCTTCCATCTGGACTGGGACAAGAACCCGGCCACGGACCTGAAGTACTACGAGATCCACTGGGGCGAGGTGATGGGCGATCCGGGCGACCAGATCTGCTGGGGCGGCACGGCGGACTACGTCTCGCCCGACACGACGTCCTACGACTACACCACGCTCCCGGACGGCGACGAGGTCTGCTTCTTCGTCGACGCCGTGGACGACGAGGGCAACTCCGCGATCAAGTGGAACGGCCCGGCCGAGGCCGTGTCCGTCACCGAGCTGGACATGACGCCGAGCGAGCCGACGCCCGATGGCTCGCCGGTCCGGCTGTCGGCGTCCGCCGCGGGGACGGGCGTCGCGCTGTCCTGGAACGCCGTGGCCGACGCCACCGGCTACCAGGTCTACCGCTGGAACCCGGGCACCAGGGCGTACGAGAAGCTGGCGGCCACGACGGACACCTCCTACCAGGACACCGGCGCCGCCAAGGGCACCACCCACTTCTACCGGGTGACCGCCCTGCAGCCCGACGGCACCGAGTCCGCACCCGGCGCCGACTGGGCCTCCCTCGCGCCCTGAACACCCTGAGCACGTGAAAGGGGCCCGGAATCCGGGCCCCTTTCAGCTGTCACAGACGCTCAGTCGTTCTGCTGCCGCTTCGGCCGCCACACCACCAGCGCACTGGTCTGCTGGACCTCCTGGTACGGGACCAGGTCGCGGCGGTAGGAGGCGTGGACGGCCGCCTCGCGCTGCTGCATCGCGGCCGCCGCACCGTCCAGGGCCGCCTCCAGCTCCGCGACGCGGGACTGGAGCGCGGCGACCTGGTTCTCCAGTTCGATGATCCGCTTGATGCCGGCCAGGTTGATGCCCTCGTCCTGCGACAGCGCCTGCACCTGGCGGAGCAGTTCGATGTCACGGGCCGAGTAGCGACGGCCCCGGCCGGCGGTGCGGTCGGGGGAGACCAGACCCAGACGGTCGTACTGGCGCAGCGTCTGCGGGTGGAGTCCGGAGAGCTGGGCCGCGACCGAGATGACGTAGACCGGGGTCTCCTCGGTCAGTTCGTACGGGTTACGCCGACGGCCGTCCATCACTCTCAATCTCCCTTCGCGGCCTCGAACAGCTCCGCCCGCGGGTCCTCGTCCGCGGTCGCCTCGCGATACGCCTCCAGTGCGTCACGAGCCTTCCCCGAGACGTCCTTCGGGACACTCACCTCGACGGTGACCAGGAGGTCGCCGCGGGTGCCGTCCTTGCGGACCGCGCCCTTGCCGCGGGCGCGCATGGTGCGGCCGTTGGGGGTGCCGGGCGGCAGCTTCAGGGTGACGGTGGGGCCGCCGAGGGTGGGGACCCGCACCTCGCCGCCGAGGGCCGCCTCGGCGAACGTGACCGGCACGGTGACGGTGAGGTTGTCGCCCTTGCGCCCGAACACCGGGTGCTCGCCGACATGGACCATCACGTACAGATCACCCGCCGGTCCGCCCCGCTCGCCGGGCGCGCCCTTGCCGCGCAGCCGGATCCGCTGCCCGTCGGTGACGCCCGCCGGGATGCGGACCTGCATCGTGCGCGACGACTTGGCGCGGCCGCTGCCCTTGCACTCCAGGCAGGGGTGCTCGGCGATCAGGCCACGGCCCTTGCAGTCGGGGCAGGGGTCGGTCAGCGAGAAGCCGCCGCCCGAGCCGCGGGCGACCTGCCCGGTGCCGACGCAGGTCGGGCACACACGCGGTGTGCCGTTCTTGTCGCCGGTGCCGGAACAGGCCTTGCACGGCGCCTGGGAGGACATCCTGAGGGGCACCGTGGCGCCCTCGATGGCCTCCGTGAAGCTCAGCGTGACCTCGGACTCGATGTCCTGGCCGCGCCGCGGCTGGGTACGGGTGCCCGTGGTCCCGCCGCGGTTGAACAGGCCCCCGAAGACGTCACCGATGCCGCCGCCGAAGCCGCCCCCGCTCTGTGCGTTGCCCCCGAAGAGGTCGCCCAGGTCGAAGTTGAAGGAGCCGCCGGCGCCCGGCCCGGGGCGGAAGCCGCCGTTGCCGAACAGGGCGCGTGCCTCGTCGTACTCCTTGCGCTTCTTGGGGTCACCGAGGATGTCGTTCGCCTCGGAGATCTCCTTGAAGCGCTCCTCGGCCTTGGCGTTGCCCTTGTTGGCGTCCGGGTGGAACTCGCGGGCGAGCTTCCGGTACGCCTTCTTGATCTCGGCCTCGGTGGCGTCCTTGGGGACGCCGAGGACCTTGTAGTAGTCCTTCTCGATGAAGTCCTTGGTGCTCATCCCCGACGCCCCTCCTTCCTGTCTTCAGTGATTACGTCAGCCCTCCTCCGGGCCACCGTTCTCCTTGTCGTCGGCCGCGGGCGCCTCGGTGGTCTCCTCGGTGCCCTCCGCCTTGACGGCCTGCGCGCCGGGCTGCGGCTCGGCGACGGCCACCCGCGCGGGGCGGATGGTGCGCTCGCCGATGCGATACCCGGGCTGCAGGATGGCCACGCACGTCGTCTCGGTGACGTCCGGTGCGTAGCTGTGCATCAGGGCCTCGTGGATCGTCGGGTCGAAGGGCTCGCCCTCCTTGCCGAACTGCTGCAGGCCCATCTTGGCCGCGACGGTCTCCAGCGACTCGGCCACCGACTTGAAGCCGCCGACCAGTTCGCCGTGTTCCCGCGCGCGGCCGATGTCGTCGAGCACGGGCAGGAGTTCGGTCAGGAGGTTCGCGATGGCGATCTCCCGGACCGCGACCCGGTCGCGCTCCACTCGGCGGCGGTAGTTCTGGTACTCGGCCTGGAGCCGCTGGAGGTCCAGCGTGCGCTCGTTCAGTGCCGTGCGCACCTGGTCCAGCTGAGCCACCAGACCCGCGTCTGCTGCTACGTCCCCGGCCGGGGCCGCCCCCTCCTCGGGGGCGGCCTTCGACGCGGCGTCTTCGGGGGTCGCGCCGGAGGGGACGTCGGGCTTCTCCTCGAAGCCCGGGGTCTCCTCCGTCACGCGGCACCGTCCTTGCGCTCGTCGTCCACGATCTCGGCGTCGACCACGTCGTCGTCGGCGGCCTTGGCGCCACCGGCGGCGGCACCCTCGGGACCGCCCGCGGCCTGCGCGGCCTGGGCGTCGGCGTACATGGCCTGGCCCAGCTTCTGCGAGACGGCCGCGACCTTCTCCGTGGCGGTACGGATCTCGGCGGTGTCCTCGCCCTTGAGCTTCTCCTTCAGCTCGGCGACGGCGGCCTCGACCTCGGTCTTGATCTCGCCCGGGACCTTGTCCTCGTTGTCCTTGAGGAACTTCTCGGTCTGGTAGACGAGCTGCTCGCCCTGGTTGCGGGTCTCGGCGGCCTCGCGGCGGCGGTGGTCCTCCTCCGCGTACTGCTCGGCCTCCTGACGCATGCGGTCGACCTCGTCCTTCGGCAGCGAGGAGCCGCCGGTGACGGTCATCTTCTGCTCCTTGCCCGTGCCCAGGTCCTTGGCGGTCACGTGCATGATGCCGTTGGCGTCGATGTCGAAGGAGACCTCGATCTGCGGGACGCCACGCGGGGCCGGCGGCAGACCGGTCAGCTCGAACATGCCGAGCTTCTTGTTGTACGCCGCGATCTCGCGCTCACCCTGGTAGACCTGGATCTGCACGGACGGCTGGTTGTCCTCGGCCGTCGTGAAGATCTCGGAGCGCTTGGTCGGGATCGTGGTGTTGCGCTCGATGAGCTTGGTCATGATGCCGCCCTTGGTCTCGATACCGAGGGACAGCGGGGTGACGTCGAGGAGCAGGACGTCCTTGACCTCGCCCTTGAGGACGCCGGCCTGGAGCGAGGCGCCGATGGCGACGACCTCGTCCGGGTTCACACCCTTGTTGGCCTCCTTGCCGCCGGTCAGCTCCTTGACGAGCTCGGCGACGGCGGGCATACGGGTGGAGCCACCGACGAGGACGACGTGGTCGATCTCGCCGAGGGAGATGCCGGCGTCCTTGATGACGTTGTGGAACGGCGTCTTGCAGCGCTCCAGCAGGTCGGCCGTCAGCTGCTGGAACTGAGCCCGGGTGAGCTTCTCGTCCAGGTGCAGCGGGCCCTCGGCGGACGCGGTGATGTAAGGCAGGTTGATCGAGGTCTCGGTGGACGAGGACAGCTCGATCTTCGCCTTCTCGGCAGCCTCGCGCAGACGCTGCAGAGCCATCTTGTCCTTGGCGAGGTCCACGCCGTGGCCGGCCTTGAACTGCTGCACCAGGTAGTCGACGACGCGCTGGTCCCAGTCGTCACCACCGAGGTGGTTGTCACCGTTGGTGGCCTTCACCTCGACGACACCGTCGCCGATCTCCAGCAGCGAGACGTCGAACGTGCCGCCACCGAGGTCGAAGACCAGGATGATCTGCTCGTCCTTGTCGAGGCCGTAGGCGAGCGCGGCCGCGGTGGGCTCGTTGACGATACGGAGGACGTTCAGACCGGCGATCTCGCCGGCCTCCTTCGTCGCCTGACGCTCGGAGTCGTTGAAGTAGGCCGGGACGGTGATGACCGCGTCGGTCACCTTCTCGCCCAGGTACGCCTCGGCGTCCCGCTTCAGCTTCTGCAGGATGAACGCGGAGATCTGCTGCGGGTTGAAGTCCTTCCCGTCCAGCTGGATCTTCCAGTCGGTGCCCATGTGGCGCTTCACGGACCGGATGGTCCGGTCGACGTTGGTGACCGCCTGGCGCTTGGCGACCTCTCCGACGAGCACCTCGCCGTTCTTGGCGAAGGCGACGACGGACGGCGTGGTCCTGGCGCCCTCGGCGTTGGTGATGACGGTGGGCTCGCCGCCCTCCAGAACGCTGACGACGGAGTTAGTCGTGCCCAGGTCGATGCCGACCGCACGTGCCATGGTTGATTCCTCCAGCTGACTTGAGTGCAACAGGCTCAAGTGTGCACGAGCGGATCCTTCGGGTCAACAGACCTGAGCCAGCCAGACTCAACTCTTATCCGTTCCTTATGCGCAACTGCCCTCTGACCTGCGTCGATTCCGTCCGCCGGGGCGGCTGGACTGGGATGCGAAGGAGTACGAGAACGGCGAGGGCCACCCCACCGGCCACCCACAGCACGGCTCCTTCCCCCGTCCACCCGGCATGCACGAGCACCCCCACGAGCACCGTGGAGAAGGATCCGGCACCGAGCAGCACGACGGCCCCCGGCGGAGTGAGCCCGAGCCGCCGCAGCCGGTGCGCGAGATGGTCCGGGCCGCGCCTGAGCAGCGACCGGCGGCTCGTCCCGCGCGCGAGGACCACGAGCAGGAAGTCGGCGGCGGCCACGGCACCGAGGCACAGCAGCACGCCCGCGGTCGGCCCGAGCGCGTAGCCCGCGCGCGTGAAGACGGCGGCCGAGGAAAGCAGGAACCCGGTGAACAGCGAGCCACAGGCCCCCATTCCCACCCGCGCGGGATGCCAGTTGTGCATCAGGAAGCCGGTGAGGGCGGCCGCGAAGACGCTCAGCAGCACCGCGAGCCCGTCCATCACCTCGGCGGCGGCGCAGGCGCCCGCCCCGAAGGCGGTGACCACTCCGACCGTGCCCGCCAGCCCGTCGGCGTGGTCGAGTCCCTTGAAGGCGAGGGAGGCGAAGACGATCCAGCCCACGGCCAGGATCCCGCCCCAGAGGCCCGTCTCGTCGTACGGCACCACGCAGGCCGCCGCCACGGCCGTACCGGCGACCAGCACCCGTGGGCGCAGCCGCCACACGTCGGCGACGAGCCCCAGTACGGCGACCCCGGCGCCGGCGACGAGCAGCTCGCCGACCCCCTGCCCCAACGGGGCGACCTTCGTCCACACCCCCGCCCATGCCACCAGACAGGTGACGACCACGACGGCCACCCCTCCGGGCACCGGCAGGGGCCGCTGCCGCCGCCGGTCGACGATGCCCGCACGCAGGGCGGGCACCCGGAGCAGCGCCGCGAGCACGGCGGTGAGGAGGAGGGCGGCGGAGGCCGCGGCGATCCCGTATAGCACGGATCTAAGTTAGGCGCGAATGTAGCAATTCGGTATGAATAACACGATCCGATTGCCGTGCCCTCTCAGGCTCCCCTCAGCGACCCAGATCACCTCGCTCCTGGCTACAGTGCGAGTAAAGATGCGGGTAGTCTCGAACGGACTGCATAAGTTACCGCTTAGTAATGTCCCTCGCAGGCCCGAGGAGCCCCGAAATGCAACTCGCCGCGATCATCGTGTCGCTGGTTCTGATCGTGGTCGGCGTGGCCCTGTTCGCCCGCGCCGTCCTCCAGATCTACAACTTCATGCGACTCGGTCAGAGCGTGCCCGCGGGTACCCGCACCGACGAGCCCGTGCAGCGCACCCTCACCGTGGCCAGGGAGTTCCTCGGCCACACCCGGATGAACCGCTGGGGCATCGTCGGCGTGGCGCACTGGTTCGTCGCCGTGGGCTTCTTGACCCTGCTGCTCACGATCGTCAACGCCATCGGCCAGCTGTTCCAGGCCGACTGGATCCTGCCGGTCATCGGCGAGTGGGCGCCGTACAACATCTACGTCGAGTTCATCGGCACGATGACGGTGGTCGGCATCCTCGCCCTGATCGTCGTCCGCCAGCTGAGCCACCCGCGCAACCCGGGCCGCAAGTCCCGCTTCGCCGGCTCCAACTTCGGCCAGGCGTACTTCGTCGAGGCCGTCATCCTCATCGTCGGCATCTGCATCTTCATGCTGCACGCGCTCGAGGGCGCACAGCACCACGTCGACAGCTACGAGGCGTCCTTCTTCCTCTCGTACCCGGTGGTGTCGTGGCTGAAGGGCATGGACGTCTCCACGCTCCAGAACCTCACCTACTTCTTCGCGGGCCTGAAGATCGCGACCTCCTTCATCTGGATGATCACGGTCGCCCTGAAGACCGACATGGGTGTCGCCTGGCACCGCTTCCTGGCCTTCCCGAACATCTGGTTCAAGCGGAACGCCACCGGTGAGACCTCCCTGGGCGCCCTGCTCCCGATGACCTCCGGCGGCAAGGCGATCGACTTCACCGACCCCGGTGACGACGACGTCTTCGGTGTCTCGCAGGTCGAGCAGTTCTCCTGGAAGGGCCTGCTGGACTTCTCCACCTGCACCGAGTGCGGCCGCTGCCAGTCGCAGTGCCCGGCCTGGAACACCGGCAAGCCCCTCTCCCCCAAGCTGCTGATCATGTCCCTGCGGGACAACGCGCACGCCAAGGCGCCGTACCTGCTGGCCGGCGGCGGCAAGACCGTGGAGGGCGAGGAGAAGGCCTCGGCCGAGGCCCTGAAGGACGTCCCGGCGTCCGCGCTGGCGGAGGCCGAGCGCCCGCTGATCGGCACCGCCGAGGAGAACGGCGTCATCGACCCGGACGTCCTGTGGTCCTGCACCACCTGCGGTGCCTGCGTCGAGCAGTGCCCGGTGGACATCGAGCACGTCGACCACATCGTCGACATGCGCCGCTACCAGGTCATGATCGAGTCCGCGTTCCCGTCCGAGGCGGGCACGATGCTCAAGAACCTGGAGAAGAAGGGCAACCCCTGGGGCCTGGCCAAGAAGCAGCGCCTGGAGTGGACCAAGGAGGTCGACTTCGAGGTCCCGGTCGTCGGCAAGGACATCGAGGACCTCACCGAGGTCGAGTACCTGTACTGGGTCGGCTGCGCCGGCGCCCTCGAGGACCGCGCCAAGAAGACCACGAAGGCCTTCGCCGAGCTGCTCCACATCGCGGGCGTGAAGTTCGCGATCATGGGCGGCGACGAGAAGTGCACCGGTGACTCCGCCCGCCGCCTCGGCAACGAGCCCCTGTTCCAGGAGCTCGGCATGGAGAACGTCGCGGCACTGAATATGGCCTTCGGCGAGGACGACGATGACGAGTCGACCAAGAAGCCGAAGAGCGCGAAGAAGATCGTCGCGACCTGCCCGCACTGCCTCAACACGCTCGGCAACGAGTACCCGCAGCTCGGCGGCGACTACGAGGTCATCCACCACACCCAGCTGCTGCAGCACCTGGTGGACGAGGGCAAGCTGATCCCGGTGACCCCGGTCGAGGGCATCATCACCTACCACGACCCGTGCTACCTGGGCCGCCACAACAAGATCTACACGCCCCCGCGCGAGATCATCGGCAAGGTCCCGGGCCTGCGCAACGAGGAGATGCACCGCCACAAGGAGCGCGGCTTCTGCTGTGGCGCCGGCGGCGCGCGGATGTGGATGGAGGAGCGGATCGGCAAGCGCATCAACAACGAGCGCGTCGACGAGGCCCTCTCCCTCAACCCCGACATCGTCTCGACCGCCTGCCCGTTCTGCCTCGTCATGCTGACCGACTCGGTCAACGGCAAGAAGAACGAGGGCAAGGCCAAGGAGTCCATCCAGGTCGTGGACGTGGCCCAGCTGCTCCTGGAGTCCGTCAAGACGCCGGTCGACCCGGCGGGCGAGCCGGAGACCGAGAGCGAGCCGGAGCCGGAGCCGGTGAAGTAACACCGGCTGTACGACACGACGGCGCCCCCTGACCCGCACAGGCAGGGGGCGCCGTCGTGTCCGCGGCTCGCTCAGGCGCCCTTCGGACCCGCCTGCTGCACGACCTCGAAGGACCACAGGGTGGAGCCGGAGGCAGCGGGCTTGGGCCGCTCGGCGCCCTCCCCGCCACCCTGGTGCGCGGCCTTCATCGGCCCCTCCATCCACGCCTGGAACGACTCATCGTCCCGCCAGCGCGTGTACACGAGGTACGTGTCGGTCCCCTCGACGGGCCGCAGCAGCTCGAACCACTCGAACCCGTCGGAGTTCTCCACGGCGTGGGCCCGCGAGGCGAACCGCTTCTCCAGCACCTCCCGCTGCTCGGGGGGAACGGTCAGAACGTTGATTTTTACTACGCTAGGCACATGACACCTCTCGTCAAACGGGGCCCCGACTGGACCTGATCTGGACCATGTGCGCGCAGTGTCCTACATCCGACAGTCAAGGAAGCGTGAGGACGACTCCGCGTCGTCCCCCGAAGCACAGCGGACCAAGTGCGAGGCGCTGATCACGGCCAAAGGCTGGGACAACGCGGGCCACTTCGCCGACGTCGGCAAATCCGGCTGGGACCCCAACGTTGTCCGGCCGGAGTTCGAGGAGATGATGTCCGCCGTTCGCGCCGGGCACGTAGACGCAGTGGTCGTGTTCTCGCTGTCCCGCCTCACTCGACAGGGTGCCCTTGAGGCCATGCTGATCAATGAGGAGTTGACCGAACACGGCGTGCTGCTCGTCAGCGTGGAAGAGCCTTACCTGGACACGTCCACCCCCATGGGCGTCGCGATCTTCGGCCTTATCGCCGCGTTGGCCCAGCAAGAGTCCGACATGAGGTCGGCGTGCATCACCGCGACGAAAGAGACGCTGAGGGCAGCGGGTAGCCACGTGTCCGGCATGGCCCCCTACGGCTTCCGGTCGACGCGTGAGCCGCGCGGGGAACCGGTGGTGGTCAGGCTGGTCCCCGATCCCGCTGAGGCCCCGTACGTGCGCGACATGGTGTCCTGGGCACTGGGCGGCATGACCGCATCGGCCATGGCTCGCAAGCTGAACACCGAGGGCGTACCGACCAAAGCAGCGGACATGTCAGCGCGTGTGACCGCCCGCCGGGCCCGAGGCGTAAGCCAGCCGCTGGAGCGTACGACGTGGGTGTCGTCCACTGTGCTCCGCATCCTCCGTGACCCGCGCCTTGCCGGCTACGCCGCCGAACGCCAAGGGACCAAGCGCGTCATCCTGCGCGACGACTCAGGGGCCCCGCTGGCTGCGCATGAGCCGATCATTCCGCCGGATGACTGATGGCGCCTTCAAGACGTACTCGACGGCCGTGCGCCCCAGGTGGTCCGCCAGGGTGAGCGCTCCGTGCCGTCGCTGTTGGGTGGCGCCGGGATGCTCTTCTGTGGCGTCTGCGAGTCCTCCATGGTGACCGACCGGAGGAACGGCAAGCAGCTCTACCGGTGCAACCGGGCCCAGTCCGGCGCCGTACCGGGACACGGTGGTCTGGCCATCAATATGGACGCCGCTGACGACGTGGTGGCCCGTACCGTGTGGTCCCGCCTGACAGCGCTGGACCCCGAAGATCCCGAAGATCTCGAATGGCTCGCCGAGGCCGCACGCCGGTTTGCAGCGCAAGCGGACACGGGCGAGCGACAGGCCGAACTAGCAGCCGCATGGGCCGAGTTGGAGCACGTACGGGAAGCGCTCCGTACGCTGTATGTCGACCGGCAGGCAGGCTTGTACGCGGGTGCCGTGGGTGACCAGATGTTCCGTGAGTCCGTGGAGCGGTTGACAGCGCACGAGGCGCGAACGGCCGGACGCGTGGAAGAACTGGGGACCGCCGGGGCCGGCACGGTCGCGATCCCCTCGGAGTGGACGGACCCGGAGGGAGACCCGCTGGGGCCGGAGTCGACGTGGGGCAGCTGGGGCCTTTCCGAACGACGGGAGTTCCTTGCGCTGTTCGTTGACCGTGTGAGCGTGGCACGCAGTGTCGGCAGGGGCCGAAACGCGAACACGACGGAACGGGTGGCAGTGCACTGGGCGGAGGCACCAACTACGTAGACGCCTGAGCGCCGTTCATGGCCCGTTACTGGATGTCCCTCCGGTGGCGGCCGTGGGCGTTCCTGTGGGCATTGTGGCCCTGCGGATGGTGTCGGCATGACGAATGACGATGGTGACGGCCTTCCCGGTTTGCCCTACAGCGGTGGATGTTTACGTTGGCCTCGCACTTCCACGCCTCACGGCAGCGATCACGCGTTGCGCATCATCCGCCCCTCGCGAACCCGCTGTCCCACGGCCCGGCAGCCCGGCACGACCTCGGCCCGGCCGTGGATCCGCGAGCCCCCGACGCACGTGCCGCAGCGGCGTTCCCGGCACGGCCGACGGCCGCTGCGGCAGCGACCGGGCCCGCGGCGGACGGGCAGGCGCTGGTGGGCATGCAGACGCGGTCGCGACCGCGACGCCGGCCCGGACGCCGTCGACGGCAACTCCTGCTTCTACGGCTTCCTGACCCTGTGGGAGGCGGCCCGCAGATGACCGCGACGGCGCCCCCGCCCTCCCCGGCGGGGGTGCCGTCGCGTGACCGATCCCGCATCCCCCGCCCCTTACCCCGTCCCTCGAACACGTGCATCATTGCGAGGTTGTCGGGCGACGGTGCTGACGAGGTGAACGGTGCGCGTGCGAAGAGGCGGGATGTCCACGGCGGCCCTCTGCGTCACCCTGCTCCTCGCCGGCTGCGACCCCACCGCCCCGGACGCCGGCCACGACACCCCCACCCGCATCGCCGACGCCCGCGCCCGGCTCCCCGTCCCGCACGGCAAGGGCAGCAGGACCCCCGACGACTTCAACGGCGACGGTCACCGCGACCTCGTCCTCAACGACCTGGTCAAGGAGCAGAGTCACGCCGACGACGCCGGCATCGGGATCGTCTTCGGCGGCCCGCACGGACTCGCGCCCGGCGCCCGGCAGTTGCTCAGCCCGAAGAAGCAGGCGGCGCCCACCGAGGGACAACTCCCGGCCGTCTTCGACGCGGAGGAGAGCTGCGACCTGGACGGCGACGGCTTCACCGACCTCGTCGTGTCGACCGACCCGCCGTACGACGGCCAGGGCCGGCCCCCGGTGCCGTTGCAGATCCTCTTCGGCTCCCCCGCCGGCCTGACCGGCCACGCCGTGAAGCTGACCGTCCCGGACGCGGCCCGCTTCGGCAACGACTGGCCGGACCAGCCGGTGTGCGGCGACTTCGACGGGGACGGGAAGCAGGACCTGGTGCTGCACGCGTCCGGCGGCAGGCTGTCGTACCTGCGCGGCCCGTTCAGCCGCAAGGGCGCTCCCCGGGCGGCCGGTGCACCGCTCACCTCCCCCGGCGAGGTGCCCGCCGGTCCCGCGGCCGACGTCGACGGCGACGGCTACGACGACCTGATCGTCCGTACGGCGGCAGGCACCGCGGCGTCCGCGCTGGTCCTCGGCGGCCCCGGCGGCCCGACGCGCACCGGAGCCGTCCTTCCCTCCGGCGCCGACGTCGCCCTCGGCCGGTTCGGCAGGGGCAGGGCGCTGGACGCGGCGGTCGGCAGCACCGGGGAAACGTCCCTGCGCTACGACCTCCCGGCAGCCACCCGGGCCGGCCTCGCCGCCCCGGGTTCGATGCTCGACGCCGCCGACTTCGACGGCGACGGCCGCGACGAACTCGTCTCCAGCGCCTCCCGGCTGCGCCTCTTCCGCGCCGGCACGGCCGGCCTGTCGGCGAAGGACGCGGTCACCGTCGTACCGCCCGCGCCCGGCACGACCCGTGTCCTCGCGGCCGCCGACTTCGACGGGGACGGGCGGGCGGACCTGGTGGTGCGGACGTACCGGGGCGAGACGCAGGACACGGTCGCCGTGTACCGGGGGTCGAAGCGGGGGCTGCTGGAGGCCGAGCCGGCCGTGACCTTCTCCAGCTCGGAGTTCCTCACGCCGTAGCCGTGACCACTCAGGTCACAGCAGCATCAAAAAGTTACCGAACTCCTGTACAACCCTTACGCTTCGACGCCGGTCTCCTGATCGCCGAACGCTCCGTGAACCCCAGGACAACCTGCGACGAACACGGACGTCCGCACCCCATCGACTGGGGATGCCCCGCCAGGCATTCCCGCATGCCGCAGGAGAATCACGCATGCACAAGCCTCTGCGACTCGCCCTCGCGACGGCCACTGCCGCCGCGCTGACGGGCGGTCTGCTCACGTTCTCTGCCGTGACCGCCACAGCCGCTGACTCCACAAGCGTCCCGCAGGCCGACTTCAACGGCGACGGGATCGGCGACACGGCCTTCTCCGCCGACGGCGCCTACGTGGGCGGCAAGAAGGCGGCCGGCCAGGTGGTCGTCCTCTACGGCTCCGCCACCGGCGTCTCGTCCGCCAAGCGCTCCACGATCAGCCAGGACACCACCGGCAGCCCCGGCACCGCCGAGACCGGCGACCACTTCGGCGCGGAGACCGCGTACGCCGACTTCAACGGCGACGGCTACGACGACCTCGCGGTCGGCTCCCCCGGCGAGGACGTGGGCAGCGACACCGACGGCGGCACCATCGCCATCCTGTGGGGCTCGGCCTCCGGCATCACCGGCAAGGGCGTCACGGTCGCCGACCCGGCCCCCACCGCGCACGACTACTGGGGCAAGAACCTCGCCGCCGGTGACTTCGACGGCGACGGCAAGGCCGACCTGGCCGTCGGCAGCTCCGCCGCCACCATCTACGTCCTCAAGGGCGGCATCAACGCCTCGGGCACCCCCGGCGGCAAGTACACGATCAAGCCCCCGATCATGGGCACCGACGCGAACGGCCCGCTCAACCTGACCGCCGGCAACATCAACGGCGGCCAGGAGACGGACCTGGTGGTCGACGGCTTCGAGACCGACACCGCCGACGGCTGGAACCGCAACTACTACATCCCCGGCGGGGTGAACGGCCTCCACATGTCCGAGGCCATGACCCTCAAGCCCGGCGTGATCACCGCGATCGGCGACATCGACCACGACGGCTACGGCGACGTCGTCAGCGGCGCCTACTGGAACACCACCACCGATGACGGCACCTCCGTGCCCGACTCCGGCAAGGGCGGCAAGGTCTGGGTGACGTACGGCTCCGACGGCGGCCCCCTCACCCCCAGCGCCACCGGCATCACCCAGGACACGGGCAACGTCCCCGGCACGGCCGAGGGCAACGACTTCTTCGGCTACGAGCTCGACCTGGGCGACGTCAACGGCGACGGCTTCCTCGACCTCGCGATCGGCGTGGCGGGCGAGAACATCGGCAGTGCGACGAACACCGGCGCGGTCACCGTCCTCTACGGCACCGCGAACGGCCTGAACACCGACTCCGGCGCCCAGTCCTTCGCCCAGTCCACCGCGGGCGTGCCCGGCAACGACGAGGACGACGACTACTTCGGCCAGGACGTCAAGCTCGACGACGTCACCGGCGACGGTAAGGCCGACCTGCTCGTCGGCTCCCAGGAGAACGCCGCCAACGGCGCGGTGACCTACCTGCCCTCCGACGGCACGAAGATCATCACCTCCGGCTCCCGCACCGTCTCCCCGAGCACCTCGGGCGTCTCCACGACGGGCACGCCGTACTTCGGCGCCAACTTCGCCGACTGAGCAACCCGTCCGCAGGCCGGGCCCGCCCCGTGGGCCCGGCCCCCTCCTTCGTCCCGGAGCCCCGCCTTGCGCACCCGCACCCGCGCCCTCCTCGTGGCCGCCACCCTGACCACAGGCCTGGTCACCGCTCTGCCCGCCGCCCCGGCCTCCGCCGCAGTCGCCAAGCAGTACGACGACTTCAACGGCGACGGCCACCGCGACCTCGCGTACCTCGGCTACAACCAGGGCGACCACCGGGGCGGCGCCGTCACCGTCGTCTACGGCGGCACGAACGGCCTCGACACCTCGCACCCCCAGGTCATCGACCAGGACAGCGCCGGTGTGCCCGGCACGGGCGAGGAGGACGACATGTTCGGCGAGTCGCTCACCAGCGCCGACCTGAACAAGGACGGATACGCCGACCTCGTCGTCGGCAACCAGACCGAGCACGTGGGCAGCGCGCAGTACCGCGGCTCGGTCACCATCGTCTGGGGCTCCCGCTCGGGTCTGTCCGGCGGCACCAACCTGGCGCCGAAGGGCAGCGCGGGCGGCTCGCAGGCCCACTTCGGCTCCGACCTCGCCACCGGCGACTTCACCGGCGACGGCTCGCCCGACCTCGCGGTCATCGGCGGCGGGGAGGCCTGGCTGTACCGGGGGCCGTTCACCAAGGCGGGGGGCACCGGAACCGTCAGCAAGATCGACAAGGAAGGCGCCGGCTGGTACTCGTACGGGCTCGCGGCCGGCAAGGTCAACGGCGACGGCAAGGCGGACCTCGTGGTCCTCGGCGATCAGTTCACCGGCACGAACAACACCCCCGCCATGCGCGCCTGGTTCCTGAAGGGCGCCTCCTCCGGCCTGACCTCGGGCGCCTCCAAGACCCTGGAGTCCGCCTGGCACGGCGGCCTCGGCGCGAACGCCGTCATCGCCGACTTCGACAAGGACGGCTACGGCGACATCGCCATCGGGCAGCCCGACAAGGACAAGGGCAAGGGCGCGGTGACCGTCTGGCGCGGCACCTCCGCCGGCCCGAGCGGCTCCACGACCCTCACCCAGGCCACCACGGGCGTCTCCGGCAGCCCGGAGACGGACGACAACTTCGGCTACGACGTCTCGGCCGCCGACACCAACGGCGACGGCTACGCGGACCTCGCGGTCGGCGTGCCCCATGAGGACGTCGACGGCAAGCAGGACCAGGGCGGCGTGCACGTCTTCCGCGGCGGCTCCGGCGGCCTGACCGGCACCCGCTCCACCTGGATCCCGCAGACCGTCGCCGGCCCGGCCGACTCCGACACCGCGTTCGGGTACAGCGTCCGCCTGCGCGACCTAACCGGCGACGGCAAGGCCGACCTGGCGATCGCCCTGAGCGGCGGCGGAGTCCTGCTGCGCGGCACCGGCACCACACCGACGGCGAGCGGGGCGGTCACCCTGCCGGACGTCGGCGGCGCCTTCCAGGACTGACGCCCGCTCCTTTCCCTTCCCCCACCTTTTCGAACGGATCGGAATGCGTATCCGCACCCTCCTGCTGGCAACGGCCCTGACCACAGGCCTGCTCACCGTCCTGCCGGCCACGGCGGCCACCGCCGCCCCGGCCCGCTTCTCGGACGACTTCAACGGCGACGGCTACCGCGACCTGGTCACCGCCGCCCCGTCGGCCACGGTCGGCGGAAAGGCCCGGGCGGGTGCGGTGGTCGTGAACTACGGCTCCAAGTCCGGGATCAGCGCCTCCCGGCACACGGTGATCACCCAGAACACCGCGGGCATCCCGGGCACCGCCGAGACGAACGACGAGTTCGGCGCGGCCCTCGCCTCCGGCGACCTCAACCGCGACGGCTACGCCGACCTCGTCGTCGGCACCCCGGACGAGAACGACGGTGCCGGCACCGCGGTCGTCGTCTGGGGCGGGAAGAACGGCCTCTCCGGCGCCTGGACCGTCCCCGGCCCCGGGTCCTCGGCACACGACGAGTACGGCCTGACCCTGGCGGTCGGCGACTTCACCGGCGACGGCCGCGCCGACCTCGCCGTCGGCAGCCTCGGCAAGGACGTCTGGATCCTCAAGGGCGGCTTCACCAAGGCCGCCGGCGCCGCGTCCCGGTTCGTGCTGCGGACCGAGCTGGAGGCCGGTGTCATCCACGGCGCCCAGGGCCTGGCCGCCGCCGACGTCAACGGGGACCACATCGACGACCTGGTGATCAGCGGCACCGACGAGCGGACGTACGACGACGGGCAGCTGGTCTACACGGGCTCCGCCGACCCCGTCACGCCGCTGTCCCTGCAGGCCTTCGTGCCCAGCGGCGCCTGGCGCACGGCCGCCGTGGGCGACCTCAACGGCGACGGCTACGACGACGTGGTCGCGGCCACCGCCCCCGGCTCGGTCTCCGCGGACGACGGCGGCTCGGTCCGCGCCTACCTGGGCAGCGCGAGCGGCCTGCGCACCACCCCCCAGGCGACGATCACCCAGAACAGCCCCGGCGTCCCCGGCAGCGACGAGCCCGAGGACTGGTTCGGCCACTCCCTCTCCGTCGGCGACGTCAACGGCGACGGGTACGCGGACGTGGCCGTCGGCTCGATCTACGAGGCCATCGGTCCCGACTGGCAGACCGGCGCCGTCACCGTGCTGCGCGGCTCGGCCGCGGGCCTGACCGGCACCGGCGCGCAGTCCTTCTCCCAGGACACGGCCGGCGTCCCCGGCACCGCCGAGGACAACGACTTCTTCGGCTCGGCGGTCCGGCTGTCCGACCTGAACGGCGACGGCAAGGCGGACCTGTCCGTCGGCGCCCACGGGGAGAACGACTCCGACGGCGCGCTCTGGAGCCTGCGCGGCTCGGCCTCCGGCATCCGGACCACGGGCGCGGTGTCCTTCGGCCCGGCGGCGACCGGGGTCCCGGCCACGGGCTACCCGCATCTGGGCCGCCTGATGGGCCAGTGAAGGGTTCGGCGAAGGGCTCGGCGAAGAGCCGGTGAAACCGGGGGAATCCCTGGCGCGTCCCCTGACGGTCCCTTAGGGGATGTCACAGGTCGGCCGCAAAGCCGGGTCCGTACCCCCGGGCCCGGCACGTCACTCTCCGGGACCAGGTACGTTCGATGACGTGGCTGGATTCAGGATCGGACGTGGGGGCCGGGACAACCGCACCCCGCAGGGACAACAGGCTCAGCAGGGACCGTCGCACGGGCACGGACAGGGACGCGGACCCGGCGGCCGGGGACAGGGCTACGGACAGCCCGGAGGCCGGCCCCAGGGCCCGTCGTACGGCTACCCGTCGGCGCCGCAGCCGTCGTACCCGCCGCAGGGGCAGTCGTACGGCTACCCGGGCCAGGCCGACGACGGACCGGAGTACTTCGGCGACGGCGGCTACCCGGGCCAGTCGCACGGCGGCGGCCACGATCCGTACGCGGCGAACAACCCGGGCCACACCCAGGCCTTCTCGGTCGACGAGGCCGCCGGCTACACCCAGGGCGCGACCTACCACGCCGGCTCGGCCGCCCCGTCCGGACCGACCGGCCCGCCGCTGCACTGGAAGGAACTGCTGAAGGGGATCTTCTTCTCCCCCGACCAGACCTTCCTGCGGATGCGGGACTACACGATGTGGGCCCCCGCCCTGATCGTCACGTTCCTCTACGGCCTGCTCGCCGTCTTCGGCTTCGACGGCGCCCGCTCGGACGCGATCAACGCGACGCTCGCCAACGCGATCCCGATCGTCCTGATCACCGCCATCGCGCTGGTCGTGAGCGCCTTCATCCTGGGCGTGGTCACCCACACCCTGGCCCGCCAGCTCGGCGGCGACGGCGCCTGGCAGCCCACGGTCGGCCTGTCCATGCTGATCATGTCCCTCACGGACGCCCCCCGTCTGGTCTTCGCCATGTTCTTCGGCGGTGACGCGGGCTTCGTCCAGCTGCTCGGCTGGGCCACCTGGATCGGCGCGGGCGCCCTGCTGACCCTGATGGTCTCCCGCTCCCACGACCTGCCCTGGCCGAAGGCGCTGGGCGCGTCGGCGATCCAGCTGATCGCGCTGCTGTCGATAGTGAAGCTGGGCACGTTCTAGAAGCAGTGATGCGGAAGGGCCCCCGGCACAGTGCCGGGGGCCCTTCGGCGCGTCGGCGCGGATGAGGGCGCCGTCGGTCGGGGGCGAGGGTTCGGCGGCCGGACGGAAGCCGGGCCTGGGGGCCAGGACCGACTCAGCGGGCGGGCTGCCCCGGCTCCGGGGCCGCGACGGCGGGGCCGCGGGACTGGGCGAGACGGGTCTTCAGAGTCTGGGCGCCGAGGGCGAGGCAGACCCCGAGCAGCAGGACGTAGAACACGCCGATCTTGCGCAGGTCGTCGAGGAAGTACCACACCGACGTCAGCCCCGTGAACCAGAACGCCACCAGCGCGAACCCGCCCGAGCGCTCGTCCCGGTAGGCGGCGGTCAGACACAGCCCGGCGACGAGCCCCAGCAGCAGGGCGATGACGACGTACCGCGTCTCCCAGCCCGTGTTGGCGCGGGAGAACGCCGACCACACCGCCACGGCCTCCGCCACCGGAGCCCAGGCCACGGCACACGCCAGGCGCGCCGACCACAGCAGCAGCACACACCCGGCGAGGCCACTGAGCAGCGCGACCAGAGGGAAGTGCTCCGTGTCGATCATCTCGGACCGCGACACCACCACCGCGAGGGCGCTGCCGAGGAGCGCGACCATCCCCTCCGGCGTGGGCTGGAACACCACCCGGCCCAGGGATCTGATCCGGTCCGGTCCCGTCGCAGCCCGGACGTGTCGCGGGGGCTCCGCCGGCTCGGGCCGGACCGCCTGAGCACGGGGATCCACGGCGGTCGGGGTCGGCATCGCGGGCGCCGTGGGTATCTGCGCGGCCCGGTCCAGTTCCGCCTTCATCTCCGCCGCGTCGGCGAACCGGTCCCCCCGGCGCTTGCACAGCGCCCGCAGCACGACCGCGTCCACGCCCGGCGGCAGTCCCGGGCGCAGCCGAGACGGCGGCACCGGCTCCTGCACCAAGTGCTGGTGCATCACCGAGAACGGCGACTCCCCGGTGTACGGCGGGCGGCCGGTCAGCAACTCGTACAGCAGGCAGCCCACCGCGTACAGGTCCGTCCGGTGGTCCGAGTCGCGGCCTTCGATCTGCTCCGGCGCCAGATAGGCGGGCGTACCGACCGCCACGCCCGTCCCGGTCAGCCGGGTCGCCGTCTCGCTGAGCGCCTTCGCGATGCCGAAGTCGAGGACCTTGGCCGTCCCGGCCCGGGTGAGCATGACGTTCGCCGGCTTGATGTCCCGGTGCACTATGCCGTGGCCGTGGCTGTGCCGCAGGGCCTCGAGCACCTGCCCCGCCGCGTCCACCGCCTGCTCGGCCGACAGCGGTCCGTCCCCCAGCGCCTGGGCGAGGGTCCGGCCCTCGACGTACTCCATGACCAGGTACGGCACGGCGAAGCCGTCCACCGCGTCCTCGCCCACGTCGTACACGGTCGCCACGCCCGGGTGGTTGAGCGCGGCGGCCGCGTGGGCCTCGCGCTGGAACCGGGCGAGGAACTGCGGCTGCTGCACCAGCTCGGCGGAGAGCGTCTTGACCGCGACGGTACGGCGCAGGCGGTGGTCGACGGCCCGGTACACCGTGCCCATCCCACCGTGGCCAAGCTGCTCCACCAGCTCGTACCGCTGCCCCAGCGTCCTGTGCTCCACCGCGTTCCCCCAACGGGCCGTCCACGTCCTCGTACGTGTCGACGCCGGCAGTCCGCGGTTCGCAGATCGCGTTCGACACACGGAAGGAGACCCTAGACGCCGGGCACCGTTCCCCTCGGGTGACGTGATCAGAGCCTCATACGCATGCGACCACGAGGCAGGCGGCACAGACCACGGGAAGGGCCCCCGGCGCAGTGCCGGGGGCCCTTCTTGCGGTCGTGCCGGACTAGGCGTCGAGGACCTGTCCCTCGCGCTTCACCACGGGCGGCTCGACACTCCACGGGAAGTTGATCCACTCGTCGGTGCGCTTCCAGACGTACTCGCACTGCACGAGGGAGTGGGACTTCTCGTAGATCACGGCGGAGCGCACCTCGGCGACGGTGTCGAGGCAGAAGTCGCGCACGAGCTTGAGCGTCTTGCCGGTGTCCGCGACGTCGTCGGTGATGAGCACCTTCTTGTCGGAGAAGTCGATGACGTTGGGGACGGGCGCCAGCATGACGGGCATCTCGAGCGTGGTCCCGACGCCCGTGTAGAACTCGACGTTCACGAGGTGGATGTTCTTGCAGTCGAGGGCGTAGGCGAGCCCGCCGGCGACGAAGACACCCCCGCGCGCGATGCTGAGCACGATGTCGGGCTCGTACCCGTCGTCGGCGATGGTCTGCGCCAGCTCACGGATGGCGGTACCGAACCGCTCGTAGGTCAGGTTCTCCCGTACGTCGCTCATGTCGTCGTCGCTCTCACACCTGGGTCCGATGGAAGTTCTGGAAGGACCGCGAGGCGGTCGGCCCGCGCTGCCCCTGGTACCGGGAGCCGTAGCGCTCGCTGCCGTACGGGAACTCGGCGGGCGAACTGAGCCGGAACATGCACAGCTGGCCGATCTTCATCCCCGGCCAGAGCTTGATCGGCAGGGTGGCGAGGTTGGACAGCTCCAGGGTCACGTGACCGCTGAACCCCGGGTCGATGAACCCGGCGGTGGAGTGCGTGACGAGCCCCAGCCGCCCGAGCGAGCTCTTTCCCTCGAGCCGCGAGGCGAGATCGTCCGGCAGCGTGATGACCTCGTACGTGCTGGCCAGCACGAACTCACCGGGATGCAGGATGAACGGCTCGTCGCCCTCGGGCTCGACCAGCCGCGTCAGGTCGGCCTGCTCGATGGCCGGGTCGATGTGGGGGTACCGGTGATTCTCGAACACCCGGAAAAAACGGTCGAGACGCACGTCGATGCTCGACGGCTGCACCATGGATTCGTCGTAGGGATCGATGCGCACCCGCCCGGCGTCGATCTCGGCCCGGATGTCCTTGTCTGAGAGAAGCACGTCCCGAGGATACGCAAGGCGCGCGGAGCCGTGACAATCGTGACGGCTCCGCGCGCCTTCCGATCTTGCTGCGCCCGGCCCGCTACCGCTTCTGCAGGGCGACCGGCACCGCACTGCGGAGCCGGGCACACCGCGGACACCTCACCAGCCGACCGGGGCCGAGCCGCTCGGCCTGCTGCATCGGGAACGAAGCGGTGCTGAACACGTGCCCGTCCGCACAGCGAACGACGGTGCGTTCCATCAAGTCCCTCAAGTCCCTTCCCCAAGAGCCGCATCCGGCTTACTGCCCTGACGACAAAAGCCACATTACGGGATCAAAGAGACGACTCTCCAGGCGGCACTCCGGCCCTACCCGGACCCTCTCCCACCCCTCCACGGTACGCCCCAACTCGCGTGCCCCGCACCGGGATCCCACCCCTCTAACCCACCTGCAACACCCCCTAACGCACACGGACCCCGCGGTCCGAGCACCGGGGGTCTGCGATGAGGTACAGTGAGCGAGCGTTCGGACAACGGCTTCACCGAGCCGCCCCGTCCGTCTTACGCGGGTGTAGTTTAATGGTAGAACATCAGCTTCCCAAGCTGAGAGCGCGAGTTCGATTCTCGTCACCCGCTCCATGATGAAACCCCAGGTCAGTGGCCTGGGGTTTTTGTTGTCCAGTCTCGGCGGGCCGAGTCGCGCCGCCCCGCCGGGGGGCGCTGACCCAGTGAGCCGGGGCTCCCTTCGCCCCGGCTTCCGGCCCGTCGGCGGAGTTACAGGCCGTCACGCACCATCGCGGCGACGATCTGGACGTGGCGGTCGGTCGCCGTGTTCGAGTACTCGTTGTCGTGGTCCAGGCCGTACGGCCAGAAGCGCCCGGCTCCGACGGCTCGACCATGAGCGACCGGCTCTCCCGTGTCGGGTGCGAGCACAGGTCGGCTGGCGAGAACGTCGCCTACGGGTACAACTCTCCCGAGAGCGTCATGGACGGCTGGATGAACAGCTCCGGCCACAGGGCGAACATCCTCAGCTGCGGCTTCAAGGAGATCCGCAAGCGGGCGTACTCGTCACCAGTACGTCGCGCTGCGGGCGCGGCCGGTGCAGTGCGTCCGCTCGCCCGGCAGTGCACCGCGGACAGCAATGTCTCCCCAGCGAACCGAAGGCACCGAGGCGGACCATGAGCCGCGGCGAGCGTCGTGCCGGAACCTGCTGCGGCGCTCGCGAACAGGCGGCACCTCCTGTATGGGACGCGGTACCCGCAAGTTCAGCGGGACAACCAGGTCAGCACCGCTGTCATCAGGAACACGACGACCGCCGCAAGCCAGACCATCAGGCGCGTCGGCCCCGAAGACCTGACCGACGCCCACTCCTCTTCCTCTCGTGACAGCAGCGCATCCGCGAACGCCTGTGCGGTCTGCGGTCGTTCGTCAGGTTCAACGGACAGCGCAGCGCGAAGCAGTGTTTCGATGCCGTCCGGAACCCCCAACTCTCTGGGAAGGGCCGGCAACGACGTCGTCGACGCCTGCTGCGTCACGAGGACTGTGCGGCCGCCCGACCCGAACGGCTTGCGGCCGGTCAACAACTCGAACGCGACGACACCGAGGGCGTACACATCGGCTCGGCCGTCGAACCCGCCCGTCTGGAAGGCCTGTTCGGGTGTCAGCCCCGACGCATCGGCCAGTTGCTTCGCGCTGCCGAGGTCCGCGACAAGTACGGCGGCAGGCGTGCGGCCGGCGTCGAGCAGGAGGTTCGACGGCTTGATGTCGCGGTGGATGACGCCCGCGTCATGGAGCACCTGAACTGCGTACCCGGCCTCGGCCGCGAGCCGGAGCGCCTCCGCAGGCCGGCAGTGCCCTGTCTTCTCGGCCAGCGTGCCGCCTCGGACGTAGTCCATGACGAAGTACGGCCGGTCGTCCTGGACGCCGACGTCGTGAACGCGCACGACACGTGGGCTGGAGATCCTGCGGAGCAGCCTCGCCTCCGCCAGGAAGCGCTGTCGTACATCGGCGTTCGACGCCCAGTTGTCGGCCAGCACCTTGACCGCGACATCAGTGTCGAGCTCAGGATCGTATGCCTTCCAGACGGTGGCGAACGAACCGGCTCCCAGCCTGTCCTCAAGGAGATAACGACCTAGCTTCTGCATGGCCCGACTCTTCTTCGGACACAGGGCGCCTCGGTCGCCCCGCCGGAATCGCCATGTGGCCTTCGTCTCGCTTCGGGGGTCTCGGTGCTTTCGTCGACATCTCGTCCGCCGATGACGACAGCGGCCGCGCACGAGCTGCCGAAGGAGGTCACAGCACTGTGAGCGGAGACGCTCGGCGGCAATACCGCAGCCCGGAAGACAATATCTGTGGCCGCAAAGTGAGAAATAGACGCGGCGCACGAGAAATATTCCTGAGGCGACAGGCCGCGCGGAATTATTTATCGAGCGGGGCCGATGTCGACGTGCTACTGTCGACGTCAGTTGCAGGTGTGGTTGCCAGAAGGTTTTCCGACGGCTGATCATCACGGCGACACGGAATCCGCACAGGGCGTATTCCTGACACCGTCTCCGAAGGAGAAACAAAATGGCTACTGGCACTGTGAAGTGGTTCAACGCGGAAAAGGGCTTCGGCTTCATCGAGCAGGACGGCGGCGGCGCCGACGTCTTCGCCCACTACTCGAACATCGCCACCCAGGGCTTCCGTGAGCTGCTGGAAGGCCAGAAGGTGTCGTTCGACATCGCGCAGGGCCAGAAGGGCCCGACGGCCGAGAACATCGTTCCCGCCTGACGCACCGGCACTGACGCAGACTTCGCCGCCGGGACCCGCACCTTGGGGTGCGGGTCCCGGCGTGCTTTATTTTCAGGGTGATTCGACCCTGTCATTTTCGGCTCGTTCTCGCGATTCTCTGCGCCGCTCATTTCGCTGCGGAAATTCCTTGATACGTGCCCACGTCGAGGAAGGTTCCGCATGAACCACGCACGCACAACTCGCACGTACGACCGCTTCGGAGGAAGTGCTGCCGCAGGCCGCTCCGGCGTTCCGCGCCGTTCCAGCGGTCGCGGAACCCGGCGGCCCGCGCAGGGCGAGTTCGCGCTACCGAAGACGGTCACGCCGGCGTTGCCCGCTGTCGAGTCGTTCGCCGATCTCGTCATGCCGGCGCCGTTGCTGACCACGCTCGGCCAGGAAGGCGTGACCGTACCGTTTCCGATCCAGGCGGCGACTCTGCCGAACTCCCTGGCCGGCCGTGACGTACTCGGCCGCGGCCGCACCGGGTCGGGCAAGACCCTCGCCTTCGGCCTTGCCGTGCTGGCCCTTACGGCGGGCCGGCGCGCCGAGCCGCGCCGGCCACTCGCCCTCGTCCTCGTCCCCACCCGTGAGCTGGCCCAGCAGGTCACCGACGCGCTCACTCCCTACGCCCGCTCCGTGCGCCTGCGGCTCGCCACCGTCGTCGGCGGAATGTCCATCGGCAGGCAGGCCGGGGCGCTGCGCGCCGGTGCGGAGGTGGTCGTCGCGACGCCCGGTCGGCTCAAGGACCTCATCGACCGGGGCGACTGCCGGCTCGCCGACGTCGGCATCACGGTTCTCGACGAAGCCGACCAGATGGCCGACATGGGTTTCATGCCCCAGGTCACCGCCCTGCTCGACCAGGTGCGCCCCGAGGGCCAGCGGTTGCTCTTCTCAGCCACTCTGGACCGCAACGTCGACCTGCTGGTCCGCCGCTACCTGACCGACCCGGTGGTCCACTCCGTCGACCCGTCGGCCGGTGCCGTCACCACGATGAAGCACCACGTACTCCATGTGCATGACGCCGACAAGCACCGCACGACCACCGAAATCGCGGCCCGGGACGGCCGGGTCATCATGTTCCTGGACACCAAGCACGCCGTGGACCGGCTGACCAAGCACCTGCTGAACAGCGGTGTCCGCGCCGCGGCCTTGCACGGTGGCAGGTCCCAGCCGCAGCGCACCCGGACCCTGGCACAGTTCAAGGACGGTCACGTCACGGTCCTGGTGGCCACCAATGTCGCGGCCCGCGGCATCCACGTCGACAGCCTCGACCTGGTCGTCAACGTGGATCCGCCCAGCGACCACAAGGACTACCTGCACCGTGGCGGCCGTACGGCCCGCGCCGGCGAGTCCGGCAGCGTCGTCACCCTCGTGACCCCCGACCAGCGCCGCGGCATGAGCCGGCTGATGGCTTCGGCCGGCATCACCCCGCACATCACCCCGGTCCGCTCGGGCGAGGCGGAACTGAGCCGCATCACGGGTGCCCAGGCGCCCTCCGGCGTCCCGGTGGTCATCACCGCTCCGGTCCTGGAACGCCCCCGCCGCGTGTCTTCGCCGTCCGGGGGCCGCCGGGGCCGCACCGGCCAGGGCCGAACCGCCGACGCGGGGACGCGCCGCAGGGCACAGCTGCGGCCCGGCAGCGAATCGGCTGCCTAGTGCCCCGGCGCGGTGCCCGGACCACTGTGGTCTCCCTGGGACCGCAATGGTCACGAAACCGAGCAACTCTTACCGCAGGAGGCACCGTTGACGTCAATTCAGACGCAGTACCGCATGCAGGACCCCGCCCCCGTGCCCCTGGCCGACGACATCGAAGCGTACGGGCCTCGGGTGTGTGACGACATGACCGTCGAGGTGGCTCTGGCCGTCATGGCGGGCGCCCGTGTCGAGTACCTGACCGTGTGCGACGGGGACGACCAGAGCACGGACTTGATCACTCGGGTCCGGCTCGCCGTTGTCCGCGACAGTCCCACGTACACGGACCGGATCCGGCTGCGGGACGTCCTCGAGGGATCGCCGCCCTCGCCCGGCGCCCGCCCCGGCGACGCCGGTGGGTACGTCCGAGTCCCGGGCGTCCTCGCCTTCTCCCGCTGATCCGCCTCCCCCGGACAGCCCGGTTTCCTTCCCCCGCGACTTCTCCCCTGGAAGGCATCATGCGCTGCGTCATCGCCCGGTACCCGTTCGACCTCAGCAGGACCGGGGTGCTGGCCTCTATGAAGAGTGTCAGGCCCGAGATCGTCACGGGTGAGTCCGTGACGATCGGCCGCCGCCGCTACCCCGTCAAGCAGGTGGGTCAGGTCATCACGCGACAGGACCGCCGTGACTTCACCGCCGGCGAAGTCACCCGGGCCATGGTGCGCCTCGGCTTCACCTGCCACGACCGCCCCGAGGCCGCGCCCGTGGGCGTTCCCACTCCGCTCCGGACCGCGTCGGCACTGCTCGGCGGCGCCGGCCCCATGGACGTATGAGCAAAGGCGCCAAACCGATCTGAGGATCCCGGTGGGGGCCCTGCCGACACGTGTCGGCAGGGCCCCCACCGCTGTCTCGTCGTCCGCTGGAAAACTCCTGGCCGGGCCGGGACACGGGGCGGAGACAACGTCTCACCCGTCGAAGTAGCTGAGATCACCCACGGTCCATGCGCTGACGTCCTTGATCGCGACTCGGTACATGCCGCCCGTCTCCGGGATCCCGAGGCTGCCCTGCAGGATCCGGGCGAGATGGAAGTGCAGATGCGTGGGTGCCTCGCCGCGACCGGCCCGGTTCGCTCGCTGCCCGCGGGCGAAGACGTCCGAGAACGGGCCGAGACGGTCCGAGTCCTTCAGGACCTCCGCCACCCGCTCTCGCCACACGGCCTCAGGAGCCAGCCGACCGGTGATGACGGCACCGCCGACGACCACGGTCAGCGACATCTGATTGCTTCGCTCGGACTCCACCGCGGCAGAGATGGCGACGAGCAGCTCATCAGGGTTCGACATGACAGCAGAGCTTACGACTTGTGGGAGCCATTTTCGCAGGTGGCAGGTTTCTTCCTCCGCTGGAAGGGTGAAATCTACCTTTGACAGAGTAGACATTCCTTCCTGGCGTGGTTACGCTTCAACTTGTAGAGACGGTCGAACAAGACCCGCCAGACACGAACTGGCGAGTGGATGAAACGAAGTTCGCAGGCAGTGCGGCTCTCGAGCCTCGAAGCCAAGGTGTTCCCAGGACGGTGACGGGACTGGGAGCCGCACTGGGCGGCTCGCACGTCGAGGAGCTGCCAACAGCGGTACCAGTTCCCACAGTGGTTGGTTCAGAGAGGAACGGAGGAGCAGACGCCATCAGGATCGCCCGGGCCCGAGAAGCACTCGGCCCGGGTACCGCAAGACCCCGGAATGGATGGTGGTCCCCGGTCACGCAGCTGCGATCCCCCCGCTCCGCCCCTGCCGGGCCGGGTAGCGGAAACAGAAGGTCGGCACAGCAGTAGGGCCGACAGATGGTGTTGAATTTCCTTCGGGGCCCTGGTGCCGTACGGCACCAGGGCCCCTCGACTGCGTTGCACAGCGAGGTGACATGACAGCAGAGAACCCTCTTGATGATCGTCTGGATGACGACGACTACCCCGCATACACGATGGGCCGGGCAGCCGAGATGCTCGGAACCACCCCAGGCTTCCTCCGAGCCATCGGTGAGGCTCGCCTGATCACTCCGCTCCGCTCGGAGGGAGGACATCGCCGATACTCCCGCTACCAACTGCGGATTGCCGCTCGTGCCCGCGAGCTCGTCGACAGGGGGACTCCGATCGAGGCTGCCTGCCGCATCGTCATCCTTGAGGACCAGCTCGAGGAAGCTCAGCGCATCAACGAGGAGTACCGTCGCGCCACGAGTGAGGCGGCGGGCAGTTCCGGTTCCGGCTGATCACGCGGGCGCGGGCCGTATTCGCCCGCACCGCGAGGAACCGGTCCACGCTCGCCGGCATCAGCGTCTGCCACTCGTCCGCGCGGAACGCGGCGAAGAGACCCGCCTCAGTTCCTGCGAACCAGGCCCTCGTCCGTGCTCTGCGCCTTGCGACGCCGAACGCGAGAGTCCCGGGCAATCGCGGCAGTCGTTCGCGTCGCAGGGGCACACTCCACCGGAAGGGCTGTGCACTTGCGGTGGTCCCCTCGGGCTGGTCGGCGTAAACAGCGGTGGCAAACGCAGAGCCCGTGCACGCAAGCGCTTCGGCCGACGTCCTTCGAAGCCACGCCCACCGAGCTGTGCCATGCGCCGGATCCTTGCGCGCGTCCCAGACCTCAGTGCTCCGTCGTCGCGACCGCTGGTGGCAAGGTGGCGAATCCCGTCTGTCCATGTCGTGCATCAAGAGGAGGTGTAGTCGATGAGCAGGACTGTGATCGACCTCGACGATCAGCTGGTCGCGGACGTGGCCAAGGCCCTCGGCACCAGCACCAAGAAGGACACGGTGCACACCGCGCTGCGCGAGGTGCTGGAGAACCGGCGGTGCGCTCTGGCGCTTACCCGCCTGCGGTCGGCGGCAGCCGAAGGCGCCTTAGACCTGGACCTCTTCGAGGACAAGGAGAACTACCGCTGGTGAAGGCCGCGCAGTACCTGATCGACACCAAAGCGCACTCGCCCGCCTGTTGCGCGGAGATGCCGAGCGGTTCGGATGGGACCAGGCGGCAGCCGCCGGGCTGATCGCCACCTGCCCCATCACTGAGCTGGAGTTCTTCTACAACGCACGTTCCGCCGCCGACCACGTGCAAGGCATCGAAGACGTGCGTCTGCTCTTCGGTTGGGGGCCGGTCGACGAGCGGGCCTACGACCGCGCCTGGCAGTCCAGGAGATCCTCACCCAGCGTGGACACACCGCAGCGCCGGGGCCGTCGACCTCGTGGTGGCCGCCACGGCCGAGCTGCAGGGACTGACCTTCCTGCACCGCGACCGGGACTTCGAGTGCATCGCTGCCGTCACCGGCCAGGCGCTCCAGTGGTACGGCCCAGAAGCCGGCAAATGAGCCGAGGGGCCGGCGTCGGCTGTCCTGAGGAAGCCGCGGCCATCGGCCTTACGGCGGGAAATGGTCTTCACCCGTGGGTCAGTGCACGCGCGAAGGCTCTCCCGACTGGACCGTCGACCGACCTCAGCCGAGCACAGTGCCGTTCGTGCACGTGCTCTGCCCACCGGTCATCGCGGCCCGGGCCCACAGCGTGCCCGTAAGAGCGGACAACCACGGTCAGCAGCGGTGCGATCGGACCCGCACGACCACCCGAGCACACGACATCTGTGCACGTCAGAGGCATATGGTCCGCCCGAGCGCCGTCGCTTCCCAAGCTGAGGGCGCGAGTTCGATTCTCGTCACCCGCTCCAGATTTGAGGCCCAGGTCGGAGACCTGGGCCTTGTTGTTGTCTCTGGCGGTCAGTCGCCGCGTGCCAGATCACCAGCCCGCGCCGGACTCAAGTCCCGTGCGTGCGCTGCCGATGCCCAGAGGCGAAGATCACAGCCTGCGCGCGGTCAGTTGGTCGAGGAGCGCGCCCGCGGTGTCGCGGTGGGGCCAGGGTGCGATCTGGACGCAGCGGTCGACGCGGCCGCGGACTGTGTGCGAGCCGAGGGTGTGCCGCGCCGCACCCTCGGGTCGGGGGCTGGGCCGTCAGCTCGCCGTGTCCGAGGTGGCCGGCGCGACGGTGTTACCGGTCACCGTGCCGGTGGCACCGTCGACGGTGACCAGGTGCAGGACGCCGTCGGTGCCCAGCACCTCGACCTCCCACGCGCTTCCGCCACCCTGCTCCGCGATCACGCGCAGCGCCTTCGTCTTGCCACCGGAAACCGCCTTGCCGGACGCTGAGATCGCCGCCGTGGCCGAAACCGCCGGCAGCGGCGCGGGCGCGAGGGTCCCCGCAGTGCTCTGACCGCTCTGGGTGCCCTGGCTGCCACCGAGCCTGGATTCGTCGTACTCCCCGTCGCCACCGCCTCGCCCCTGTCTGTACGCGCCCTGCCGGCCCTCGCCGCCCTCCACCCGCCTGTGCTCTGCCGCGAACCGGCCCTGGTCGCCCCTTTCACCGTGGTCGTGGTGAACGACCGCAACGACGCCGGTCGCGGCCGCAGCCGCCAGGAGAACCGTGACGCCGAGGACGGTCCCACGACGCCGGCTCACCCGGGGGAGGCGTGCCCGGAAGGTCCTGGCCGACTTGGCTGACTTCGGCAGCGCGACCGGTGAGTCCGGCGTCGACTCGGGCTGCGGCTGCTGCGGCGGTTCGGGTTGGGGCATGCTCGGGCTCCTGATCGCCTCGACCGGCCCGGTGCCGGCGGCTGCGATCAGCTTGGAATGGGGTTGCTGAAGCCAGGCTGAAGGTGGCTGAAGGCGTCTTCAGCCACCGCCCGTCCGGCGTGCGAGGCTGTGTGCCGTGCGCGTACTGGTGGTCGAGGACGAGAAGCGGCTGGCCGCCGCTCTGCAGCGAGGTCTCAGGGCCGAGGGGTTCACCGTCGATGTCGCCCACGACGGGAACCAGGGACTGTGGCTCGCCCTGGAGCACAGCTACGACGTGGTCGTGCTCGACATCATGCTGCCCGGCCTCAACGGCTACCGGGTCTGCGCCAGGCTGCGTTCGGCAGGAAGCGACACACCGATCCTGATGCTCACTGCCAAGGACGGGGAGTACGACGAGGCTGAGGCGCTGGACACCGGTGCAGACGACTTCCTGTCCAAGCCGTTCTCCTACGTCGTCCTGGTCGCCCGGCTCCGCGCGCTCCACCGTCGTACCGGCCACCGGGTCCCTCCGGCATTCCGGCTCGGCGACCTGGTGATCGATCCGGCCCGCCACACATGCGTCCGTAGCGGCACCGAAGTCCGGCTCACCGCACGGGAGTTCGCCATTCTGGAGTACCTGGCCCGCCGGGCCGGCGAGGTGGTGTCCAAGCGCGAGATACTCGAGCACGTCTGGGACTCGGCCTTCGAGGCGGACCCCAATCTCGTCGAGGTCCACGTCAGCGCCGTACGTCGCAAGATCGACACCGCCTTCGGGCGCTGCGCGCTGGAGACCATCCGCGGCGCCGGGTACCGGCTGGCGGCCGACGGTGGCTAGCCGGCTCGTCCCCCGCGCCGACGAGATACCGGCAGCGATCCGGCGCCTGCGCTTCGCCGCCGTGCAGCTGGTACGACACCCGTGGCCGGGATCGGTGCGGGCGCGGGCGACGCTCGGGGCGACCGCGGTCGTCGCCCTCGCACTGACCGCGGCCTCCTTCGCACTGTTCGCCATGTTGCACACCGACCTCCAGCGCAACGCCAACGACGCGGCCACCGCGCAGGCGGACACCGTCGGTCAGCTGGCCGCCGAGGGCAAGCTGCCCGAGCTGCTGCCTCTCACCCACGGCGCCGACTTCATCCAGGTCGTCGACAGCCGTGGGCGCGTGGTGGCCGCCAGCCAGAACCTCGTCGGCCGCCCGGCCGTCGCCCATCTGCGCCCCCATGAGGGCAAGCTGCGCGCCACCTGGTCCGGCGAACCGTTCGGCGAAGGACACCGTCAGCGGATCGTCGCCGTCACCGCCCAGACCCCCGGCGGCAAGGTCACCGTGTACGCGGGCACGTCGCTGCGGGACGCGGACGCGGCCGACGAGATCACCAAGGCCGCGCTGGGCATCGGCACACCGCTGCTGCTGGCCACGGTCGCCCTGGTCACCTGGTGGGTGACCGGCCGGGCCCTGCGTCCGGTGGAAGCCATCCGCTCCGAGGTCGCCGAGATCACCGGACACGCCCTGCACCGCCGTGTCCCGGTACCGGCCGCCCAGGACGAAGTCGCCCGCCTCGCCCGCACCATGAACGCCACCCTTGACCGCCTGGAGGACGCCGTCGTCCGCCAGCGCCGGTTCATCGCCGACGCCTCACACGAACTGCGCAGCCCCATCACCGTCCTGCGCACCCAGTTGGAGGTCGCCCTCGCCCATCCGGACCCTGCCCTGTGGCCCGACCTGGTCAGTGACGCCCTGGAGGACACCGTCCGGCTCCAGGACCTCGCCGCCGACCTGCTGCTCCTCGCCCGTCTGGATACGGCCGAGCCGGTCGGCCGCCTCCCGCTGGACATGGCCGAACTCTGCCGTACGACCGTTGCCGGGCGTCACGGCGACCGGCTCCCCATCGACACCAGGCTGCAACCCGGCCTCACCGTAGAGGGCAACCGCGGCTGGCTGGTCAGACTCCTCACCAACCTCCTCGACAACGCCCAACGGCATGCCGATCGCCGCATCGAACTGACGCTGCACACCGATCTGGACGCCGGCCTGGCCGTCCTGGAGGTGACCGACGACGGACCTGGCATTCCCGATGCCGACCGCGAGCGGATCTTCGAGCGTTTCACCCGCCTGGACGACGCCCGCAGCCGGGACCTCGGCGGAGCCGGCCTCGGGCTGGCCATCGCCCGCGACATCGCCCATCAGCACCACGGCACTCTCCGCGTCGAACCCCGCCCGTACGGCGCCAGCATCGTCGCCCGCCTCCCGCTGTCGCCACCCGGGGTCTGAAGAGGAATCCGTCGTGAAATACAAAAAGGCCCACACCGTTTTGGTGTGGGCCTTTTTCAAAATTTGTTCGGCGGCGTCCTACTCTCCCACAGGGTCCCCCCTGCAGTACCATCGGCGCTGTGAGGCTTAGCTTCCGGGTTCGGAATGTAACC
>NZ_JBITSQ010000020.1:0-162642 GCF_044541035.1 Streptomyces sp. NPDC085866
GGCTTCCCTTCGGTGTTTCCGACTCTATCAGATCCTTTCGGCGTCCGATTCCCGGTCGGCGGGATTGTCTTCCCGGCTGTTGGGCCGTTCCGACGTCTCAAACCTTAGCGGATTCTCCCGGCCACTCATAATCGAGGTGATGGAGCTGAATTCACGCATGCGGGCATCCCCGAATTCAGTCCCGTTGGGAGACCGCGCCAGCGGTCCGACTTGTCGCCTACAGAACCGTCTCGGATCGAGGCAACTTGACCATGTTACGGAACTTCCTGGCTGGGGTCAAACTCCGCGGCCTGACAGTCTCGCGGCCCTCCGCCGCCCTGTGCCCTTCGCATGTCCTTCGGAGTGAACAGCCACGTACGCCGCATCGATGCCCACGATGCAAAGCCGAGCGCACCACCACGGCCGGAGTACAGGAGTCCCCGGGAAAGACCGGTGGGCCTGGGCCTGCCCCGGTTATCCTGCCCCGTCCTGAACAGGCCGCCAGGGAGGTCGTCCACCATGAGCAGCACCATGTCGTCCTTCCCCGAGCGGATCGAGCTCTCGGGGGAAGGGCTCGTCCTCCGCGACTGGACGGAGGCGGACCTGGCCGCGATGCCGGAGCTGTTCGACCACCCCGACATCGCCTACTGGACACCGATCGTCTCCCCCTTCGACGCAGCGGCCGCCCGCGCACGGCTGGACCGGGACCGGCAGCTGCGGGCGGAGGGCACAGCCATACTGCTCGCCATCACCGTCGACGGCGGCGCACCGCTGGGCGAGGTGATGCTGCGGCGTGCCCCCGAGGGCACGGAGCTCGGCTACGCGGTCGGCCCGGCGCACCGCGGCCAGGGGCTGGCGGCGCGGGCGGTGCGGGTGATGGCCGCGTACGCCTTCGAGCAGCTGGACGCGGGGCAGGTGATCCTGGAGCTGGAGGCCGAGAACGCCGGCAGCGTCGCCGTGGCCACCAAGGCGGGCTTCAGGCTGCTCGACGTGCCGCTGATCACGGGTGAGGAGAAGGGGCGGCCCTACGCCCTGCAGACGTGGGGTCTGAACCGCTCCTGACCGCTGCCTCCCCCGGGTTGTCGGGGGGACAACGGCGATCGGCCACGAGTGGGCAGCGAACTGCCGGGCTCGCGCCCTATGCCAGGACCAGGATGGGCGCGGCCGTCGTCCCCTGCTGTTTCCGGGAACGCGCAGTACTGGAGCGGCGGGTGGCGAAGACGTAGAGGCGAAGGATGACGAAGCGGCCTGCTCCGGCGAGGCCGGACGCGCCGAGGTAGACGAGCTGCTCGGTCGGCATGCCGGGCGAGGGCTGCATCAGATGCAGGACGCACATGGCGGCGCCGGTCGCCAGATAGGCGGCGGTGGCCGAGCCTGCGGACTGCCAGTGTTCTCGCCATCCGGCGCCGCGTCCCTTGCCGAACGTGTAGCGGGCGTGGAGTTCGGTGCACAGCAGGGTGGAGGCGACGGTGACGATCGCGTTCGAGACCGCCCAGGGCGTGATCACGGCCAACACCGGAACCGCGAAGCTGGAGAGGACCCCGACGCCGCCCCCGAAGATCATGAACCGTATGAAGGAGGCGATGGGGCCAGGGCCGGCCGGAGTCGCCATCTCGGGCTTCTGTGCGAGTGGCGACTTCACGAGGGCCTCCTTCAGAGACTGCGGGCGGTGATGTCGCCGTAGGCGGTGGTCGCGTGGATGTTCAGGCCGGCGGTGCCGTCGGCGTTCTCGAGCGCGTTGTGGATCCGGCCGTAGCCGGTGCCGGCGTCCAGGGAGGCGGAGACTCCGCGGGCGGCGCCGACCTCGATCCCGCCGTGCTCGGTGCGCAGGGTGACCGTGCCGCGCACGGCCTCGGTGATGCGCAGGTCGCCCTTCTGGGTGCTGATCTCCGCGGGGCCGCCCAGGCGGCCGACCGCGATGTCGCCGGCCTGAAGGGTGAGGCGGGCGCCGTCGGTCTCGTCGAGCCTGACCGTGGCCTGCGCGCCCTCGAAGACGACGTCGCCGAGCCGTCCGACGCCCCGGAGTTCGGCGAGGGCCGCCTTCGCCTCGACGCGGGAGCCGGCGGGCAACTGGACGGTCACCTCGACCGATCCGGAGTGTCCCAGGATCCGGTTCCTGGCCTGCGGGGCCTCGATCCGCAGGACGCCGTCGTAGGAGACCTCGATCTCCTGCGCCGCCTTGACGTCGCGGCTCTTGGCGGCGTTCTCCGGCAGGACCTCGACCGTGGTGTCGGCCCGGTCGGCGGCGATGAGCTGGATGCGTCCCGCGGGGATGTCGAGGACGGCCAGGACCGGGGCGGTGGTGTCGAACTTCTGCATCGTTCTCTCCTTCAGCTCACTGTTTCCGACACCGGAAAAGCTACGTTGCATTCATGAAGTCGGCAACACTGTTGTTGCACCCGAATGTCATTGCTGCAGGTAGAGACCGAGAAATCGTTGCAACGGTTTTGAATCTAACGCAACAGTCCTCACTGTATTCGTTGCAATGGATCGGGTCTGAACGCTATGCCGGAGACGCCGAACCCCGGGTCGACGACCCGGGGTTCGTTCGTCGGCCAGGCCGTGTCAGCCGGACTTCGACGGGGTCTGCTTGATGCCGTCGACGATCGCCCGCTTCATGACGGCGCTGGTGAAGGTGACCGTGCCGGGCTTGATCAAGGGGTTCGTTCCACCGACCGTGCGCACCTGGACGGTGCGTTCGCCGAGGAGGACGAGCGACTTCTTGTCGAAGATCCATTCCTCGCGCTCGCCGCTGGTGTCGTCGTACCGGGCCACCGCCACCCCGTGCCGGCCCGCCGCGTCGACGGCGTCCTGCACGACGACGACACCGGGGATCTTCTCGGCGGCCTTGAACAGGGCGGAGTAGAGCTTCGCGGGCGGGTAGCTCTCGCCGAGCAGGTCCCCGATGGTGCTGAACGCCTGCTGGTCGGGGGCGCGGCCCTGGCCCGCGGTCTCCTTGTAGATCTTGGCCAGGAGCGCGTCGGGGTCGGTGGTGAGCTTGGCCAGGTAGTCGTACGACGGGGCGGTCAGGGTCGCCTTCGGGGTGTTGCCCTGCTCGTCGGGCAGGCTCAGGGTCTCGCCCCCGGGACTGTCGCTGGCCGCGGGGTCGATCACCCAGCCCTTGGTGCCGTCCGGGGACATCCAGGTCTGGCGCCGGTGCAGCTCGTGGCTGGCCAGGGTGGTCTTGCCGTTGACGGAATTCAGGTAGCTGTCGGCGCTCTTGGACTCGATGTAGATGTACTGACCGGGCTTGACGGCCGAGTGGGACCCGTCGGCCGCCGCCAGCGAGATCCGGTCGAGCAGCTGGGGCACGCCCTTGGTGGTTGCGGCGCCGACCTGGGTGGTCAGGGCCGGTCCGGTGGCGACGCCGCCGTCCCTGACTCCGCCACCGCCGGACATCGCGTTCCCGGCGACGACCGCCGCGGCCACGGCCGCCGCCAGGGCGGGCAGCACGATCGCCGGGCGCGGCAGCCGGAACCTCCGTGCCTTCGCGGGGGCTGCCGTCGCCGTGCGCTCTTCCTGCTGCATGTCGTGAATCTGGGCCATCAGACGCTCCCTGTGGAACTGGTGACGGCCCGTCGGCAGGTCACGCGCCGTCCGGGAGAAGAGCTGTGCGCTCTCGTCCCACTCGGCCGGGTTCTGCCGGGACGTGTCCGCGTTCATCGGTTTCCTTCCTGCACGGGCCGGATCGCGTTTGTGCGTTCGCCTCTTGTCTGTCGGCCGGGGCTGCCGCCTTCCCGTTTTCCGCGCACTTTCTTGCGCGCGGTTCCGGTGGTGGGGCGGGACGGTTCGGCCGCCGCAAGGACCGTGGCGGCGAAGGGGCGCGCCGATTCGGCCTCGGCCAGCGCACGCAGCTTCTTGCGGGCCCGGGAGAGCCGGGAGGCGACGGTGCCGACGGGAATCCCGAGCGCTTCCGCCGCGGCCTCGTAGTCCAGGCCCTCCCCCAGGCAGAGCGCGATGACCTCGCGCTCCGGTCTGCGCAGCGCGGCGAGCGCGGTGAGGGCCGTTGCGAGCCGCCGCCGGTCGTCGACCCGGTCGGCCACCTCGTCGGCGTGGTCGGGCACCGACAACTCGGCCGCCGCGGCGGCGTTGGCCGCCGCACGGTACCGCCGGTTGCTCCGGTACTGGTTGCGCGCCGTGTTGGTGGCGATGCCCAGCAGCCAGGGCCGCAGAGAGCCCCCCTCGGGGTCGACCTTGTGGCGAAGGCGCCATGCCTCCATGAAGGTCGCGGCCATCACGTCCTCGGCCGTCGACCAGTCGGCGGTCAGCCGGAAGGCATGGTTGTAGACCGCGCGGGCATAGCTGTCGAAGAGCTCGGCGAACGCGCTCGATTCCCCGGCCCGTACCCGGGTACGCATATGAGTGCTCACCTCAATGAGCTGTCCGGCACCAGACACCGACTTCCCGTGACCTGCACCACACTTGGCGTGGATCCGCTCGCCCTCGGCCGCCGGCACCAGACAGGTGCGCATCCGGGCCCGCGGATCGCAGAAGGGGCTGTCCGCCCAGATCTCCAGCAGCGTGAGCGGACGCAGGCGGCGCTGATCGCGGGTGGAGGGTGCGGCGGCGCGCAACGCCACGGCGCCGACGCGTCCGATGAACCGCGTCCAGGATCCCCCTCCGGCCCATCCCGGCTCGCCGTCCGGGGTCTGAAATCAGAGTGGCGCCCGATACCTTTCCTGATGGATCGTCACATCGGGCTGCGCCTGTTGCCGATGACGTAGGCGAGACCCCACGCCGCAGCCGCGGCGATCACCAGGCCGAGCGGGGAGTACCAGTCGACTCCGCCGTGGGCTTCGCTGGTCCACCAGGCCTTGGCCGGGAAGAAGGGGTCGTGCCTCAGCATGTCCAAGACGAAGGAAGGTGTTTGGACGTCGGCGATGACGAGGGGGAGGGAGTTGGTGTAGCCGAAGAACGCGCCGAGCGCGGCGATGACGGCCGCGCCGATCCGGGCGCCGGCGCTGCGGCGGGCCACCGAGCCGACCAGGGAACCGACGATCGCTCCGTTGAGGAGTGCGTGGACCAGGTACAGGGTGTTGGCCGTCGTGAGCGACTGATCCTTGTACGTGGCCAGGTTGATGCCGCTGTAGAGCAGCGACACCACGACCGACACGATGAAGCCGAGGAGGACCGCGCCGACCGGACGGCCACCCGCGCTCGGCTGCTGTCCGAGGGGCGCTGCCTGAAACGGCGGTGCCTGGAAGGGCGGCGTCTGGAACGGCGGCGCCGGGTGCATCGGCGGCTGCCCCTGGGCAGGCGCCCATCCGTACCCCTGTGGCTGCTGCGGCGGGGCGGGCTGGTTGTACGGGTTGTAGGGAGCCTGCGGTGGCTGTGAAGGCGGCGGCGACGACGGGAACGGCGGCTGCTGGCTCATTGATTTCCCCCAACAGAGTGAACTGGCAGAAGCAGCAAGCTATCAGCGGGATCTGGAGGGGCCGCCGGACCCGTGAGCGGGCCGTGTGAAGGGCACTGTGGGGCGCCACACCGCCGGTGGGCCGGAGGTCGGGCCGACAGGAGGAACCGGAGGGCCCGGCACAGGGGCCGAACGGCCCTGGCACGTCCTTCGAGGCTGAAGGGACAGTGGACGAAAGGGACAGTGAGGGGGAAGCCTCAGCGGAGGTGAGCACAGTGATGTATTGGAACGGCGGTGGCTGGGCCTGGATGGTCTTCATGCCCCTGCTGTGGGTCGTGCTGCTCGGGCTCGTCATATGGGCCGTGGTCCGTCTCACCCATCCCGCAGGGCACGACAGCAGCAGCCACGGTTGGAAGCAGCCACCACGGGAGACACCGAAGGAGATCCTCGACCGCCGCTTCGCCTCCGGTGAGATCGACGCGGCCACGTACACCGAGGCCCGTGAACGCCTCGCCGCCCACGAGCCGGGTCCCCGGTGAACAGGCTGAAGGGCCGCCTGTTGCCGCTGACCGTACTGGTCGCCGCGGTGGCCGCGCTGATCGGCTCGCTCGTCTGGGTCACCGGCAACCGCTCCGCGCCGTACGGCCCCGGGACGATGACGGGTGTGCTGTCCCGGCAGGAGCCGGTGCACAGCATGGCCGACGCCGACCGTGCGGCGCAGCGCTTCGCCGGCCGCTGGGGTCTGCACGTCGGGGAAGTCATGCAGTTCAGCAACGGCTACTACGCCGAGCTCCTCGACCGGGGCGGCAAGCCGGCCACCGAGGTCCTCGTCGATCCGCGCAGCGGCGGCGTCCGGCTGGAGTACGGCCCGGCCATGATGTGGAACACCGCCTACGGCATGATGCGTGCCCCCCATCAGACCGGCACCGCAGCCGTGCGGCCCGACCAGGCGGTTCGGATCGCCGACCGCTGGCTCGGCGAGCACCGCAGCGGCCTGCACGCCGCCGAACCCGAGCAGTTCCCCGGCTACTACACCCTGCACACTCTGCGCGACGACCACATCGTGGGCATGCTCTCCGTGAACGCGACCAGCGGCCAGGTCTGGTACCACACCTGGCACGGCCGCTTCATCCGCATGCAGGAGCCCCGCAGCGGCACGTAGATCATGATCGTCGAGCCACGGGTCTTCTGCCCGCGCTGTACAGAAACCCCCAGGTCATGGACCCGGGGGTTTCCTCTGGCTCAGGCGTTGGGACGCTTGCCGTGGTTGGCCTTCTTCTTCTTACGAGCGCGTCGCTTGTTCCCTCGCTTGGCCATGATGCATATCTCCCTAATCCGGGACTTTCTACGCCGTCGCCAGTCTAGGTTCGGCCCGGAGTGTCCGCACCAGCTGGATGGTGCACTGTGGAAGATGTGGATGTCCGGCGATACGCGGCCGGTGTGCGGCAGCCGTGGCAGTCGAGCCATGCGCTGCTGGTGATCCCGATCGTGCTCATCGTGGTGATCACGACGGTGGACCAGATGGTCCCGGCCGACATCCATCTCGGTCCGCTGCTGGTCATCGCCCCCGCGATCACCGCCTCGTTCGCCGACGCCTGGCTGACCGGGTTGGTCGGTTTCCTGGCCGTGGGGGCGCAGGCGTACATCGGCTGGCACTTCGGCGTGCTGTTCAGCCGGAACGTGCTGGTGCAGATCCTCGCCCTGGCCGTGCTGTCTGCCATGACCGTGTTCTTCTGCGTGGTGCGCGACCGCCGCGTTCGCCAGCTGGCCCAGGTGCGCATGGTCGCCGAGGCGGCGCAGCACGTTCTGCTGTGGCCGCTGCCGGAGCAGATCGGCTCGATGAGGATCGCCTGTCTGTACATGGCGGCCGAGGCCGAGGCCCAGATCGGAGGTGATCTCTACGCCGCGACGCCCACCGACAACGGCGTGCGGGTCATGATCGGCGACGTTCGCGGGAAGGGGCTGTCCGCCATCGGCGAGGCCGCGCTGCTCATCGGGGCGTTCCGCGAGGCCGCCCACCACCACACCTCCCTGCCCGATCTGGCCGCCTCCCTGGAACGCAGCGTGGCCCGCAACCTGCCCGACCTCGGGCCCGACGAGCACGTGGGCGAGCGTTTCGCCACCGTGATGCTGGTGGAGATCCCCGACGAGGGTCACGTCACGCGGATACTGAGCTGCGGCCACCCCCCGCCCCTGCTGCTCGGCCCCGGCAGCGCTGTCACGGTCCCGGTGCACCCCGCACCCCCGCTGGGGATCCACGGGCCGACAGCCGGGGACTACACCGTCGACGTGTTCGCCTTCAAGCCCGGGGACACCCTCCTGCTCTACACCGACGGCGTCATCGAGGCCCGGGATGCCGGCCGCACCTTCTACCCCCTGGCGGACCGGGCCGCCCAGTGGGCCGGCAGCAGTCCCGAGGAGCTTCTGCACCACGTCCGCCGGGATCTGCTCGACCACGTCGGCGGATGCCTCGACGACGACGCCGCGCTCATCGCGCTGTGCCACGCGCCGAGCACCCACCACGGGCCGGGCCGCCATGTCGGCGGCTTCGGTCAACAGCACGGTGTTCTGCCGCCCGAGTGAGCCCTGCGAAGCGGTCGGCGCTCGGTCGCGACGCGGCGGACGTCGGGTCAGCCGGCCTGGGCCAGTCGCTCGACCCGGCTGTGCAGGTGCTCCACGTGGTGTTCGGACTCCGGCTTCATGAGGACGCTGCGCAGGATCCGCGCGCCGTCGGCATCCGCGGTGACCTTGGGATGGCGGGCGGCGAACGCCTCGCGGCCGGCCTTGAGGGTGCTCAGGAAGACGGGGTCGGGGCTCTCCATGCCGTCGGCCAGGATGCGGGCGGACGCCGCGTCGATGCCGGTGAGGCTCGCCGGGTCGACGGCGGGGAAGTAGGTGACGATGTCCAGCTGGGGTTGCTGGTAGAGCTCCAGGAGGTCCGACGCCTCGATCAGGTCCGCCCACTTCAGGGCGGCTCGCCGGCCGGCCGCCAGGACCCGGCCGAGGCCGTCGGGAGTGGGCGGCAGGAGCTGGAAGGTGAGCCACAGGGCGGCAGCGGAGGCGCCGGCGCGGGAGCACTCCAGGCTGATCTCGCCGAGGTGGAGCTCGGTCGAGGTGAAGTAGGTGTAGGGCGAGTCGTGCAGGTAGAAGCGGCCCACCTCGGGGTCGCGGAAGAGAACGGCTCCGCAGCCGTAGGGCTGGAGTCCGTGCTTGTGCGGGTCGACGACGATCGAGTCGGCCTGTGCCAGGGCCCGCCAGGGCTCGGGGGACAGCGCCTCCGGTCCGTCCGCGCCGGCGAGGAGGGTGAAGAAGCCGCCGTACGCGGCGTCGACGTGGACGCGGACGCCGTGGCGCTCGGCGAGGGGCAGGACCTCGTGGACGGGGTCGACGGCCCCCAGTCCGGTGGTGCCGGTGGTGAGGACGACGGTGCCCACGTCCCCGGTGCTCAGGACGTCCTCCAGCGCGTCGAGGTCCATCCGCCCCTCGCCGTCGGTGCGGACGGGGTGGCTCGTCATGTCCAGGACGTGGCACATCCGGCCGTGGGTGTAGTGGGCGTCGGCACTGTGGGCGACGCCCCGGCCGGGGTGGAGTTCGCGGGCGACGAAGAGGGCTTCGAGGTTGGCGATCGTGCCGCTGGTGGTGAGGTGGCCGAGGTGCGTGTCGTAGCCGAACATCGCGGCGAGCTGGGCGACGGCCTCGCGTTCCATCGCGGCGGTGGCGGGGCCGCCGTCCAGGGCATGGTTGTTGGGGTTGATCAGCATGGCGGTGAGGTGGCCGACGACCGCGGCGGGGTGCGGGGGCTTGAGCATCTGGCCCGCGTAGTGCGGGTGGAAGAAGGGGTAGTTGTCCTTCAGCCGGCCCGTGAACTCCTCGAAGACCGCGCCGAAGCGGTCGTCGTCCACCTGGAGGGACGGGTGGGGCCGGTAGGGGCCGAAGCCGTCGGCCCAGTCCTGTATCGCGTGGGTGGCTCGTCCGAGCCAGTGCTGCAGATCCACTGATCTCCCTCTCGCTCGCGGGTGGCGCCCACTCTAGAATTTCATTGACTGATCAGCAATTGACTACTCAGCAATTGAGACAGCAGTGGCTGAGGCAGCAGTAGATGAGTCGACAGTAAACTCGGCGGCGATGAACGCCACGCCCCAGCACGACGACGAAGCCGTCGCCCGCGCCGCCAACAGCGGGCTCGTCCGGGACTTCGGCCTGCTGATCAGGTCCGCCACCCGCCTGGAACAGCGCATCGACAGCGCGCTACGGCGGGAGTGCGGGATCAGCCACACCATGCTGGAGGTGCTGATACGGCTCGGCCGCCGACCCGGCGAGGAGGTCTCCCAGCGGCAGCTGGCCGACGACCTCACCCTGACCAGCAGCGGCACCACCCGCCTGGTCGACCGCATGGAGGAGGCCGGCCTGGTCCGCCGCACCCCCTCCCCCGAGGACCGCAGGGTGGCCCTGGTGGAACCGACCGCCGAGGGACGCGCGGCGTTCCTGCGCGCCGCGGCCGTCCACGCCCGCGTGGTGGAGGAGTGCTTCGTCAGGCCGCTGGCAGCCGACGACTACGCACGGCTCACCAGCGCGCTGAGCGACATCGACAAGGCCCTGCGCGAAGGGGCCGGGTAGGGGAACGGCCGACCGCCCCAGGATCCCTTCGACGCGACAGGTGAATCCCGACCCATGAACGACGCACAGAGCAGCCACGCCCCGCTTCCCCGGCTCGACGGCCGGAAGGTGGTCGTCACCGGAGCCTCCCGGGACTTCGGGCGCACCCTGGCCATCCGCTTCGCACAGTGCGGCGCCGAGGTGTACCTCTCCGCCCGTACGGCGGACGCCGCCCGCCGCGTGGCCGACGAGATCCGCGGCCTGGGCCACGACCAGGTGCACGCGCTCGCCTGCGACCTGTCCGACCCGGCTTCGATCCGGGCCTTCGCCGCCGAAGTCGCGGCGGTGACCGGCCACATCGACATCCTGGTCAACAACGGGGCCCGCTGGCTCGAGGGCACCGACCTGCTGTCGGCCACCGACGAGGACGTCGCGGACACGGTGGCCTCGGGCGCCACCGGCACGGTCCTCGTGGTGAAGCACTTCCTGCCTCTGCTGCGCGCATCGCGGCAGCCGGACGTGGTCAACATGATCTCGACCGCCGGTGTCCCCGGGCACCACCGCTCGGACGCCCACTCGGCGTTCTACGCCGCCAAGAGCGCCCAGGCGGGATTCGCGGACATCCTGTCCAAGCGGCTGCGCCCCGAGGGGGTGCGCGTCATCTCCCTGTACCCGCCGGATTTCGTGAACCCCGACCCGCTGTCCGAGGACTGGGAGAAGTCTCCGCGCGGTTCCGGAGACCCCCTGACCGCGCACTCGCTCGTGGAGTGTGTGCTGTTCGCCGTGTCCCAGCCGCGGGACTGCTTCATCCGCTCCTTCAACTTCGAACAGCTCGCCTGAGCGGGGAAGTTGACGACACTCGCCGATCCGCTACCCGGTCGGCGTGCTGTGGCCTGCGAGTTTCGAATGATCGATGTCGGGGAGCCAGTCACGCTGCGGTGAGTACTCCAACCAGCGCCGGGCACGGCCGACTTCGGTGAAACCGCGTAGCAGGGGGTCGAGCAGGGGGTGGCGGGAGGACTCGCGCCAGGCCAGCGACCACGCGTACAGCGGCGTCGGCTCGACGAGCGGGACACAGCGCAGGCCCATGTGGTCCGGCAGTGGTGCGTCGGCGGGGAAGAGGGTGAAGCCCTCGGGCTCGGTGCGGATGTGCTGCACGAGGTGGTCCAGGCCCAGGTTGGGACCGTCGTGCCGGCGCGTGATGTGGAATTCGTCGGCGAAGCGGCGCAGGAAGTCCAGACGGCTCAGTTCGGCCGGGGACCACAGGACGCTGTCGCGCAGGTCGGCCGGGCGCAGGGCGGGGGCGTCGGCCAGCGGGTGGGACGGGCTGACCACCGCGTCGACGGGTTCCAGCCGCACCAGCCGCTGGGTGAGACCCACGTCCCGGCCGTCGGGCAGCGGGTGCACCCGGCCGAATCCCAGGTCCGTGTCGCCGCGCAGCAGCGCCTGTGCGACCGACGGCCAGTCACGTCCCGGACCCGGCTCCCAGCGCACCGGGCCGAGCGCCTCCACCGCGTCGGCGACCGTGCGCATCGGCGCGTACAGATGACCCCACGTGTCGATCCGTACGACCGGTCCGGCGCCCGTCACCGCCGCGACCGCCCGCTCGCCCGCCACCAGCGCCTCGCACGCGGCCGGCAGGAACCGCTCCCCCGCCTCGCTCAGCCGGATGCCGCCCTGACGCTCGAACAGCCGCACGGCCAGCAGCTCCTCCAGCCGCGCGATGCGCTTGGACAGCGCCTGCTGGCTGGTGTCCAGCTCCTCCGCGGCCCGCCCGAAATGCAGTGTCCGGGCCGTCACGACGAAAGCGCGGACCAGGGCGAGGTCGAGGTCCATGCCCCTGACCCTATGCGACAACCCCGCGTTGTCGGCCCGGCCGCTCCGTTGTTGGCCGAGCCGCCGTCGCACCCGGTCGGATGGTCCCGGCAGACAGCACCGAGGGATGGCCCCGGGCCACCGAAGGGACGACCACGATGAAAGCCTTCGTACCGACCGGAGACCCCACCGTGCCGGTCGTGCTCGCCGACGTCGCGGAGCCGGCACCACGCCCCGACGAGGCACTGGTGAAGGTCGAGGCGTTCTCGGTCAACCGGGGCGAGACCTTCAAGCTGGAGCGGCCCGGCCCCGGCGACCGCCCCGGCAAGGACATCGCGGGGCTGGTGGTGCAGCCGGCCGCCGACGGCAGCGGACCGTCCGGGATCACGCGGGTCGTCGGGCACCCCATGGAGGGCGGCTGGGCGGAGTACGTGGCGGTGCCGACCGACGCGCTCGCCGTGCTGCCGGACGACGTCTGCGCGCTCCAGGGCGCTGCGCTGCCGCTGGCCGGGCTCACCGCGCTGCGGCTGCTGCGCGCCGCCGGACCGGTGCTGGGACGACGGGTCCTGCTGACCGGTGCCTCGGGAGGCGTGGGCCACTTCGTGACCGAACTCGCGGCCGCCGCCGGGGCCCAGGTCACCGCCGTGACCAGGGACGCCGAACGCGGCACCCGGCTCACCGATCTCGGCGCCGCCGAGATCGTCCACAACGTCGCCGACGCCCGGGGCCCTTACGACATCGTGCTGGAGTCGACCGGCGGACAGGCCCTCCCCCTCGCGCTCGCGCGGCTCGCCAGGCGCGGGACGCTGATCTGGTTCGGGCAGGCCGGCCGCACTCCGGCGACGCTCGACTTCTTCGACTTCTTCACCGGCCCCGAATCGGCTGTCATCCGCCACTTCCACTACCTCGACGCGGACACCCGCCTCGACGACGACCTGGCCACGCTCGTCCGGCTGACCGCCGAAGGCCGCCTGCACCCCGAGATCGGCCGCGTCGCCGACTGGGCCGACACCGCGACCACCCTGACCGACCTGCGCGACCGGCGCATCCGCGGCAAGGCCGTCCTCACCCTGTCCTGACCGGCGTCCGAACGACCGCACGCAGGAACGACCGAAGGAGCACCCCATGACCACCAGCGACCCCAGGGCCGTCGTCGTCCGCTACGTCGAGGCCGTCCGCGACGGCGACGCCGACGTCGTCCGCGGCAGCTTCGCCGAAGACGCGACCTGGCACTATCCCGGCGACCTGCCCATCTCCAAGGTGTGGCACGGCCGCGACGAGATCGTCGACGAGTTCCTCGGCGGCATGGGACCGATCCTCGTCCCCGGCACCCTGGCGGTCGAACTGGTCAGCACGATCGCCGAGGGCGACCGCGTGGTGGCCGAGTGGACCTCCAGGGCCACCACCGTGTACGGCGGCACCTACGACAACCGCTGCATCGGCATCTACACGGTCCGCGACGGCAGGATCGCCTCCGTCGTGGAGTACACCGACACCAAGCACGTGGCCGCGGCCCTCTTCCCGGACGACGACGCCCGCCGGCCCACCGGTACCGAGTGAGCCGGCGGCGGCTACCGCGTCACCGCACCGTCCACGTCAGCGAGTCGGACGTCCGTGCCCGGACCGCGGGGTCCCGTACGGCCGTCGTGCGGTCGGTCACGGTCGCCGTGACCTCGTGCCCCCGGCCGTGGACGCCCAGTTCGTGCGGCGTCACCGACAGGTCGCCGGTGGCCGACGGGACCTGTCTGCCGTCGACGTACCAGGTCAGTTCGAGGTCGGCGAGGCCGGTCAGCGGGGCGAGGCGCACGGTGATCCGCCGCCCCTGCGCGACCGGCCGGGACGTGGGGACGGAGGAGGTCAGCGCGTCCGCGTCGGCGTAGAAGCCGGCGATCATCGCCTCGCGGCCGACGACGTTGAACTCGGTCGAGGCCAAGGAGCGCATGATGGAGGTCTCGGTCGGCCGGTAGATGCCCGTCTCGTAGTACCCCCCGCCCTCGTACGCGCCCACGACCGAACCCGTCGGGTCGTCGGCCCCGAGCCAGCGGTACCACTTCGACGCGCCCGGGTCGCGGCGGAGCGTGAGGTTGGCCTCGGCCGGTTCATCGGCGTACGGGTAGGCACCGTAGCCCGCGTACTGGTACTCGTCGGCCAAGTGACCTATGGAGTGGCCCAGTTCATGGGCGCCTATGAGGTACGACCTGTCGTTCTCGGACGACATCGTCGCCACCCCGTGGAAGGGCGAGCCCGTCGGCAGGTCGCCGGCGGAGTAGCCCGCGCCGCCGTACTTGGTGGAGTTCGCGATGACGAAGACGATGTCGGCGTCCGGGGCCAGAGCGGCGTGCTCCGCGACCTTGTCCGGGTCGACGCACAGCAGGCGTTCAAGGCCGTCGCAGAAGAAGTGGGAGCCCAGCGCGGTGTCCTTGGCGACATCGGCCGTCGGGTCTCCGGAGACGCCCGAGTCGTGGGAGACGGCGCCGACCAACCAGATGTTGAACAGGCCTCGGTAGCTCCGGTACGGCTCGATGTCGAAGATCTCGTCCAGCTTCTCCTCGGCGTCCGTGGCGAACTCGCCCTGTTCGTCCGCGGTGTAGCCGTCGCCCATCACCACCAGGTCGAGCCGCCCGGCCACCGGCCCGGTCCGCTGGAGTGCCCTCACCGTCGCGCCGGCGCCCACCGGGTCCGGCGCGCGGCGGGCCGTCCGGGCGGGGGTGTCCGCCGGGACGGTCACCTGGCGGGGTTCTGCTCCGGGACCGGGGAAGTACTCGACACGCTGGGTGGGAGCGGGGGCGGCGCCGGCCGCCTCGGCCGGTCCCGGGTGCGCTCCGACGGCCAACGCCACCGCTGCGGTCAAGGCGGCTGCGACAGCAACGGTCCGGCACGTACGTGGTCTTGCGCGGTGCTGCACGGAGACCTCGCTTAAGTATGCAGTTAAGTAGACTTAATGGCGCGCTTAACCTAGAGGCTCGGGCAGCAACCGGCAAGGCCCGCAACAGAGTTGAGCGAGTCGTTCGCCTCAGAGGCGGGGTGTCCCGGGGAACTCCCCGTGGCCCGCGTCCGGTTCGGTGGGGACCGAACCGGGCGCCGGCAGCCGTTCGCGGTCCGCCCGGGTACGGCTCAACGGCACTTGTGCGGACGGCATTTGGGACGGAAGGTCGGAGCGCTCGGCCTGGGAGTGGCGGTGGGGGTCGACGCCTTCTTGCCGGGCTTGGTGCCCCGCTTGGCCGGGGACGCGGAGGGAGTGGGAGAGGGAGCGCCCGGCTCGTCGGCGCCGTGCCCCAGGGGCGTGGGGGCGGGGAAGGGCATGTCGGGAAGGCCGGTGAGGGCGTCGCGCATGTACTGGGTCCAGATCTCGGTGGGGATGTCCCCGCCGAACACCTTCTGGAGGCCGCCGACGCCTGCCAGGGACTGCAGCTGGGGGTGTTTCGCGTCCTCTCGGAAGAGGACCACGGAGGTGGCGAGTTGGGGGGTGTAGCCGACGAACCAGGCCGACCGGTAGTCGTCGGTGGTTCCCGTCTTGCCCGCGGCCGTCCTGCCGAGGGCCTGGGCCTTGGTTCCGGTGCCCCGGGCTATGACGCCTCGGAGCACGTCGGTCACGTGGTCGGCGACGGCCGACGGCAGTGCCCGTACGGGGACGGGGGCGGTGAAGCCGTGCAGCGCCGTGCCGTTGTGGGTCACCTTGGTCACCGAGTACGGGGTGGTCTGCGTACCGGAGGCGGCGAAGGTCGCGTAGGCGCCTGCCATCCGGATGGCGCTCGGTGTCGAGGTGCCGATGTAGAAGCCGGCGCTGGGATCGGCGAGGCTGCCGGAGCGCAGGCCGAGGGCTTCGGCCGTCTTCGCGACGTTGTCGTAGCCGACGTCCTCTCCCAGTTGCACGTACGGCGTGTTGACCGACTGCTCCATGGCCGTGCGCAGCGAGATGTAGCCCCAGCGGTGCGTGGTGTCGTTGTGCTGGTGGAGGAGGCCGGTGGGGTCCTTGTCGTCGGTGACGTAGCTGCCCTGCTGGTCCTTGATCTTGATGCCGTCGTCACCGTTGAACTTGCTGGCGGGGGTGACCGCCTGGGCAGGCTTGCCGGGTTGCATGACGGCTCCGTGCTGGAGCGCGGCGGCGAGGACGACCGGTTTGAACGTCGACCCCACCGGGACGCCGGAGGTGTCGGCGTTGTCCGAGTAGTGGGCCCGGTCGTAGCCGGGGCCGCCGTAGACGGCCAGGATCCTGCCGGTCCCGGGGTCCACCGAGGCGGCTCCGACCTGCACGTCCCGGTCGACCGACCGGTGGGCGGGGTCGAGCCGCTCCTTGCGCACGTTCGCGACGGCCCGGGACAGCTCCGCCGTCTTCTTCCTGTCGAAGGTGGTGTGGATCTGGTACCCACCCCGGCTCAGGCTGTTGTCGGTGACGGTCGGGTCGTGCGCCTGGACGTACGAGCGGGCCAGTTGGACCAGGTAGCCGGTCTGGCCGTTGAATCCCGAACCGGGGACCCACTTCCTGGGCGTCGGGAAGCCCGCGGCGGCGTACCGGGCCCGCTGCTGCGACGTCAGTCTGCCGGTCTGCACCATCCGGTCGAGCACCCAGGACCAGCGGGCCTCGGCCTTCGCCCTGGCCGTGGGGTCGGAGTCCGCGTACTGGAAGAGGCTCGGCTCGTTGACCGCCGCGGCGAGAAAGGCTCCCTGGCTCGCGTCGAGCTTCTCCACCGGGAGGCCGTAGTACATACGGGCGGCGGCCTGGACGCCGTTGGCCTGGCGGCCGAAGTAGCAGGTGTTCAGGTATCCCTGGAGGATCTGCTGCTTCGTCATGCCGGCGCCGATCTTGGACGAGATCAGCAGTTCCTTGAACTTGCGTGAGATCGTCTGCGACTGGTCCAGGTACGTGTTCTTGACGAATTGCTGGGTGATCGTCGATCCGGACTGGACGGAGTCGCCCTCGGCCATGTGGAGGAGGGCGCGGGCGATGCCCTGCGGGTCGATGCCCGGGTCGGTGTAGAAGGACGAGTTCTCCGCCGCGATGAAGTCCCACCGCACGTCGGCGGGCACCTGCCCGAGGGTGATGTTCTGCCGGTTGACGCTGCCGTCGGTGGCCAGGACGGTGCCGTCCGACCAGTAGTAGACGTTGTTCTGCAGCAGCGTCCCGGGATTGGGGTCCGGGATGGTGACCGTGGCGTAGGCGTAGCCGACGGCCGCTGCCGTGCCGCCGAAGAAGAGCAGGAAGAGCGCCAGCAGTTGGCGCACCGACGGCAGCCAGCGGCGCGGGCCCGTCCTGCTCCGGCGCGGGTAGTCGATCCAACGTTTCTTCTGTGGCGCCCTTCTTCTGGCGCGGCCCGTCAGTTCCTCTCGTGGGGCCTGGTCACGACGTGCGGCCCGGCGGCCCGTGCCGCGGTCACCCCCGCCACGCGTGCCGCTGTTGAAGCGCTGCGGCGGCCGGCGCCGGTGTCCGCTCATGGGCTGTGCTCACTGTTCTCTCAGTACAACTGCTGTGTCTCGTACGGTCCGGGCTGCCGGAAACCCGGGTGCGGCGGAGGCTGCGGAGGCTGGGGAAAGCCGCCGTACGACGCAGGCTGCGGGAGGGGGTCGTACGGCGCAGGCTGCGGACCGCTGTGATGCGGCGGCCGCTGCGAAAGGCCGGGGTCCTGCGCAGGGAGGTCCTTGCCGGGCGCCTCCGCCCCCGCCGGAGCCTGGAGGCTGCCGTAGCGCTCCATGCGCTGCCACCTCAGCCGGGAGCCCGACACGGCGGTGAAGACGGACTGGATCACCACCAGGTACATCAGCTGCCGGTACACGAACTGCTGCAACGGCAGGCTCCACAGCGGGCCGGGCCGCTCTCCGTCCAGGCGGAACGCGTACAGGCCCATCATGAGTTGCAGCAGCAGGAAGGCCAGCCACAGCCCGACGATCCGGACCGGGTCGAGGAAGAGCAGCCCGTACACGGCGAAGATGTCCACGACGGGTGCGAGCAGCGGCAGCAGCACCTGGAAGAGCAGCAGGTAGCCCAGGCCCCGGCGGCCGAGTTTTCCGGCCGCGCCGCGCTGCACGAGCGCGCCGCGGTGCTTCCACATCGCCTGCAGGGTGCCGTAGCACCAGCGGTACCGCTGGCGCCACAGGGCGCTCAGCGACGCGGGGGCCTCGGTCCAGGCCCGCGCGCTCTCCTCGTACACCACGCGCCAGCCGGCGCGGCACAGCGCCATGGTGAGGTCGGTGTCCTCGGCGAGGGTGACGTCGCTGACCCCGCCGAGGTCGAGCAGTGCCCGGCGGCGGAACGCGCCGACCGCTCCGGGCACGGTCGGCATGCATTCGGCGAGGTCGAACAGGCGGCGGTCGAGGTTGAAGCCGACCACGTACTCGATGTGCTGCCAGCGGCCCAGCAGGCCGCCGCGGTTGACGACCTTGGCGTTGCCCGAGACGGCGCCCACGCGGGGATCGGCGAAGGGCTGCACGATGGTGCGGACGGTGTCGGGTTCGAAGACCGTGTCGCCGTCGACCATGACCACCAGGTCGTAGGTGGCGGCGGCGAGTCCGGTGTTGAGTGCGGCGGGCTTGCCCGCGTTCTGCTGGCGGATCACCCGCACCGGCAGGTGCAGCGACTCCACCAGGTCGGCGGTGCCGTCGGTCGAGCCGTCGTCCACCACGATGATCTCGACCGGATGGTCCGAGGCGAGCAGTGAGCGTACGGCCGCCTCGATCCCGGCGCTCTCGTTGTACGCGGGGACGATGACGCTGACCGGCTCGGTCACCGGCGGCCCCCAGGACCGGCTCCGGGAGCGCAGGCGCCGGTGCCGGCGGGCCGCGACCAGCACGACCGCCGCGCGCAGCACGCTGATCGCTCCTGCCGCGTACATCAGCACGCCCAGCAGCCATACGGCCAGGTCGCCGCCCTGCAGCATCTTGATGAAGGCCATCCCCTGCAGACGGTCGCCGAGCCCGGCGGGCTGGACGGGTCCGGCCATGCCGACCGCGGCGCCGACCGTAGCGAACCGGAAACCGTGTGCCTTCAGCCGTGGGATCAGGGCGCTCAGCGCGGCGACGGTCTGGGACCGGTCACCGCCGCCGTCGTGCATCAGCAGGATCTGCCCGGCGTGCCCGTGCGGTGTCGCGTTCGCGAGGATGCGCTCCGCACCGGGACGCTGCCAGTCCTCCGCGTCCTGGGTGGAGAGCACCGTGACATAGCCCGCGGTGTCGGCTTGCCGGAGGACGGACCAGTCGGCGTCGTCCAGCGCGTCGTTCTTCGAGGAGTAGGGCGGCCTCAGCAGTGCGGTGGTGACCCCGGCGGCGCCGGCCACCGCCAGCTGCGTCTCCCGCAGTTCCAGGGAGCGCTGCCATGGGGCGAGGCGGGCCAGGTCGGGATGGGTGAAGGTGTGGATGCCGATCTGGTGGCCGTCGGCGACGATCCGGCGGAGCAACTCCGGGTGGGCCACGACCTGGGTTCCGACGACGAAGAACGTCGCGTGCACATGGTTGCGGCGCAGCACGTCCAGGATGCGCGGGGTCCAGACGGGGTCGGGGCCGTCGTCGAAGGTGAGCGCGATGGTGCGGGCCTGCGCCTTGGCGGTGTGCGCAGAGGTGGCGGCGTTCGCGATCACGGGGCCGCCGTGGACCACCTGGGTGGGCACCGTGTCGCTGCGGCCCCGGGGGCCGGTCACGGCGTCCGACGTGATGCGGAACATGTGGTGGGTGTAGCCCTGCAGCAGGAGGGCCGTCGACAGGGTCACCGCCAGCACGCTCAGCAGCAGCCAGTGCGTGCGGGGTGCGACCTGGCGGGTACGGCTGTGGCGGCGGGGCAGGGCCTTGCGGCGTCGGCGATCGGTCACGTCGGGGCCTTGGATCACTTCACGGGGTTGTGGGACGAACCGATGGCACGACCCTTGGAGGTGTGGGCGGGAGCGGGGGTGGTGGTCGAGGTCGGGGACGTGATCGTCGTGGGCCGGGACGTGGCCGCAGGAGCGGTCGACGCTGCCAGCCGGTCGGTGGGACTGGCGGTCTTCCGCGCCGTGGGGCCGGATTTCTGCCGTGCCGCGGCGGGGCCCGCGCTCCCCGCGGTACGGCCCGTGCCGGGCGGGGAGTCGGGTGCGGTCGCGCGAGGCACGGCCGGATGCGTGGCGCCCGACTGCGGCACGAACGGGGAGCTGATGCTCGGGCCGCCCAGCATCGTGCTGATCAGCAGGGCGACGTAGCCGCCGGCGGGGATCACCAGCAGCCGGGCAGCACGGAGCACGCGGCGCTGGCGGCGCCCCGAGGAATCGACGAAGACGGGCCGCTCCGACTCGCCCGTCGGCGTGTCCGGTTCCGGTGCGGGACGGCCGGATGTGTCGAACTCCACGGGCGGCGGCACATCGGTGCTGTACCCCGGGTGCGTCCACTGCGCGGGTTCCGCCGGGTACCAGGGCATCGGGACCGTTTCGGCGGTGGCGCTGCCGCCGTACTCGTGGCCGTAGGCATGGGCGTACCCGACGCCGCCGTACGGATCCTCGCCGTACCCTCCGCCGCTGTCGTTCGTCCACTGCACGAGTCGTGTCCCCTGTCCTGGCCGACCGACACGGTCGTCCACATGGACAGAGCGGACTCGGCCGGAAGTGTTACACCTCGGCCGGCAGACGCCTCACCAGCGAGCATGTGGGGGCGGCCGGAACCCCGTGCAGTGGGTGGGGTTCCGGCCGCCCCGTCCCTCTCCGCGCCGCTGCCGGGGGGAGTCAGCAGCGCCACGGAGAGGGGTCCGGGCAGTGGCGGATCGTGGTGCCGGCACCCGGCCGGGCAGTCGCCCCCCGGCCGCCGGCGCGGACCCGGTACCCACGCCATGCAGCGCAGGGGCGGCGCGAAACGTCACCCGGCCGGGACGTCGGCGACGTGAAGACGCGCCTGGGGCACTGTGACACTTCTGTGAGAACTGACGCTGGTCACCATGGGGGGCCGTCGACGCGACCGGAGCACGGCGGATGACGAACGCCATGAACCCCGTGCGAACGAGGACAGTCTTGGGCCAGGTACGACACCCCCGGCGCGTGCAGACGTACGACGCGGAACTGGGAGCGGCAGTCGCGCGGGCCCAGGACGGTGACGAAACCGCTTTCGCGGTCGCCTACCGGATCGTGCAGCCGAGCCTTCTCGGCTATGTGCGCGGGCTCGTCGGCGACGACGCGGAGGACGTGGCGTCCGACGCCTGGCTGGAGATCACCCGTGACCTCGGGCGTTTCAAGGGGGACGGGGCCGGGTTCCGCGGCTGGACGGCGACCATCGCACGGCACCGGGCACTGGACCATCTGCGCCGCCAGCGCGTTCGGCCCCGGGCGGGAGGGACCGAACAGGACGTACTGGACCTGCCCGCCCCGCACAGCACCCTCGACCTGGCCCTGGAGTCCCTCTCCACCGAGCGGGCCCTGGAACTGGTCCGCTCGCTGCCCGGGGACCAGGCCGAGGCCGTGCTCCTGCGGGTCGTCGTCGGCCTGGACAGCCCCGCCGCCGCACGCGTCCTGGGCAAGCGGCCGGGAGCGGTGCGGACCGCCGCCCACCGGGGCCTGAAACGCCTCGCCCGCCAGTTGGGCGTCGGCGGCGAATCGAACCCGTCGGACAAGAACGGAAGCGGACATGGGTGAACGGATGAGCGGCGGCGCGGTTCCGGGCCGTCGGCATGTGCACCCTGGCGGCGCCGTGTCGGATCCGGAGGACGTGCGTGAGGCCGCCGCGCTGGAGACGATGCTGGCCGCCGCCCTACGCGCAGGCGATCTCGACCCCGAGGCCGAGCAGCGGGCCGTGGCCGCCTTCCGGGCCACCCACGGCACGGCCGCGCACCGGGCGCGCACCCGGCGCCGGGACGACTGGCGGCCGGCCGCGGAGCGGCGTGCCGGGCGCTCGGTGAAGGTGACGTTCGGCGTGGTGTTCGCGAGCCTCACCCTGGGTGGTGTCGCGGTCGCGGCCATCGGTTCGACCGGCTCGTCCGCGGACGGAGCCGGTGCCGGCCGAGGGACCGCGCATCCGTCGGCGGTCGCCCCGGACCGGCCGGGCCGGGAGTCGTCGGCGTCCCCCTCCGGCAGGCACCGGCCGGCGGACGGCTCGGGCCCCGCCCAGGACACCGAAGCCCACTGCAGGGCCTACGAGCAGGTCGGGGAGCACGGCAAGGCGCTCGACGCGCGGGCCTGGCAGCGGCTCGTCGCGGCCGCCGGCGGGAAGGACAAGGTCACCGCGTACTGCTCCGAGCAGCTGGCGCGGGCGACGGCCACGCCCAGCAGACCAGCGAGCAGAGGCGAACCCGGCGCGGGTACCGCGGACGCCGGCAACGGCGCGGCAGGAAAATCCGACGCTTCCGGCAACGGCACGTCCGGCAACACCCCGGGCGGCACGGGCAGCACGGGCAACGCGGGCGGCGCGGGCGGCGCGGGCGGCGACAAGGGCAGCGGGAAGCACAAGTAGCAGCGAACGGGCCCGGACGAACAGGTCGTCCGGGCCCGCCGGGTGGTGCCGAAGTCCGCGTCAGAACAGGCCCTTGTAGCTCTGCCAGCCGGTCGCGATCTTCGTGCGGCTGCCGAAGGAGCCCTTGCCGTTGCCGTTGCTGCGCCACACGGTGCCGGAGCTGTCGCGGGCCACGAGGTCGGCCTTGCCGTCACCGGTGATGTCGCCCGCGCCCACGAGGGCGTTGTACGACGAGCCCCAGTCGTCGAAGACCTTCACCCGGCTCTTGAACGCACCCGTCCCGGTGCCGTCGTAGCGCCACAGTTCGTTCGACCTGTCCTGCACCAGCAGATCGCCGTGGCCGTCGCCGTTCAGATCGCCGGCGCCCACGATCTTCTTGTAGCCCGTCCACGCGGACGCGATCTTCACCCTCGCCGAGAGCTTGCCCGTGCTCGTCGCCTTGAAGAGGTAGACGTTCCCGGTGGAGGACTGGCGGGCGACGAGGTCCGCTCGGCCGTCACCGCTGATGTCTCCCGGTGAGGTCAGCACGTCGTACTGGTTCCAGTCCGTGCCCAGCGACGTGTACGCGGTCGACGGGGTCGCGGCCGAGCCGCAGGCGGGCCGGTAGGCGCGCAGTGTTCCGCTGCTGAAGCGGACGAGCACGTCGTTGCAGCGGTCGCCGTTCAGGTCGCCGAAGGGCACCGCCTTCACCGTCGTCGGCCACCCGGAACCGGTCCGCTTGCCGGTGAAGGTTCCGGTGCCGGTGCCGTACTGGTACGTCAGCCCGCCCGAGCTGTTGAGCGTCAGCAGCTCGCCGAAGCCGTCCGAGCCGACGAAGTCCCGCCGGACCGCGGCGGCGCCGGTGACCTTCACCGTGCCGGTCCTCGTCAGCGCCGCGCCCTGGCCGTCGGCCGGGGTGGCCGTCAGGGTCCAGGTGTGGGCGCCGTTGGGGACGAGCCTGCCGGCCGCGTCCTTGCCGTTCCACGAGGCCTGGACCAGGCCCCGGGCCGTACCGCCGGACAGGGTGCGCACGGTCGTGCCGGTGGCCTTGCTCCTGATCACGAGCTGCCAGGAGGCGGCCGGCTTCGAGAGCCACCACCTGGGGCTCCAGGGCGCGACGCCGCCCTTCACGTCGGCCGACCCGGCGACGGCCGAGTCGAGCTGGGTGAGGGAGGAGACGGGAACGCCGCTGGACACGACGTGGGTGTCGCCCTCGGCGTCGACGTAGGCGATCAGGCCGGTGTACGGGTCCACGTCCCAGGGCTTCCAGGACTCGACGGACCCCACCGTGTGCGAGACGGCCGTGCCGGTGCGGACGTCGGTCACCTTCAGGGTGCCGTCCGTGTTGGTGACGACGAATCCGTCACCGAGTTCCGCCTTCCCCCAGTCTCCCTCGGTGAGGGTCAACTTGATCTTCTTGACGGTGTCGTAGACGCCCTGTCCCTCGGCCTTCCCCACGCACGACCACAGCAGCCAGCGCCCCACGGCCTGCAGGTTCTCCAGCATGCAGCCGGATCCGAACCACACCGGGTCGCCCCGCTTGCCCGTGCGGACGTCGACCGGCACGACGCTGTCGTTGCCGTCGCCCACCCAGAGGGTGGTGCCCCACATGGCGCTGCCGTGCGTCGGCGAGGCAAGCACCGTGCTGCCCGTGTCGAGGTCCACCACCCGCGTCTCCGAGCCGAGTTCGTCGGTGTACTCGGTGGCCATCGCGACGTGGCGGCCCTTGGCGTCCCACACGCGGACGTAGTTGTGCTTCGCGTCGACGGGCGTGCCGGGCAGCGAGCCCGTCGGCTGCACGACCCGGGGAACGCGGTCGCCGCCCGAGTACCACGTGTTCCAGACCACCGTCCGGCCGTCCCCGGTGCTCACCAGGGAGGGGTCGACGGTGTCGGTGACGGCGCCGTGGGAGGTGCGGGAGCCGAGCGTGAGGCCATCACCGGTCGCGTCGACCGGCCGGCTGTACAGGTACGTACGACCCCGCTCCAGGTCCTTCTGCAGCATGGTCAGCCGACCGCCCGTGAGGGTCAGGTCCTGCACGGGGTCGGTCGTGGGGTTCAGTTCCGCGGCGGCGACCCGCTCGACCACGGGAGTGCCCTCGGCGCCCGCCCGGACCAGGTTCACGCCCCAGTCGGCGGTGTCGGGGCCGCTGCCTTGTACCAGGAGCCCGCCGTCGGGGGTGGCGACGGGGTCTCCCACGCTCCGCGACCGGGCCAGCACGGTTCCCGTCGTCGAGCCGTCGAAGGCGACCGCGTCGACCCGCCAGACGGGCAGGCTGCCGTCCATGGCGCCCAGGGAGGAGTCGTAGCGGGCTACCAGGAGCTGGTCGCCGACCATGCCCAGCAGGCGCGTCTCCGGGTCGTTCACCAGGCGCACGGTGCGGACGGCGGTGGTCAGGTCGTCCCGGGAGTAGACGGAAACGGTGTCGGATCCGTCCCACGACAGCAGGTGGGTGGCGGTGAGGACGACCTGAGCGTTGCTGCTGACGTTCGGGTTGAACGGCAGTTCGAGCAGCCGGCCCTCGTCGGCGTCGAGCCAGGCTCTCGTGACCGTCGTGCTGTCCCGGTAGTGGACCAGCATCCCGTGGGCGTCGCCGACGGGCGAACCACCGCCGCTCAGCAGGGTGATGCCGGCCGGGACGCCCGCCACGGTGCGGTCGCGCACCGTGCCGTCGTCCTGCACGTCGAGGAGATGCCACTGCGGGTTGTCGCCCGACCAGGCGGTCGTCACGACGGTCCGCCCGAGCGTCCCCACGTAGGTGTGGCCCGTCGGCAACGGGAGCGGCACGGTCGTCCCGCCGGCCCCCATGTCCCGCAGCGACACGGTCCGCGTGCCGTCGTCGTAGCGGGCGACGACGTCCGAACCGGCGCCGAACTCCGGCATTCCCCACACCTCGGTGGCCGAGGCATCCACCACCGTGTCCTCACCGGTGTAGGTGGTCCACAGATGTCCGCGTCCGGGTTCGTAGCGCAGGAACCCCGACGTTCCCGCGCTCAGCAGGGCGGTCCTGGGCAGCAAGGACGTCTCGGCCGGTACGACCACCTCCGCGGCGTCGGTCGCGCGCGCGTCGAAGGCCAGCGGTCCGAGGCCCATGGCCAGCGCGAGCGAGGTGGCGGCGGCGATGCCGCCACGTATGAGGGCACGTCTGCCCACTCGGTTCCTCCACAGGAGACAGGGGAGCGAGGCAGGTCGTGTGACGGACCGATACGGCAGGGGCCGACAAGTCGTTGAGGCACGAACAACTCGCACAAGTGGCCGGATCGTAGCAAAGGCCTGGCAAAGGAAAGGGCGAGGGTGCCCCAAGGGAGAAGGCGTGCTCCGGGCGAGCTTCAGGTCAGCGTCTTGCGCATCACCTCGATGAGCTGGTCCCGCTGCTCGTTGAAGGCGAGGCGCGCCCGGTCCACGGCCTCCGTGTCGTCGGCCAGGCCCTGACCGACGACGTGGCGGTATTCACGCAGGCGGTCCACGAGGGTGTTCGCCTGTGCCATGACGGCCGGTTCCGCGATGAGGGAGAGTTCCAATCGCCGGGACAGCACCCTGCTGTCACGCAGGACGGTCCCGGCGCGGGTCGACGCCGACGCGTCGGTGTCGTGACCGCGGGCGATGTTGATGAGGGTCTCGCTCGCTTCCGCGGTGGCGGCGAGAAACGACGTGTACACCGCCCGCCGGTCGTCCCTCCTGCGCTGGTCGCTCTCCCGCCGCCAACGCTCCCGGTCCATGACGAACGTCGCCGCCAGACCGACCAGCGCACCAAGTGCCGTACTCGCGAGGCTGATCCATTCCATCCCCGTACGTTGCTCCACCGGCACGCCGTCCAACCCCCCGTGTTTCACGGGGGGTTGGAAGGATCTGCGGCGTCGCGAGGGGGGTGGGCGGCTACTGGTAGGAGTAACCGAGCACGGTGATGTCCTTGACGGAGTCTGCGGTGAGGCCACCGGCGGCCGGGGTCCACCAGGGGTCCAGCCCCGCGTCCGCGCCGGTCACGTTGGGGCCGCCGGTGTGCGTCAGCTGCCACTGGTCCCAGATGCGGTCCACGTTGGAGTGCAGCAGGAAGAAGATCGGGTCGTTCGACGACTCCATGGGGTGGCTGAGCGTGCCCCTGCACCAGTTGTGCACATTGTTGTGGGCGGCCACTTCCAGTCCGTTGGGCTGAACGCCCGCCATCACCCTGCCGAACGTGAAGGCCATGAACGTGGGGCGGGTCAGGAGCCCGTCGATGGTCGCCTGGGTCGGCAGACCGCTCGTGGCGGGAGTCGGCCGGGAGACGCCGGTGGGCTTCCACACCCAGTCGGGGCGGGCGTGGTCGTTGGCGTAGTCCCAGTAGGGAATCGTGAGCGCGGGATCGACCGAGCGGAGCAGGTCCTCGAACTTGAGGCAGTACGCGCGGTGCCAGGGCAGGAAGCGCTGGGTGGCGACCGGTCCCATCCCCTGCATGGTGTGGTGCCGGTGGCTCATGTCCTGGTGGTCGGCCACGAGCTGCTTGTAGGCCGGCGTGGTCGCGAGCTGACGCAGCACCTCGTTGTACCGGTCCCGCTCGGCGGTGCTCAGCTGCCGGTGGTCCTTGCGCACCCGCTGCGAGGCCCGTACGAGCCTGGCCACCAAGTAGCGCAGCTGCTCCGCCTCCATCGGTGCGGGCATCGGCGCCGCGGTCCCGGTGGGCGCGTTCCACGCGGCTTCGCCGAGACCGGCCGCGGCGAGGTGCGCGGCGGAGGCGGCCTCGGCCGGGCCGGGCGGCGCCATGCCCGGCTGGACGTGCCCGTCCGCCATCATCCGGTTCAGCCGCAGGCCGATCTCCTCGCTGTCGACGAGCTCGGCCGGCGCCCACTCCGAGGCGATCTCCAGGGCGTCCTCGGCCGTGGGGAACCCCTCCGTCGCCGTCTTCGCCGCCTTCCTGGGACTCATACCTGGCTCACTCCTCACTCCTGTCCGCCCACACCCCTTCCGGCCGGGCCACCCCACCCACTCTGGGAGGAGCCGCGCCGGGCGGCGACCGCTGCGGTCCGAACGGACGAGCGGGAGACCAGGTCCGAGGAGCCTGCCCCTTCCCCGGCGGGCAGGGGCAGGGAGGCCGGCACCCCGCCTACGCGGCGAAGCGCTCCGCCAGCGCCTTCGCCTTGACGGCCGCGTCCTGGAGGGCGCGGTCACGGGAGGCCTCGAAGAGCGGGATCAGCTCGGACATCGCCGGGTTCTGCGGGGCCATGGTCAGCTCCGGGACGATGAAGTCGAGTTCGAGTCCGAGCGCGTCGCCGAGGACCGCCGTCAGGTAGTTCTGGACGTACTCGTACGGCTCGCGCGGGGTGCCCGGCGCGTAGGAGCCGCCGCGGCTGGCCACGACGGTGACGGGCGTGCCCTTGGCGGAGGGGGCCTCGCCCGCGGTGCGGCCGAACAGGATCACGTTGTCCAGCCAGGCCTTGAGGGTCGAGGGGATGGAGTAGTTGTACATCGGCGCGCCGATCAGCACCGCGTCCGCCTGCTCCAGCTCCTCGATCAGCTTCACGCGGTCGGCGAAGGCGGCCGCCTGCTCGGGGGTGTGGGCGGCAGCGTCGACGAAGCCGGCGGTGTGGGCGTGGGCGTCGATGTGCGGGACGGGGTTCACGGCGAGGTCCCGGTAGACCACCGTGCCGCCCGGATGCTGCTCCTCCCAGGTCCTGCGGAAGGCGTCGGTCACGGCACGGGAGGCGGATGCCTCGCCCGGGAAGAGGGAGGAGTCGATGTGAAGCAGCGTGGCCATGGGGGTCTCCAAAGGAACGAGCCCGCGACAGGCGGGCCTGATGTTTCGTATGCAGCTATGTCTAACACAGGTACTTACTTTTTTTCACCCCCCAACGGTCGGGTAGTACCCTGGCCCCATGGCGGCGGAGCAGATGCATGACGTGGCACAGTGCGGGCGGGTGGACGACGGCATCACCCGCGTCTTCCAGGTGCTCGGAAAGCGCTGGAACGGCCCGATCCTGTCCGTCCTGCAGGGGCGGCAGACGCACTTCGCCGACCTGCGCCGGGCCATCCCCGGCATCAGCGAGCGCATGCTCTCCGACCGGCTCGCCGAACTCGGCGGGGCGGGCCTCGTGGTCCGCGAGGTCGACGAAGGACCCCCGCTGCGGGTCTCCTACCGCCTGACCGAGGCGGGCGCCGCGCTGGAGCCCACGCTCAGGGAACTCGGCGCGTGGGCCATGAAGCACCTGCCGGACGCTCCGCCCTGCCGGGAGAACGGCTAGCCGAACGGGCGGAGAGCGGGCCCACCGGGTTCCCCGGCCCGGGTGAAACGGCCGGGAGTTCCGGGCCGCCGAGCCTGATGTCGTCCTCGTGGGCGGCATAGTGACGGCGTCTCGGTTCCGGACCCGCAGGAGGACACGCATGCTCGGCACCGACTTCCGCGCAGGGTCGCCCGTCTGGATCGATCTCGGCAGCCCCGACACGGACGCGGCCGCCGCCTTCTACGGCGCCGTCTTCGGCTGGCAGCACCTGTCGCTGGGGCCCGAGGCGGCCGGGTACGGGTTCTTCCAGCAGGACGGCAGAACGGTCGCCGCTCTCGGGCCGCTGACCGAGGAGGGCGCCGCGTCGGCCTGGACGACGTACTTCCGCAGCGACGACATCGAGGCCACCGCCGGTGCCGTGACCGCCGGCGGCGGCGGCGTGCGCGTCCCGCCCATGAACGTGGGCGAGGGCCGGCTGGCCCGGTTCACCGACCCGCAGGGCGCGCGGTTCGCCGTCCTGGAGTCAGAGATGGGCCTGGAGCGGACGTCGGGTGACAACACACTGGTGTGGGTGGAACTGCACGTCCCCGACCCGGAAGCGGCCATCCGCTTCTACCAGGGGCTGTTCGGCTGGCGCTCCCAGGAGATGCGGGCGCCCGGCATGACCTACCGGGTCCTGAGCATCGGGGAAGGCGACCAACAGGAGGGATCCTTCGGCGGCGTGGCTCCGCTCCAGGGGGAGCAGGAGACGGCGCGCTGGGTGCCGTACTTCGCCGTGGCCGATACGGATGCCGTCGTCACGGCCGTGCAGGGGAACGGCGGGGCGGTGCTCATGCCGGCCGCTGACGTGCCGGACGTCGGGCGCATCGCCTGGCTCGCGGACCCGGGCCAGGCCGTGTTCGCCGCACTGAAGCCGAACCCTCGCCAGAACTGAGCTCTCACCAGCCTTTCGGCACGCCGCTGCCCGGTACGGTCCGTTCGCGGGCCGCCCGGTACGGCGGCGGCTCGGGCGCCGCAATCTCCTCCGTCCTGACTCCCAGCCAGGTGAGGAAGGCGAGGACGAAGACTCCCTCGACGAGCAGAGAGAGCGGGCCGTAGGGCGCCTCCCAACCGGGTTCGTAGTAGCCGTTCGGCAGACCGACGGTGCGCGACAGCAGGAAACCGACGATCATGCCGAGGCTGACGAGCGCCCCGGTCGCCCAGGCGACCATGGGGCGCCGCACCGTGACGAGCGCCACCGCCACGACCAGCATGACGGCGCTGCCCACGGCGAAAAGGACGCCGATGTAGAACATCTCCTCAAGGTGATCAGGAACGAGCAGAGTGTGCAGCACCGTGTTTCCCACGGCACAACACACTCCCAGCCCTCTCAGGGTGACTTCGGTGGCATTGGAGGTCATCATGACTCCAGCTGTTCAATTCGCAGTGTTTCGTCAGATGGATCCCTCTGTCGTCTATACGGCTGACACCGCTCGGGGGATTGCGCCCGGCCCACCGTTTCTCACCCGCCGGGGATGACGGCCTCGGCGCGTTCGACGCTGTTCTCGGCCCGTCGGCAGGGCAGTTGGAACCGGCGACGTCAGGCACCGGTGACGGACCTGATCGGGTACGGGAAGCTCTCCTGCTGCCAGACCACCGTGAACCTGGCGCTCGGAGCGGTGTCGACCTGGGGGACGCGGCCGTCCGAGGTGAGGGTCTTCGTCGCACCGAACGTGCCGGAGCGGCTGATCGTGCGGGCGCTGGTCCTGGTGTAGCTGTACGGGGGCGTCGACTTGGGCACGACCGTGTGGAAGACCAGCATGCCGTCGCCGTCGTCGTCGAGGGCCAGGTCGGGCCGGTCGCCGAGGCCGAGGGTGGTGACGGCGCCCCGGGTGCCGCTCGCGGACAGCCGGCGGCCGAGCAGCTCCAGTCTGCCGTTGGTGTAGCGGGTCCACACGATCACCGAGTCGCCGTCGAGGTCCGTGGCGAGGGCGTGGTGGAAGCCCACGTTGTCCGCGGCCGCCGAGATGCGCAGCGGGGCCGCCAGGGTGCCGGTGCGACTCCAGCGCGAGGCCCAGATCTGCGCGACGGCGCCACCGCCGGAGTGGTAGCTGACGACCGCGTCGCCGTCCCGGTCCACACCCACCCGCACCATGCCGAAACCGCCGTACGACGCGATCGGCGTCGTGAGCACCTTCGTGGCGGAGACGGAGGTCGAGGTGATCCGCCTGGCCACCACGTCCGAGGCCCGCGCCCAGGCCACGACGAACCGGCCGCTCCGGTCGACCCCGACGGCCGGCTTCTCCGCCGAGCCCGGGCCGAGGGTGAGGGCCGCGCCGACCGTGCCGTCGAGTTCGAGGCGCCGGGCGACCGTGTACCAGCTGCCGTCGCGGACCTCCGTCCAGGCCGCCAAGGCGGTGCCGCCCGGCGTCACCGCGACGACCGGGGTGGTCGCGGGGGCCGACGTGGAGAGCTTCCGGAGCGGTCCGACGAGACTGCCGGAGGCGGCGACCCGCCGGCCCACGACCTGGCTGTCCTGCTGCCAGACCACCGCCGAGTCCCCGGTGTCGTCGGAGGCGATCTCCGGCCAGGACACCGCGGCGCCGTCCGGCGACAGGGTACGGATCGCCCCTTTGGTGCCGCTCGCGTACCGCACCCGGGTCTGGACCCGCTGGTAGGAGTACGTCGTCGACATGTCACCGGCCGTCCAGGCCAGCAGGGCGTCGCCCTGGCGGTCGACCGACACCTGGGGCGAGTCGGCGGCGGACCAGCCGGACGCCGAAACGTTCCACGACGACGTCCAGGCGGCCTCGGCGTCCATGCCCACCGTCGCGGTGACCGCGAGCCCGGCCGCCGCGGCGGCCGACATCCCTGCGAGTACGCGACGCTGCACTGAACGCCGATGACGTGCGATACGCGGAGCCACGCTCATCCCCTTGCCCTGGCTTCCATGACAGGGGTCACAGCCGTCACACAGGTACCCCTGGTACAGCAAGCGCACATACAGGCCCAGACATCACAGCGGCCGCTGCTCGCCCGCCGGGCGACGGGCTCACCCCGGGGGCCGTACCAGCCCCGTCCGGTAGGCGATGACGACGAGCTGGGCGCGGTCTCGGGCAGCGATCTTGGTCATGGCGCGCTGGATGTGGGTCCGCACGGTCAGGACGCTGAGGACGAGTTCGTCCACGCTGATCGCCTTCGAGGTGAACGGGTCGGCTGCTGCGGCGACTTGGGAACCCTCGCCCAGTTCGGCGACCGCGAGGGCCCCCGGGTCGTCGTGCCAGGGCCGGCACTCGCGGCTACTGCTGCCGCAGCAGCGCCTACCGAATCCGCGGTACACCGCCGGTCCCCGGGGGCGTCTGAGTACGAGAACGGATGCGGCGCAGGCCCCCTGGCGCCCACGATCACCCCATGACGCCTTCCTCCCCGCCACGGCCGGAGCGGACCCCCGCCACCGCCCTGCTGATCCTGGCCGCGATCCTGCTGGCGCCCCTGGTGTACGGGCTGTACTGGCTGGGCCACGACGTCATGGAGTGCACGAGTCCGACGGGGTGCCGCGGGAACCACGACGACAAGATGTCGCTCGTGTACGCGGCCCTCGTCCTCTTCGGCGCCCCCTCGGGCGGCGCCGCCCTCGCCGGCTTCGCGGGAGCGCTCCTCGGCCGACGGTCCGGCGTCTGGGCGGCCCGCGGAGTCCTCCTCGGCACCCTGGCGACGTGGGCCGCCACCATCGCCTGGATGTACGTCAGCTTGCAGAAGACGAGTTTCGACTTCTGAGCCGGGTTTCCCCGCCCAAGCAGACGGAGGCTGGTGGCAGGGACGACCGCGCTGCCGCAGGGACGTGGGTCAGTCGGCTTCGCGCCCTCCTCGGTGCCGGTACCCGTCCGCCGGCCGCCGGTCCCGGCGGATCAGGGTGTACGTGGTCGACACGACGAGTGCGAAGGCGGCCGAGACCGGGGCCAGGAAGTACAGCATCAGGAGCCGTCCCGTACGCCGGTCGCCCGGGTGATGGCGGACTCGACCGCCGCGACCCGGTCGGCCAGCAGGCCGAGGGCGGCGACCGCGCGGGTCAGGGGGTCGTCGCCCGGGCCGCCGAGGGTGCGGGCACGGACGTCTGCGGTCTTCACCTCGGCCCAGCGGGCGGCCTGTTCGGGGCCGAGGGTGCCGCGCAGTTCGGCGAGCTTCAGCAGGTTGGCCTCGGTGCCGGTGGTGAGGGTCTGGGCCTCGGCGGTGTAGTGGTCGGTGATCACGGCGGCGAGTTCGGTGCCGTTCATGACCGGGCTCAGGCGCTGGGCGATGCGGTTCAGGTCGCGGTAGGAGCCCTGCAGACGGAACGGCGGTTCGGTGCGGGCCGCCTCGGACTGGGCGGCGGAGGCGATGTAGGCCGCGTTGACCGTGAGGACCGTGTCGCGTGCGGCGAGCAGGTGGCGCAGGACGGCGAGGACACGGTCGAGTTCGGCGGGCGGGACGGGGTGGGTGAGGCGGTCCGCGCGGGCCGTGGGGTCGGCCGAGGCCAGGCGGACCAGCAGGTCCAGGTCCGCGCGGTCGCGGCCGGCCAGCGGGGCGAGGAGCGGGTGGGCGGTGAGGGCGTTCTCGACGAAGCTGAGCGCGAAGACGTCCTCCTTGCCGGTGAGGACGTCGCCGAGGTTCCACACGTCCGCCCGGTTGGCGAGCATGTCGGGCACGCGGAAGCGGTCCCCGGACTCGGTGTAGGGGTTGCCGGCCATGCAGACCGCGAAGCGCTTGCCGCGCAGGTCGTAGCTGCGCGGCTCGCCCTCCCACACCCCGTCGACCCGGCGGGTCGCGTCGCACAGCGGGATGAACTGCTGCAGCAGCTCGGGGGAGGTGTGCTGGATGTCGTCCAGGTACAGGAGCGTGTTGTTGCCGGCCGCCAGCGCGAAATTGATCTTCTCGATCTCGCGGCGGGCGGTGGCGTTCGGGGCGTCGGCCGGGTCGAACGAGGTGACGCCGTGGCCCAGCGCCGGGCCGCTGACCTTGACCAGCATCAGGCCGAGGCGGTCCGCGACGTACTCCATGAGCGTCGTCTTGCCGTAGCCGGGCGGGGAGATCAGCAGGAGCAGCCCGCCGGTGTCGGTGCGCTTCGACTCGCCGGTGGTGCCGAGCTGCCGCGCCAGGCTGTCGCCGACCAGCGGGAGGTACACCTCGTCGACGAGGCGGTTGCGCACGAAGGCGGACATCACCCGTGGGCGGTGGTCGGCCAGGCGCAGGCGCTCGCGTTCGGCGTCCACCAGGGTCGTACGGCGGCGCTGGTAGGCGCGGAAGGCGGGGACCTCCAGCTCGGCGAACCGCGCCGTCCTGGCCAGGAACTCGTCCAGGCGCAGCGGCAGTCGGCCGCCCGTCACCCGCGGGTGGGTACCCAGCAGGCCCTCCGCGGTCGCGGTCAGCGGGGCGTCGCCGTCATAGCGGGGCAGGCCCGGGCACAGCTCGGCGGCGACCGCCTCGGCCAGCTCACCGGGGCCCGCCTCGGCGCCGGTGGCGGCCGCGTACGACGTGAGCCACGCCTCGGCCACCTGCCGGCGGGCGCCGAGGCCGGTCAGGGCCTCCAGGTCCCGGGCGTAGTCCGAACCGCTCACCGTGTGCCGGAACTTCTCCAGCAGGGTGCGCGCGCCCGCCCCCAGGACGAAGCCGCCGGAGCCGGACGTCAACTCGTCGAAGAGGTACGCGGCGGCGGCACCGGCGAGTGGCTCGGCGACGACACGCCGCCCCAGCGGCCCGTCGGCCACCGACGCGGGCGGCTCGACGGCCGGTCGCACCGACGGCCCCTCGCCCGGTCGCGCCGACGGTCCGTCGATCGGCCACGCAGACGACCCCTCGGCCGGCCGCGCCGACGACCCCTCGGCCGATCGGGCCGACGGCGCCCCGGTCGGCCACGCGGGCGGCCTCTCGCCCGGCCACCCCGACGGCCCCTCCGCCGATCGGACCGACGAACCGTCGCCCGGACGCCCGGACACCCCCGCACCCGGCTCCCACGCCTCCCTCGACGCCCCCGCCCCGCCCTCGCTCCACCGCCCGATCGCCTCGGCCAGCTCCCCCACCAGCTCGGTGAGGGCGCCCGACGGACCGAACGCGTCCCGGGCACGGGCCAGTGAAACCGCCCGTCGGGACCAGGCGTCCCGAGCGCCCGGCGTCGTGCCGTGCACCCAGAACAGCTGGGCCGTGGCCCGCGCCGCCGGCTCGTGGCGCAGGGTGCCTGCGGCGTCGTACAGCGGCAGCAGGGCGGTGAGGATCGTGGTGGTGTCGTGGTCGTGGACCCCGCGTTCGTAGCCCTCGTCGTACGACGCCTGCGCCGCCTCCCGCACCAGCACGCGCAGGTCGGCCGCGGCGAGGGCGGCCGGGCCGTGCTCGGTCAGCAGCCGGGCGGCGAGGTGTTCGGCGCGGTAGACCTCGGGCGACTCGGACGGCAGGTGGCGACCCCAGAACGGGCGGGTGTCCGCGAAGCCGGAGTCGGTCACCGGGCGGCGGTAGTCGGTGCCGGTGACCGCGAAGGCGAGGCCGTCGCCGTGCGGGACCAGGGTGAGGTCGAGGGGCTGGGTGTTGACGGCGAAGCGGTGGCCGCCGAGGAGCAGGGTGCGGCCGTCGTCGGCGTACAGGTCGGTGCGGTCGCGCAGGGCGCGGGCGGCCTCCTGGCGGGCGGCCTTGAGCCGGCCGTCCAGCTCCTCGGCGCGCACGCCGTCGCCGAGGGCCCGCAGCTCGTCGGCGGTCCGGCGGACCTTGGCGACCATCGGGTCGGAGGCGAAGTAGGTGGTGACCGCGTCGGTGTCGGGGAGCGCGGCCGCACGGCGGTCGACGGTCTCCAGCACCCGGGCGGCGGAGGCGGCCAGTTGCTCGGCGCGATGGGCGCGGGCGTCGGCGAGGGACTGCTTGCGGGCGGCGAAGGCCTCGTATATCTCGGTGCGCTTGTCGGCGAGTTCGCCGAGGAAGTCGTCGAAGTCGGCGAACCGGGCGTCCAGATCCTCCACCCGGCCCAGCAGCAGAGCGAGTTGGTCGTCGCACGCCTGAGGGCTGCCGGCGGCGGCGAGCGCGGCGGTGACCGCCTGGGCCAGCAGGGCCGTCTCGGCGGCGAACTCGGCGCGGCCCTCGTGGTCGAGGAGGGTGCGGCGGCGGGCGTCGAGGGTGGCGCGGGCGCGGTTGACGCCGCCCAGGACCTCGGCGATCCGCTCCAGGATGGCGGTGCGGACGGTGGCGTCGGCGATGTCCAGGCCGGTGACGACCTCGGTGACCGTGCGCAGCCCGTCGGCCAGCTCGTCCAGCCGGGCGGCGACGGGAGCGGCCGCGGCGACGGTCGGGGCCGCACCCGCCTCCGCCACGAGCTGCTCGACCTCCGCCTGCTGGGTCGTGAAGGCGTCCTCGCGGGCCAAGAAGGACACCGCGCGCCGCCCGAAGGCCGCGAGGTCGGCCGCCGCCTCGGCGGCCAGCTCGTCCACCCGGGCGATGTCGGCGTACCGCAGCTCCTTCAGCGTCAGCAGATGGCCGTGCGCGTGCCTGAGTTCGGTGAGGCCCCGCACCCAGGAGGCGGCGTCCCGCGGGGCCTCCCCGCGCAGCCGGCGCACCGCGGCGGCGATACGGACCGCGGCCTCCTCCAGCGCCTCATCGGCCTGCCGGGACAGGGCCCGCACGGTCTCGAACTCGGCCAGCACCTGCTCGGCGGTCTCCCGCACCGCCGCCAACGGCGTGCGCAGATCACCGAGTCCGGGCTCGCCCAGCCAGTGGTGGGTGTCGGCGGCGCGCACACAGGCGGCGGCCAGCGCCCGGTAGCCCTCACCCGTCCCGATGCCCTCGGCGACGAGCCGGGCGACGGACAGGCAGTCGGCGAGCCCGCGCACGAGGTCCGCGTTGCCGACCCGGGCCAGCTCTCCGGTGTCGGTGCGCAGGGCGGCCGCGTGGGTGTCGGAGACGTACGGCGAGGTCCACCACTGCACGAGGTGCGTGTGCGCGGGCTCGTCGCCGTCGGCGCGCAGCACGGCCAGGGTGCCGTCCTCGAACAGGGCCCAGCCCCGGCAGGGCAGCGGGGTGGCGACCTCCTTGCGCAGGGTGTTGTACGACAGCAGGAGCGTGCGGCCCTCGGCCCGGGAGCGGAACGCGTACAGCATGTCCTCGCCGTTCGGCGAGCGCACCTCCCGCTCGAACTCCAGGCCCGCGACATCGAGTTCGTACGTCTTGTGCGCGCCCGAGGCCAGGCAGTAGCCGCCCGGGAAGACGATCCCCTGATCCTCGGGCAGCCTGCGGCACGCCTGCCCGATGCCGTCCAGCCGGACCACCGACCGGCTCAGCGTGTCGAACACCAGGTACCGGTCGGCGTCCTCCTTGTACGGCCGCACCCGCAGCAGGACCAGGGCGCCCACCCGGGCGTGCGCGACCCCGGCGTCGGCGAGGGCCTGCAACGGCTCCTCGACCGGTTCGGCGTACAGCTCCTCGCCCTCCGGGCCGCGCACGGTGAGCCGGCCGCCGACGGTCGCCACGCCCGCCCCGCCCGGCACCGCCACATACGGGTCCCGGCCGTGGACCCCGAGAACATGGTCCTCGCGGGTGGTCCCGGTCCAGGCGAAGTCGTGGGCGGGCGGGAGCACGTCGTCGCGGTCGCCGCGTGCGTCCAGGAACCGGGCCCCGCCGTCGCCGGTCAGGCTCCAGCGCAGGGCACGGACGTCCTCGGCCTTCTCGCCGGTGCGGAAGACCGCCAGCAGCCGGTCGTCCAGGCGGCGCAGCCGCAGCAGCCCGGCCTGCCGGTAGTAGCGGTGCAGGGCCGTGAACTCCCGCACGAACGCGGGGTCGTCGAGCAGTCCGGGTACGGCGTCCTCGGGCAGCCGGTTCAGGTCCCGGTCGTACAGGGCGAGGACGTCCGAGACCGCCGTCCCGTCGGCCGTCCGGCCGGTGCTGCCGAACAGCAGCACGCCCCCGACGGCGACGACGTCGCAGGGCACGCACGCGTGCCCGGTGCGCAGCCGCCCGGTGGCCGTGAGGCCCAGCCCGGCGGAGCCGAACTCCTCGGCACGGCGCGCGTTGAGGGCCTCGGCCCGCCGGGCGAGGTCGGCGGCCTGGGCGGCGAGGCGGTCGCGCAGCACCTCGTAGGTGCCGGCGTCGACGGTGTCGTACGAGCCCGTCTCCGGGGCGGTTGCCATTTGGACGGCGCTTCCCTTCAAGGGCTTCGGGTCAGGGGCTTCGAGTGGGTGAGCTTCCCGAGGGCGAGCTTCCCGAGGGTGAACAGGGGCTGCCGGGCCACCGACCCCCGTACGGCGGCCCGGCAGCCGGCCGTCAGTTCCTCGCGGCACCGTTCAGCGCGGTCAGCGGGGTGTCCGCGAGGCCCAGCTCACCGGCCCGGTCGAGCAGCTGCCTGAGCTGCCCCGCCTCCGGGCCGCCGGACTTCATCAGCTTCATCAGCAGCGCCGACACCGTCAGGCTCTGCACATCCGCCGTGCCGAGGGAGCCGAGGATCCGGCTCAGGTCGTCGGTGAAGCTGCCCGAGCCGTCCAGCCAGGGCTTCGCCAGCGCCTGCGCCGTACGGGAGTTGTCGACGAAGCCGTCGACGCCCTTGCCGAACGAGACCGCCGACACCAGCCGGTCGAAGAAGACGGACTCCCCGCCGACGATGTCGATGTCGGCGTTCTCCAGGCCGGTCGCGAGGACCGTGGCCTGGGCCTCGGCGACCTGCCGCTGCGTCTCCAGGCCGGCCAGCCGGATCTCCTTCTCCGCCTGCAGCCGCAGCCGGTACTCCTCGTGCCCGCGCGACGCCTCGTCCAGGGCGGCCATCGCGGCGGCCTTCTCGGTCAGACCCGCCGCCTCGGCCTTCAGCTTCTCCCCGATGCCGGTGGCCTCCGCGAGGGCCTTCGCCCGGGCACCCTCCGCCTCGGCCTTCAGGCGTGCCCCGGTGGCCTCCGCCGCGGCCCGTGCGCCCTCGGCCTCGGCGAGCGCCTTGGCCTGCGTGCCCTCGGCCTCCGCGCGCAGCCGTGCCTCGGTGGCCTGCGCCTCGGCCCGGCCGGACTTCTCGATGACCTCGGCCTCCTTGTCGCGGACCTGCACGGCGGCGAGCCCCTCGGCGGCGGCCTCGGCCTGGATGCCCTCGGCGAGCCGCAGCTTGGCCCGGGCGTCGAGGTCGGCGGTCTTCAACCGGGCCTCGGCGAGGGTGAGTTCCTCGGCGGCGCGGTGGGTCGCGGCCTGCTCGGCGGCCTCGGCGGCCTTGATGTCCTTGACCAGCTTCTCCTGCGCCTCGGCCTCGGCGGCGATGACGAGGGACTGCCGGTCGCGCTCGGCCTGCTCGACCGCGCGCAGCTTCTTGATGGACTCCTCCTGCTCGGCGACCGTACGGTCCACCGCGACCCGCTCCCGGATGACCTCGGCGATCTCCCGCTTCTCCGCCTCGACCTCCTTCTCGGCGGCGATCCGGGTCAGCTGGGTCTCCCGTTCCCGGGCGATGACCTCCAGCATCCGGTCCTTCTCGATGCGCTCGTTCTCGACGGCGATGACCCGCTCGCGGTTCTTCGCGGCGACCGCGACCTCACGGGCCTGGTTCTCCCGCTGCACGCCCAGCTGTTCCTCGGTGCGCAGGAAGGCGCCCTGTGCGCGCAGCCGTTCCTCCTCCGCGACCCGCGCGGTCTCGGCCTCCTCGCGGGCCCGGGACGTCTCGATCTCCCGCTTCTGCTTGATCTCCGCGTCCGCCTGCCGCCGCTCCAGCTCCAGGATGGCCTCGCGGGCATCGACGTTCTGCCGGGTGATCTCCTTCTGCTCGTTGCGCTGCGCCTCGTTGGTGCGCACGTGCTCGATCGCCGTCAGCTCGGTGATCTTGCGGATGCCCTGGGCGTCGAGGACGTTGGCCGGGTCGAGCTGGGTGAGCGGCGTCTGCTCCAGGTAGTCGATCGCCGCGTCCTCCAGGTGGTAGCCGTTGAGGTCGACACCGATCAACTCGATTATGTGGTACCGCAGTTCCTCGCGCTTGGTGTACAGGTCGGTGAAGTCCATCTGCTTGCCGACGGTCTTCAGCGCCTCGGAGAACTTCGCGTGGAACAGCTCCTGCAGCGTGTCCTGGTGGCTGGCGCGCTCGGTGCCGACGTTCTGGGCGACCTTGATGACGTCCGCCTCGGTCTTGTTGACCTTGACGAAGAACGAGATGCGGATGTCGGCGCGGATGTTGTCCCGGCAGATCAGCCCGTCCCGGCCGGAGCGGCTGATCTCGATCGTCTTCACCGAGATGTCCATCATCTCGGCCTTGTGCAGCACCGGCAGCACGACCTGCCCGGTGAACGTCACGTCCACCTTGCGCGTCTTGGACACGATCAGCGCCCGGCCCTGGTCCACCTTGCGGTACAGCCGGGAGAACGTGAGCAGCGCGAGCAGTACGACGACGAGACAGACGGCGACCAGCACGCCGAGCGCTTCCATGGCATACGTCCTTGTGCGTCAGACGATGAAGACGGAAGAGCCCAGCTCGGGTGCCGGACACCTGCCGGTGTCCGGCACCCGAACCATCCGTAGTGCTCCCCCGTGCCGCGATGGTGCACGAGAGGCGCACGCCCGCGCATTGCCGGTTTCCGGCAAGGTTCACTAGGGTCTCGATGCCGGGAGGGCGCTAAGGAACCGTCACCGGCACGTCAAGATCACGGGGGAACGGGGACGGCATGACCGAGCAAGCGATACCCGAGCACTATCTGGACGGCTACGCCGGCACGCTGGCCGAGGTCGCGGCCACCGGCCGCCGGCTGACCCGGGAGGAACTGGCCGCGCGCCGCGCCCTGGGCGAGCAGGCCGCCGAGTCCGGCCACGGACTGCGCGCCCTGGTCGTCGCCCACCTGGCCGCCGCCCGCGCCGCCTGGCCCCACGCGCCCGGCTCGGCCGACAGCACGCTGGCCGCCGTGCAGCAGGCGGTCGACGCCTTCGCCGAGGGCTACGAACGCGCCCAGCGGCTCGCCGTGCGCCGCGAGGAGGCCGCGCGCCGGGAGTTCATCGACGACCTGCTCTACGGCCGCAGCGACCTGGGCCGCCTCGCCGAGCGCGCCGAACGGTTCGGCCTGCGGATGTCCCGGGCGCACGCGGTCGCCGTCGCCGAGGGCCCGGTGCCCTACGTCGAGGGCGATCCGGTGACCCGGCAGGTGGAACGGGCGGTCCTGGCCCGCTTCGACGCCCGCAGCATCCTGCTCACCACCAAGAACGGCCGGCTGCTGTGCGTCGCGCCCGGCGACGAGGACGAGGTCCTCACCCACTTCGCCAAGCAGGTGTACGCGGCGGCCGAGGGCTGCCGGGTCGCGGTCGGCCGCGCGCAGCACGGACCCGGCGGGGTCGTGCAGTCGTACGAAGAGGCCCTCGCCACACTGGAGATGGCCGCGCGGCTCGACCTGAACGAGCCGCTGCTGCACGCCGCCGACCTGCTCGTGTACCCGGTGCTCGCCCGCGACCGGCAGGCGATGGCCGACCTGGTCTCGCACACCCTCGGCCCGCTCACCGCGGCCCGCGGCGGGCCGCAGCCACTGCTGGACACGCTGACCGCGTACTTCGACTCCGGCTGCGTGGCCGCCGAGGCCGCCCGTCGGCTCTCGCTCAGCGTGCGCGCCCTGACCTACCGCCTGGAGCGCATCCACAAGCTGACCGGCGCCGACCCGGCCGACCCGGCCCACCGCTACCCGCTGCAGACGGCGGTGATCGGCGCCCGGCTGCTGGACTGGCCCGCGAAGCCGCTCTGAGCAGTCCTTACGGAGGGGTGACGTACCGCCCGTCGCACCCGGTCGCGGGCGGGTCGCGGACCTAGCGTGGCCGTATGCGTGTACTGGTCACCGGCGGTGCCGGGTTCATCGGGTCCCATGTCGTCGACGCGCTGCGGGCGCGCGGGCACGAACCGGTCGTGTACGACGTCCGGGACGCTCCCGGCGCCGACGTGCGCAACCCGTCCGCCGTCGCCGCGGCCCTGTCCGGCATGGACGCGGTCTGCCACCAGGCGGCCATGGTGGGCCTCGGCAACGGCGTCGCGGACGCGGCCGAGTACGTCTCCCGCAACGACCTGGGCACCGCCGTGCTGCTCGCCGCGATGGCCGAGGCGGGCGTACGGCGGCTGGTGCTGGCCGGGTCGATGGTGGTCTACGGGGAGGGCCGCTACTACTGCCCCGTGCACGGTGTCGTACGCCCCGGCCCCCGTGCCGCCGCCGACCTGGCCGCGGGCCGCTTCGACCCGCGCTGCCCCCGCTGCGGCGCCGAACTGTCCCCCGGCCTGGTCACCGAGGACGCCCCGGCCGACCCGCGCAACGTGTACGCCGCCACCAAGCTCGCCCAGGAACACCTGTCCGCCGCCTGGGCCCGCTGCACGGACGGCACGGCCATCTCGCTCCGCTACCACAACGTCTACGGCCCCCGCATGCCCCGGAACACCCCGTACGCCGGGGTCGCCTCCTTCTTCCGCTCGGCCCTGGAACGCGGCGAGCCCCCGCGCGTGTTCGAGGACGGCCGCCAGCGCCGGGACTTCGTGCACGTCCGGGACGTGGCCACCGCCAACGTCACCGCGCTGGAGGCCGAGCCGCGCCCCGGAACGCTCACGGCGTACAACACCGGCAGCGGCGACCCCCACACGGTCGGCGAGCTGGCCCACGCCCTGTCCACCGCCTGCGACGGCCCCGAACCGCTGATCACCGGCGAGTACCGGCTGGGCGACGTCCGGCACATCACGGCGGACTCGTCGCGGCTGCGGGCGGAGCTGGGCTGGAAGCCGGAGGTGACGTTCGAGGAGGGGATGCGGGAGTTCGCCGGGGCCCGGTGACCTGTCACAGGAATCACAAGAATTCACCTAACTCACGTACAACCCTTGCGTGTTGTCGTCGGTCCTCCTGATCGCGCGCCACTTCGGCGCCAGGGATCCGCCCCGACCGTGGGAGACACTTTTGCGCAAGCGCACCTCGCTGTTGACCGCAGCGCTGCTCGCCTCCGGCCTGACCCCGGTGGCCCTTGCCGCCCCCGCCTCGGCCGCCCCTTCGGGGCTCCAGGGCGACTTCAACGGGGACGGCTACCGGGACGTGGCCGTCGCCGCCCCGTTCGCCACGGTCGGCGGCAGCGCCGAAGCCGGCCAGGTCGCCGTCGTCTACGGCACAGCGAGCGGGCTGAACCCGGCCAAGCACCAGCTGATCAGCCAGAACACCGCCGGCATTCCCGGCGACGCGGAGAAGGGCGACCAGTTCGGCGACCGGATCGCCACCGCCGACCTCAACCGCGACGGCTACAGCGACCTCGTCGTCGGGGCACAGCACGAGAATGCCGGCAGCGTCCAGGAAGCGGGCACGGTCGTCATCGTCTGGGGCTCCAGGAGCGGCCTGTCCGGCGGTACGACGGTGAAGAACCCGCAGACGCTGTACGGCAGTTACTTCGGGATGAGCATCGCGGCGGCCGACTTCACCGGCGACGGCAAGCCCGACCTGGCGATCTCCGCGCAGAGCGACACGGAGAACCCCAGCAGCTGGCGGGTCCGGCTGATCCGGGGCCCGTTCGGCAAGTCCGGCTCGACGGGCCGGGTCTCCTCCTACTCCCCCGGCATCGACAGGCCGGCCCTCACCGCCGGCCGGGTGAGCGGCGACACCAAGGCCGACCTGGTGGTCACCGGGCAGAAGCCCAATGGCGACCATCTCGCCACGGCCGTCTACTACAAGGGCACCGCCGACGGCATCAGCAAGGCGGCGAGCCTGCGCACCGCCGAGACGGCCGCGATCGGCGACCTGAACAAGGACGGCTTCGGCGACATCGTCCTCGGCAACCCCGAGGACCCGGCCGACGAGCCCTCGGCCTCCACCGGCGGCAAGATCCACGTCATCTACGGCACCTCGTCCGGCCCGAGCGCCACCCGCCGCGTCTCGATCACCCAGAACACCTCGGGCGTCCCGGACTCCTCCGAAGAGCTCGACGGCTTCGGCCGGGCGCTGGCCATCGGCGACTTCGACAAGGACGGCTACGGGGACCTGGCGGTCGGCGCGCCGGGCGAGACCTTCGGGGACGACTCCGACTACCGCTCCTCCGCCGGAGCGATCACCCTTCTCCGGGGCTCGGCCTCCGGCCTCAGCACGACCCGCCCGGTGTTCCTCACCCAGGACAGCCCCGGTGTGCCGGGCACCCTGGAGGCGGGCGACGACTTCGGCGGCACCCTCCTCGCCTCCGACGTGAACCGCGACGGCCACGCCGACCTGACGGCCGCCGCCGTCGGCGAGAACGACCCCGAGGGCGCGGTCTGGTTCCTGCCGGGCGCCTCGTCCACGCTCTACTCGACGACCGCGTCCACCACCTTCGGTCCGACCGCGCTGGGCCTGCCGGCCCGTAAGTACACCGACTTCGGGGACGAGTTCGCGGGCTAGGAGTCGTCTACGCCTTGGCCGCCGGCAGGGTCACCTCGAAGCGGCAGCCGCCCGGGATGTTGCGGACGGTCGTGCGGCCCTGGTGCGCCTCGACGATGCCCCGGACGATCGCCAGGCCGAGCCCCGCGCCAGCCGGCGGCGTGCGCGCGTCCGTGCCGCGCCAGCCGGTGTCGAAGACGCGGGGCAGGTCCTCCTCGGGGATGCCGCCGCAGCCGTCCGTCACCGACAGCACCACGCCGTCGGGGGCACGCTCGGCGGCGACGGCGACCGTGCCATCGGCCGGGGTGCGGCGGATGGCGTTCACCAGCAGGTTGGCGAGGACCCGGCTCATCTCCTTGCCGTCGACCTCCACCGGCAGCGGCTGCACCCGGTCGCCCACGAGCCGTACGCCGTGCTCGCGGGCGAGCGGGCCGACCCCCGCGAGGGCGTCGCCGACCAGGTCGTACAGCGAGACCCGGGCCGGGCTCAGGGGCAGCGTGCCGGCGTGGATGCGGGAGAGTTCGAAGAGGTCGCCGACCATGTCGTTGAGGCGTTCCACCTCGGTGCGGATCTGCTTGAGGTAGCGGTCGGGGTCGGCCGCCACCCCGTCCTCCAGCGCCTCCGACATGGCGCGCAGGCCGGCGAGCGGGGTGCGCAGATCGTGCGAGATCCACGCGACGAGTTCCCGCCGAGAGGTCTCCAGGGCCCGCTCGCGTTCCCGGGACGCGGCGAGCCGGGCGCTGGTGGCGGCCAACTCGCGGCTGAGCGCGTCCAGTTCCGCGGTGGCGGGGACCTCGGGCGCGGCGAAGGCGCCGCCGTCACCGAAGTGCCGGGCGGCGTCGGCGAGTTCACGGCTGCGGGCGACGACCCAGCGGCCCAGCAGCAGCGCGGTGACCAGGGAGACCACAGCCGCCATGGCCACGACCGTGGTGACGACCCGCAGGTCGTGTGAGGACAGGAACATCGCCTGGGCCACGGCCATCGTCCCGGCGAGCATGGCGACCACGCCGACGGCCGCCACCACGGCGAGCGAGGCGGTGAGGGAACGCCGGCGGATCAGCCGCAGCACGGCCGCTCCGACGAGACCGGTGGCGGCGGCGCCGAGGAAGGCGTAGAGGGCGATGAGCAGGGTGTCGCGCATGTCAGTCGCCCTCCGTTCCGGTTCCGGTGGGGTCGAAGCGGTATCCCACGCCCCACACCGTCTGGATGAGGCGGGGGCGGGCGGGGTCGTCCTCGACCTTGCCGCGCAGGCGGCGGACATGGACCGTGACGGTCGACAGGTCACCGAAGTCCCAGCCCCACACCTCCCGCATCAGCTCCTCCCGGCCGAACGCCTGCCCCGGATGCCGCAGGAAGAAGGCGAGCAGGTCGAACTCCCTCAGGGTGAGGGCCAGATCGGTGCCGTTCTTGGTGGCGCGGCGGGCGGCCGGATCCACGGTCAGACCGGCCGCGCCCAGCGGGCCGCGCGGCACGGCGGGCCGGGCGCGGCGCAGCACCGACTCCACCCGCAGCACCAGCTCGCGCGGGCTGAACGGCTTGGTCACGTAGTCGTCGGCGCCGACCTCCAGGCCGAGGATGCGGTCGTCCTCGTCACCGCGCGCGGTGAGCATGACCACCGGCACCGGACCGTGCTCGCGCAGCCGTCGGCACACCTCAAGGCCGTCCATCCCGGGCAGCATCAGATCCAGCACCACCAGGTCCGGCCGTTGCGCCGCGGCCCGGGCGAGGGCGGCCGGGCCGTCGGCGGCACGGTCCACGGCGTATCCGGCCCGGTCCAGGTATCCCGCGACGACCTCGGCGACGGTCGGATCGTCGTCCACGACGAGGATCCGGCCCAGGGGACCGGGTCGTGGCCCGGCGTCCGGTGATGCGTACGGCTGCTGCATGCCTCCACCCTGGCACCGAGCCGCCCGGGAGGCTCGGCCGCGGCTCCGACGTCCGCGTTTCGTAAGGAGGTGATGACCCCTTTGCCCCGGTTCGGCTTCGTAGGGTGAACGCCGTGACGAGCACCTCTTCTCCCCCTTCCGACGTGGATGTCGTGCTGCCCTGCCTGAACGAGGCCGAGGCGCTGCCCTGGGTCCTCGCGCACGTCCCGGCCGGCTGGCGCGCCCTCGTCGTCGACAACGGCTCCACCGACGGCTCCGCCGACCTGGCCCGTGGCCTCGGCGCGACCGTCGTGCGCGAGGAGCGGCGCGGTTTCGGCGCCGCCTGCCACGCCGGGCTGCTGGCCGCCACCGCCGACGTGGTCTGCTTCTGCGACTGCGACGCCTCCCTCGACCCCGCGCAGCTGATCCCGTTCGTCCGCGAGGTCCGGGCCGGCGGGGCCGACCTGGTGCTCGGCCGACGCCGCCCGCAGACCCGGGGCGCCTGGCCGGCCCACGCCCGCGCCGGCAACCTCGCCCTCTCCCGCCTCCTGCGCCGCCGCACCGGCCTGCGCCTGCACGACCTCGGGCCCCTGCGCGCGGCCCGCCGCGAGCGGCTGCTCGACCTGGCCCTGACCGACCGTCGCAGCGGCTACCCCCTGCAGATGGTGGTCCGTGCCGCCGACGCGGGCTGGCACATCACCGAGCACGACGTCCCGTATCTCCCGCGCACCGGCGCCTCGAAGGTCACGGGGACCTGGCGGGGCACGTGGCAGGCGGTACGGGACATGAACAAGGTCCTGAACGAGCCACCCGTTGTCCGTACCTAGCCGCTCGTTGTCCGTGCCCAGCCGCGGGCCGGTGGGGCTGGTCGCTCCCCCAAGTTCTCGGCTTCGCTCGAACAGGGGGCACCCCCACCGCGGCGGAGCCGCATATCGATAGAGCCCCGCGCCCCCGGGGAGTTGCGGTGCCGTCGGCCGCACAGGCGCCGCTGCCGCAGCCGGCCACGCGCCCGCCGTCCCCACGCAGCTGCGGGCAGTCGTGCCGCTGGGGCGGCACCCGCTGCCAAGGAGAGCGGCACCCCGCCGGCGCGGTCAGGCGAAACCCACCCCCGCTCAGCCCCCACCCGGTCACCAGCCAAGGAAGGCCCACATGACCACCCTCCTCGTCATCGCCAAGGAGCCCCTGCCCGGGCGGGTCAAGACGCGGCTCACTCCGCCCTTCACGCCCGAGCAGGCCGCCGCCCTCGCCGAAGCCTCGCTCGCCGACACCCTGCGGGCCGTGGCCGAAACCCCGGCCACGCGCAGAGTGCTCGTGCTGGACGGCCGGCCAGGACCCTGGCTGCCCCCCGGCTTCGACGTCGTACCCCAGGGCACCGGCGGACTCGACGCCCGCCTCGCCGACGCCTTCGCCCGCTGCCCCGGCCCCGCCCTGCTGATCGGCATGGACACCCCGCAGGTCACCCCGGAGCTGCTCACCGTGGACTTCGTGGGCTGTGACGCGTACTTCGGCCCGGCCGAGGACGGCGGGTTCTGGGCGCTGGGCCTGGCGCGACCGGAGCCCGCGCTGCTGCGTGGGGTGCCGATGTCCACGCCGGAGACCGGGGCCGTACAGCGGGAGCGGCTGGTCGCCGCCGGGCTGCGGGTGCGGGACCTGCCCCGGCTGCGGGACGTCGACACGGCCGACGACGCCCGCGCCGTCGCCGCCCTCGCCCCGCACGGCGCCTTCGCCGCCCGGCTGGCGGACTGCACGGCGGCCGGTGCCCGATGACGCCCGCATCCGGCCCGACGACAGCACGGCGCACGTGGCGCCCCGCAGCCGCCGACGGCGAACGCGCCCCACAGGGGCCACCCGCACCCGGCGACGAAAGCGTCACGGGTGGTGCGGGTGGGAAAACGATCGCCGACGGCGCAGCCGAGGCGGTGTCGGCCGACGCCCCGCAGGGCCCCGCCTGGGCCGTCTCCGACCCGTACGCCACAGCCCTGCGCACCGGCCGCGGCCCGCTGTACCTGCGCCGCACCGACGGCTGGCTCCTGCCGCTGGAGGTGGAGCGCTGGTGCGCCGGCGCGGACGCGGTGGACTCGGCGGTGCTGGACCGCTGCGAGGGTGCCGTCCTGGACGTCGGCTGCGGCCCGGGCCGGCTGGTGGCGGAGTTGGCCGCCCGGGGCCGTACCGTCCTCGGTGTCGACGTCAGCGAGGCGGCCGTCACCCGCACCATCACCGTCGGCGGCCAGGCCCTGCGCCGCTCGGTGTTCGACCCGCTGCCCGGCGAGGGACGCTGGGGCACCGTCCTGCTCATGGACGGCAACATCGGCATCGGCGGCGACCCGCGCGCCCTGTTGCACCGGATGGGCCAACTCCTCGCACCCGGCGGCCTGTTGATCGCCGAGACGGACCGACTCGACCTCGACGAGCGCACCCGGGTGCAGGTCGTCGACGTCGCCCACGGGCGGGCCCTCATCGGCGACCCGTTCCCGTGGGCGCGGATCGGCACCCCGGCGCTGCTCCGACTCGCGGACCGGGCCGTCGAGTGGCGCGCGGAGGCTCAGTGGACGGCCGGAGACCGCCGCTTCGTCGCCCTGCGCACCTGCACCGCGAGCAGCAGCGCCGAGCCGCCGAAGAGCAGGGCGGTGATCAGCAGCCAGCGGCCGAGGAAGACGTCCGCGGACTGACCGGTGGCGAGGCGGTAACGCCGGTTCACCAGGTTGAAGATCAGCGGGAACCACACGAGCAGCAGCAGGCCCGACAGTGCGGCCGGCACCCGCACGTACATCACCCACGCGCGCCGTCCGACCGCGTCGAGACCGTGCACGACCGCCCGGTCCGCCATCGAGTACAGCGGCAGCAGAACGAGGTCGTGCAGCAGGGCCGCCCCCACGATCCACAGCGCCACCCCGAACCAGTCACCGGCGAGCAGCCGTACACCGGCGTACGCGGCGAGCGCGAACGAGCAGCAGAGCAGCAGGATCTGCAGCGGACTGCCCACAGGCAGGCGGTGCGGCACAGCCAGGCGGCGCATCACAGGTCTCCGAAGGTCAGCCGGGCCACCCACTTGGTGTTGAGCACGCCTGGTGCGGCGGGCACGATGACGCGCGCCGGGTGGCCGTGGTCGGGGGACAGTTCCTCGCCGTTGACGTACAGGGCGAGCAGGGAGCGCGGGTCGGCCACCTGGTTGGCGCGCAGGGCCGCGCGGCGGAAGGCGCCGTGCCGCTGCAGGGACTCCACGAACACGTCCGGCGGGTCGCCCTCGTACCCGACGAGCGCCGCGAGGTCCCGCAGCCGCACCCCGCGCCACCACTGGTCGGCGGTGGACCAGCCCTCCACGCAGGCGATCGGCAACGACGAGCTGTGCAGGGGCAGTTGGAGCAGCTGGGCGCGGCTGAGGCGCACGGTCCCGGTGTGTCCGGTGACGACGAGCCGCCACGCCTCCTCGCTGGTCTCCGCCGCGTCGATGCCGGCGTACGCGGCCGTCTTGTTGATCTGGAAGCCGTTCGGGCCGCCGGCCGGGTCGGTCCCGCCGTGCGGCGCGAGCAGGGCCGTACGCCGGAAGGGTCCGCCCAGGCTCTGCCCGACCGTGGTCAGGAACAGCAGCAGCGAACCGCCGCCGACCAGCCACAGCGCCCCGCGCCGGGACACGGTGGGCGGGTCGGGGTCCGGCGCGACCAGATCGTCTGCGTCCTTCTCGGCCTTCTCGGCCTTCTCGGCCTTCTCGTCACCCTCGCGCAGCCGCCGCCGCACGGTCCGCAGCGCGGCCGGTGTCTTCAGCACCGCGTGCGCCACGAACGCGGCGAAGAACACCCACGCGCCGTAGAAGTGCAGCGGGTAGAAGGAGCCGGGGAAGACGTAGTCCAGCTGGACGTTGAGCACGCCGGTCGTGAACTCGAACAGCCCGCCGCCGACCAGCAGCAGCAGCGAGATCCGCTCCAGCGCGTGCGCCAGGGAGCGGGCGGGCGGCAGCGTGAACAGCTTCGGCACCACCGACCACAGCTTGGCCAGCAGGATCGGGATCAGGGTGATGCCGAGGGTGACGTGCAGGCCCTGGGTGAACCGGTACAGCCACACCGGGCCGGTCGGCCACGCGAAGAGGTAGAAGCCGAGGATCCCCTTGTCCGGGGTCGTGTCGTTCACCGGGTGCAGGCCCGGGTTGTAGGCCGCGTAGGACACCAGGCCGGTCACGAACAGCACCGTGATGCCGACGAGCAGCACGAGACCGAGCACCGAGGTGAACCAGCGGCCGCGCAGGGGGCTGCGCCAGAAACCGGGGGAGGTGGGAAGTCGGGGAAGGTCGCCCATGCCCCGACCGTAAGCCGCGAAACGCCTGGCAAAGGGGGCGCGACCCATGACGAAACGCTGACGTCCGGCCTGTACGACAACCCGTGCGGGGCCGTGCGGCCTAACGTGCCGACGTGACCCGCTCCCTCCGCCGTGATCTGTACGCCGCCGGGGCCGCCGCCCTGCTCGTGACGGTGGCCGTCCTGGTCGGCCGCCACCTCCAGGACAGCTACCGCGTCCTGTTCGTGCACTGGCCGCCCGTACTGGCCGAGTGGGACCCGCACGTGGGCCCCGGCACACCGGCCGCCGTCCTCCTGGCGGCGGCCGGCGTGGCGTACGGCCCGGCCCTGGCCGCCCGCCTGCCGTGGCGCGCCCTGCTGGTGACGGCCTGGGGGTCGGCCATGGCCTGGATCCTCTCCCTCGCCCTGGTCGACGGCTGGCACCAGGGCGTCGCGGTCCGCCTCACCACCCGCGAGGAGTACCTCCGGGTCATCGGCCGCTTCCACGACGTCCCGGCCACCCTGCGGGACTTCACCCACCACATCGTCAGCGGCACCCCCGCCCCCTGGCCGGCCCATGTCGCAGGCCACCCGCCGGGCGCGACGCTCACCTTCGTCCTCCTCGACCGGATCGGGCTGCGGGGCGGCGGCTGGGCCGGGATGTGGTGCGTGACCCTCGGCTCGACGGCCTGCGTGGCGGTCCTGGTCGCCGTCCGCGCCCTGGCGGACGAGACCCTGGCCCGACGGGCGGCCCCCTTCCTGGTCCTGGCTCCGGCGGCGGTCTGGCTGGGCACCTCCGCCGACGCGTACTTCGCGGCGGTCGCCGCCTGGTCGGTGGCCCTGCTCGCCCTCGCGGTCACGCGCCGCTCCCTGCCCTGGGCGGCGACCTCCGGTCTGCTCCTCGGCCTGACCTGCTACCTGTCGTACGGCCTCACGCTCCTCGCCCTCGTCGCGACGGCGGTCCTGCTGCTGGGCCGGGACGGGGTGCGCGAGCGCCCGGCGCTCCTCCTGGCCCTCCTCGCCGGACTCGCCGTCGTGCCAGTGGCGTTCACGCTCGCGGGCTTCGACTGGTGGACGGCGTACCGCCTGTTGGTGACCCGCTACTACCAGGGCGTCGGCGGCAAGCGCCCCTACGGCTACTGGGTGTGGGCCAACCTGGCCTGCACGGTCCTGATCACGGGTCTGGCGACGGCGGCGGGCCTGCGCCGCACGGCCACGGCCCTCACCCACCGCACCGACCCCGCCGCCGTCCGCCTGGCGGTCCTCGTCTCCACCACCTTCCTCGCGCTCCTCGTCGCCGACCTGTCCGGGATGAGCAAGGCAGAGACCGAGCGCATCTGGCTGCCGTTCGCGATGTGGCTGCTGCCGGCGTGCGGGTACCTGCCCCACCCGCGGGCCTGGCTCACCGCGCAGGCGGTGCTCGCGCTGCTTCTCAACCACCTGCTGCTGACGGGCTGGTGAGGGTGAGGCTGCCGGCGGGACAGCCGAGGGCATGACTGGAAAGTACTTGCATTCTTGGAAAGTACTATCCATGCTGAAGGTCATCAGCGGGCGGTCCGACCAACCGCCCCACCGACAGCGGAGGTACACACATGGCCGGCACGGGGGACCCCATCGACGCACAGCAGGCGAAGGACGCGCTGACCGCCGCACGATCCGCCCAGGCCGCGGCACGCGCGGCCAGTGACCGGCGGACCAGGCCCCGGGGTTACGCCGTCGGCCAGGCCCTGACCTTCGCGGCCGGCTTCACGGCGCTGGGCCTCGCCGACGGACAGCCGCGGTGGGCGGCCTGGCTGTCGACCGGAGGGCTGCTGAGCCTGGCCGCCTTCTTCGTCCTGGTCTGGCTCGGCGCGCACCACGGCGGAGTCACGCGCTGGTTCGACCGGCGCCGCGAGCCCGGACGGCCCGCCTGGCGGACCTGGCTGCTCCCCCTCGCCCCCATCGCCGTGAGCCTGCTGGCCGCGATCCCGTACGGCACGACGGGCTGGCTGGTGGCCTTCGGTCTCGCGGGCGGCCTGGAACACCTGCTGCGGGCCACCGGGGTGGGCACGGCATGACCGAGGCATCTCAGCCCCCCGCCCTGGACCGGGAACTCCACCACCCCACCCGACTGGCCCTCGCCGCCTACCTCTCCGCCTGTGGGGAAGCGGAGTTCGCCGTGCTGCGGGACTACTGCCAGGTGTCCGACTCGACGCTGAGCAAGACACTCTCCGCCCTGGAGAAGACGGGCTACGTCAGCATCCGCAAGGGCTACCTGGGCAAGCGCCCGCGCACCTGGGCGGCGCTCACGTTCACCGGTCGGCGCGCGCTGGCGGGCCACCTGACGGCGCTCGAGGAGATCGCGTCGGCGGCCCGCAGGGCGGGGGCGGAGCCCGAAGGGGACCGGTCGGAGCCCGGAGAGGACTAGCTACTCCTCGTCGACCTCCTCCGTCCCCCGGGTCCGGCCCGGCTCGGGCAGCTCGCCCAGTTCGGAGCGCACGAGCAGGACGTCGCCGATGAACAGGTCGTAGATCAGGATCCCGATGATCCCGCCGACGAACGGCCCGACGATCGGGATCCACCAGTAGCCGCTGTACACGCCGGACACGCTGCCCGGGAAGGCATAACTCTGCCACCCTGCCGCATAGGTGAGCAGCCGCGGCCCGAAGTCACGGGCCGGGTTGATGGCGTACCCGGCGTTGGCGCCGTAGGACATGCCGATGGCGGCGACCACGAAGCCCACCAGCAGCGGGCCGAGGTTGGCCTTCACGGCCTGGTTGCGCAGGTCGATGAGGGCGGCGATCAGCATGAGCAGGAAGGCCGTACCGACGATCTGGTCGATCAACGGCCCCCAGATGCCGCCGTGGAAGTACGCGGCCGGGAAGGTCGCGAAGATGGAGAACGTGGCGTTGGTACGCCCGTTCACCTTCGGCCCCGTCGCGGCGTGGTCATAGGCGCTGATCGCGTCGCGGTACACGAGGTAGACCAGCGCCGCGCCCGCGAACGCGCCGACCACCTGCGACAACATGAACGGCAGGACCTTGGTCCAGGCGAACCCGCGGCGGATGGCCATCGCCAGCGTCACCGCCGGATTCAGGTGGGCACCGCTGACACCACCGGCGACGTAGACACCGAAGCAGACGGCGAACGCCCAGCCGAACGTGATCAGCAGCCAGTCGCCGGCCGCGAGGAAGATCGTCGTGGGGGTCGCCGCACGGCCCGAGCCGGGCAGTGCGGCCACCGCCATCGCGACCACGCCGCAGCCGAAGGAGATGAGGACGAAGGTCCCGAGGAACTCCGCCATGCACTCGCCCAGCAAGCCACCCCGGCGCCTGAACTGGGAGGGCTTGATGAGCGGGGGGATTTCGACAGCCATTGAGGCCCCCTCGAAGAGAGCGATACGGCCCGACACGACCATATTGGCCCACAAATGCTCTTCATGCAGGGCGACGCGATCTCCGGGCCGCCGGTCAGCTGTCGAGGTCGTCGGCGTAGTGCCGGAACCCGTGCCGCTCCCGATGCATGCCCCACAGGGTCTCCGCGAGCACGGCCGGATCCTTCCGCACGTGCCCGGGCGTGATGGCCCCCGGAATCACCAGCTGGGCAACATGGATCCCCTCACCGGCGAGCCGGTCGTGCAGCAGATGCCCGTACGCGCTCTCCGCGGCGAACGCGATCGACGTGCCCGCCCGCTCGGGATGCGGCACGGCGGCCGTCCCCCCGTTCACGAACAGGATGGTCCCGCGCCCGAGCGCCCGCATACCGGGCAGCACCTGCTGCACCGCCGCGACCGGCCCGTACACCGAGAACTCGATCGGCCCGAGCAGATCCCGGTGCCGGGTCTCCAGCACGGGTCGCATGAAGTCCCGGTGCGGGACGGGGCTGTACTGCAACACCTCGACGGTCCCGAGCGCGGCGGCTGCATCCTTCAGGGCCGCCACCAACTGCTCCGGCCGACGCACATCGGCAGGGAACCCCCGCGCGGCGACACCCTCGTCGGCAAGCTCGCCCACCAGGACCTGCAGCCGCTCCCGGTCCCGTGCGACGAGGGCGACGTCGTACCCCTCCCGCCCGAACCGACGCGCGACGGCGGCGCCCAGCCCGGGCCCGGCGCCGACGATGGCAATGGTGCTCATGGACAAATCCTTGCCCGTACGACGGCACACCACCACCCACGCCCGGGCAGACGGTGCCGGGTCTCAGCCCTCGGCGGTACCGACGGCGGCGGACTCCGCCACGCCGCCCTGCCGTTGTCCCTGCCGGATCCGCTCCACCTGTACGGCGGTGACGGCCCGTACGGCGAACGCACCGGCCACGGCGGCCCCGATGACGGCGGCGTCGGACACGAGCAGCGGCCACACCTCGCTGTACGCCCGAGCGATGAGCTCGTCGGTGGAATCGCGGTACATGATGCCCACCCCGCCGAGCATCCCGATCACCCAGAGCCCCCACCACACGTTCACGGAGACGGGCAGCTTGCGCTCCGGAGCGGTGGTCCGAAAGGCGTCGGCGACGATCCCGCGCGGGAACCACAGGTTGACAACGGGCACGAGCCACCCGAGGTAGACCCAGATCCCGGCGTACTTCGGCGCCTGCCCCGTGAGCACACGCGCGTTGTCCCGCACTCGCCACATCCACGAGAGGAAGAGCAGCGCGCAGAGGAAGGCGGCACCGCCCCCGAGGCTGGTGACGAGGTGATAGGAGTCCTCCAGCCCGTTGAGCGCCCGGTGCACCCCGTCCCCCTGGTCCGGCGGCCCCGAGGCGGGCTCCCCGGCCACTGCCAGCCGCACTTCCCACACCGCCCGCACGACCCACGCGAGCCCCGCGAGCAGCAAGGCCCCGGCAGTCAGTTGCCCGGACAGCTTGATGGGCCTCACGCCGAGGGAGCGGTAGCGCGCAGCAGGCTCCGCTATCTGTTCGTTCACCGCATCATCCTGACGCACGCCGACACAGACTTGCCAGGGACACGCCAGCCGCGAGGGCGATCAGCGCATGCCCTCGTCCATGAGCACGTACAGCAGCCCGACGAGCGACCCACTGCTGACGATCTCCCGCCGGTCGATCATCCCCCGCACCTCACCGAGCGGCACCCACTCGATCCGGTCCGACTCGTTCTGCTCGACGGGCGGACCTGCATACGTGGCCCCGTCCGCACGAAAGACATGATGCTGAGAGTCGGTGATCCCGTTCGCCGGCTCGGCGTAGATGAGAGGCTTCAGCGGCCCGGGACGCCAGCCGGTCTCCTCCAGCACTTCACGCGCCGCCGCCTCCTCCGGCGTCTCCCCCTCCTCGACCAGTCCCATGGGGAGTTCCCAGGCCCACGAGTCCGTGATGAACCGATGCCGCCACATCATGAGAATCTCGCGCCGCTCATTGACGACGGCCCCCACCGCCAGGTGACGCAGCCGCACCACGTGGTAGTCCCCCCGCAGCCCATCGGGCTGCTGCACGTCCACCAGGCACAGATTCACCCACTGATTCGAGTAGATCCGCCGCTCCCCATAGGTCTTCCACTCCATCAACGCACCCTTTCCGCCGGCTGCCTGCAGCTTCGCAGAGAGGGTCACGCCGACACGCCCCTCAAGATCCCGTGCGGATGAAACCGCGCAGATCAGCACTACCCGCACGAACCCGATGGGTACGGTGTCCGCCTTTGTAGGTTGAGGTCGTGGGCGACGAGGCGATCACCATCAGGCTCACCCACGACCAGGCCTCGATGCCGCCGAGGAACGCCTCCACAAGGACCGGTACGGCGAAGCCGATGAGCCGACGGAGCCGACGGAGGATGACTGAGCCTGCGCGACGTCGAAGCCACCTGGAATGCCTTCGGCGAGTTTCTCCGGTTCGAGGTCGAGGGGATCGAGCGACCCGAGAACGACGGCGACGGCTTCATCCTCGAATGGGGCAGGTGGGATTGGAACGACGATCAGCCTTCGCTGTCCTTCGGGCGACTGCCTGGGCAGATCTCGACAGCCTCGGGCATCAGGACACCGGATTCGACTACTCCGAGATCGGAGCGCCCAGGATCACCGCGCTGGGAGAAACGCGCCGGTTCATCGAGTCCTGCCCCCACCTGGCGGCCATGTGGCGAGCCGAGCCCATTCACAGCGGCTTGACCCTTGAGCGAGCGGGGTAGCTGCTGTGCCCGTACAGCACCCGGGCTGAGATCACATCCCTGTCGTGCCCCCCCCCGCTAATCCAGCCACACGAGCATCGCCGCATCTGCCCCGGCAGCAACCCCGAAGAACTGCGTGAGGCCGTCGTACCAATGACGCCCCCACTCCAGTGCGCCGGGCTCGCTCCATCCCAGGGGGTACACCTCGGCACCGGTCAGTTCAGCAGGATCCACCCCCCTGATGAGCTGGAAACTGCTGCGCCCGTCCCGGTTCAGCGCAAGGCACCTCGTGCTTCGCCAGATGGGCGACGCCCGTGTCCGGAGGGGTGTCTTCCTGCCATGGCCTGGCAAAAGGCCGTCAGACTTCCCCGGCCGTAGGAGTTCCCGGGCCGTAGGACTTCCCCGACAGCAAGGCTTCCCTGGCAGAAAGTCGTCAGGTCTCCGGGTTCTGCGCCGGCAACGCGCACCAGCAGTCCGCACCGACCGTCGGCGGCGCGTCGGACAGCGCCTCGGTGAAGGAGCGGATGAGCGGGCTCTCCGCGGCCGTGCGCCAGACCGGGGCCCATCGGGACGGCGGGGCGTCGACGATGGGGATGAAGGCCAGGTTGGGCCACGGGTAGAAGTCCGCGATGTCGCCGGACACCGAGGCGACGGCCTGACCGGTGGCCACGGCGGTGAGGGCCTCCTGCCACGTCGAGACCTGCGGACCGCGGGGGATGGGACGACCGGAGGGGGTGTGGAAGGGATTGAGGGCCTCTTCCATGTAGGCCGGCAGGGAGCGGCTGGCCACGAACGCGCAGTCGGCGAGATCCTCCAGGCGGATGGCCTCGCGCCGGGCGTACGGGTGGGAGGCTCCGGTCATGAGCAGGGTCCGTGAGGCGTAGATGACCGGGCCCACGGTGAGGTCGGGTTCCTCGACCGGCAGCCAGAGTACGGCGATGTCGACGTCCCCGGAGCGGAGCAGGTCCAGCGGGGCGGGGGGCTGGATCTCGCGGAAGCGCACCTGGATCTCCGGGGAACGGGTCCGCAGGAGGGCCACGGCGTCGGACAGCATCCAGGAGTGGGGACCGACGGTGCCGACCGTCAGGGTGTCCGTCCCGCGGGCGGCGGCCTTGGCCGCGGCGACCCCGTCCATGATCTGCCGGTATCCGGCGCCGAGTTCGCGTTGCAGCTGCTCGCCGAGCGGGGTGAGCCGTACCGCGCGGCTGGTGCGTTCGAACAGAAGGCCGCCGATCTGCCGCTCCTGCTTCTTGATCGACTGGCTGACCCGGGCCTGGGTGACGTGCAGGCGGTGTGCCGTGCGGCTGAAATGCAGTTCCTCGGCGAGGGTCAGGAAGATCTCGATGTCGCGGAGCTCCACTCGCGCCCCTTCGGACTCATTAGCCGACGGTTATGACTCGTTATCAGGTTCATCGTTGATGCCCGAACGGGCCGGGCGCAAGGTGGGGGCCGACGCCGACGCGGATTCACGGGGGAAGACGCAGATGAGGAAGATCCTCAACACCGCTCACATCTACATGATCATCGGGCTGGTCAGCGGTCTGTACTACCGCGAGCTGACCAAGGCCGAGGACTTCGAGGGAGACACCCAGCTCGCCGTCGTGCACACCCATGTACTGGCGCTCGGCATGCTGTTCTTCCTCGTCGTCCTGGCACTGGAGAAGCAGTTCGCGCTGACCTCCCACCGGCTGTTCAACTGGTTCTTCTGGACCTACAACGCCGGCCTGGCGGTGACCGTCGGCATGATGACCCTGCACGGCACGCTGACGGTCCTCGGCCACTCCGGCTCTGACGCCATCGCCGGGATCGCCGGTCTGGGCCATGTCCTGCTGACGGCGGGCCTGGTGCTCTTCTTCGTCACGGTGGGCAAGTGCCTGCCCGGCGTCTCCGGGGCGCAGGACGCCGGAGTCACTCGCCCGAAGGACGCAGCCCCGTCAGCTTCTCCGGGTTCACCTGCAGGCGCAGATTCCTGATGCCGTCCTCGGACAGGTCGTAGGTGAGGGCCGCCACCGGCACCTCGCCCGCGGTGAACAGGATGCCCAACTCGCCGTTGACGACGGCCTGTCGGAAGGTGACACCGGCCGACTGCGGCTTCGCCAGGACGCCGAGGATCCAGCGCGCCACATGGTCGGGGCCGTGCAGCGGGCGGCGGGCCGCGGTGACCTTGCCGCCGCCGTCCGACCAGCACGTCACATCCGGCGCCAGAAGTTCCATCACCGCGTTCAGGTCGCCACCCGCGCACGCCTCGATGAACCGGGTGGTGATCCGGGCCCGCCGGTCCGGGTCCGTGTCGTAGCGGGGACGGCGGGAGTGGACGTGGTTGCGGGCGCGGTGGGCGATCTGGCGGACAGTGGGTTCCGGGCGGTCCAGGATGTCGGCGATCTCCGCGTGGGAGTAGCCGAAGACCTCGCGCAGGACGAACACCGCCCGCTCCACCGGGGCCAGCGTCTCCAGGATCACCAGCACGGCCGTCGACACGCTGTCCGCCAGCTCCGTTTCCTCGGCGGCGTCGGGAGAGGTGAGCAGGGGCTCGGGGAGCCAGGGGCCCACGTACTGCTCGCGGGTCGCGCGGGCCGAGGTCAGGCGGGTCACGGAGAGGTTCGTGACCGTGCGGACCAGGTAGGCGCGCGGGTTGCGGACCGCCGAGCGGTCCGCCGCGTTCCAGTTGAGCCAGGCGTCCTGCAGGACGTCCTCGGCGTCCGCCACACTGCCCAGCATCCGGTACGCCGTCGCGAACAGCAGCCGCCTGTTCTCGAGGTACGGGTCCGGGCTCCCACCGGGCTGCGCCTGCGCGATCTTCATGGGATCAACCTGCCAGAACGACCCCGCTCGTGTCGTCGGCGGCGACCTGCTTCCTCGCCCGGCCCGCCTTCGACATCGCCGCCGTCACGTTCATGCGCCGGCTCAGCCGGTAGAACGGCAGCGGGCTCCCGCTCACCAGCTCCTTGTACCGGACCGCCGCCCGGCCCTTCAGGTACGCCCGCCGCGGGGTGTCGTCCGGGTGCGTGAACTGGATGACCGCGTCCCTGCGGCCGAGGCTCACCGGCTGGTGCACGTAGCCGAAGCGGAAGGGGCGGACCGGGCGGCCGCACAGCAGGCGGGCGATCGCGTCGGCCGTGTACGCCGCCGTCGGCATCCCGCTCTGGCAGGTGCCGTGCAGCGTGCCCCAGGGCATCCGGATCGCCGCCGCGTCCCCGATCGCGTGGATCTCGGGGTGGGAGACCGAGCGCAGGGTCTCGTCCACGAGCAGCAGGCCCCGCTCGTCCACCGCCACACCCGCCCGCGCCGCCAGCGGCGAGACCCGTACGCCCGCCGTCCACACGCACACCGCCGACTCGAGCGCCTCGCCCGACGCCAGCTCCACCGCGTCCGGCAGCACCTCGGCCACCCGCGCGCCGGCGCGGACCGTGACGCCCAGGCGGGTCAGGGCTGCGCGCAGGTACGACCGTGCCTCCCCGCCCATCATCGCGCCCGGCTCCTGCGTGCAGAGCAGGGTCACCGACAGGTCCGGGTACGACTCCGCGATCTCCGTCGCGGCCTCCACACCGGTCAGCCCGCCGCCGCACACCGTCACCGTCCCCGCCGTCCCCGCCGCCTCGGCCAGCCGCGCCGCCAGACGGCCCGCCGGACCGTGCCCGTCCAGGGTGTACGCGTGCTCCTCGGCTCCGGGCACCGCGCCGGTGTCGGCGCGGCTGCCGAGGGCGTAGACCAAGGTGTCGTACGGCAGTAGGACCGTGCTCGCGTCACCCTCGTCCCCCGCGTCCACCGTCACCGTGCGCGCACCCGGGTCCAGGGCCGTCGCGTACCCCTGGACGAAGGTGATCCCCGTGCCCGTCAGCAGGTCGGGGATGGAGTGCTCGGCGAGTTCCTGGCCCGTCGCCGCCTGGTGCATGCGCAGGCGCTCGGTGAAGCGGGCGGAGGGGTTGACCAGGGTCACCCGGACGCCGGTGCGGCGCGTGCGGTGGGCCAGACGGATCGCGGCCAGCATGCCGGTGTAGCCGGCGCCCAGCACCACGACCCGATGGCCGCCCTGCGCCCGTCGTCCGGTCTTCGGCTGCTTCGACATGTCCACTCCCGGGGTCGGGTCACCGGGCACGTCGTCTTCGTCCGGTGCCGGTGACGACCATGGGACTGGCGAGCCCCGCCGTGCGTGACAGGCCGCCCATGTGACCCGCGTCACGCGCGAGGGTCAGTCGGCCGGGCGCCCCGGCTGGTAGGTGGCGAGTGCCCAGATCACGAAGAAGTCGATGGCGATCATGACGAGCGCCCAGATCGGCGAGTACGGCAGGAACAGGAACTGGGCGATCACGCTCAGGGAGGCGAGGCCGATACCGACGGCGCGGGCCCACTCGGCGCGCCTGAGGACACCCGCGCCGGTGACGACGGCCACGACACCCAGGATGATCAGGATCCAGCCCCAGCCGGTGAGGTTGATCTTGTACACGTAGGCGCCGATGCGGGTGTACACGTCGTCGGACGCGATCGCGGAGATGCCCTGGAGGATGGCGAGGACACCGTTCACCAGGAGCAGCACCCCCGCGAAGACGAGCCCTCCCTCGGCCCAGTCGGTGTCCCCCGCCCGTGCCGGTGGGGTGTGCTGCGTCATGGCCGTACCTCCGCCGTCGTCGTCCCGAGTCGGTCGTACGTACGACGATCCGGCCCACCCGGCCGGGAGGCCACGGGGGTTGCTCCGTACGGGTGAGCCGGTGGGCCGGGGCGGAACGGCTCAGGCCATCCAGAAGAAGACGGCCGTCATCCGCTTCTCCGCCAGCTCCTTGCCGAAGTAACCGGTCGCGCTGTGCACCAGGTTGGCGTTGTAGAGGAGGAGGCGGTTGTACCGGTGCGGGACGCGGACGTCCTCCTCGAAGGCGTCCGGGGCGACGAAGCGGGTGCCGAGGGCCTCGACGAGGTTGTTGTGCGGGGCCTGGACGACGTTGCCGCCGAGCCGGCCGCCGGGCAGGGACTGGCGGAAGAAGCTGGTGCCGCAGTCCTTGGGCACGTGCGGGTTGAGGTACAGCACGGCCGCGTACCGGCACAGCGCACGCGAGTCGGTGTGCGGGCGCGGTTCGCTCTCGCCCTCGCCGACCACCTGTACGCAGTTGTGGTTGAGGGTGCCGCCGCCGGGCGCCTGCTGCACCCACAGCTCCTTGGCCCCGGTCGCCTGCTTCACCAGCCGCTCGATGCGGGCGAGTTCACCGGGCTCAAGACCGGGCATCGCGCGCAGTCCGGGCCAGGTCTCCGAGGTGTACGGGTAGCCCTTGACCCAGTCGTCCTTGGCCAGACACCGCTCGCGTACGGCGTCGACGTTCGGCAGGACGTCGTCCAAGACCCAGTAGTCGCGGCCCTTGGTGGGCTTGCGGTAGGGCAGGACGGGCAGCGCGGCGGGCGTTCTCGGAGGTGGCTGTGGGGGCATGCGGCGAATCTAGGCCTGCGTTTCCCCTCGCTTCTCCCGAGGAAGAGTCAACTCTCCTGCGGGATGGTCAACCTTTCACCAACTGCGCTCTTCGGCCCCTCACGCGGGACCGGGACGAATCTTTACCCGAAACCACCGACACAAATGACCTCCGCATCCGTACTTCTGTGCGTCCGAACCGCCTGCAGGCGGATCCACGGCCGGGCAGGAGGCACGGTGCGCATTTCGCGGAACGCGACGGGAACTCTCTTCGTGGGCGGTGCAATGGCGCTGACCCTCGGCGCGCTCGCCTACCCGAGCATGCTCGGTGTGAGCACCGTCTCGAGCTCCCCGGACCGTGTCATCGCCAACACCCAGTGGGGTCCGCTCACCGAGTCCGACCGGGACTTCGTGGTGAAGGTGCGAGCGGCCGGTCTGTGGGAGTACCCGGTGGGGCAGATCGGGCTGCAGAAGGGCACCACCAAGGGGGTCGTCGAGGCCAGCAAGCACCTGGTCGACGGGCACGCCGCGCTGGACACCACCTGCCGCAAGATCGCGCCGATGCTGAACATCACGCTGCCCAACGTGGCGAGCCCCCAGCAGGAGGGCTTCGTCAACACGCTGAAGTCGGAGAGCGGCAAGAAGTTCGACACCGACTTCGCCAACATCCTGCGGATGACGCACGGCTCGATCTTCAACACGGTGGCGAAGATCCGGTCCACGACCAAGAACTCGCTGGTGCGGGCTCTGGCCGACCAGGCCAACGACACCGTGCTGGACCACATCACGGTGATGGAGAAGACCGGTCTGGTCGACTTCGACCAGACCCTCTTCCAGCAGACCACCCCGCCGAAGCTGCCCAGCTCCGACCTGACCCCGCCGCCCCCGCCGGCGGGCCAGCCGGAGGTCGTGCTCACGCCGCCGCCGAACGCCACGTCCACACCGGTGAACATCGACGGCCTCACCGGCGGCAACGGCGGGGGCTCCGGAGGCGCCTCCCCCGCCCCCAGCCCGAGCCCGACCGTGGGCTAGGTCAGCCACGCCGTGGTGTCCGGCGGGAGGACGCCCGGCTCCGGGAGCGGGGTGCTGGCGAGCAGCACCTCGCCCGGGGGCAGTCGTACCGGCCCCGCGGTGAGGTTGGTGACGCAGCGCCAGGTCTCGGTGCGGGCGAAGTCCAGCACCCCGGCCGGGGCGTCGGGCGTCCAGGTCAGCGTCTCGCCCTCCAGCAGCTTGCGGCGCAGCCTCAGCGCGGCACGGTAGAGCTCCAGGGTGGAGCCCTCGGCACCGGACTGGGCCTCGACGGCGTACGAAGCGAAGGACGCCGGCTGCGGCAGCCACGCGACCCCGGACCCGAAGCCGTACGACGGTCCGGTCGTCGTCCCCGGCAGCGGCACCCGGCAGCCGTCGCGGCCCTTGCGGGCATGGCCCGTCTGCTCCACATCGCCGCGATCGACAACACCACCCGCAAGCTGACCGGGTGCCGGCCGCCTCCGACTGAGTCCGGGCCGTCCGGTCCGACGTCCGGTCCGCCGGACCTGCCCTAGGTCCGCTCCACCGTCTCCAGGTACAGCTTCACGTACCGCTCCACGTCCACCGCCAACGCCACGTCCACCAGGGCCTGTTCGCGGGTGCCGCCGTGGATCTCGGACTCGCCGGGGCGCGCGCGGCGGTCGACGATCGTCTGGCCGCGGGTCGGGCCGGGGGCCAGGGAGACCTCGACGGGCAGCAGGCGGGTGGTGATGCCGGCCGGGTCCGCGACCGCGCACACCGCGCCCGCGTCACCGAGGCCGCCGGCCGGATCGTCGCCGTCGGGGTCGGGTGCGGACGGGCGGTGGGCCAGCAGCTCACCGGCCAGCCGGGTGCCCGGTTCCCTGCTCTCCCGCAGCCGCCGTACGTCCGGGCCCGGTACGAGGACCTGGGTGAACACGTCGAGCCCGTACATGGTGATCGGCACCCCGGCGGTGAGCAGGACCGCCGCCGCCTCCGGGTCGTGCCAGACGTTGAACTCGGCGACCGGCGTGGCGTTCCCGGTGGCGACAGCGCCGCCCATGAACACGATCCGCTCGATGTTCCGGGTCACCTCCGGGTGGGTGCGCAGCAGGAGCGCGATGTTGGTGAGCGGTGCGGTCGGGATCAGGGTGACCGGGGTCGGGGAGGCCAGGATCTCGCGGTGCAGGAGGGTCACGGCGTCCACGGCGGCGCGGGCGCGTCCGGGCGCGGGCAGGCCGAGGTCGCCCATGCCGTCCACGCCGTGCACGTGCCGGGCCGAGCGGGCCGGCTCGATCAGCGGGCGCTCGGCGCCGCGCGCCACCGGGATGTCGGGGGCGCCCGCCTCCTCCAGCACGGTCAGGGTGTTGTGGACCACCCCGTCGACGTCGGTGTTCCCGGCCACACAGGTCACCGCCCTGAGGTCCAGGCCCGGGTGGCGTACGGCGAACAGCAGGGCCAGGGCGTCGTCGACGCCGGTGTCGCAGTCGATGATCACGGGGATGGGCTGACCGGTCACGGCGGTCTCCTTCCGTCGTACCGACACTAGATCAGGACCAGAGTGCGGTGCCCTTCGCCGCCACCTGGTCGGCGACGCGTCGCAGCAGCTCGGGCACGGGGAGCGCGCCGGGGCGGCGGCCGTCCCGCAGGCGCAGGGCCGCGAGGCCCGCGTCGGCCTCCCGGTCGCCGATCACCGCCTGGTACGGGACCAGGCGGGCCGCGCGGATGCGGGCCCCGAGGGTGCCCTGCTCAGGGGCGGCGAGTTCGGCGCGCAGGCCCAGCGCGGCCGCCTCCCGGACCACCGCGGCCGCCCGCTCCGCCTGCTCCTCCGCGACCGGCAGCACGGCCAGCTGTACGGGAGCGAGCCAGGCCGGGAAGGCCCCACCGTGCGCCTCGATGAGGTGGGCGACGGCCCGCTCCACGCTGCCGATGATGCTGCGGTGCACCATCACCGGCCGGTGCTTCGCGCCGTCGGCTCCGATGTAGTGCAGATCGAAGCGGGCCGGCTGGTGGAAGTCGATCTGCACGGTGGACAGGGTGGACTCGCGGCCGGCCGGGTCCGCGATCTGCACGTCGATCTTGGGGCCGTAGAAGGCGGCCTCGCCCTCCGCCTCCTCGTACGCCACGCCGGACTCGGCCAGCACCTCCTTCAGCAGCGCGGTGGCCCGCTGCCACAGCTCCGGGTCGGCGACGTACTTGCCGCCCTCGCCGGGCAGCGAGAGACGGTGGCGTACAGCCACGATGCCGAGGTCGGCGTAGGCGCGGGCGATCAGCTCCAGCGCGGCGCGGGCCTCGTCGACGGCCTGCTCCAGGGTGCAGAAGATGTGGGCGTCGTTGAGCTGGATGGCGCGCACGCGGGTCAGGCCGCCGAGGACGCCGGACCGCTCGGCGCGGTACATGGTGCCCAGCTCGGCGATGCGCAGGGGCAGTTCGCGGTAGCTGTGGGAGCGGGAGCGGTAGATCAGGGCGTGGTGGGGGCAGAGGCTCGGGCGCAGGACGACCTCCTCCGCGCCCAGGTCCATCGGCGGGTACATGTCGTCGCTGTAGTGGTCCCAGTGCCCGGAGATCTCGTACAGCTCGCGCTTGCCGAGCGCGGGCGAGTACACGTGCCGGTAGCCGGCGGCGCGTTCCGCCTCCCGGATGTACTCCTCCAGGGTGTGTCGTACGACGGCCCCGTCCGGGAGCCAGTAGGGCAGGCCCGCGCCCATCAGCGGGTCGGTGTCGAACAGGCCGAGTTCACGGCCGAGGCGGCGGTGGTCGGGTACGCGGTCGCCGATCGGGTCGGTCATCGGGGTCTCCTCGGTGCGGGAGGCGAACACCCCGGTGCATGCCGAAGCCCCGGGGCGTTCGCCCCGGGGCTTCGGACTGGCTCAGGTGTCAGCGCGCCGGGACGGTCTCCGGCGTCGTCGTGCTCTGCGGACACGGCTGGGCGCGCTTCATGGGGCCACCGTAAGGGCGGCCCCTGTTGCAGGGCCATCGGTTTTCCACGGGCCGTCCCCGCCGCTCACCCGGACGGGTACTGCCGCCCTCACCCGGACGGCCCGGAGCGCTGGTGAGCAGGTCGCGGCGGTGGTGCCGTGAAGGGAGGCACCTCCACCCCCACCTGCCCCGCCAGGGAGGCACCCCAGATGACCGCCGCCATACGCCCCCACGCCCTCCCTCTCGCCGCCCTCGCCACCGGCCTCCTCACCCTCACCGGCTGCGCGACCCTCGGCCTGGAACGCCCGCCGTCCGCGCACCAGCCCCTGCCCACCGTCGACAAGCCCTCCCCCGCGGCGAAGCCCTCGGCCCGGGCCGACGGATCCACGCTCACCGACGACCAGGCCCGGGCCGCGCTGATCACGGAGACCGACCTCGGCGCCCCCTGGTCCGCGACGCGCGGGGCGGCCACCTGGCGGGACGGCCTGCTGAAGGCGACCACCACGGCCGGGGAGTGCCAGCGCCTGCTCGACGCGCTCTACTCCGACGAACTCCTCGGCGCCCCCGCCCGGGTCGCCGTGGGCCTGGACGACGACGACACCGACGCCCAGCTCCGCTACCAGATCGCCGCCCGCCGCCCGTCGGACGTCGACGCCGCCCTGAAGTGGCTGCAGACGATGCCGGTCCAGTGCGCCCGCTTCACGGCCACCTCGGAGAACGGTCTGGTCGAGGACGTCCAGGTCCAGGAAGCCCCGCTGCCGGAGGTCGGGGACGTGCGCCAGGGGCTGCGCGTCAGCGTCGCCACCACGACCTCCGACGACCAGGATGTCCTCCTGACGATGGACGTGGCCGCCGTCCGCGTCGGCGAGGACGCCTTCGCCCTCACCAATGCCGGCCTGGGCGACGTACCGAACGACGCGACACAGCTGGCCGTCCAGATCGGCGCACTCCGTCTGGCGGACGTACGCAAGCAGGGTCGGGCCCAGGTCTGACCGCCGCCCTCCGCCAGGTCCCGTCGGCCTAGGACGGCGTCGACGCGGAGGCACCCGGCGACGGCGTCCGTCCCGTCACCAACACCACCGCGCCCTTGTCCAGCCGCGCGTACACCCACTTCGCGTCGGCCTCGGGCAGGCCGATCCAGCCGCCGGTGGACGCGTAGTTGCCCGGGGCCTTCAGGTCGTAGGTGAGGGCAATGACGGCGGTGGTCCTCTTCGGGTCCGCGGAGCGCAGTTCGATCACCCACGGAACGCTCGGCATCGACGTGCCGCTGCCGCTGCCACCGCCGCTCCCGATCTCCATCTGCCGCTTCAGCGACTTGGCGACGACCGTGAACCGGCCGGTGGGCGTGGGACGTTCGGCAACACCGGAGGAGATGGGCATCATCCGCCCGTCGAGGGTCATCGTCATCCCGGTGAGGTCGACGACGGCATCGGCGGGGACCGGAGTCGGGCTGGGTGCCGGGCTGGTCCGCAGCAGGGGACTCGCGGCCGGAGTGGTGCGGCGGCCGGAGTCGGAGTCGTGGCCGAGGCCGACGGTCACCGTGACGGCGAGGGCCGCCGCGGCGGCCACCCCGCCGACCACGACGGTCGTGCGCCGGCGACGGCCACGCCGTACGGCCAGACGGCGGATCTCGGCACCGGCGACGGGCGGTGGTGACTGGTGGCCATCGGCCAACGTCCGTAGTGCGCCCGAGAGTTCGGGGTGGAGGTCGGCGTCGTAGTCGCGGTCATCAGACACGGTCGCCCTCCCTCTCCCCCTCGCCCGGGGCCAGCACCCGGGCCAGTGCCGCGCGGCCACGGGACAGACGGGCCTTGACCGTCCCCACCGGGGCGCCGGTTTCCGAGGCTACTTGCTCCACGCTCAGGTCGCACAGATGGTGCAGGACGACGGCCATCCGCTGGGCCTCGGGCAGGGTGCGCAGTGCGGAGACGAGCGCGGCGTGCTCGGGGTCGGGCCCGGGCACGGACTCCGGCGGCGGGGTGCGCCGCACCAGCTCCAGCCAGCGCCGGGCGCGCCGCCACCGGCTGACGGCGAGCCGCATCGCGACGGTCCTGACCCATGCCTCGGGCGCCCCGTCCGCGAGGAAGTCGCGCCGCCGGTCCCAGGCCCGTACGAACGCCTCCTGCACGACGTCCTGCGCCTCGCCGTGATCCCCGGTGAACGCGTAGAGCTGGCCGGTCAGCCGGGGGAACGCGGCGGCGTAGAACGCGTCGAACTCGTCCTCGGTCATGCCTCCCCTGCCACTCGTGCCCCAACTTCCACGCACCGCCGTGCAACCCGGACCGCTTCGCGGTGCGTACAGGTCCCGTACGCCGCACATCGAAACACATCGCAGGGGGAACCCGATGACGACCAGAGCCGGCCGCCGACCCCGTCATCGCGCCGGTCGCTCCGGCCGCCGGACCGAGTTCGGCGGCTACGCCGCCGTGGCCTGGCCGCGCCTGCTGCGCACGGCCCATCTGCTGACCGGCGACCCGGCCGAGGCCGACGCCCTGACGCGCACCGCCCTGTCCGACGCGTACGCACACTGGCGGCGCATCCCGGGCAACGACACCGACTTCTACGTACGACGGCTGCTGGTGCGCCGCCATCTCGGCCGCCACCTCGGCCGCCTTGTCGGCCGTCGGCCGCACCGCACGGTCCCCGCGCCGCAGGCGCCGCTCGCCCGCGCCCTCACCGCCCTGCCCGCCCGCCAGCGGGTGGTGCTGGTCCTGCGCCTGGGCGAGGACCTGGACCGGCTGGAGATCGCCGAGATGCTCGGCTGGTCGGTCGGCGCGGTGAAATCGTACGAACGACGGGGGCTGAAGGCCCTGGGGGCAGCATGAAGCGCGGGCAACCAGAACCGCTGGAGGGCGAGTTGGGCGAGGCCTTCGCCGCCGCCCGCGACGATGTGCCTCGCACGCCCGTCCCGCTCGCCGCCATCGAGCGGGAGGGCCGGGCGCGGCGCCGACGGCGCCGGATCATCGTGCTGCTGACCTGCTGTCTGCTGGTGCTGGGCCCGCTCGGCTACGTCGGCCGGCGCCTGATGGGCGTGTCCGGTGACGGGCCCGTGACTCCCGGACGGTCGGTGGCCGCCGGGACCGTTCGTGTGGTGGCCGCCGGTGAGCACGTACGGCCGCTGTCCGGCGAGGAGTTGTGGCTGACGAAGGACGGCGCGCACTGGTCGTCGCCCCGGGGCGGGGGCGAGTCCCTGCCGGTCTCGGGGCTCTCCGCGGAGCCCCCGACCGTCACCCTCCGGCTGGAGGTGACCGGCCGGAGCGGGCTGCTGCTGTCCGGCGTGCACCGCGGCGGCGGACCGGCCGCCCGAGTCGAGGTGCGGCTGCCCTCGGGCAGGACCACCGGGACCGTGCTCACACTGGCGGGGAATCCGGGCTGGGACGTTTGGTACGCGACCCCCCGGCTCCCGGCCGACAAACAGGAGCTGATGCACACCCGGGTCACGGTCTACGACGCCGACGGCAAGGTCCTGGCGCGGGGCGGGGTGGGCCGGTGAAACGTCTCCTCAAGCATCTGCGCCGCCGCCGGGCCCGCTGGGTCCGGCGCATCCTCGGGGCGCTGCTCGCGCTCTGCCTCGCGCTGGTCGGCACGGTGTGGGTGGCGTACCTGCTCACGGCCGTCCCGGACCCGCACCCGGAGACGGTCAGCCAGAGCACGGTCTTCCTGGACGCGGAGGGGGAGTACCTGGGCCGGCGCGGGCCGGTGGACCGACAGGACGTGTCCCTGGCGCAGGTGCCGCGGCACGTCCAGGACGCGGTGATCGCCGCCGAGAACCGCTCCTTCCGCACGGACTCGGGCGTCTCGCCCAGCGCGATCGTGCGCGCGGCCGTGGCCACACTGTCCGGCGGGGAGCGCCAGGGCGGTTCGACGATCACCCAGCAGTACGTGAAGAACGCCCTGCTGAGCCCCGAGCAGTCCCTGACCCGCAAGGCCCGTGAGGCGCTGATCGCCGTCAAGCTGGACCGCACCCGCTCCAAGGACTCGATCCTGGAGGGCTACCTCAACACCGTGTACTTCGGCCGGGGCGCGGCGGGCATCGAATCGGCGGCGCGGAACTACTTCGGCGTGGACGCGAAGGACCTCACGGTGTCGCAGGGCGCGGCGCTCGCGGCCATCATCAACCGGCCGACGTTCTACGAACGGGCGGGCTCGGACGCCAAGGTCACCACGACGCTGCAGAAGCGCTGGCGCTGGGTCCTGGACGCGATGCGCTCCTCGGGCAGCATCACGGCCGCGCAGCGCTCCTCGGCCGCCTTCCCGGCCTTCCGCTTCTATCCGCCCGGCGACACGGACGGCCAGCGCCAGTACCTGATCGACGCGGCCGCCGCCGAGGCCGCCCGCCGTCTCGGCATCACCCAGGACCAGCTGGCGCGCGGCGGCTACACGGTCCGTACGACCTTCGACCTGAGCACTCAGTACGCGGTGTCGGAGCGCGTGCGCCAGCGGTCCGCGGGCCTGCCCAAGGGCACGAAGCTGCACGCGGCGGTGATCGTCATGGTCCCCGGCGACGGCGCGGTCCGTGTCCTTTACGGCGGTACGGACTACGCCCACCAGCCCTTCAACGACGCCCTGTCGGGCGCCGTGGAGGCCGGTACGGCACTGCGGCCCTTCAGCGGCCTGCCGCTCGGCGCGCCGCTGTCCGAGCTCGCGAGCACCGCGGCACCGACACCGCTGACCGTGGCCTCGGCGTACGCGACCGCGGCGGCGGACGGCACCTACGCGACGCCGTACATGGTGGAGCGGATCACCCGGGGCGGCGACACCGTGTACACGGCCCACCCGGACCGGCACCGGGTCATGGGCGCCGTCATGGCCGCGGCGGCGGCGAAGTACGCGGTCACGGGCGAGCCGGCGACGTACACCGGCGGTGCGGGCACGGGCCCCGGCACCCGGACGCTGTGGCAGTCGGCGTACACCGGTCGGCTCGCCCTCACCACCGCCCTGTTCGCCGAGCATCCGGCCACGAAGGGGCACCCGGCGCGACCGGCCCACCTCCCGTCCTCGGCCGGGGACCTGGCCACCGGGGTCCGGTCGGACGTGTTCGCGCCCAAGGCGGTGACGCCTGTGCGCAGATGAGGGCGGCCGGTCACAGGGGCGGCTGCGCGGGCGCCGGGCCGAGGGTCGTGGTGCCCGGCGCCGTGCGGTGGCCGAGACCCGTGCGGTAGGCGTCCAGGGCCGCCTCCACGCGGCCGGTACGGCGCAGCAGGTCGCCGAGGAGGCGGCACAGGTCGGCCAGGTCGCCGGCGGCTCCGGCCCGTTCCAGGAGGCTGAGGGCGCGGACGTAGTGCTCCTCTGCCGCCTCGGTGTCACGGGCGTCCTCGGCGATGATGCCGAGGAGGCGGTGCGCGGCGGCGGCGTGCACGGCGCCGCGTTCGGAGGAGAGGTCGCCGAGGACGCCGTTGAGCAGGTCGGCGGCCTCGGCCGACTTGCCGCGCCGGTGCAGGACGTCGGCGAGTTCCACGGCCGCCTGGCTGCGGTAGAGGGAAGCTCGGGTCTGCGCGAGCATGGTGAGGGCCTGGCGCAGCTCGGCCTCGGCCCGGTCCAGGTCGCCGTTCTGGGCGCAGACGTAGCCGCGCATCCAGTGGCAGTTGGCGAGTTCGGTGCGCAGCTGGAGCTGGCGGTACAGCTCGGCGGCCTTGGCGAGGGAGGCGTCGGCCTCGGCGACCCGGCCCTCGGCGAGCAGGGTGCGGGCGACCGAGCGGTGCATCCGGGCGATCAGCGCGGGGTCGGCGGCCTGTGGGGCCAGGGCCAGGGCGAACTCGGCGGCCTGGGCGGCGCGGGCGTGGGCGCCCATGTCCATGTAGGGGCCGATGGCGCTGGCGTAGAGGAGCAGCAGGGCGTCGGGGTCGTGCAGACCGCCGCGGTTGAGTTCGTCGAGGGTGGATTCCAGGAGGTAGACGGCGTAGCGGAGTTCGCCGGCGAGGTAGTGGGCGATCGCGCGGCCACGGACGGCCGGGACGCGGCTGGGGAGGCTCTCCTCCGCGAGGCGGTGCTCGGCTCGCTCGAAGTGGTCGCGGGCGCTGGACAGTTCGCCCGTCTGCAGGGCGCATTCGCCGAGCCCCAGGAGAGCGGTGGCCTGCTCGGCGACCAGGCCGTGCGTGTCCGCCTCGGCGAGCAGCGCGGTGTACTGGCCGGCCGCCTCCTCCGCCTTGCCGTCGGCCAGGGCGCGCTGCGCCTCGGTGAGCCGCAGCCGGAGGGCGGTGGCGAGGCGGGCGGGCCGGCCGACGGCCAGCTCCTCGAAGGCGACGCCGAGGCGGTCCGCGATGTGTCTCAGCGCCTCGTCGGAGGCGCGGACCCGGCCCGCCTCCAGGGTGGAGATGTAGGCGGGGGTGTACGCCGGTTCCGCCAGCTGGCGCTGGGTCAGGCCTTGTTCGGTGCGCAGTTGCTGTACACGCCGGCCGACGACCTCCGGATCGTCCCGCTCACGCATTTCCTGCTCCCCCCAACTCCATTGGCACCTCTTGCCGTTCGGGTTCCGCGCCCCTAGGTTAAACGGCGAATTAAGCATGTTTAACAGGCCGCTGTTGTTGCGAGGTCGCCGTGCACGGACGTACATACGCACCCTACGGACACCCCACCGCACTGCCCCCCTCCCGGCCCCGCCCGAGCGGGGGCAATCCGGCCGCGCGGGGCGTGGCAGCGGCCGTACTCGCGATCACGGCACTGATCACGGCGGCGAACGCGGGCCCGGCCCGGGCGACGGACGCCCCGCCGAGTCCGCCGACCGTGCAGCAGTCCCAGCCCTGACAGATCCTCCGGTACGGCGCGTCGGGCACGTACCTCCGGCCCTCGACCCCGCCCAGCCCGGCGGCGGCTTCCCGGAAGCGAAGTCCGAGGCCAACCGGCAAAGAAATCACGGCAGTTCGTCAACCCCCGAGAAGGTTGTACGCGAGTGGCATATCTCACCACTCGCCCCTGCATAGATGGCAGCGCCGTTAATGTGTGCGATCCGGTGCAGCCGCGACGAGGCCGACGTGCGCTTCGTCAGGGCGGGGAGGGCAGGGGAATGACGCTGGAAGCGCAGGCGCGGCCGAAGAACCGGGGGCGGCACGGCGGTGGCGGCGGCCGCAGACGCGGCGGCACCGAACCGGACGCCCCGCGCCCCAAGCGCCGGATACTGCGCTGGTCGGCGGCCACCCTGGCCGTCGTCATACTCGGCACCGCGGGCGCGGGTTACCTCTACTACGAGCACCTCAACGCCAACATCAAGAAGGCCAAGCGGAACCTGGGCGACTCCGACGTGCCCGAGGCCACCCCGAACGCCGCCGGCCAGACGCCGCTGAACATCCTGATGATCGGCTCGGACAGCCGGAACACCGCGAAGGACCTGAAGCTCGGCGGGTCCAAGGCCGACGTGGGCCGCCCGCCGCTCGCCGACGTGCAGATGCTGCTGCACGTCTCGGCCGACCGCAGCAACATGTCCGTGGTCAGCCTCCCACGCGACACGATGATCCCGATCCCCAAGTGCACGACCGACGAGAAGAAGTACGAGGCGCTCTCGCTGGCCATGGCGAACGAGTCGCTCGGCCGCGGCGGCCCGGGGTGCACCGTCGCCACCTGGCAGAACCTCACCAAGATCCACATCGACCACTTCATGATGGTCGACTTCTCCGGCGTGGTCGACATGGCGGACGCCATCGGCGGCGTCCCGGTCTGCGTCCGGCAGAACGTCTACTCGCACACCTCCGACGGCCACGGCTCGGGCCTCAAGCTGAAGGAGGGCACCCACCCGGTCAAGGGCGAACAGGCCCTGCAGTGGCTGCGTACCCGCTACGGCTTCGAGGACGGCACCGACGTCGCCCGCACCCACGCCCAGCACATGTACATGAACTCGATGGTCCGCCAGTTGCGTGCGAACGCGACGCTGGGCAACCCGACCGAGATGCGCAGGCTCGCGGAGGCCGCGACGAAGGCGCTCACGGTCGACGAGGGCCTCGGCACGGTCAAGAAGCTGTACGACCTGTCCGGGGAACTGCAGAAGGTCCCGACCAAGCGGATCACCATGACGACGCTGCCCACCGTGCAGTGGTCGCAGGACCACAACCGGCTGGTGCCCGCCCCCGGGGACGCCGACCGGCTCCTCTCCATGGTCCGCGACGACACCCCGCTGGACGGCCGCGCCGCCAAGCACAGGACCGAGCAGAAGGCGAAGGCCCCCTCGACCCCGGCCGGCACCCTCGCGGTCCAGGTCCGCAACGGCACCGGGACGGCCACCGAGGCCCCGGCGCCCCAGCGGGCGAGCGCGGTCACCCGGGTCCTTCAGGGCAAGGGGTTCACCCGGGCCGAGGCGGACGTCACCGCAGCCACCGAGGCCAAGACCCTCGTCCTCTTCCCCAGTGCCGACCTGGAGGGCGACGCCCAGGCCGTGGCCAAGGCGCTCGGCGTCCCGCTGGGCCAGGTGCACCGGTCGACCGACGTCTCGGGCGTCACGCTGGTCGTCGGCGCGGACTGGCGCACCGGCGACACCTACCCGAAGAGCAAGAGCCCGGACAAGGCGCCCTCGACGGCGGCCGTGCTGCCCGGCGACAAGGAGGACGCGTGCATGGAGGTGCAGAAGGGCTTCACCTGGGAGTGACGGGGGGAGCCGCCTTCGCGGGCCCCCGACCTGACGAACCGCCCGAGCTCCCCTGCCACCCGGTCCGTCCCCGGCAGGACTCTCCCCCGTGTCCCGCCGGGAGCCTACCCTTGCCCCCGTGACCTCTCCCGCAGCGCGCACCGCTCTGGATCTCACCGACGGACTCCCGGTCCCGGACCTGGAGGACTTCTACCGCGACCTGCACCGTCACCCCGAGCTGTCGTTGAGCGAGCACCGCACCGCCGGGAAGCTCGCCGGGCGGCTCAAGGAGGCCGGGTTCGAGACGGCCGAGGGGATCGGCGGCACCGGGGTCGCAGGGGTGCTGCGCAACGGCGACGGGCCGACGGTGCTGCTGCGCGCCGACATGGACGCGCTGCCGGTGCAGGAGGAGACCGGGCTGCCGTACGCCTCGCGCACGGCAGGGGTGATGCACGCCTGCGGGCACGACCTGCACGTCACCTGGCTGGCGGGCGCGGCCGAGGCGCTGGCGGCCGGGCGGGAGACCTGGAACGGCACCCTGCTGGTCGTGGGCCAGCCCGCCGAGGAGACCGGGCAGGGCGCGGCCCGGATGGTCGCGGACGGGCTGTACGAGCGCTTCGGGCGCCCGGACGTGCTGCTCGGACAGCACGCGGCCCCGGGCCCGACGGGCCTGTACCCGCACGCGCCGGGCCTGATCATGTCGGCGTCGACGGACGTGGACATCGTGGTGCACGGCCGCGGCGGCCACGGTTCCCGGCCCGAGTCGACCGTGGACCCGGTGGTGACCGCCGCCTACCTGGTCACCCGGCTGCAGACGGTCGTCTCCCGGGAACTGGCCGCCCGCGAGGCCGCGGTGCTGACCGTGGGCCGGATCGAGGCGGGCACCCGGCACAACATCATCCCGTCCGAGGCGCGCATCGCGCTGAACCTGCGCACCCAGTCGGAGGAGGTGCGGGAGCGGATGCTGGCCGCGATCCGCCGGATCGCGCGGGGCGAGTGCCTGGCCGCCGGCTGCCCGCGCGAGCCCGATGTCACCCTCGGCAACAGCTTCCCGGAGACGGTCAACGACATCGGCACGGACACCGCGGTGGCCGCCGTGCACCGCGAGGTCTTCGGCACGGGCACGGTGTTCGACCCGGGCCCGGCGATGGGCAGCGAGGACTTCCCGGAGCTGGCGCTGGGCTCGATCCCGTACTCGTACTGGTTCGTGACGACCACTCCGGCCGACGTGTGGGAGAAGGCCCCGGGCGCGACCTTCCCGGAGAAGTTCTCGGCCGTGCCGAGCAACCACAGCCCCCACTTCGCGCCCGACCTGTCCACGATCGCCCCGGGTGTCCGGACCCTGGTCTCGGGGGCGCTCGCCTTTTTGTCAGTGGCATGACCTAGTCTTCGCGACCTAGTCTTCACTCATCCGCCACGCACGGCACACAGGGGGCTCGTACATCAGCCGTGCCGCGTGGCGCTCACCTCACTCATTCGTTCCGGGGGGTTCGAATCAGCGTGCGTATGCGCACCCTCACGACTGCCACTACCCTGGCCGTCCTCTTCAGCTCGGCGGCCCTCGCCGCCACTTCGGCGTCCGCCGACACCAGCAAGACCCTGCCGGTCAAGCAGACCGCCGACCTCGTGGTCGACGGCGTCCACCAGCAGGTCTTCGTCAGCGACCCGAGCAACGGCAAGATCGTCGTCACCGACTACGCCGGCAACGTCGTCAAGCAGCTCACCACGAACCTGACCGGCGTGAGCGGCCTCGAGCTGTCCGCCGACTCCGGCACGCTCTACGCGGCCGTGCCGGGGCTCGACGCCATCGCGGTCTTCGACACCGCCACCGACTCCGAGACCACGCGCTACGACGTCAAGGCCGACCAGCCGCGCAGCGTCGCCCTCGCGGGCGGCAAGCTGTGGTTCGGCTACGGCGGCGCCGCCGCGGGCAACATCGGTTCCGTCGACCTCGCGAGCGAGCAGCACGACGTCACCCTGGATCTGGACAACGGCTGGTACAGCGCGCCGATCCTCGACGCGGCGCCCGGCTCGAACATCCTGGTCGGGGCGCAGACCGGGGACAGCTCCGGCAAGGTCGTCTCGTACGACGTCACGTCCGGCACCCCGAACCGGCTCGCCTCCACCAGCGCCGGCGAGAACACGAAGGACATCGCCGTCACGCCGAACGGCCAGGACGTCGTCGTCGCCAGCGGATACCCGTACCACCACCCGGTGTTCAAGACCGCGGACCTCACGGCGGACGGCAGCTACGCCAGCGACACCTACCCGAACGCCGTGGCCGTCGCCCCGGACGGGACGGTCGCGGCGGGCGTCGACGGCTGGTACAACCCGGACATCTTCGTCTACAAGCCGGGTGCCACCACGTCGGTGCGCGAGTACGACTTCCCGAACACGGGCCACACCAGCGGTTCCGACGAACTCGCCGACTCCGCCCTCGCCTGGTCGCCGGACGCCTCCCGCCTGTTCGCGGTGTCGTACAACAGCGACGGCGTCTACACCCTGCGCGCGTTCGACGCCCCCACCAAGGCGACGACCACCGTCACCGTGGACGCCCCGGCCACCGCGGCCCGCGCCAAGCAGCTCACCGTCAAGGGCAAGGTCACCTCCAAGGTGGCCCTCCCCGCCGACGCCAAGCTCACGGTCACCCGCACCGACCTGGACTCCCCGAACGGCAAGACCCTGCCCTCGGTGACGGTCAAGGCCGACGGCAGCTACTCCTTCACCGACACCCCGCCGGCCGGCGGAAAGGTGAAGTACAAGGTGGCCTACGCGGGCGACGCCGAGCACGCGGCGGGCTCCGGCACCGACACCGTGGACGTCTCCCGCGCCAAGCCGGCGCTGACGATCAACAACAACGGCAAGGTGTACTCCTACGGCAAGGACGTGAAGTTCACGGCCCACCTGGGGACCACCTACAAGAACCGCACGGTGGAGATCTGGGCCGACCCGTTCGGCTCCGACAAGCCGAACAAGCTGGTGAAGTCCGGGAAGGTCAACTCCGACGGCAACCTGTCGGTCTGGCTGGACCTGAAGCGGGACACCAAGGTCACCGCGAAGTTCGCGGGCGACGCCCGCTACCAGCCCCGGTCGGTCTCCAGCACCGTCGGCGCCAAGGTGAGCGTGTCCACGTCGGTCAGCAACCACTACAAGGCGAAGAGTGCGTGGGGCCACACGTACTACTTCTTCCACAAGAGCAAGAACCCGCTGATCACGACGAAGATGCCGTACTTCCCGGGCCGTCAGCAGAAGTTCGAGTTCGAGGTGTACTACCAGGGCCGGTGGTACCCCGGTGACCCCGCGTACTTCAAGCTGGGCACGGACGGCGTCTCCAGGGTGCAGATCACCGGCGACCACAGCCAGGACGTCGGCTGGCACTTCCGGGTCCGCTCCTCGTACATCAACGGCTCCTCAGGTGACACCGTGAACTCCACGACGCACGGCGCCTGGAAGTACTTCACCTTCACCAGCTGAGGCCGCTGCCGGCCAAGGCCGCTACCGGGCCGCCTGGAGCTGCCGCAGGTGCCGCTGGACGTTCTCCAGCGCGCCCTGCCGGCGGCCCGGCACCCGGAGTCTCAACTCCGCGAGCGCGGGTCCGAGTTCACGGGCCCGCGCCGCGTCCTTGATGCACCCCCACTGATGGTGGGCCCGGTCCACGGCCGCCTCCACGGCGGGCGCGTCCACCGCCTGCCCGGCAGCGAGCCGCACCCCGGCCACACCCAGCCAGGCCCGGCAACTGCGCACCGAATCCCCCGCGAACATCGCCAGATCGGCCCGGACTTCGGCCCAGTGCAGCGCCTCGTCGGAGGCGGGCCCATAGCCACGCACGGCGGCCCGCTCATGCTGAGCGGCGAGCGCGTCGGCGTCGGCGTGCCGCCCGGCCTGGACGGCGGCGCTGATGGCGGCGTGGGGATCACCACTCGGTCGAGGCCGAGCGGTGAGCAGGATGTTCGTCGGTGCCTCGTCGGCGATCCGGGCCAAGGCCTGGTGGTGCAACTGGTCCGCCGGCGGCCGGTGTCCACTGCGCAACAGCGTCGCCACCGCCTTCATGTACGACGGCTCGGCCAGACCCCGCCGGCCCGAGGGGGGCGCGATGCGGCCGTACACCGCACTGGTGCGGCCCGAGTCGAGCGGCCGCTGGGCGAGGTGCTGCCAGGTCTCGGCGTCCGCGTGCAGGTCGACGAAGAGTGCCGTGGACCCCGCGGAGCGCAGCCGCAGTTCCTCTCTGATCCAGTGCCACGGCAGTGCCGTGTAGCGGACGGTGGCCGGGGTCGTGCGGGCCAGGGCCAGGTGGGGCTGGTGCTGTCGGCGGTCCAGGTGGAGTTGCCCGGCGATGTACACGGTGAGCGGCCCGGGCGCGGCCGCGGCGGCGCGCAGCCGGGTGAGGACGGCCTGCGGCTCCAGCGGGTCGGCGAGTTCGACCACGTTCGCGGTGTCGGTGCCGGACAGCACGGCAGGGGCGACCGCGGCCAGCACGGGCAGCACCGCGGCCGCGTCCACCAGGCGCCCCCGCCCCAGCGGCGAGGCCGCGAGCAGCAGCACGGTTCCGGGCATTGTCCCTCCCCTGTAGATCGCCCTACAGCCAGCACCGTAACCGCTGCTGGTGCAAAGGCGCGTCTCAGGACTGCAAACGTCCCCGTACGGGGTCTTCGCCCGCCCGTCGGACGGCGAAGACCGTGGTGTCGTCCTCCAGGCGGCCGCCGCTGTGCAGCAGCACGCCGTCACGGACCCGGCGGACCAGGCGCCGCGGCTCGGCCCGCCCCGGGTCGGCCTCGACGGCCCGGTCCACCTCCCGGGCCAGCGGGTAGAACTCCCCGGCAGCGTCCCGCGCCTCGGTCACCCCGTCGGTCACCATCAGCAGGGTCTCCTCGCGCCCGAACGGCACCCGGTGCAGCGGCGGGCGTCCGGGCACGAGGTCGCCGAACCCGAGCGGCAGGCCGTCGCCGCTGGGCAGGGTGCGCACCCCGTGCGGTCCGACGGCGAGCGGGGGCTCGTGCCCGAAGTTGATCAGCTCGATCGTGTCCGGGGCGTGCTCGGGGAAGCCGAGCAGGACTGCGGTGGCGAAGCGTTCGCCGTCGTCCCGGCCGAGGGCGGTGGTGTGCCTGCGGTGCCGGACCATGCGCACCTCGAGCCGCTCGGCGACGGTCGCCAGGTCCGCCTCGTGGTAGCCGGCCTCCCGGAAGGTGCCCAGCAGCGCGGCCGCCGTCTCCACCGCGCCCAGGCCCTTGCCCTGCACGTCCCCGACGAGGACGCGGGTGCCGTGCGGGCCCGGCTGGATGTCGTAGAAATCCCCGCCGACCTGGGCCTCGACGTCGGCGGCCAGGTACACCCCCGCCTGCTCCAGGCCCGCCCAGACCGGCGGCAGCGGGCGCAGCACGGTACGTCGGGTGGTCTCGGCGATGTCCCGGATGTGCAGCATCTGCCGTTCCCTGCGCACCCGCACGGCGGAGGCCAGCACGCCGAGGGCACCGCCGAGGGCGACCAGGACGAAGTCGGCGAGTCCGGCCTGGTACGCGCCCGGCCAGAGGCTGTCCACGACGACGTACGTCACCAGCGACAGCACGGCGAAGGCGGTCGTCCCCCACACTCCGCAGATCGCGGCGGCGATACCGGGCACCAGGACGATCCAGGAGACGATCCGGAACCGCTCGGTGGTGTTGATGTCCACCAGCACGATGCCGACGAGCAACAGCAGGGGCGGCACCCAGGCGATGCTCCGGCCATGGATCCGCAGCAACTGCCGCCGGAGCCGGTACTCCATGTCCGTCACGGCCGGGCAGCCCTCCATGTCCTCGGAGAACTTCAGCGAAACACGGGAACACGGGCGCCGCATCCGGGCACTCTTCCCCCTTCCGGCCGACTTGCCAGGGCGTCCCCCCAGGTGTGCTCTGGTAGGCGGGGGCGAGGAGAGAGAGGAGTGCTCTCATGGCTCAAGCGGCACCGGCACCCGGCGGCATGATCCGGGGCGGTCGTACTCCCGACGTCTTCAGCGAGCGCACGCACGCGGTGGCCAAGGTCGCCGTTCCCGTCGTGCTCGGGCTCATCTACGGGTACTGGGCCGCGGCCAACACCCGCTACGGCGGGCCCATCACCGGCTGGAACCTGCTGTTCGGCTTCGTGACGGCGATCGTGTTCGCGGCCGTCTGGATGGGTCTGGCGGCCCTGACCCCGCGGCTGCCGCGGGAGCTGCACGCGGCGCTGTGGGCCGCCTTCACGGGAATCGCGGTCGGCTTCCTGTACAGCCTCAGCGGCCGCGGCCACTCCGTTCTGGCGTCGGCGGGCCTGGGCGTGGCGTTCGCCGTGGTCGTGGGCGGCGTGCTGTTCTACCGCTACTACACGCACGAGGACGCGGAGGGAAACCGCATCCGCTGAGCACCCGAGTACACGAGACGCGCGTGGGCCCCGGCCGGAGACCGGCCGGGGCCCACGCACTCCCCTGTAACTCCCTCCTCACCAGCACCAGGAAACACCCGTTCGGAGGAACCCTCCACCGGAGAGCGGACTGCCCCGCTCCGCCAGGCGGCGCGGCCGTTCGGCTTGACATTTCCCCCGAATGCAGTCGTACCGCTCGCCCCCCGGGTCCGGCGGGCCTTGCCTGGAAGCGTGCCCCCACGCCTCAGGAGCGTCCTGTCGGCCGTGCTGATCGCCCTTTCCTGCCTCCTCGTGCCGTTCGGCGCGCTGGCCGCCTGGGCGTCGTACGGGCTCGCCGACACGGGCCGGTACGTCACCACGATGGCCCCGCTCGCCGCCGACCCGGACGTGCGGGAAGCCGTGGCCAAGACGGTCGGGGACGGCATCCTGCGCGAGGTGGACCAGCGGATGGACGTTCGCGGGGTACGCGGCTCGGTCGCCCCGTTCGTGCACGACGCGGTGCGCTCCTTCACCCAGACCCGCGCCTTCCGGCTGGCCTGGGACACCGGTAACCGGGTCACGCACGACGCGATCCTGCGCGCCCTGCGCGCGGAGGACCCGGCCGAGGACGCGGGCGAGCGCCCGGTCACCGTGGACCTCGCCCCCGTCACCGCCCAGGTCAAGCAGCAGCTCACCCACGACCACATTCCGCTCGCCGCCCGCATCCCGGTGGAGCACACCGCGGTCCCCGTGCTCCAGGCGGGCGAGGTGGGCCGGCTCAGGAAGGGATTCCACGTGCTCGAAGTCGCCGGCTTCTGGCTCCCGGTCGCGGCCGTCGTCTTCGCCGTCGCCGGGATCGCCCTGGCCGTCCACCGCCGCCGCGCCGTCGCGGCGACCGCGCTGGGCACGGCTCTGGGCGGCGCCCTCCTCATCTTCGCCCTCACCATCGGCCGCACCCTCACCCTCGCCGGCCTGCCCGCCGACGTCCCCCACCCCGCAGCGGCCGCGATCTACGACGCCCTGACCGCCACCCTGCGCAGCACGTCCTGGCTCCTGCTGGCCCTGGGCCTCACAGTGGCCCTGACCACCTGGCTGACCCGCCGCCTACGCCTCCCCCGCACCACCCGAGGCCACGAGGACTCCACAGCCCCCACCCCGGCCCAGCCTCCGGCCCCGACACGAGCCAGAGCCTGAGCCCGGCATCAAGGTCGAGCCCGAGCTCCTGAGCCCCTGATCGAGCCGGAGCCGACGACTGCCGAGGCGGACGACGCCCCGCATGCCGCCGGCGGCGAGAACGCTGCACAGGGGCCACCCGCACCCGACCACGAAAGCCGCACGAGTGGCGGGTGGGAACGAGACCGCCGAAGGCGAAGCCGAGGCGGAACCGCAGCTCCAGCCGGAGGCAACCGCCGAGGCGGCCCTACCCCCGCGCAACCCCCGCAAGCACCCGCAACGCCCGCACCAGCTCCCCCTCCGGCACCGACGCGAGCCCGATCCGCACAGCATCCGGCGTACGGCTCGGATCCACGGAGAACGCCGTACCCGGGGTCACCGCGATCCCACGCGCCCGCGCGGCCGCCGTGAACGTGTCCGCCCGCCACCCCACAGGCAACTCCCACCACGCGAAGTACCCCGCCGGATCGGCCCGCACGGCAAACCCCTCCAACTCCTCGGCAACCACCCGCTGCCGCCGCCCCGCGTCCGCCCGCTTCGCCTCGACCAACCGCGCCACACTCCCGTCCCCGATCCACCGCACAGCCGCCTCCAGCGCGAAGCACCCCGCATTCCACCCCCCGGACCGAACGGCCCGCGCCACCGCCTCCACCCGCCCGCCCGGTACGACGACGAACCCGACCGTGAGCCCCGGCGCCACCCGCTTGGACAGCCCGTCGACGACGTGCACTAGACCCGGCGCAAGACCGGCGAGCGCGGGCTCGCCGCCAGGGTGCAGAAAGGACCAGATCCGGTCCTCCACGACCGGTATCCCCAGGCTGTGGACGACCTCGGCCAGCCGGACCCGCCGCTGCGCACTCAGGGTCAGCGAGGTCGGGTTGTGCAGCGTCGGCTGAAGGTAGAGCGCGGACAGGGGAGCGGCGCGATGAACCGCCGCGACGGACTCCGCCAGCAGCCCCTCCGCATCCGCCGCAAGCGGGACCAGGGTGACACCGAGCCGCCCCGCGATCTCCTTGACCAGCGGATACGTCAACGGCTCCACACCGACCCGCCCACCCGGCCGCACCAGGGAGGCGAGGGTCGCGGCGATGGCCTGCCGGGCGTTGCCGGTGAAGAGGATCCCGTCGGGATCGGGCCGCGGACCGCCACCGGCCAGCAGCCCCGCCACCGCCTCCCGCGCCGCCGCGGTACCGGCGGCCGGGGCGGGCCGCATCGCCTCGGCCAGCGCGTCCGGCCGCAGCAGGGACGCGAGCGCGGGAGCCAGCAGCTCCGCCTGGCCGGGCGCGGACGGGTAGTTGAGCTCCAGGTTCACGGGCGCGCCACTTGCCGCCTCGGTCAGCGCCCGCCCCGGCTGTGCGTCCGGCGCGGTGGCCCGGACGAACGTACCGCGCCCGACCTCGCCCACCACCAGCCCGCGGCGGACGAGCTCGGCGTACACCCGCCCGGCCGTCGACGCGGCGATCCCGTGCCGCCGGGCGAACGCCCGCTGCGGCGGCAGCCGCTGCCCCGGCCGGAGCCGGCCGCCGCCGATGTCGCCCGCGATCCGGTCGGCGATACGCCGGTAGTCGTCCACAAGTCCCCCCGCCGTACCGCCATATCCGATTGCACCGAGGGCAAAGATTTTATTGCACCGAGGAGTTGGGGGGACCTAGGGTCGATCACATGCCCCCCTTCCTCTCGTACGAGGACAAAAACCCCGGAGTCTCCTCCTCCCGGATCCCCCTCGTCCTCGTCCACGGCCACCCCTTCGACCGCACCATGTGGACCCCGCAGCTGGCCGCGTTCTCCGCCGGCCGTCGGGTGATCGCCCCCGACCTGCGCGGCTACGGCTCCTCCCCGGTGACGCCCGGTACCGTCCCGCTCGCCCGCCACGCCCAGGACATCGGGGAACTGCTGGACTTCCTGGGAGTGGACTCCTTCGTGCCGGCCGGGCTGTCCATGGGCGGCCAGATCGTCATGGAGTGCTACGACCACTTCGGCGACCGCGTCCGGGGCCTGGTCCTCGCCGACACCTTCCCCGCCCCCGAGACGTCCGAGGGACGGCGGGGCCGGATCGCCATGGCCGACCGGCTGCTCACCGAGGGCATGCGCGGCTACGCCGACGAGGTCCTGGAGAAGATGGTCGCCCCGTACGCCGCCCCCGAGGTCAAGGCCCACGTCCACCGCATGATGACGGCCACCGCCCCGGAGGGCGCCGCGGCCTCCCTGCGCGGCCGCGCCGAACGCCCCGACTACCGACCCCTGTTGACCAGGGTGAACGTGCCCGCGCTGGTCGTCGTGGGCGCCGACGACACGTACACCCCGGTGGCGGACGCGGAGGCGATGCACGCGGCACTGCCCGACTCCGTACTGCACGTCGTCGCGGGCGCGGCCCATATGCCGAACCTGGAACGGCCGGAGGAGTTCAACGAGGTGTTGGAGAAATTCCTGACCGAGGTCGACTCACGCTCGTAGTCTCGGGGAGTGACACAGAGCCCTGGGCGCGGACTCGGTTCCTGGTCGGCCGGACTGCTCCTCGCCGGGGTGAGCGTGGTCGTCGGCTGTCGCGTGGCCGGCGCCGACGGCATCACACCCGTGCCGCAGCTGCTCGCCTTCCTGCCCTGGCTGCTCGTGCCGACCGGCGTCGCCCTGCTGTGCGCGCTGCTCGCCCGCTGGTGGCCGGGGCTGGTGTGGGGAGTCGTCGTACTGGGACTGCTGGCCTGGTACCTGGAGCCGTACGGGAAGACCACGGAACCCGTCGGCCCGCCCCTCGCCGTCCTGCGCGTGCTGACCTCGAACGTCGAGTTCGGGCGCGGCACCCCCGCCCTGGTCCCGCAGATCCGCCGCCTGCGCCCCGACCTCGTCTTCGTCGAGGAGTGCGAGTACACCTGCCAGGACACGCTGGACCGGGACTTCGCCCGCGCCTACCCCCACCGGCAGGCCGTGGCCGCGGGCGGCTCGCACGGCTCGCTCATCCTCAGCCGCTTCCCGCTGAAGGGCACCGCCGGCGTCCGCGGCACGATGGGCATGCCCGGCGCCGTGGCCGACGTACGCGGCCACGCCGTCCGCGTCCAGCTCGCCCACCCCATGCCCCCGCTCGCCGGCCAGGTGGGCCTCTGGCAGCGGGAACTGGGCCGGCTCCGCGGCTTCGCGGCCGCCGACCCGCACACGCCCACGATCCTCGCGGGCGACTTCAACGCCTCACAGGACCACGCGGCCTTCCGCCGCGTCCTGGACGCCGGCCTGACCGACGCCGCCCGCCTCGCCGGCCACGACCGCACCCCCAGCTGGCCCGCCCGCACGTCCTCCGTCATCGGCGCCCAGATCGATCACGTCCTGCTGTCCACTCCGGACTTCTCCGCGACCGACGCCCGCTTTCTGCGCCTGGCCGGCACCGACCACCGTGCACTCGTCGTCGACATCACGCTCCACCAGCGCGGATGACCCCGGGCGGGCCGGAGCGAAGCGGCCATAATGGGCGCATGTCCCGCGAGTTCCCCATCGGCCTCACCCCTCCCGACTGGCTGGTCCGGAACCTCACACCCCACCCGGCACCCCTCAATTGGGCCGCGATGGCCCGGGCCGCACTCGCGATGACGCTCCCCCTGGCGATCGGATTCGCGGCCGGACAGCCGACGTACGGCGCGCTCGCCTCCATGGGCGCCCTGTCCGGCGTCATCAGCGACACCGCCGACGCCTACCGCATGCGCATCGTCAACATCGCGGTCCCCCAGCTCTTCGGCGCGGTGGGCGTCACCGTGGGCTCCCTGGTGTACGGCCAGGGGTGGTACGCGGTGGCCGCCGTCACCGGCATCGCCCTGGTGTCCGGAATGATCTCGACGATCGGCGCGGTGTCCTCCGTGTCGGGACTGCTGCTGCTCCTGAACGCCGTGATCGGCGCCGGACTTCCGCTCCCCGGCCCGTGGTGGCTGCCCCCGGCCCTGATGGCCGGCGGCGGCCTGTTCGTCCTCGCCCTGGCACTGCTCGCCTGGCCGCTGCGGGCCGGTGTGCCGGAGCGTGCGTCGGTGGGGGCCGCGTACCGCGAGGTGGCGGACCTGCTGGCAGCCTGCGCCGACCCGGACCCGGACCGCTACACCGACGTCCGCTTCGAGGTCACCCAGTCCCTCAACCAGTCCTACGACCTCATCCTCGCCCACCGCGCGCGCCACCACGGCCGCAGCCGCGAACTCACCCGGCTCCTCGCCCAGTTGAACGCGATCACGCCCGTGGTCGAGGCGGCTCCCGCCGTCCACCTCGCCGGCCACCCGCTCCCGCCGGAGGTCCCGGAGGCGGTCCGGCACCTGGCCGAGGCCATCGAGACCGGCTACACCGGCCCGATAGCCCTGCCGCACCTCCCCACCCCCACCACGGAGACGGCCCGCGCCGTCGACCACGCCCTGCGGCACACGGCCGGGGTCGTCACGGCCCCCGACGTGGACCCCCGGGGAATCGACGACCGCCTCGGCCGCCCGGCCGGCCCGAGCATCCGCACGGCCCGCGCGGCCCGCAACGTGGTCCTCTCGGCGAACTCCTGGCACTACGGCCTGCGCCTGGCGCTGTGCATCGGCATCGCGCAGGCCCTGGTCTCCCTCATCGCCGTCCCGCGCTCCTACTGGGTGGCCCTGACCATCACCTTCGTCCTCAAGCCCGACTTCGGCTCGGTGTTCTCACGGGCACTGCTGCGGGCGCTGGGCACGGTGGCCGGCCTGGTGATCGCGGCGGCGGTGCTGGCCGAGGTGCCCCCCGGCTGGTGGGACGTCCCCGTCATGCTGGTCCTCGCCCCGCTGATCCCCGCCCTGACCCCCAGGGGCTACGGCTACCAAACGGCAGCAATCACCCCGGTGATCCTCCTCCTCTCGGACATCCTGAACCACAAGGGCACGGCCCTCCTTCTCCCCCGCCTCCTGGACTCCCTCATGGGCTGCGCGATCGCTCTGATCGCCGGGTACCTCCTGTGGCCGGAGAGCTGGCACACCCGGGTCGGCGACCGCCTGGCGGACGCCGTCGCGGACACGGCGGTGTACGTCGAGGCGGCGTTCGGCGCGGACACCGATCCCTCCGCCCGCGCCCGCATGCGCCGCCGCCTCTACCGTGACCTCTCGACGATCCGCACGGAGTTCCAGCGGGCCCTGACGGAACCCCCACCGACCGGCCGCCGCGCTGCGGCCTGGTGGCCCCTGGTGGTCGCGGTCGAACGCATCGTCGACGCGACGACAGCGGCCCGAGTCCGGGTGAGACACGGCGCCCCGCCCCCGTCACCAGCCGAAATCTCCCAGGTGTCGCTACAGCTCAGAGAGTTGTCGGACGGCGTACGGGAGGCGGACACACTGGTCGCGGTCCGCACGGACCTCACGGGCCCGTCGGGCAGCGTCCTGGAGCCCCTCCGTCAGGAAGTGGCTGCGGCGAGGGCGATCGCGTCGCCACACTGACATGCGGTCGAGACTCGGCTGAGACTCGCCCCTCCCCAAGATTGCAATCCCAGGCCGCTAACCTTACGTGTCCGTCCTGGCCAGGGATTGACGGGCATCAACTCACGCGAAGGGTTGCGCACATGGGCATTCTCACTCTCCTGCGGAACGCGTTCGGCCGGTCACGCAAAGCGCGTGCCGCCGAAGCAGAGGGTGCGGAACAGGTTCCTTCGCAGGAGCAGCACCAGGAGCCGGCACCGATCCCCTCCCCGGCAACCGAGCCGACCCCCACCCCGACCCCCGAGATCCCCGAGCCCCGCTCCGCCTCGCCGGACGAGCACGAACTGGTATCGGCGGCCTTCGACAACGTAGCGGTCCCCAAGCCGGCAGAGCCGGTGACGGGGCCTGCCAACGAGGCAGAGCCGGTGGCAGCGGTCGAGGCCGAGCCGGTAGCCGAGGCCGAGCCGGTGACGGAGCCCGTCGCCGAGGCCGAGCCGGTGGCCGAGGCCGAGCCGGTGGCCGAGCCTGAGCCGGTGACGGAGCCCGTCGCCGAGGCCGAGCCGGTTACGGAGCCCGAGCCGACGGCCGAGACCGAGGCCGAGCCGGTGGCCGAGCCTGAACCGGTGACGGAGCCCGTCGCCGAGGCAAAGCCGGTTGCGGAGCTGGAGCCGGCGGCCGAGGCCGAGCCTGAGCCGGTGACGGAGCCCGTCGCCGAGGCCGAGCCGGTGGCAGAGGCCGCTCCGGATCCGGAGCCCGAGCCGGTGGTGGAGACCGTCGCCGAGGTCGAGCCTGTGGTGGAGACGGTGGCCGAGCCCGAGCACGTCGTGGTGCCGGATCCGCCGGCCGCCGAAGGCGAAGCCGGGGCGAAGGCCGCGAACGACGACCCGCAGGCCGCCGACGGCGAGGACGCCCCGCAGGGGCCACCCGCACCCGACAACGAGACCCGCACGGGTGGTGCGGGTGGGAACGAGACCGCCGAAGGCGAAGCCGAGGCGGAACCGCAGGCCCAGCCGGAGGCCGAGGCGGAACCGCAGGCCCAGCCGGAGGCCGAGGCGGAACCGCAGGCCCAGCCGGAGGCCGAGGCGGAACCGGCCAAGCTCACCCCCGCAACCCCCCTCACCCGGGTCAAGTCCAGCACCCCCTCCCTCACCACCGCCTACAAGGCAGCCACCACCACCCTCAAGAAGACGGACCTCACCGGCACCCGAGCGAAGCTCTACCTCGTACTCGACCGCTCCGCGAGCATGCGCCCGTACTACAAGGACGGCTCCGCCCAGGCCCTCGCCGACCAGACCCTCGCCCTCGCCGCCCACCTCGACCCCGAGGCCACGGTCCACGTCGTCTTCTTCTCCACGGAGGTCGACGGCACCACAGACCTCACCCTCACCCCGGACCACGAGACCAAGATCGACGACGTCCACGCCGCCCTCGGCCGCATGGGCCGTACGAGCTACCACGCCGCCGTGGAAGCCGTACTCACCCACCACGAGAAGACCGCGGACACCACTCCCGCCCTGGTGATCTTCCAGACGGACGGCGCCCCCGACGCGAAGACCCCTGCCACCCAGTCCCTCACCGAGGCCGCGAAGAACCACCCCTCCGTGTTCTTCTCCTTCGTCGCCTTCGGCGAGCACGACAACAAGGCCTTCGACTACCTCCGCAAACTGAAGACCGACAACACGTCCTTCTTCCACGCGGGCCCGACCCCGCGCGAGCTGACGGACACGGAGCTGTACGAGGGCGTACTGGCGAACTGGCGCCCGTAGCCAGCCCCACCCGGCACCGCCCATAACTGGTCGTAACCGGTCGTAACAGCCCATAACTCTCTGCACCCCCATGCCGCCCGCTTCTCACCCCGTAAAACGGGAAGCGGGCGGCATACACACGTCGGCTACGATTTCAAGGTTCGGTTCGTACACGTAGCGACCTGGGAGCAGCCCGCGATGGCTCGACACCTCATCACCAGCGCCCTTCCGTACATCAACGGGATCAAGCACCTGGGCAACATGGTGGGGTCCATGCTCCCGGCGGACGTGTACTCCCGGTACCTCCGCCAGCGCGGCCACGACGTCCTGTACATCTGCGCGACCGACGAGCACGGCACCCCCGCCGAGCTGGCCGCCAAGGAGCAGGGCCTCCCGGTCGACGAGTTCTGCGCCCAGGCGCACGACGCGCAGAAGGCGGTCTACGACGGCTTCGCGCTGGCCTTCGACTACTTCGGCCGCAGCTCCAGCGCCGAGAACCGCGACATCACGCAGCACTTCGCCCGCAAGCTGAACGAGAACGGCTTCATCGAAGAGCGCGCGATCCGCCAGGTGTACTCGCCCACCGACGGCCGCTTCCTCCCGGACCGCTACGTCGAGGGCACCTGCCCCCACTGCGGCTACGACAAGGCCCGCGGCGACCAGTGCGAGAACTGCACCCGGGTCCTCGACCCGACGGACCTGATCAACCCCCGCTCGGCGATCTCGGGCTCCACGGACCTGGAGGTCCGCGAGACCAAGCACCTCTTCCTCCTCCAGTCCAAGCTGGAGAGCGAGGTCCGCGAGTGGGTCGCCCGGCACGACAAGGACTGGCCGCAGCTGGCCTCCTCCATCGCCCACAAGTGGCTGACCGAGGGCCTGCACGACCGCGCGATCACCCGCGACCTGGACTGGGGCGTCCCGGTCCCGGCGGACACCTGGCCGGAGCTGGCGGCCGAGGGCAAGGTCTTCTACGTCTGGTTCGACGCCCCGATCGAGTACCTGGGCGCGACCAAGGAGTGGGCGGACCAGGACCCGGAGAACCGGGACTGGAAGTCCTGGTGGTACGACGTCGACACCGACGTCCGCTACACGCAGTTCATGGCCAAGGACAACGTCCCGTTCCACACGGTGATGTTCCCGGCCACCGAGCTGGGCGTGCGCGAGCCCTGGAAGAAGGTCGACTTCGTCAAGGCCTTCAACTGGCTGACGTACTACGGCGGCAAGTTCTCCACCTCGCAGAAGCGGGGCGTCTTCACCGACCAGGCCCTGGAGATCCTCCCCGCCGACTACTGGCGCTACTTCCTGATCGCCAACGCGCCCGAGTCCGACGACTCGTCCTTCACCTGGGAGCACTTCACGGCCACGGTGAACAAGGACCTGGCCGACACCCTCGGCAACTTCGTCAACCGCGTCCTGTCCTTCTCCCGCAAGCGCTTCGGCGACGACGTCCCCGCGGGCGGCGAGCCGGGTGAGGCGGAGACGCGGCTCGGCGAGGAGATCGCGCGTCTGCTCGCGGAGTACGAGGAGCACATGGAGGCCCTCCAGTTCCGCAAGGCGGCCGCCGCGCTGCGCGCCCTGTGGTCGGCCGGCAACTCCTACCTGGAGGAGAAGGCCCCCTGGCTGGAGATCAAGACCGACAAGGACGGCGCGGCCCTCACCCTGCGCACGGCGATGAACCTCATCCACCTCTACTCGGTGGTCTCCGAGCCCTTCATCCCGGCGACGGCGAAGACCATGCGGGAGGCGTTCTCCCTGGCGGACGACACCGCGGCCTGGGCCACTCCGGAGGCGGCGAAGTCCCTCACCTCCGTCCCGGCCGGCACCCCCTTCACGGTCCCGCCGGTCCTGTTCGCCAAGCTGACGGACGAGGACCTGGAGACCTACAAGGAGCGCTTCGGCGGCCAGGACGCGTAAGGCGGTCGTGACCGAGGGGCCCGGGAACCGCACGGTTCCCGGGCCCCTCGGCCGTCCGGGCGGCGGCTAGGAGAGCACGCCCGCGCCGGTCGTCGTGGCCAGCTCCGTGAGCAGGTTCTTCGCCGACGTCTCGAGCCCGGCCGTCAGGGTCGGCGTCCAGTTCACCGTCGTCCTGATCTTCTTGGACGAGGCGGCGTTGTACGCGGCGACGAGGTCGGTGGCGGTGCCGTTGACGAGGTTGCCGCTGCCCGCGATGGACCCGGTGCCGTCGCCGCTCAGCAGCTTGGAGACCTTGCCGCCGCTCGGCACCTTCCAGTAGTTGTCCTCGGCGACGACCTGGGCCTTGGCACGGGAGTTGATGCTGTACAGCGGGGCGTACCCGTCGAGGGTCGTCGTGTCGTACACGTTGTTGTACACGTGGATCTGGCCGATGCGGGCGAGCGGCGCCCGCTGCACGATGCCCTTCCACACGTTGTGGTGGATGGAGACGCGCAGCTTGCCGGTGCTGTCCGTGTCGCTGCTGCCGATCAGCATCGTCTTGTCGTGGTCGACGAACCGGTTGCGCTCGACGGTGACCAGGTCCGAGCCCTTGGTGATGTCGAGGGCGCCGTCGTGGATCTGGTACTCGCGGCCGTAGTACTTGGGGTTGGCGCTGTCGAGGTGGGGCGCGTCGGTGAACGTGTTGTGGTCCGCCCACACATGGCTCGCCCCCCGCAGGGTCACGGCGTCGTAGGCGGAGTTCCAGTTGCCGTCGTCCCCGTCGGTCGGGTCCCACTGCGGGAAGCAGTCCTCGGTGGCGGAGAAGGCGAGATTGCGGACGATGACGTTGTCGACGTCCTTCACCTGGAGGCTGCCGCCGGTGATCCCGGCGTTCGTCCCCGGCACGCCCACGATGCTGGTGTTGGCGGGCACCTTGAAGACGATGTTCTTCGCCTGCTTGGCCTGGGCGGCGGTGCGGGCCTTCTCCTGCGTACCGGAGGGCAGCTTCGAGCGGCCGTAGGTGGAGGGGTCGTACGCCTTCAGGTAGGCGGAGAGCGAGTAGCCGGTCCCGGCCGCGTAGTCGGCGCAGGACAGCTTCTTGCCGCTGTCGTCGGTGTTGGCGTCGACGGTGCCCTTGATCTTGATGATCCGGGGCGTGGTGTCGGAGGCCGACCCCAGCGCCTTCACGAGCTGCGCCCTGGTGGAGACGGTGAAGGTGTGCGCGGAGTCGGCCTTCGCGCCGCCGGTGGTCCCCGTGCCGGAGGCGGCCCAGCCGTCCTTGGCGGGCAGCGTCTGGTGGTAGAGGTCGGCGGCGGTGGCGTTCGCGTTCATCACGAACACACCGGCGCCGACACCCGCGGCCACGACGGCGGCGGACACGGCGAGGGTGCGCCGCCTGCGGAGGGACCGGCGGTGGGAGGGAGCTGCCACGGAGGAGTCCTTAGGGTCTGCTGAAGATGCCTTACGACCCCTCAGTGGCCGCCGCTCCCGGGAAAGTTGCCGCGCCGTACACATGTCCTTCCGGCTAGGCCAGGTATCCGAGCACGAGCGCTCCGACCACGGGCGCGGCGTAGACGAGCGGAAACGGAACGTGCGAGTACCACCGGGCCCGGGCCACGGTCACGGCGGCGCCGAGGAAGTACACCACCAGCCCGATCCCCGCCGGCACTCCGACGAACGGCACGAACAACCCCACCACCAGCCCCACGGCGCCGGCGGCCTTGGCCACCCCCAGCAGGGTCCACCACCCCCGCGGCACCCGGTAGTCGGTGAGCGCCTGCACGATCCACTGCGCCCGCAGGAGCAGCACGGTCCCGGAGAACCCGGCCATCAGCGCGGCGAGCAGGGTGACGACGATGTGGGCGGTACGCATGAGAGGCTCCCAACGAGCGATCACTGAGTGACGGACACCCCTCTGACCCGCGTCGTCGCACGTGTGTGACAGGAAGCCAGAAAAATCTTCCCGTGAACATTCCCGAACCCCACCGCCGGCTCCTCTCGGACGTCGTCTCCGCCGGCAGCCCCTACGTTCTCGTGCTCGCCGGCGGTTACGCCCTTCAGGCGCACGGGCTGCTGGAGCGGCCGCATGCCAACCTCGACTTCGCCACCGAGAGCGCCGAGGCCATGGACCGGATCGCCGGTGCCGTCGGTGCGGCGCTGGAGGCGCGGGCGCGGCCGGTGCGGGCCGGGGCCGTCACCGCGCTCACCGCGCAGCTGACCGTCACGGACCCGCCGACCGGTGAGCCGTGCGTGCTCGTGCTGCACAAGGAGGTCTTCTGGCAGCCCGCTGCGCTGACCGAATACGGCCCGGCCCTCTCCTTGGAGGACGCCGTCGGTACGAAGATCCGTGCCCTGTACGACCGGGGCGCGGCCGTCGACCTGATCGACGCGCAGGCGGCGGCGACCCGCTTCTCCCTCCCCGACCTGGAGGAGCTGGGCCGCCGGCACGCCCACGACCCCTTCGACCTGCCCACCCTCCAGTCCCGCCTCACCGGCACGGACTGGTACGCGGATGCGGACTTCGTCCGTTACGGGCTGACCGAACCACAGGTCACCGCCCTGCGCGCCTGGGCCCAGCACTGGTCCGACGACATCGCCGAGCGGCTGCTGGAGGACGGCGCCTCACCCGACACGGAGAGCGGCGTGGAGAGCGACCTGGAGGATGAGCAGGGCGGTGCCGACTGACGTGGGCGTCAGCTGCCGTCGTTCGTCTCGTCCGGCGCCACGCCCAGGGTGAGATGGGCGCGCACGCCCCGCGCGATGTGCTTCTTGTCGTACTTCAGATACAGCAGGCCGCCCGCGTGGCCGTTGCCCGGGTAGATCGTGTCCTCGTCGAGGGTGGTGCGGGTCGTGGTGTTGGTGGAGTACGGCTCCACGTCCTCCGTCAGCAGCACCGCCTTCTCGGCGAAGAACAGCTGGCCGGTGTGGCAGGTGTGGCCGCCCTCGTAGCCGGCGTCGGTCCACGTCCCGTCGACGTGCACCTTGACGTGTATGTGCACGCAGCGGCCCTGGTACCAGCCGGGGAAGACCGTCCGGAAGGTGACGTGGCCGTGCTTGTCCGTGCGCCAGGTGCCGCGCAGGTAGCGCTCGTCGTCGGTGGGCTCCTGGTGGCCGCCGCCCCCGCCGCCCGGTCCGCCGGAGGGCGGTGCACCGGTCGGGGTGCCCGTGGGGGTCTGAGTCGGGGTGCCCGAGGGCGCCGGGCCGCCGCCCCCGCCGCCGCTGCCCATCGCCTCGTACCCGGAGTAGACGCCCAGGGCGTTGCAGTGCCAGATGTCGACCGCCGCGTCCCGCAACGGCTTGCAGGTCTCCGCGTCGATCACCTTGAGCGTGAGCGCGAGGGGGATGCCCTCCTCGTCCTCGGTGACGTCCTGCCGGATCTTGTCGGCGTCGATGTAGTAGGGGCCCTCGACCAGCTCGGAGGTCAGCGTGTAGCACGTGTCCTCCGTGGCCTCCTCCTGCGCGGAGGCGCTGACGGCGAAGGCGCCGCCGACCCCCACCGCCGTCACGGCCACGCCGCCGGCCGCCAGCACCGTACGGCGCCTCAACTGTCCTTTTTCCTGGGCTTCCTGAGTCTCCGTCATGGCCAGGACCGTAGAAGCCGGGGACCGCACGGGAACATCGGAAAGAGCTGTGAATCGAGGTGCGCATGGGAAAGGGCTCGAAACCGATGCCGGTCTCGAGCCCTTTCCGCCCCGCTTGTGCCTTACTTCGGCTGCGGCTTGCGGATGTTCAGGTGCAGCTCCCGCAGGCGGGTCTCGTCCAGCTCGGTCGGGGCGCCCATCATCAGGTCCTGGGCGTTGCCGTTGAGCGGGAAGGCGATCGTCTCGCGGATGTTGGGCTCGTCGGCGAGGAGCATGACGATGCGGTCCACGCCCGGGGCGATGCCACCGTGCGGCGGGGCGCCGAAGCGGAAGGCGCGGAGCATGCCCGCGAACTTCTCCTCGACGGTGTCCCGGTCGTAGCCCGCGATCTCGAAGGCCTTGAGCATGATCTCCGGCTCGTGGTTCCGGATCGCACCGGAGGACAGCTCGACGCCGTTGCACACGATGTCGTACTGCCAGCCGAGGATGTCCAGCGGGTCCTGGGTCTCCAGGGCCTCCAGGCCGCCCTGCGGCATCGAGAAGGGGTTGTGGGAGAAGTCGATCCCGCCGGTCTCCTCGTCCTTCTCGTACATCGGGAAGTCGACGATCCAGCAGAAGCGGAAGACGCCCTCCTCGAAGTGGCCGGCGCGACGGGCCGCCTCGACGCGGACCGCGCCCATGATCTTGGAGACCTCGTCGAACTCGCCCGCGCCGAAGAAGACCGCGTGGCCGGGGGCCAGCGACAGACGCTTGGTCAGCTCCGCGACGTTGCCCTCGGTCAGGAACTTCGCGATCGGGCCGGACAGCGAGCCGTCCTCGGCCACGCGCACCCAGGCCAGACCCTTGGCGCCCTGCTCGACCGCGTACTCACCGAGCTGGTCGAAGAACTTGCGGGGCTGGGCGGAGACGTCCGGCACCGGCAGCGCACGCACGTGCTTGCCGGCGAACGCCTTGAACTCCGAGCCCTCGAAGACGTCGGTGATGTCCACCAGCTCCAGCTTGGCGCGCAGGTCCGGCTTGTCGGAGCCGTACTTCAGCATCGCCTCGCGGAACGGGATGCGCGGGAAGGGGGAGGTGACGTGACGGCCGCCCCCGAACTCCTCGAAGAGTTCCGTCATCAGCTTCTCGACCGGCTGGAAGATGTCCTCCTGCTCGACGAAGGACATCTCGATGTCGAGCTGGTAGAACTCGCCCGGCGAGCGGTCGGCGCGGGCGTCCTCGTCGCGGAAGCAGGGCGCGATCTGGAAGTAGCGGTCGAAGCCGGAGATCATCAGCAGCTGCTTGAACTGCTGCGGGGCCTGCGGCAGCGCGTAGAACTTGCCCGGGTGCACACGGGAGGGGACCACGTAGTCGCGGGCGCCCTCGGGGGAGGTGGCGGACAGGATCGGCGTCGCCATCTCGTTGAAGCCCATCGCCGCCATCTTGTGCCGCATCGCGGAGATCACGGCCGTACGCAGCATGATGTTGCGGTGCATGCGCTCGCGGCGCAGGTCCAGGAAGCGGTACTCCAGGCGCCGCTCCTCGTTGACCCCGTCCTCGGCGTTGATCGTGAAGGGCAGCGGGGCGGCCGCGCCGAGCAGCTCGACCTCGCCGACCTCGACCTCGATCTCACCGGTGGGCAGGTCGGGGTTCACGTTCTCGGTTCCACGTGAAACAACCTGGCCGTCGATGCGGACCGAGGACTCCTTGGAGATCTTGTCCAGGGCCTCGTAGGCGGGCGTGCCGGGACGGGCCACCAGCTGCGTGATGCCGTAGTGGTCGCGCAGATCGATGAAGAGGATGCCGCCCAGGTCGCGCCGATTGTGCAGCCAGCCACTCAGCCGGACGTCGGTGCCGACGTCAGAGGCGCGGAGCTGGCCGCAGGTGTGGGACCTGTACCGATGCATCGTCGTTCATCGTCCTTCGTGGTGGGGTGATGAGTGCCGGAGCTGCCGCTCCGGCGGGAGCCGGACACGGGGCCCGGACCCATCAAGGGTACCGGCCAGGCCAAGATCGGCTCCCCACCATTTCCCCCACGGGCCGGGCATCGGCTCCAGGGCCTCGGCGACACATCCAACAGCGGCGCGCACCCATCGATTCTTCCTACAGTGGCACCTCTTCAGAAGATCTTCCCGAAGTGGGGCAATGCGCTGGTCACCGTGGACACGGAGGCGGCGCGGCTGCATGCGCTCGCGGCGCAGTGGCGCGGCCGCCCCGCTCGCATCCGGATCATGGACGAGCAGGGGCGGATCGTACGGGTCGTACGCAGCCGTTCGAAGCCCTCCTGCCCTTCTACGAGTCCAACGGCGCGGGGGCGCCGTAACGCGTGCGCAGTTCGTGGACGACGGCGAAGGCGGCGGCGGTCAGGGGCACCGCGAGGAGCATGCCGAGGATGCCCGCGACGGACGCGCCGGCGGTGATCGCCAGCATCACCACCGCGGGATGCATCTGCACGGTCCGGCTCTGGATCACCGGCTGGAGCACATGCCCCTCCAGCACCTGCACCGCGACCACGACCCCGAGTGCCCACAGCGCGATCACGAAGCCGCGGTCGGCGAGGGCGACCAGCACGGAGATCGCACCGGAGAGGAAGGCTCCCAGGTAGGGGATGTAGGCGGTGACGAAGACGAGCGCGGCGAGGCCGACCGCGCCGGGCACGCGCAGGATCAGCAGGCCGATGCCGATGAGGGTCGCGTCGATGAGGGCGATCACGGTGGTACCGCGCATGAACCCCTCGACGGCCTCGTAGGCGCGCCGCGCCATGGCCTCCAGGGTGTCGGCGGTGTCCCCGGGCGCGAAGGCCCGCAGGTTGTCGACGACGCGGTGGGAGTCGCGCAGGAAGAAGAAGACGAGCAGCAGCGCGAGAACGGCCATGGCGAGGCTCTCGCCGACGACGCTGACCCCGCTGATGACGTTGGAGGCCGCCGTCCCCCCGAACTTGCTGAGCAGCTTGCGCGAGTTGGCGGCGAGGTCGTCGAGCCCGGTCCCCGCGGCTCCGAAGTGCTGCGCCACGGACCTGGCGGCATCCCGGAGGGAGGCGATGATCTGGTCGCCGGTGTCGATGAGCGCGGCGACGACGATGTAGACGGCGCCACCGACGACGGCCACGACGGCCACACAGGTCACCCCGGCCGCGAGCGACCGCTGGACCCCCACGGCCACGAGTCTGCGGTGCAGGGGCCCGAGCAGGGCGGTCCCGAGCAGGGCGAGCAGCACCGGGATGACCGCGGTCCTGAACTCCCCGCACAGCCGCACCGCGACCCACCCGACGCCGGCGACGAGCAGCAGCGCGACACACCAGGCGGCGAGCCGGCGAACGGGCTCGGGCAGCAACGACACGCTTCCAGCGGATCATGGGGGGCCACGGCTGTCCTGCCGCGGGACTCCGGGCGGGTGAGGCCGACCGTGCGGCCCGGCTCGGCGTCCTCGGGGAATGCGTATCGCGGAGCCGGCTCGACGCACGGGCGTTCCGGTCCCGACGATCAAGTTCCACTCGCGCGAGGGCCTGCTGCCGCCCGGCGAGCGCACCGGCCCCGACCAGGTCGGCTACGACGGCCGTCGCCCGGCCCGCCGGGGGAGCGGGCCTGGCGACGTTCCGGAGTCGGGCCGGGTCAGCCCTGCGGGCCGGTCTCCGACATGCCGTGGACGGCCGGGATCGTGCCCAGGCGGCCCTTCTGGAAGTCCTCGAAGGCCTGCATCAGCTCGTCCTTGGTGTTCATGACGAACGGGCCGTAGTGAGCCATGGGCTCACGGATCGGCCGGCCGCCGAGGAGGACGACCTCGAGGTCCGGCGTGTGCGAGTCCTGCTTCTCGTCGGCGCGGACGGTCAACGAGGAGCCGGTGCCGAACACCGCGGTCTGGCCCAGGTGGATCGGGCGGCGGTCGGTGCCGACCGAGCCACGGCCCGCGAGGACGTACGCGAGGCCGTTGAAGTCCTCGCGCCAGGGCAGGGTGATCTCGGCGCCCGGGGCGAGGGTCGCGTGGATCATCGTGATCGGTGTGTGGGTGATGCCGGGGCCCTGGTGGCCGTCCAGCTCGCCCGCGATGACGCGCAGCAGCGCGCCGCCGTCGGGGGACGCCAGCAGCTGGACGTTGCCGCCGCGGATGTCCTGGTAGCGCGGGGCCATCATCTTGTCCTTGGCCGGGAGGTTCACCCACAGCTGCAGGCCGTGGAAGAGACCGCCGGACATGACCAGCGACTCCGGCGGGGCCTCGATGTGCAGGAGGCCCGAGCCCGCGGTCATCCACTGCGTGTCACCGTTGGTGATCGTGCCGCCACCGCCGTTGGAGTCCTGGTGGTCGAAGACCCCGTCGATGATGTAGGTGACGGTTTCGAAGCCGCGGTGGGGGTGCCACGGGGTCCCCTTGGGCTCGCCCGGCGCGTACTCCACCTCGCCCATCTGGTCCATCATGATGAACGGGTCGAGGTGGCGGTAGTTGATCCCGGCGAACGCCCGGCGCACCGGGAAACCCTCGCCCTCGAAACCGCTCGGCGCGGTCGTGATGGCCAGCACGGGGCGTGCCACGGCGTCGGCCGGCGCGCTCACGCGGGGCAGCGTCAGCGGGTTCTCGACGGTCACTGCAGGCATGTCGGTACCTCCTTGTGCGCCCACTTTAGTTGAGCGTTGAACTTTCTGCCACCCACAACAGCGAAAGCCCGGAGGGCATTCCCTCCGGGCCGTCGATGTCGCACAGGCACCCGGGTGCGTGGGTCGGCTGTGTCAGTTGCTGAAGTACAGGTACTTCCACGAGCCGTACGTCGTGGAGTTCACGGAATCGCCGGACGAGCCGTTGACGTACACCGAGCGCATCCGGGCCCGGATGCCCGACTCGCCGGGTGCCCCGAGCTGGACGGCCGACTTCCCGTTCGTACCGAGCGGGAAGTACTGCGAGTCCGCCGAGTGCCACGAGCCCTGGTAGTAGACCTGGAGATCGAAGCGCTGCTTACGGCCCGGGTAGTAGCTCATCGTCGTGGTGAGCAGGGGGTCGGTGTTCTTGTGGAACCAGTAGTACGACGTCGAACCGATCCTGGCCGTCCTGTAGTGCCTGGAGACGGCGGTGGAGATCTTGACCCGGGCGTACGCCGTGGACGTCACCGTCCTCGGCTTGTAGCGGGAGTCGCCCGAGAAGACCGCGGTGACGGTCGTGTCGCGGGTCATGTCCACCCACGCGCCGATGTCGCCGTCGGAGTCGACCTTGCCGGTCTTGATCAGCTTCTTCCCCTTGTCACTGCCGAAGGGGTCCGCGTAGATCGAGACCGAACGGTTCTTGTACGTCGCGCCGAGGTGCGCGGTGAACTTGACGTCGGTGCCGTAGTTGTACAGCTTGCCGTTGTTGTTCAGGCGCAGTGCCGTGGAGGCGCGGGAGACGTCGACGCTGTCGGCGGCAGCGGCCGGCAGGTGACCGGCGTCGCCTGCGTAGGCGACCCTGTAGGTGACCTTGCCGCCGGCCGGCGGGGTGTCACCGAAGGAGTAGCTGCCGTCCGCCTGCACGGTGACCGAGGGCAGGGTCTTGCCGCTCGGGCTCTCCAGGTCGGTACGGGTGACGGTCAGCTCGGTGCCGGTGGAGAACGGGACCGTCGCCGTGATCCTGCCCGTCACGGTGAGCTGCTTGGCGCGCGTGGCCGTCGCCGGGGCGTTCACCGAGAGCGCCGGCACGCTCCGCGCCGGATCGGTGAGCGCCTTGAACGTGTAACCGCCGGCCGACGACACGAGCGCGAAGATCCGGGAGGAGTCGGGGGCCCAGGCGAGGTCGGCCGTGTCGGCGGCGTAGGTCCGGATCGGCTTGGCGGCGCCGGGCGCGTAGACCGCGACCTGGTGGTCGCCGACCTGAGCGACCAGGCCGTTCGGCGCGATGTCCGCGCGCTGCCCGGCCGGGTAGGCGCCGGCCCGGGTGAACGTACCGTCCGCGTAGGCGTGCCGGTCCGTGCCGTCGACCAGGACCTGCGAGGTGCCCGGTACCAGGTCGATGTCGTTGACGTGGTTCAGCGAGTAGCCGCCGCCGTGCGAGGCGACCAGCCGGGGTGCCGCCCCGGAGACGTCGACGACGGCCATCAGATCCTTGGTCGTGTCGTAGAAGTCGGTCGCGCCCACGGCCAGCAGCCCGGGCTCGGACGGGTCCGTGTCCAGGTAAGCGGGAGTCGAGACTCCGTGGTTCTCCAGCGGAAGCTGTCCGAGCGTCACCGGGTCGGACCCGCCGGCCGGGTCCACGGCCGGGTCGACCGAGCCCAGGCCGCTCGTCGTCCGGTCGCCGGATTCACCGTAGGTGAACCAGACCCTGCCACCGGAGAATTCGACGTGCAGCGGACCCACGCCGGCGGCCACGGGGTAGCGGGCCTTGACGTCGAGGGTGGCCGCGTCGAGCGCCACGATCTCGTGGCTGACCCGCGCCGCGGCGTACAGGGTGCTGCCGTCGTCGGAGAGCGCCACGTCGAAGATCCCGTCGATGCCGCTCACCGAGTCGACGCGGTTGCCGTGGTAGTCGAAGGCGACGATCCGGTCGTTCGTGTCGTCGCCGACGAAGACCCGCTTGAGCGTGTCGTTCACGACGATGCCGGCGGGCGAGCCGACCGTGGTCGTCACGGCCGACGCCGGCCCGGCCGACACGGCGGTCAGCGCCACCGAGCCGAAGAGGACCGCGAGCACCGTCGCGGCCGAAGTGCTGCGCATGCGCACAGTGATGAACCCCCACGAAAGACCCCGGGAGCACCGGGAGACGAGAGCGCCGCGCGACACCCGGACGCGACCGCGCAAGAGCGGTTGCACACGGGGCGCGGCTGCCTGAGGGCACCCTATGGCATGTCTGTGACAAACGAGGGCGTACGTTTGCGCCGGACCGGCGGTCAGCCGTACATGCGCCGCATCGCGAAGTCGACCATCTGCTCCACCGCCTTGGCGTCGAACACCATCCGGTGTTCGCCCTCCATGTCCAGGACGAAGCCGTACCCGGTCGGCAGCAGGTCGATCACCTCGGCGCCGGTGATCACGAAGTACTTGGACTCCTTGCCCGCGTACCGGCGCAGCTCCTTGAGCGAGGTGAACATCGGGATCACCGGCTGCTGGGTGTTGTGCAGGGCCAGGAAGCCGGGGGTGTCACCGCGCGGGCAGTAGACCTTCGACGTGGCGAAGACCTGCTGGAAGTCCTCCGCGGACATCTGCCCGGTGGTGAACGCGCGCACCGCGTCCGCGAGCGAGGGCGGGGACGGCTCGGGGTACAGCGGCGGCTGCTGGCCATAGCCGCCGACACCGCCCGGCATCTGCTGCTGCGGCTGGGAGTACCCCTGCTGGGCACCCAGGTTCTGGTCGTAGCCGTACATGGACCAAAGCGTACTGAGTCACAGATGACCGGTTCGGGGTTGCTTCTTATTACCGACGGGTAGCATCATCGTAGCTACTTGTTGGTACGTGAACGATGCGAGGAGTCAGTGCCTCGCCGAGTCCTATACGGAGCCGTCACCATGGGGCACTACAAGTCCAATCTCCGCGACATCGAGTTCAACCTCTTCGAAGTACTCGGCCGCGACAAGCTGTACGGCACCGGTCCCTTCGAGGAGATGGACACCGAGACCGCCAAGAGCGTCCTCGAGGAGCTGACCCGCCTCTCCGAGAACGAGCTGGCCGAGTCCTTCGCGGACGCCGACCGCAACCCGCCCGTCTTCGACCCCGAGACGAACACCGCGCCGGTCCCGGCGTCCTTCAAGAAGAGCTACAAGGCCTTCATGGACTCCGAGTACTGGCGCCTGGGCCTGCCCGAGGAGATCGGCGGCACGACGGCCCCCCCGTCCCTGATCTGGGCCTACGCGGAGCTGATCCTCGGCTCGAACCCGGCCGTGTGGATGTACTCCTCCGGCCCGGCCTTCGCCCGCATCCTCTTCGAGGAGGGCACCGAGGAGCAGAAGAAGTGGGCGCAGATCGCGGTCGACCGGACCTGGGGCTCCACCATGGTGCTCACCGAGCCCGACGCGGGTTCGGACGTCGGCGCCGGCCGTACCAAGGCGGTCCAGCAGGAGGACGGCTCCTGGCACATCGAGGGTGTGAAGCGCTTCATCACCTCCGGTGAGCACGACATGGAGGAGAACATCCTCCACTACGTGCTGGCGCGTCCCGAGGGTGCCGGCCCGGGCACCAAGGGCCTGTCCCTCTTCCTCGTCCCGAAGTACCTCTTCGACTTCGAGACCGGCGAGCTGGGCGAGCGCAACGGCGTCTACGCCACCAACGTCGAGCACAAGATGGGCCTGAAGGCCTCCAACACCTGCGAGATGACCTTCGGCGACCGCCACCCCGCCAAGGGCTGGCTGATCGGCGACAAGCACGACGGCATCCGCCAGATGTTCCGCATCATCGAGTTCGCCCGCATGATGGTCGGCACGAAGGCGATCTCCACGCTGTCGACGGGCTACCTGAACGCGCTGGAGTACGCCAAGGAGCGCGTCCAGGGTCCCGACCTCGCGCAGTTCATGGACAAGGCCGCGCCCAAGGTCACCATCACGCACCACCCGGACGTGCGCCGCTCGCTGATCACGCAGAAGGCGTACGCCGAGGGCATGCGCGCCCTCGTCCTCTACACCGCCTCGGTCCAGGACACGATCGCGGTCAAGGAGGCGACCGGCGAGGACGCGAAGGCCGAGCACGCGCTCAACGACCTGCTCCTGCCGATCGTGAAGGGCTACGGCTCCGAGAAGGGCTACGAGCAGCTCGCCCAGTCGCTGCAGACCTTCGGCGGCTCCGGCTTCCTGCAGGAGTACCCGATCGAGCAGTACATCCGCGACGCCAAGATCGACACCCTGTACGAGGGCACCACGGCGATCCAGGGCCAGGACTTCTTCTTCCGGAAGATCGTCCGCAACCAGGGCGCGGCCCTGAACTCCCTCGCCGAGGACATCAAGAAGTTCCTGGCGCTCGGCACCGGCGGCGAGGAGCTGGCGGGCGCCCGCGAGCACCTCGCGAAGGCGGCCGTGGAGCTGGAGGCGATCGTCGGCCTGATGCTGACCGACCTCGCGGCCACCGAGCAGGACGTCAAGAACATCTACAAGGTGGGCCTGAACACCACCCGCCTGCTGCTGGCCTCCGGTGACGTGATCGTCGGCTACCTGCTGCTCAAGGGCGCCGCGATCGCCGCCGAGAAGCTGCAGACGGCCTCCTCCAAGGACAAGGCGTTCTACACCGGCAAGATCGCGGCGGCGAAGTTCTTCGCGGCCAACGTCCTGCCGGGTGTCACCCTGGCCCGCAAGATCTCGGAGAAGGTCGACCTGGACCTGATGGAGCTGGACGAGGCCGCCTTCTAACCTGCCGAAGGACCCGCTCCGCACCCACTGATCGCCTGCGTGGGCCCGCTCCCGTACCGGGGGCGGGCCCACGCACGTCGTTAAGGTAAGCCCATGAGCGCACCAGCCCGCTTCGACCGCGGCCACACCGACGACCTGATGTCCTTCCTGGCGACGAGCCCGTCGCCGTACCACGCCGTGGCGAACACCGCCGAGCGGCTGGAGAAGGCGGGCTTCAGGCAGGTCGCCGAGACGGACGCCTGGGACGGTTCGAGCGGCGGCAGGTACGTGCTGCGCGGCGGGGCGATCGTCGCCTGGTACGTCCCCGAGGGCGCCCAGCCGCACACGCCGTTCCGGATCATCGGCGCGCACACCGACTCGCCCAACCTCAGGGTCAAGCCGCAGCCGGACGCCGGGGCGCACGGCTGGCGGCAGGTCGCGGTGGAGATCTACGGCGGCCCGCTGCTGAACTCGTGGCTCGACCGGGACCTGGGCCTGGCGGGGCGGCTGACCCTGCGCGACGGCAGCACGGTCCTGGTCAATGTGGACCGGCCGCTGCTGCGGGTGCCCCAACTCGCCATCCACCTGGACCGTTCGGTGTCCTCGGAGGGCCTCAAGCTCGACAAGCAGCGCCATCTGCAGCCGGTGTGGGGGCTCGGCGACGACCTGCGCGACGGCGAGCTGATCGCCTTCCTGGAGGTGGAGGCGGGTCTCACGGCGGGCTCGGTGGCCGGCTGGGACCTGATGACGCACTCGGTGGAGCCGCCCGCCTACCTCGGCCGGGACCGCGAGCTGGTCGCCGGTCCCCGGATGGACAACCTGCTGTCGGTGCACGCGGGCGCGGCCGCCCTGGCCTCCGCCGCGACCTCGGGCGCCCCGCTCACCCACATCCCCGTGCTGGCCGCCTTCGACCACGAGGAGAACGGCTCGCAGTCGGACACCGGCGCGGACGGCCCGCTGCTCGGCACCGTGCTGGAGCGCTCGGTGTTCGCGCGCGGCGGCTCGTACGAGGACCGGGCCCGCTCCTTCGCCGGCACGGTCTGTCTGTCCTCCGACACGGGCCACGCCGTGCACCCCAACTACGCGGAGCGGCACGACCCGACGCACCACCCGCGGGTCAACGGCGGCCCGATCCTCAAGGTCAACGTCAACAACCGCTACGCCACGGACGGTTCGGGCCGGGCGGTGTTCGCCGGGGCCTGCGAGAAGGCGGGCGTGCCGCTGCAGACCTTCGTCTCCAACAACTCGATGCCCTGTGGCACCACGATCGGCCCGATCACCGCGGCCCGGCACGGCATCCGGACCGTCGACATCGGCGTGGCGATCCTGTCGATGCACAGCGTGCGCGAACTGTGCGGCGCCGACGACCCGTTCCTGCTGGCCAACGCGCTGACGGCGTTCCTGGAGGACTGAGCCCCACCACCCCTTCCCCCTGCGAAACCGTTGTTTTTGAACCTGTTCAAACATGGTTGCCGCAGCGTACGATGCGCTTCGCTCTTCAACGATCTGCGTATCCGGTCTCGTGGGGGGACTACACGTGCGAAAGAGATCCCTGGCGCTCGCCTGCGCCTCCGTCGCTGCCGGCCTGCTGCTCGGCCCGGCGCCGGCCGCGCATGCTGCGGTGGCACCGGTGCTGTACGGCGTCGGCGGTGGCGACCATCCGGGCGAGGGCCTGGTGTGGGTGTCCGCCTCGTCCGACACCGCCATCACCTCGATCACCGCCCACCTGTACGCGCCGGGCTCCGCCTCCGACGCCCCGGAGGTCGCCGAGGTCAGCGACTTCACTCCGGACTCCAGCACCGGCTTTTCGAACACGTGGCGGACCACCACCCCGCTGCGCCTGGCCGACCTCGGCACCTACCGCGTCGTCGTCGACCTGACCGACGCGGACGGGGACACCACCTCGGCCCAGGGCGCCTACCAGTACGAGCTCGAGGCACACCTGACGGATCTGCAGGCCACGCCGCAGAACCCGGACTACGAGCACCAGGACGTCACCGTCACCGGCGGCTTCACGGTCACCGACCCGCGCACCGGCGAGACGACGCCCGCGGCGGGCGCGGAGGTGGACCTGGAGATCTCCGATGGGGACGACACGACCACCACGACCGGCACCGACGGCCGTTTCACCGCCGTCTACGCCGTGACCGACCCGTCCAGCGCCACCGTCAACGCCTGGCTGCGGCTGGACGAGCCCTGGTACCAGTCCAGGGCCAACGAGAGCGTCGAGGTCAGGGCCGTGCAGTCGGACACGCGCGTGACCCTGGACGACTCCGAACTGGACGTCAAGGCCGGGCAGGCGGCGACCGTCTCCGGCACCGCCGAGGTGTACGTCGGCGGGGCGTGGAAGCCGCTGGCCGGAGCCACGGTGGACGAGATCTGGTCCGACGAGTTCGGCGGCGTGGCCTCGCGGCCCGTCACGGGCGCCGACGGCCGCTTCACCGGACAGCTGACGCTGCCGAAGTCCGGCACGGTCGAGGTGCAGGTGCGCAGCGGGACGTTCCTGAAGTTCAGTGAGCTGCAGAGGGTCAGGGTGTACGTCGCGACGAAGACGTCCCTCACCGACTTCACCGCGACTTTGAACAAGTACTCCGAGCTGACCGCCAAGGGCGTGCTGCACACCGGCTCCAGCGTCCCCGGATACGCGGACAACAAGGTCGAGCTGCAGTACTCGGCCGACGGGAAGACCGGCTGGAAGACGATGAAGACCGTCACCCCGGGCAGCGCCGACCCCGAGTCCGGCGCACCGTTCAAGGGCACCTTCGACGCGCCCTACAAGGGCTACTACCGGGCACACTTCAAGGGCAGCCGCAACTGGCAGGAGTCGTACGGCAAGGTCGTGTACGCCAAGCGCACCCCGACCCGGATCACCGGCGGCAACGCCTCGCCCGAGCCGGTGCGCAAGGGCCGCACCCTCACCTACAAGGGCAAGCTGCAGTACTACAGCTCCGGCGCCTGGAAGGCCTACGGCGGCCAGAAGGTGAAGATCCTCTTCCGCCCCAAGGGCTCCTCCAGCTGGTACGACATGGGCAACGCCACCACCCGCTCCGACGGCACGTTCAGCAAGGGCTCCACGGCGTCGAAGGACGGCACCTGGGTCGCGGTGCTCCTGTACCCGAACAGGACCCATCTGGTGAGTGCCGGGCGCGAGGACTACGTGGACGTGGTCTGAGCAGCCGTCAACAGCCGCCCGGGCATGCCCCGGGCGGCGCCGGGTACCCGGACTGCTCCGCAGATTCCTGGACCGGAAAGGGAGGCGACGCCTCATGGGCCTCGGCGGCTGCATCATCCTCATCGCCGTGGGAGCCATCCTCACGTTCGCGACCGACTGGCACATGCAGGGAGTCAACCTCGACCTCGTCGGCGTCATCCTGATGGCCGTCGGGCTCATCGGCACCGCCACGTTCAGCGGCATCGCACGGCGCCGGCGGATCGTGGTACCGCCGACGCCGGTGGTCGAGGAGGAACCCCACCGCCACCATCACCGCGGCGACGGGTACAGCGACGGGTACGGCATGTGAGGTTCCCCGGCCGCCGCCCGGCTACTGCTCGTCCCTCCCGGCCAGGACGAGCGGCAGCCGGCCCGCCCCGCCCCGCCCTCGGTGAAGCGGACCGGGACGCCCCAGTCCTGCTGGTGGACGTGGCAGGCGGGGTCGACGGACGGATCGTCGTCGCAGGAGGCGGCTGTCGCGGAGACGTGCAGGACGCCCTCCGTGGCGGCCGGGTTGAACTCCAGGGTGCGGGACAGGTCCGTGTCGGCGCCCTCGCCCTCGAGCAGCAGTTCGGGCGGGGTGGAGGAGACCAGGAGACGGGTCGAGGGGCCGTAGCGCGTGTCCAGCTTCTGGCCTGCAGGCGCCTGGAAGACCACGTCCAGCCTGAGTCTGCCGGGGGCGACCTCCGTGGCCGCGCGCCGGGTGCGATGGGCGACCGCCTCCACGCGGACCGCCTCCTCCGGCAGCCGCAGCCGCAGCCGCAGCCGGGTCAGACGGTGCCGTGCCGACTCCACGACCACGATGTCCTCGCCGACGACGACGGCGTCGCTTGGCTCGCGCAGATCGGTGGCGAGGGTGCTGACCTCACCGGCCGCGGGGTCGTAGCGGCGCAGGGCGTAGTTGTAGGTGCCGGCGGCGGGGTGCGGAGTCGGTCATGATCCCAAGGGTGCCAGCGGCACCGACAGCGGGCGCTGTGCCTGCCCGCGGGTCCTCGGCCCCTCGGGCCCCCAGCCCCTCAGCCCCTCAGCCCTGGTGGATCACATCCGTGCCGGGGCCGCCGGAGAGCGTGTCGCGGCCCGGGCCGCCGTACAGCTTGTCGTTCCCGCTGTTGCCGTACAGCTTGTCGTCGCCGCTGTTGCCGTACAGGACGTCGTTGCCCTTGCCGCCGTACAGCGAGTCGGCGCCCGATCCGCCGGAGATCCTGTCGTTGCCGTCGTCGCCGGACAGGTACTGGCTCCCGGCGCCGCCGTGCAGCACGTCGTCGCCCTTGCCGCCCTGCACGATGTTGTCTCCGCCGCTCGCGTAGACCGTGTCGTTGCCGTCGCCGCCCCAGGCCAGGCCCTCCGCGCCCACCGTGAGGGTGTCGTTGCCCGCGTCGCCCGAGACGTAGGCGCCGTCGAGGCGGCCGCTGTCGGTCGCCTTGTCGTTGCCGACGCCGAGGGAGATCTCGGCGTAGTAGTAGATCTGGTCGGTGGTGTTGTCGTAGGCGACCGTGTCGTTGCCGTCGCCGAGGTTCATGATCAGGGCGGCGTACGGGTCCTGGCTGTCCACGTTGGTGACCGTGCAGGAGACCTTCGTGTGGTCCGCGCCGTCGGGGTGGGCGCAGTCGTGGCCCGCGTTGATCGGGACGTCGTCGTCGATCACGTAGGTGATGCCCGTGCGGTCCGCGGTGAGCGACGCGGTGACGGTGGCCTTGTTGGTCTGGCCGGGGGCGGCCTTGTAGGTGAGCTGCCAGTCGTACGGGTTGACCGAGGCGGTGGCCGGCTGCGTGGCGGCACCGGCGGTGCCGGGCAGGGTGAGCGGCACGGCCAGGGCCGTACCGAGGGCCAGCGTCACCGCGCAGGCGGCGCGTATCACCCGGCGGCGGACGGGACGAGAGGGCATGCGGACCTCCGAAAGGAACGTGCGGAGCCTGTGCGGCCTACCCAACGTCCGACTCGGCGCCCATCCGCTTGGTTGGGCAACTTCCTCACCAGAACTGGAAGTTCACTTGCGCGACACCTCTCGTCCCGCCGGATTCCGGTGCCGGGTCAGGTGAGCGCGTGGCCGGTGGTCGCATCCACGTGGTCCGGCACCTCGTCGTGCCGGTCGCCCACCGAGAAGGTGCCGGTGGGCTCGAAGACCAGCATCTGGGTGGGCACGGGTGCGTACGGCCTGTGCCAGGTGCCGCGCGGGACGGTGAACACCGAGCCCTTGGGGAGGACGACCGTGCGCTCGCCGGCCGGCTCCCTGAGGGAGATGTGCAACTCGCCGTCGAGGACCAGGAAGAACTCGTCGGTGTCGTCGTGCACGTGCCAGACGTGCTCGCCCTCGACCTTGGCGACGCGGACGTCGTAGTCGTTGACCGCGGTGACGATGCGCGGGCTCCACTGCTCGGAGAAGGAGGCGAGCGCCGCCTCCAGGGAGATCGGTTCCATGCGTTCATCGTCCGGGGTGCCGGGGCGGCCGACGAGTGCTAGAAATCGCACATGCCGCAAGGATCCTCGCACCGCATCGTTCTCGTCGTCGACGAGAACTCCAACCCGTTCGAGATGAGCTGCGCCATCGAGGTCTTCGGGCTGCCCAGGCCCGAACTGGGACGGAAGCTGTACGACTTCCGGCTGTGCGCCGCCGAGCCGCACACCCGCATGCGGGACGGCTTCTTCACGCTGACCGGGGTCGCCGGACTGGAGGCCGCCGAGGAGGCCGACACGCTGATCGTGCCGAACCGGCCCGACACCGAGGTCCCGCGCGCGGAGCACGTCCTGGACGTCGTACGCCGGGCACACGCGCGTGGCGCCCGGCTCGTCGGCTTCTGCTCGGGCGCGTTCACGATCGCCGAGGCGGGGCTGCTGGACGGGCGCCGGGCGGCCTGCCACTGGATGTGGGAGCAGTACTTCCGGACCCGCTTCCCCGAGGTGCGCCTGGAGCCGGACGTCCTCTTCGTGGACGACGGCGACATCCTCACGGCGTCGGGCAGCGCGTCGGCGCTCGACCTGGCCCTGCACGTCGTACGGCGCGACCACGGCGCCGAGATCGCCAACCACGTCTCCCGCCGTCTCGTCTTCGGCCCGCACCGGGACGGCGGCCAGCGGCAGTTCGTGGAACGCCCGCTGCCCCCGGTCCCCGACGAGTCGCTCGGCCCGCTGCTGGCCTGGGCACAGGAGCGGCTGGGCGAGCCGCTGACGGTGGCGGACCTGGCCGCCCGCGCGGCCGTCTCCCCCGCGACACTGCACCGTCGCTTCCGCGCGCAGCTGGGTACGACCCCGCTGGCCTGGCTCACCGGGGAGCGGGTCGCGCTCGCCTGCCGGCTGATCGAGCGGGGAGAGGAGCGTCTGGACGTCGTGGCGGCCCGCAGCGGCCTGGGCACGGCGGCCAACCTGCGGGCGCGGCTGCGCCGCGAGACGGGGCTGAGCCCGTCGGACTACCGCAGGCGGTTCGGACCGGAGCCCGCCCCTCCGCCCGGTTCCCCTTCCTCCGGTTCCGTGCCCTCCGGCTCGGTTCCCTCCGGTTCCGTTCCCTCGGGTCCCGTGATGATCCCGCCGGGCCGGGGAACGGTACCCGCATGAGACTCCTCGTACGCGACCGGCTCCTCGGCATCGGTGACGACTACTGGATCGAGGACGAGCACGGCCAGAAGGTCTTCCTCGTCGACGGCAAGGCCATGCGGCTGCGGGACACCTTCGAGCTGAAGGATGTTCACGGGCGTGTCCTGGTCGACATCCACCAGAAGATGCTCGCCCTGCGCGACACCATGGTGATCGAACGGGACGGCGAAGGCCTGGCCACCATCAAGCGCAAGCGGCTGTCCCTGCTGCGCAACCACTACCGGGTCGCGCTCGTGGACGGCACCGAGCTGGACGTCAGCGGCAGGATCCTCGACCACGAGTTCGCCATCGAGTACGACGGTGAACTCCTCGCGGTGATCTCCCGCCGCCGGCTGCACCTCAGGGACACGTACGGCGTCGACATCGTGCGCGACGACGCGGACCCGGCCCTGCTGATCGCGGTGGCGGTGTGCGTGATCCATCTGGCGCAGCGGGAGCGGGAGGACGACTAGGGCCGCCCAGCGAGTTCAGCGGCGCGGCGGTTCCAGGCCCAGCATCCGGTCCTTCAGGGCCGGGAACTGTTCACGGGTCGCCGCCACCTTCGCCGGGTCGAAGTCGACCGTGAGGATCTCCTCGCCGGCGCCCGCCTCGGCGAGCACCTCGCCCCAGGGATCCACCACGATCGAGTGACCCGCCTGGGGAACTCCGGCATGCGTCCCGGCCGTTCCACACGCGAGCACGAACGCCTGGTTCTCCACCGCCCGCGCCTGAGCCAGCAGCGTCCAGTGCGCGCGTCGCCGCTCGGGCCAGCCCGCCGGGATCACCAGCGTCTCGGCGCCCGCGTCGACGAGGGAGCGGAAGAGTTCGGGGAAACGGAGGTCGTAGCAGGTGGCCACGCCGAGGGTGGTCCCGGGCAGCCGGACCGTCACCAGATCACGCCCGGCGCTCATCAGCACGGCCTCGCCCTTGTCGAAGCCGAAGCGATGGATCTTGCGGTAGGCCGCGGCCAGCTCGCCTGAGGGGGAGAAGACGAGAGACGTGTTGTAGAGGGGACCCCCATCCGCGGCGGAGCCGCTGTCGGACGCAGCCCGTTCCGGGATGGAGCCGGCGTGCAGCCACACGCCCGCGTCGCTCGCCGCCTTGGCCATCACCTCGTACGTCGGCCCTTCGAGCGGCTCGGCCTCCGGGCCGAACTCCTCGTAGGCGAACGCGCCGGTGGTCCACAACTCGGGCAGAACGACCAGGTCGGACCCGGCCTGTTCCCGGACCAGCGAGGCCACCCGCTGCCGCCGATCGGCAACCGATTCGCCCTCGTCTACGGCAATCTGGATCAGCGAGGCGCGCACACTACCACCGCCCTGGCATTCGAGTCGTCCACACGGGCCTACGATCGTCACACGAAAGCACTGCCGGGGTGCCTCGTAGCAGCGTAACTTAGCGTCTCAAGACACCCGCCGAGTGCAGCCACCTCCCACTGGCAACGCCGCCACAACCGCCCGTGTACCAACCGCCGAGGGGTCCCGTTCCGTGAGTCTGCATCCCACCCTCCAGCCCTACGCCGACGCCTGGACCCACTCCATCGACGCGATATCCGAGTTGGTCGGCACACTCCCGGAGGGCGAGTGGAACCGGCGGACGCCCTGCCCGGGCTGGTCCATCCGTGACGTGGTCTCGCACGTCATCGGTCTGGACTGCGAGATGCTCGGCGACCCGCGTCCCATCCACACCCTCCCCCGTGACCTCTTCCATGTCACCAACGAGCACCAGCGCTACATGGAGATGCAGGTCGACGTCCGCCGCCACCACACGTCGCCGGAGATGACGGCCGAGCTGGAGTACACGGTCATCCGCCGCAACCGCCAGCTGCGCAACGAGTCCCGCGACCCCGGCACCAAGGTGCGCGGCCCGCTGGGCACCGAGGTAACCCTCGAACAGGCGATGCGCACCCGCGCCTTCGACGTGTGGGTGCACGAGCAGGACCTGCGCACGGCCCTCGGCCGCCCCGGCAACCTCGACTCGCCGGGCGCGCACATCACCCGCGACGTCCTGCTGTCCGCGCTGCCCAAGGTGGTCGCCAAGGACGCGAACGCCCCGCGCAGTTCGGCCGTCGTCTTCGACGTGCACGGCCCGATCGAGTTCCTGCGCACCATCCGCGTGGACATCCAGGGCCGCGGCACCCTGGAGACCGCCCCCGCCCTGGGCCCCGCCGCGACGCTCACTCTCGACTGGGAGACGTACGTCCGCCTGGCCTGCGGCCGCGTGACCCCGGAGGCGGTCGCGGACCGTTTGAAGACGGAGGGCGACCCGGACCTGACGGCGGCGATCCTGCGCAACTTCACGGTGACGCCGTAGACCGGACGGCGGCCGGATGCCGCGGCTGGGCCGAGTCGATGCTCCGCGTGCTGTGATCCGTGCCGGACGCCCGTGGGCTCGGCCTCGGCGTCGACGCCGAGCACCTGGCGAGGGCCGGCGGAACTCCACAGCGCGGGGCCTCTCGGACCGCGCGGAGTCCGCCGTCGACGAAGGCTTCTCGGCCGACCGCAGGACGGACAGCCGCCGGCTGCGGGCACCCCCACAGGTCGCCCAGCCTCTCTGCCGACCGGAAACGGGCGGTGCGCGGGCGGCAGAGAACGGCTCACACGGGCACGTGCACCGTCTCCACCCGGCTCGCCACCAGCCGCTCCCGCTCCCGCCGAGCGGCCCGTCCCCGCAACCGCAGAATCTGACTCACTCCCACCGCCTGCAGCACGAACACCACGGAGAAGGCCACCGAGTAGTCGTCCCCGGTCGCGTCCAACAGCACCCCGACCGCGAACAACGTCGTCATGGAGGCGACGAACCCACCCATGTTGGTGATCCCCGACGCCGTCCCCTGCCGTTCGGGCGGGTTGGCCGGCCGCGCGAAGTCGAACCCCAGCATCGACGCCGGTCCACACGCACCGAGCACCGCGCAGAGCACCACCAGCAGCCACATGGGCGCACGCTCACCCGGCCAGAGAATCGTCGACGCCCACAGCGCCGCCGTCGCCCCGACCGTGCCCAGCGCCAGCGGCAGCCGGGCCGCGTGGTGCCGGGCCACGATCTGGCCGTAGACCAGCCCGATCACCATGTTGCACAGGACGACGAGCGTGAGCAGCTCACCGGCCGTGGCACGGGACAGCCCCTGCGCCTGGACCAGGAACGGCAGCCCCCACAGCAGCAGGAAAACCATCGCCGGGAACTGGGTCGTGAAGTGCACCCACAGACCCAGCCGCGTCCCGGGCTCCCGCCAGGCCGCCGCGATCTGCCGGCGGACGTAGGCCGCACCCTGGTGCGGGACCGGCTCCGGCTCCTGCCCCTCGGGGTGGTCCTTCAGGAACAGCAGCGTCAGGACGAGCACGACCACACCGGCCAGTGCGCTGCCCGCGAACGCCGGGGTCCAGCCGAGGCCGTGCAGCAGCCGGGCCAGGACCAGCGTCGAGACCAGGTTGCCCGCCATGCCGACCAGACCCGCGAGCTGCGCGACCAGCGGTCCGCGCCGGGCCGGGAACCAGCGCGTGCCGAGCCGCAGCACGCTGATGAAGGTCATCGCGTCACCGCACCCGAGCAGCGCCCGCGAGGCGAGCGCCGTGCCGTAGGAGGGCGAGAAGGCGAAGCCGAGCTGGCCCGCCGTGAACAGCACCGTGCCGATGACGAGCACCTTCTTGGTGCCGAGCCGGTCGACGAGCAGGCCCACCGGTATCTGCATGCCGGCGTAGACCAGCAGCTGGAGGATCGAGAAGGTCGAGAGGGCGGAGGCGCCCACGTGGAAGCGGTCGGCCGCGTCCAGCCCTGCGACGCCCAGCGACGTACGGAAGATGACGGCGACGAAGTAGACCGAGACACCGATGGACCACACCGCGACGGCGCGGCGGCCGCTCGGGGTCGCCCCAGGCTTTTCAGGCGCTGGGGGAGGGTCACCCGGCAGGGTGGCGTCGCTCATCGGACCTCACCCCGCGCGAGGTGCGAGAACCAGCTCACATGCCGGTGCACGACCCCGACGGCCGCCTCCGCGTCGCCGGAGCGCAGCGCCTCGAGGATCTCCTCGTGCTCGGCGAGCGTCTTGGCGATCCGGTCGGGGTGCGAGTGCATGACCGCGACGCCCATCCTGAGCTGCCGGTCGCGCAGCTGGTCGTAGAGCCGGGACAGGATCTCGTTGCCGCCGCTGCGCACGATCTCGGCGTGGAAGCAGCGGTCGGTCCTCGCGGCTGCGGCCAGTTCACCTGCCGCGGCCTGCGTCTTCTGCTGCTCCAGCAGCTCCGCCAGCCGCTCCAGCAGCGCCGGCGGGGCGGGTACGGCCTTGCGGGCAGCGTGCTCCTCCACCAGCAGCCGGGTCTCCACCACGTCGGCGATCTCCTGCGCGGAGACCGGCAGGACCAGGGCGCCCTTCTTCGGGTACAGCCTGATCAGGCCCTCGACCTCCAGCCTGAGCAGCGCCTCCCGCACAGGCGTGCGCGAGACCCCCACGGCCTCGGCCAGTTCCCCCTCGGTGAGCAGCGTCCCGCCCTCGTAGCGGCGGTCGAGGACGCCCTGCTTCACATGGCTGTAGACACGGTCGGCGGCGGGTGGTTGCTTCGTGGGCGTGGCCATGCCCACAGGATAGATACAACACGTACGCATAGGTGGGCTCGTCCATCATGCGGACGTGACGCAGATCTCTCCCGGCGGCCGCACAACCTTCTGTGCTACTTACGTGTCACACACGTGCGGCCCTGCTCCCTTGCCACCTCAACTCGGCCGCACAGTAGGGGCATTCAAGACAATCGGGGTATATCACTTTGATTACCGGCATTAAGGGCACCCGCCGCTTCCGCAGAGCAACCGCTGTCGCCGTCACCTCCGGCGCGCTGCTCGCCACCGGTGCCTTCACCGCGACGCCCGCGCAGGCCGTCACGACGCCCTCGATCGTGGCCAAGGGCGGCTACCTCATGAACAACGCGAACAGCTCGACGTTGTTCAAGAAGGCGGCCGACACTCAGCTCCCCACCGGGTCCACGACCAAGATCATGACCGCCAAGGTCGTGCTCGCCCAGTCGAACCTCAACCTCGACTCCAAGGTGACGATCAAGAAGGAGTACAGCGACTACGTCGTCAGGAACAACGCCTCCCAGGCGCACCTGATCGTCGGCGACAAGGTCACCGTCCGCCAGCTGCTCTACGGGCTGATGCTGCCGTCCGGCTGCGACGCCGCCTACGCGCTCGCCGACAAGTACGGCAGCGGCGACACCATGGCCAAGCGCGTGTCGAACTTCATCGGCAAGATGAACACCGCCGCCAAGAACCTCGGCCTGACGCACACGCACTTCGACTCGTTCGACGGCATCGGCAACGGCAACAACTACTCGACGCCGCGCGACCTGACGAAGATCGCCAGCAGCGCGATGAAGAGCTCCACGTTCCGCACGGTCGTCAAGACGAAGTCGTACACGGCGAAGACGATCACCAAGACGGGCAGCACCCGCACGATGAACCCGTGGACCAACACCAACGGGCTCCTCAGCAGCTACAGCGGCACCATCGGCGTGAAGACCGGCTCCGGCCCCGAGGCCAAGTACTGCCTGGTCTTCGCCGCGACCCGGAACGGCAAGACGGTCATCGGCACCGTCCTCGCCTCCACCTCCATCACCCAGCGCGAGACGGACGCGAAGAAGCTCCTCAACTACGGCTTCGCCAAGCTCGGCTGACGGCCACTCGAGGCAACCGGGCCCGTCGCGGGATCGCGGCGGGCCCGTCGCGTAGGGTGCCCCCGTCATGGACACACAGGGGGACACCGCCGAGCCGTGGGAGACGGCCGCCGCGCTCGTCCGGGCCGCGCAGGGCGGGGACGCCCTGGCCATGGACGAGCTGCTGACCCTGGTGACGCCGTACGTGACCCGGCTGTGCCGCCCGATCGCGCCGGACGACGTGTCCGACGCCGTACAGGAGTCGCTGGTCGCGATCTTCAAGGGTCTGCGCGGCTTGCGCGACCCGCTCGCCTTCTACGGCTGGGTGCGCACGGTCGCCGTCCGCGAGGCGGTCCGGGTCGCCCGACGCACCGCGGTCGAGGAACCGGCCGACCCCGCCGACCTGTCCCGGCTCGGCGGACTGCGCACCGGCACCGACGGCGAGCTGCCCGCCGATGTCCGGGACGTGCTCGCCCGGCTGCCGGTGCGGCACCGCGCGGTCCTGGTCCTGCGCGAGCTGGAGGGCCTGGACGAGGCCGCCGTGGCCGAACTGCTCGGGGTCCCCACGGGCACCGTCAAGTCCCGGCTGCACCGGGCCCGTTCCGCGTTCCGGAAGGCGTGGTCGCGATGAACACCGATCCCGTACGACGCCTGCGCGTCCTGGCCGCCGGTCTGCACGCCGGCCTGTACAGCGAGGAGCACCTCGCGCTGCCGTACGAGCAGGTCTGGGCGGTCGCCTCCGACCTCTCGGCCGAACTGCCCCATCTGGTCCCCTTCCTACGAGAGTTCCGCGTCCCACCGGGCGAGGCGGACCGGGTGCAGGCCCTGGCCGTGGGCCGCTCGGGCCTGCGCGAGTCCTTCGAGGTACGCCTCGCCCCCGGCTGGTGCCTGATGCAGTCCCGCCTGATCGTGGGCGGCATGGCGGCCGTACCGGAGGGCTCCGGAACACGCTTCGCGGTCCTCGGCGCCACCCGCCCCACGGCCCTGCGCCCGGTCCAGTGGCTCTACGGCCGGACGCTCGGCGAGCCGCGCGGGCGGGCGTTCGTCCACCGGCTCACCGAGCGGGCGGCACTGCGCTAGCGCGGCCCGGCGAACAGTTCCCCGATCCCCTCGGCGACCGCCTCGGGCCGCTCCTGCGGCAGAAAGTGCCCGGCTCCCGGCACCAGCCGCACGGTCAACTCGTCGGCGTACGGCTCCGACCCGGCGAGCAGTGACGGCGGGACCACGACGTCCCGCTCCCCGCCCAGCAGCAGCGTGGGCACAGTCAGCCGGTGCCGGCGCCAGGTGCCGCGGACCAGCGCGGGGATGTCGTGCAGCACGTACTGCCAGAACAGGGACTGGGCGGCGGCCGCGCTCGCGGAGGTCGCGGCCGCGTACTCGGCGAGGTCGGCGTCCGTCCACACCGCCGGGTCGGCCGCCTGGTGACGCAGCAGGAAGCGGGTGAAGCCGGGCCGGTGCCGGAGCACGGCCCGCCCCAGCACCGGGTACTCGACGAATGCGGTGTACCACATCCGCCACAGGTTGGGCAGGACCGCCCGGTGCCGGGGCCAGGGGTGGGACATGTTCAGCGCCAGGTACCCGGTGAACCGCTCCGGCGCCCGCAGGCACAGCCGGAACCCCAGGTGCGCGCCCCAGTCGTGACCGACCAGCCCGACCCGCTCCAACCCGAGCGCGTCCAGCAGCGCGAGGGCGTCCTCGGCCAGGGCGTCCATGTCATAGCCGCGCGGGGTGGGTTCGGACCAGCCGAAGCCGCGCAGGTCCGGGCAGATCAGCCGGTACCCGTCCGGAAGCAGGGCGGCGACCTTGTGCCAGGCGTACCAGTGCTGCGGAAAGCCGTGCAGCATCAGCAGCGGAGTGCCGGTGGAGCCGTACTCGGCGAGATGCAGCCGGGTGCGCCGGACCTCCAGCCGGCGGTGCTCGGCGCGTATGTCCTCCGGCATCGGCCGGTCGGACACACCCACGGTGTGCGGTGCCATCCATGACCCCTCTCGGGCCGGTGCGGTCCCCCGTCGGGTCCGCGTCGCCGGGTCAGGAGTACGGGCGGCTATGAAAGGTTCCCTCCTCTCTCTTCTCGTCCTTCTTTCGCGTCCGGAACCAGGGCGGCCTTTCTTACGGGAGCTGGTCGTAGGTCTTGAAGGTGTAGGAGGCGTCGTAGGACATCAGGTTGTGGTCGGCCGCCGGCAGGCCGAACCGTCGGTTGAGAGCCGGGGTGAGCGGTCCGCAGTGCTCGGCGGCCGGAGCGGTGAAGGTGTCGTCGTACGCCGAGAACTCGATCACCGGCGGATCCTGGGAGACCCACTTGGAGGGACCCGAGCGCTTCAGCCGGAAGTCGACGGGTGCGCTCGCGCCGATGGTGCAGCCGTGCGGCAGCAGCGGGCCCAGGAGCCGGAAGCGGAGGCTGAACTGGCCGGTGTAGAAGTCGGACCGGCCACCGTACTCCGGCTGTATCGCCATCCCCAGGGCCGGCGCGTGATCGCCTGCGGGGGTACCGGTCAGCCCGCCCGGCACCGCGGTCGGCGCGCTGTGCATCGCTCCCCACACCTGCCCGTTGCTGCCGTCCGGCAGGGGACCCTCGGCGTGTGTCATGGTGATCGGGGCGAGGTTCACCGTGACCTTGCCGATGGTCAACCGCGGGGCGGCGGTGTGCACTTCGCATCTCCAGCGGGCCGGGTCCACGCCGTCGGGCAGAGAGGGACAGTCGCTGAAGTCGGTCGCGGCCGGGGTGGTGGAACGAGGCGCGGAGTAGGCGACGCCCGGCGCGCACACCGCTGCGGTACCGGCGAGGACGGCGGCGCCCGCGACGGCGGCGACACGGCGGGCGGTGGCGGAAGTCGGGCGAGCGGCAGCGGATTTCGTCATGTGTCCAGCGTGCCGCCGCCGTCACTCGACCACCATCCGTGACATCCCCGGCACGACCCGGAGCCACCCCTGATGCCTCGTCAGGGTTCTGGCCAAGGCCTGCCCCGAGACGGTCCCCTTCTCGACCCGGGGCAGAAGACGACTCAGCGGAGTCCCGGAATCCTCCGGAGTTCGGTGACGCGCAGCAGACGGCCGAGGACGAGGTACGTCATGGCCAGGGCGAGGGCGCCGGCGATCGTGGTGAGGGCCGTCACCGCCGTACCGCTGCCGCCCAGCACGGCCGCGCAGCCCCGCGCCACCGCCCAGCCCACCGCGGCGGCTGCGGCACCCGCGCCCAGCAGCTTGGCGTACGTGCCGCGCAGTGTGCCGTCGTCCAGGCGGCCGCCGGTCCTGCGGGCCAGCAGGCGGGCGGTGAGGGCGAGACCGGCGAGGTAGGAGAGGGTGTAGGCGCCCGCCATGCCGGTGACCGCCCAGCGAGCGGGCAGCAGCGCGTGGCAGACAGCGGCGAGCGCGATGTTGACGACGCCGATCCACACGGCCATGAAGAACGGCGTACGGGTGTCCTCGAAGGCGTAGAAGCCCCGCAACAGCAGGTACTGCGCCGAGAACGGGATCAGCCCGAGCCCGAAGGCCTGCAGCATGTACCCGAGGGGCTCGACGGAGGCGGGATCGGCGGCACCGTGGGCGAACAGCAGCGCGGCGATCTGCGGGCCGAGCGCGGCGAACAGGAAGGCGGCGGGCACGATGACGACTCCGCTGATCCTGAGCGCCCGGGACAGGTCGGCACGCAGGTCACCGATCCGGCCCTCGGCGGCGGCCTTGCTCATGCGCGGCAGCAGGGCCGTGACCAGGGAGACGGTGACGACGGACTGCGGCAGCGTCCAGATGGCCTGGGCGTAGCTGTACGACGTGTAGCCCACACCGGCCTTGGGCAGTTCCCGGTCGGCCGCGGTGGCGAAGTTGGTGACCACGGCGAGCGCGACCTGGTTGGCCAGCACGAACAGCAGCGTCCACTTGGCCGCGTGGACGCCGGAGCCGAGCCCGGTGCCGCGCCAGTCGAAGCGGGGCCGGAACCGGAATCCGGCGGCGCGGGCGAAAGGGATCAGCGCGAGGGCCTGTGCGGCGATGCCGACGGTGGTGCCGATGCCGAGCCAGCGAACCTGGGCGGCGGTGATGTCGGCGACGGAGTGCGGCACGGTCATCAGGCCCAGGTAGGCGCTGAACATGCCGATGAGAACGAAGTTGTTCAGCACCGGGGTCCAGGTCATCGCGCCGAACTTCTCACGGGCGTTGAGGACCTGACCGAGCATGGAGAAGAGGCCGTAGAAGAAAATCTGGGGCAGCAGGAACCGGGCGAAGACCACCGTGAGCCGGAAGGCCTGATGGCCGTCCGGCGTGTCCCTCATGTACAGGCCCACGATCTGCGGGGCCGCCCAGACGGCGAGCGCGGTCCCGGCGGCCAGCACGGTGAGGACGAGAGTCACCAGCCGCTGCTCGTAGGCCCGCCCACCGTCGGAGTGCGCAGCCCGGGCACGCACCAGCTGCGGCACCAGGACCGCGTTCAGCGCGCCGCCTATCAGCAGGATGTACAGGCTGGTCGGCAGGGTGTTCGCCGTGTTGTACGTGCTCGCCAGCAGACCGTTGCCGAGCGCCGCGCCCTGCAGCACCTGCCGGATCAGCCCGGTCGCCCGCGACACGACGGTGGCCCCGGCCATCATCACCGAGGACCGCGCGAGCCCACTCTTCTTCCCCGCAGTCCGCCTTTTCGCATGCCGCGCTGCACTCTCCGCCCCCGTTACCATGCCGTCAATTTACGACAGTTGGGATCACTCCTGCTCAACAGCGGTCGGCGCCAGCGGAATCAGTGATCTTCCCCCTCAATGGTGAACATTCCGGTTGCAGTTGGCATATTCGAATTCCTCCGCCCTACCTTCCGCAGCGGAGGTGGTTCAGATGAACGAACCCAGCAAGCAGGCGAAGCCCGCCGGCCGGCACGAAGCGATCGACATCAGCGACTTCGTGTACGCGGCCACCGGAGCCCGGGTACGACGGCTGACCATGCCGGACGGGACACACTGGTTTCCGGCGGTGGATGTCTGTAAGGAACTCGGACACACCAACTCGAGGAAGGCTCTCGCCGACCATGTCCCGGATGAGCACCGAGAGATTCTCGAGACCGTAACTGGAGGTTACGGTCTCACCATTCCCGCAGGTCGGGAGTGGCGTCGAGACATGAATCTCATCAATCTCCAGGGCCTGATCCTCCTCGTCCAGGCCTGTACCAAGGCCGCCTGCGCCCCTTTCAAGCAGTGGGTCGCCGAGGTCATCGAGACCGTGCAGCGAGAGGGTTATTACACGCTCGAAGAGGCCGAGGTGCAGTCCGCCGAACCGGGGGCGCCCATCGCGTACGCCATGCCGGAACAGGTCGCGGAGGCCATCGTCCGGCTCGAGGCGCACAACCTTCAGCTGGACGAGGACCTTGCGAACGGGCAGCGCGAATCGATCGAGCTGCAGAAGGAGATGCTGGCCATCCAGAGGGAGACGCTGGCTACGCAGAAGGCCACCCTGGCCGTGCAACAGGCCATGGTCCGGGCGATGGAACGGATCGCGGACCGGTTCGACGCCCTGACCCTCGCCCGCGCCGCCCCCACCGGTCACCCCACCACGGAGACCGTGCTGGCCGACTGGCGCCGGCGGCTGTCCGTGACGGAGGACGTGTGGACGGTTGCTGTGGTGATCGCCCCGGTTCTCGTCGAGAACGGTGAGCTGCGCGAGCCGCTCGAATCGATCGCGGCCCGTACGGGTCTGTCGGTGCGCCGTGTCAACGAATGCCTCCGCCTGCTGCGCAAGCACGCATGCATCCGTTCGCGGGGCGCGGCCGAGGACGGCGCGCCGGTGTATGTGCTGAACCAGCCCTGAGAGAGAGGGGGCGGCCGCAAGACAAAGTTGCGGCCGCCCCCTTCAGGCCTCACAGGCTACAGGGCCGAGACCCTCAGGCCCAGGTGATCAACCGCTTCGGCTGTTCCAGGATGGCCGCGACGTCGGCCAGGACCTTGGAGCCGAGTTCGCCGTCGACCAGGCGGTGGTCGAAGCTGAGGGCCAGTGTGGTGACCTGGCGCGGCTTGACCTTGCCCTTGTGGACCCACGGCTGGAGCTTGATCGCGCCGACCGCGAGGATCGCGGACTCACCGGGGTTGAGGATGGGTGTGCCGGTGTCGACGCCGAAGACGCCCACGTTGGTGATGGTCACCGTGCCGCCCTGCATCGCCGCCGGGGACGTCTTGCCCTCGCGGGCCGTGGCCACCAGCTCGCCCAGGGACTCGGCCAGCTGCGGGAGCGTCTTGGCGTGGGCGTCCTTGATGTTCGGGACGATCAGACCGCGGGGGGTGGCCGCCGCGATGCCCAGGTTCACGTAGTGCTTGAGCACGATCTCCTGGTTGGGCTCGTCCCAGGACGCGTTGATGTCCGGGTTGCGCTTGATGGCGACCAGCAGGGCCTTGGCGATCAGGAGCAGCGGGTTCACCCGCAGGCCCTGGAACTCCTTGTCCTGCTTGAGCTCCTCGACCAGCTTCATCGTGCGCGTCACGTCCACCGTCACGAACTCCGTGACGTGCGGCGCCGTGAACGCGGAGCCGATCATGGCCTGCGCGGTCGCCCTGCGGACGCCCTTGACCGGGATGCGGGTCTCGCGGGCGCCGTCGAAGGCGACTGCGGGAGCGGTCACGGCAGGAGCCGTCACGGCAGGAGCGGCCACAGCGGGCGCGGTGACCGGGGCTGCCACGGCCGGCTCGGCGGCCTTGGGGGTCGCCGCCGCGTGGACGTCCTCGCGGGTGATCACGCCGTCCGGGCCGGACGGCGTGACCGTGGCGAGGTCGACGCCGAGGTCCTTCGCCAGCTTGCGCACCGGCGGCTTGGCCAGCGGACGGGGCTGGGCGGGGACGGCGGCGCCGTGCCCGTTCAGCTCGGTCTGGATGGCCTGGGCCGCGGCCGGGACCGTGACCTCAGGGCCCTTGCGCGGGCGGCGCTTGGTGGAGGTGGTCGCCACGCCGTAGCCGACCAGGACCGGCTGGCGGCCCTCCGGCTTGGGCTCCTCCGCCTTGGGCTCCTCCGCCTCGGGCTCCGCCTTCGGCTGCTCGGCGGGAGCCTCCGCCGGTGCGCCGCCGGCCAGGTCCACCGCGATGATGGCCGTGCCCACGTCCACCGTGGTGCCCTCGGGGAAGTGCAGCGCGCGGACCACGCCGTCGTAGGGGATGGGGAGTTCGACGGCCGCCTTGGCGGTCTCGACCTCGCACACCACCTGGCCGTCGGTGACCGTGTCACCCGGCTGGACGTACCACTTGAGGATCTCGGCCTCGGTGAGTCCCTCGCCCACGTCGGGCATCTTGAACTCGCGTACGGAAGCTTCCGTCATCGTCGTCACGAACCCTCTCCTCAGTACGCCAGGGCACGGTCGACGGCGTCGAGCACCCGGTCCAGACCCGGCAGGTACTCCTCCTCCAGGCGCGCCGGCGGGTACGGGGCGTGGTAGCCGCCGACCCGGAGCACCGGGGCCTCCAGGTGGTAGAAGCAGCGCTCGGTGATCCGGGCGGCGATCTCCGCACCGGAGCCGAAGAACACCGGGGCCTCGTGCACGACGACCAGGCGGCGGGTCTTCTCGACCGAGGCCTGGATGGAGTCGAAGTCGAGGGGGCTGACCGAGCGCAGGTCCAGCACCTCCAGGGACTTGCCCTCCTCGGCGGCCGCAGCGGCGACCTCCTGGCACAGCTTCACCATCGGCCCGTAGGCGGCCAGGGTCAGGTCCGTGCCCTCTCGGACGACCTGCGCCTTGTGCAGGGGGCCGGGGATCGCCTCGGTGCTGACCTCGCCCTTGTCCCAGTAGCGGCGCTTGGGCTCGAAATAGATCACCGGGTCGTCGCTCTGGATGGCCTGCTGCATCATCCAGTACGCGTCGGACGCGTTGGAGGGGCTGACCACCTTCAGGCCCGCCACGTGCGCGAACAGCGCCTCGGGGGACTCGGAGTGGTGCTCGACCGCGCCGATGCCACCGCCGTAGGGGATGCGGATGACGACCGGCATCTTGACCTTGCCCAGCGCACGGGCGTGCATCTTCGCCAGCTGCGTGACGATCTGGTCGTAGGCCGGGAAGACGAAGCCGTCGAACTGGATCTCCACCACCGGGCGGTAGCCGCGCAGGGCCAGACCGATCGCGGTGCCGACGATGCCCGACTCGGCGAGCGGGGTGTCGATGACGCGGCTCTCGCCGAAGTCCTTCTGCAGGCCGTCGGTGACCCGGAAGACACCGCCCAGCTTGCCGACGTCCTCGCCCATGACGAGGACCTTGGGGTCCGTCTCCAGTGCGCGGCGCAGCGACTCGTTGATCGCCTTGGCCAGCGCCATGGTCTTGGTCTCGGCTGCCATGATCAGACCCCCTCTGCCTCTACGTCCGCGAACGACGCCTGGTAGGCGGCGAACTGGGCTCGCTCCTCGTCGACGAGCGCGTGCCCGTCCGCGTACACGTTCTCGAAGATGGCGAAGTGGTCCGGGTCCGGCATGGAACGGACCGCTTCGCGCACTCGCCTGCCCAACGCCTCGGACTCGGCCTCGAGTTCCGCGAAGAATCCCTCGTCCGCGTGGTTTGAGGCCTCGAGGAACCGGCGAAGACGCAGGATCGGGTCCTTCGCCTCCCAGGACTGCCGCTCCTCGTCACCCCGGTAGCGGGTCGGGTCGTCGGAGGTGGTGTGGGCACCCATGCGGTAGGTGTACGCCTCGACCAGGGTCGGGCCCTCGCCGTTGCGGGCACGCTCCAGCGCCCACTTGGTGACCGCGAGGCAGGCCAGCACGTCGTTGCCGTCCACGCGCACGCCCGGAAAGCCGAAGCCCTGGGCGCGCTGGTAGAGCGGCACGCGGGTCTGCTTCTCGGTGGGCTCGGAGATGGCCCACTGGTTGTTCTGGCAGAAGAAGACCACCGGCGCGTTGTAGACCGCGGAGAAGGTGAACGACTCGGCCACGTCGCCCTGGCTGGAGGCGCCGTCGCCGAAGTAGGCGATGACGGCCGAGTCGGCGCCGTCCTTGGCCACGCCCATCGCGTAGCCGGTGGCGTGCAGCGTCTGGGAGCCGATGACGATCGTGTACAGGTGGAAGTTGTTGCCGTTCGGGTCCCAGCCGCCGTTGTTCACGCCGCGGAACATCCCGAGCAGGTTGGCCGGGTCGACCCCGCGGCACCAGGCGACGCCGTGCTCGCGGTAGGTCGGGAAGACGTAGTCGTCGTCGCGCAGGGCCCGGCCGGAGCCGATCTGGGCGGCCTCCTGGCCGAGCAGCGAGGCCCACAGGCCCAGCTCGCCCTGGCGCTGCAGGGAGGTGGCCTCGGCGTCGAACCGGCGGGTGAGCACCATGTCGCGGTACAGGCCGCGCAGCTCTTCGGGGGTGATCCCGGCGACGTAGGCGTCGTACTCGGCGTTCTCGACCCGCTTGCCCTCGGGCGTCAGGAGCTGCACGAGTTCCGGGTCGGTGCTCTTCTTGGTGGTGCGGGTGGTGCGCTTGGTGCCGGTGGTCCCGGTACTGCTGCCGGTGGTGCCGGCCTTGCCTGCGGCGCTGCGTCGCGGCTTGCGCGCGGCACTGCTGTCCACGGTCACGTGTGCTCCTCCGTCGGTCCGGCCCCCGGGGTTGCCGGTAGGCCAGTGCGGCTCACCTGTTCTCGACCACCGGGCACGGGGTGGGTGCCACTCGGCCGGGAACAGGCGTGACAGGTGCCCCGGCGAGCGCCCTGCAACTTTCACGTTACCCAGTGCTCCACATTTCTGTGAAACCCCTCCTGACCTGCGTTTTTGCTTGGATTTCCAAGTAAATCCGCGGAGGCTGGAAGGCCGCTGGTCACAGCCTTGCAGGAGGCCGGAGCAACGGCACGTTATCCCGGCCACCCCGGACACGGGAAGAGTCAATGTGTGACACCGCCCTCGTGCACGAGGAGTGACAAATCCTGGTATTGCTGCTCGACGACCACGAGGTCGCGTGTCGCGGAGTCCACGAAACACCCTCCGCCGAAGCGGACATCGAGGTGGTCGGCGAGGTAGGCACGGCGGCCGACGCGCCGGTGCGGATTCCGGCCACGCGGCGACGTCGCGGTGCTCGACGTACGGCTCCCGGACGGCGGCGTCAGGCCGTAAGGGACGTGGCCGCCGGCAGATCCCTGCTCGCCCCAGTCGCGACGGCCCGCGTCCTGGAGCGGCTGCGCGACGGCGGTAGTGCGCGCACCGGCGACAGACCAGCTGGGCTCACCTTGCAGGAGCACAAGATCTTCGAACTGATCGACGAAGGGCTCATCAACCGGCAGATCGGCGACCGGCTGCATCGCGCCGAGAAAATGATCAAGAGCTCGGGCGGAAAAGCGCGGAAGCCATTGAGGGACCGGTCAGGTTTTACCGGGCCTTTACCAGAAAAGCGGGCCTTTCATCGGACCTTTCGAGGGCGACCGTCGAACCGAGCGCCGAGCAGGAGGCCAGAGTTCATCACGGTGCACAGCATGACCGAAAGCGACCAGTGGCGACTGCCTGTGACAAGCCCCAGCTCACGGCCACTTTTGGTGCCCTAACATCTGGCGCGTGCCGCGCTCATGTGTACCACCCCCCGTACCCCACGCGCCCCCTCTGGGCGCCCTGCTGCGCCTGTACGCCGCCGGTACCGCCGTCACCTGCGAACCCGTCGACCAGGGCCTGCTCAACCGCGGCTACCGGCTGTGCACCACCCGCGGCCGCTACTTCCTCAAGCACCACTTCGACCCGGACACCGCCGACCCGGCCGCCATCGAACGCCGGCACCGTGCCACCCAGCGCCTGGCCGACCTCGGCGTCCCGGTGGCCCAGCCGCTCGCGCACCGCGAAGGCCGTACGGTCGCCGTCGTCGGCGGCCACGCCTACGCCCTGCACCCCTGGATCGACGGCAGGCACCGCCACGGCGGGCAGCTGACCCGCGGAGAGAGCGCACGCCTCGGGGCACTCCTGGGCGCCGTGCACGCCTGTCTGGAGCGCGTGATGCCCCCCAAGGGGCGCACGCGCCCGGCCACGAGCCCGCATCCCGTGGAGAGCGCCGACCCGGCGGACACCTTCGCCCTCATCGACGACCTGCTGGCCCACGTCCGTCGCCACCGCCCCGCGGACGCCTTCGACGAACTGGCCCGCCACCGCCTCCTGGAACGCCGCGCCCTCCTGGAGCAGCACGCCGACCGGCGCCCCCCGCGCGGTGGCTCGGTGGGCTGGGTGCACGGCGACTTCCACCCCTTCAACCTGCTCTACAAAGGGCACGCCCCGGCCGCCATCGTCGACTGGGACCGGCTCGGCGTGCAGCCCCGCGCCGAAGAGGCCGTACGCGCCGCCGCGATCTTCTTCGTACGGCCCGCGGGGGCGCTGGACCTGCCCAAGGCGCGGGCATACGCGCGCGCGTACCGCCGCGCGGCCGGCGCCACTCCCTCGGAGCTCGCGGCGGCCGTGCACCGGGTGTGGTGGGAGCGCCTGAACGACTTCTGGATGCTGCGCTGGCACTACGAACGCGGCGACACACGCGCGGACTGCCAGTTCCCGGCCGCCTCGGCGCTCGCGGTGTGGTGGACCCGGGAGTACGACGCGGTGTGCGACGCCTTCGTCGAGTGAACTAGCCGCGGTTCCTCAGGGCGTCGGAGGGGTGGACGGCGTCGGTGGCCTTCAAGTGGTTCCGTTGCCGACCGTGGTGCCGTCCGTGGTGCCGGTGTCCGTGCCGCCGACCGTGGTGCCGGTGTCCGTGCCACCGTCCGTGGTGCCGGTGTCCGTGCCACCGTCCGTGGTGCCCGTGTCCGTGCCGCCGTCCGTCGGGGTGGTCGCCGGATCCGTCGGCTCCTGCGAGGTCGGCTCGGCGGTCGGGTCGGAGGTGGCCGTGTCGGACGGGGCCGTCGACGGTGTGTACGACGGCGTCCAGTCCGAGTTGCCGCCCGTGTTCGAGCTGTCGTCCGTGGACGTGTCCGTGGGCTGGTCGGTGTTGTCGTCGGACGGCGTCTTCGAGGGCTTGTCGTCCTTCGTGGTCTGCGAGTGGCTCGGCGTCGGATCGGTGCCCGCGCCCTTGCCGCCTCCCGTGTTTTGCAGCGCGATCGCGACACCGGCCGCGATCGCGATCACCGCGAGGACCGCGAGGATCCACAGCTTGCCGCGGCCGCTGCCCCTGTTGCCGTGCCCCTCGAAGCCGCCGTCGTCGCCGTTGCCGTACCCGCCGGGCAGGATGGGCTGCGGGATCTGCGTGGTGCCGGCACCGAACTCGCCGGGGTGCTGCATCGCGGTCGTCCCCGCGAAGCCGCCCGCCGGGGTGTGCCGGCCCTCGTGCATCGCCACCGGGCCGGTGTTCCAGGTGCCGGTGTGGCCGCCCTGGTCGTACAGCATCTGCAGGCCGTACTGGACCATGCCGCGCATCTCTTCGGCCGTCTGGAACCGGTCGTCGGGCTCCTTGGCGAGCGAGCGCATCACCAGGCCGTCCAGCTCCGGCGGGCAGGCGTCGGCGAACTGGGACGGCGGGGTCGGGATGTCCTGTACGTGCTGGTAGACCACCGACAGCGGAGTCTCACCGGTGAACGGGGGCCTGAGCGCGAGGAGTTCGTACAGCAGGCAGCCGGTCGCGTAGAGGTCGGAGCGGTGGTCGACGGCCTTGCCGAGCGCCTGTTCGGGCGACAGGTACTGCGGGGTGCCCATGACCATGCCGGTCTGCGTCATCGTTGTCGAAGCGCCGTGCAGGGCGCGGGCGATGCCGAAGTCCATCACCTTGACGGCACCGTTGTGGGTGATGATGACGTTGGCCGGCTTGATGTCGCGGTGCACGATGCCGTGCTGGTGCGAGTAGGCGAGCGCCTCCAGCACGCCGGAGACGATGATCAGGGCCTGCTCGGGGCCCGGCGCCTCGGCGTTCAGCAGCAGGTCGCGGATGGTGCGGCCCTCGACCAGCTCCATCACGATGTACGGCACGGACTGGCCGCCCACGTAGTCCTCGCCGGAGTCGTACACGGCGACGATCGCGTGGTGGTTGAGACCGGCCACCGACTGGGCCTCGCGCGTGAAGCGGGCCTTGGACGTCGGGTCCTCGGCCAGGTCGGCACGGAGCAGCTTGACCGCGACCGTGCGGCCCAGACGGACGTCCTCGGCGGCGAACACCTCGGCCATGCCGCCCCGGCCCAGCCGGTGGGTCAGCCGGTACCGGCCGTCGCCGACGAGCCCGCCGTTGCCCCACATCTCCGGCGTGTCTGACATGCCGCCGCCAGTCGCCTCGGGGTCGGACGGGCCCTGGGCGCTGTGCGTCTGTGCCATCGGTCCTCGCCGTCGTTTCTGCCCGCGGTGCGCGCGGTGTTGTTACGGTCTCCGTCGGCCACGCTACAGCCTTCGTGGGGGCCGCCGGTCCGGATCCGGTGCCGGGACCGGCCCGAGACTGACCGGTCATGAAACCTCTAGCACGCGCTCTCGTGCAAATTCTGTGTACTGGTCGTACGGCCGCTGTAACGCTTCCGCGACGCTTCTTTCGCGTACGGTCACGGAACGGGCACCGAGCTTGACGTGTCAGTGCCCTGGGGCAGACTTGGCCGGGAATGACACATTCGATCAAGGCTTGTTCGCTCAATGACGGCGCCGGACGGCCAATGGGGGACGCGGAGAAATGAGCCAGGACGGCGCACAGGGCCGCTACGCGGGAAGGTCGCTGGCCGGCGGTCGCTACCAGCTGCGTGACTTGCTCGGTGAAGGCGGCATGGCCTCGGTTCACCTGGCGTACGACGCCGTGCTGGACCGCCAGGTCGCGATCAAGACGCTCCACACCGAGCTGGGCCGGGAGCAGGCCTTCCGCGAGCGCTTTCGCCGCGAGGCCCAGGCAGTGGCCAAGCTCACGCACACCAACATCGTCTCGGTCTTCGACACCGGCGAGGACGATCTGGACGGCGCGACGATGCCGTACATCGTCATGGAGTACGTCGAGGGCCGCCCGCTCGGCTCGGTGCTCGACGCGGACGTCCGGCAGTACGGCGCGATGCCCGCCGACAAGGCTCTGAAGGTCACCGCGGACGTGCTGGCAGCGCTGGAGATCAGCCACGAGATGGGGCTGGTCCACCGCGACATCAAGCCGGGCAACGTGATGATGACCAAGCGCGGCGTCGTCAAGGTCATGGACTTCGGTATCGCCCGCGCCATGCAGTCCGGTGTCACCTCGATGACCCAGACCGGCATGGTCGTCGGCACCCCGCAGTACCTCTCCCCGGAGCAGGCCCTGGGCCGCGGCGTCGACGCCCGCTCCGATCTGTACTCGGTCGGCATCATGCTGTTCCAGCTGGTCACCGGGCGGCTGCCGTTCGACGCGGACTCCCCGCTGGCGATCGCGTACGCGCACGTCCAGGAGGAGCCGGTCGCCGCCTCCTCGATCAACCGTTCCCTTCCGCCCGCGCTGGACGCGCTGATCGCCCGCGCGCTGAAGAAGAACCCGAACGAGCGCTTCCCGACCGCCGAGTCCATGCGCGACGAGTGCCTGCGCGTCGCCGCCTCCCTCCAGGCCGCGGCACCGAGCATCGTGCCGGGCTCCGGCCCGACGCAGAGCGGCGCGGGTGTCGGTTCCGCGGTGTTCCCGCCGGTCGACCAGGCCACCCCGGCGCCCACCGGCCCGGTCCAGACGCCGTACCAGCCGACCCCGGCTCCGGGCCCGTACGGCACCCCGACGCCGACCCCGGCCCCCGCACCGGCCTACGGCTACCCGCAGCAGGCCGGCTACCAGACCCCGCCGGCGGGGTACGGACAGCAGGCCCCCGCGACCCCGCCGCCGTACAACCTCACGCCCCAGACCGCGGTGCAGTCCTCCGGCGGAGGCGGCGGCAAGAGCAACAAGCCGGTGATCATCGGCTCGATCGTGGTGTCCCTCGTCGCGGTCGTCGGCCTGATCGTCGCGCTGACGCTGAACAACGGCGGTGACGACAATCAGGGCGGCGGCGACGCCAGCCCCTCCGCGTCGGCCCATGCGGAGGGCTACCGAGGTCCGGACGCGTCGAAGACGGTCGAGAAGACCGAGTGCACGGAGCCGCAGGAGTCGTACAACGACCCGAAGAAGATCACGCTCCCGGACTTCCGGTTCAAGTACATCAAGTCGGTCAAGGACTGCGCGGCCGCCGCGGGCTGGCGCATCACGACCAAGAACGTCGACGAGAACACGTACGGCGAGGGCGCGGTCATCGACCAGTTCCCCAAGCAGGGCACGGACGTCGACCCCAAGAACGTCGAGATCCAGCTCAACGTGTCGACCGGCAACCCCTAGCGGCCACCGGCCGCACCACGGCCGGGACGGCCGCAGAACGGCAGACATGAGGAAGGGCCCGGCGGACTGCCGCCGGGCCCTTCGTGCTGAGGTCAGCCTGGGGTTACAGGTACGGTCCGCCCGAGCGGCCGCCCGTGTGGTGGTCCTCGCCGTCGTGGCCCATGCCCGGCGGCAACGCCCGGCGCATCTGCTCGAGCTGGGCCCGCGCGGCCATCTGCTGGGCGAACAGCGTCGTCTGGATCCCGTGGAACAGGCCCTCCAGCCAGCCCACCAACTGGGCCTGTGCGATGCGCAGTTCCGCATCGCTGGGGGTTCCGTCGTCGGTGAACGGCAGGGAGAGCCGCTCCAGCTCCTCGACCAGCTCCGGCGCCAGCCCGTCCTCCAGCTCCTTCACCGAGCTGCGGTGGATCTCCTTGAGCCGGGCACGGCTCGCCTCGTCCAGGGGAGCCACGCGCACCTCCTCCAGGAGCTGCTTGATCATGCTGCCGATCCGCATGACCTTGGCCGGCTGCTCGACCTGCTCCGTCACCGGGGTCTCGCGGGAGTCCTCGTCTCCGCCGCCGCCAATCGCCATGCCGTCCTGGCCCACGACCAGGATCTGGGGATTCTCCGGCGACCGTTCGTTCCTCGGCATCTCCATGCCGCCATTCTCTCGCACGCCTACACCTCATCACCGTGGTGCCCCCTCATGGGGCTGATCCACCGTTTAGACCTGTCGGCCCAATCCGGAATGCCCTGTCTGCCATGAAATGTGAGGCTGGCTTTCGTCGATGTTCGACGATTTGGCTCTGGGAGGTCACCGACGTGACTCCATGGCTGCGACTGACGCTCCGCCTTCTGCGGCTGCTGCTCGTCCTCGCGGCGGCCGTACCCGTGTGCGGCACGGCCACCGCCTACGGCGCGGAGGCCGCCCCACCGGACTCCCCCGTGCCCTCGGCGTCCCCGTCCCCCGCCCTGCGGGCCTCGGCGTCACCGGCGGCACGGCTCTCCGACTCCGACTCCGATTCCGACTCAGATTCCGACTCCGACTCCGCCTCGCCCTCCGCTCCCGCCGAGCCGTCCCGGGCCGGGAGCCGTGCCGGTGAGGGCCGGCTGCGGCCGGGCCGGCCGGACGGACCGGCCGCCGAGGAGGAGGGGGACGACGACACCGGCACGGTCACCGGGCCCCCCGACACCGATCCGGAGGACGGCTACCCGGAGGAGGCGGAGACCGCGGTCACCCCGGACCAGGCGCCGACGGCCTCCGAGTCGCCTGCGGAGGCCGGACTGAACCCCGCCCGGCCCCCGCAGCGGCCCGCGGGCCAGAAAGCCGTTCACCAGGGCCGGGCCTCCGCCGAACCGACCCTGCAGATCCTGCCGCTGGGTACCGGTCTGGTCCTCATCGGCCTGGGCCTGGGCCTGGCGTTCCTGGGCCTGCGGGTACGGCGCGGCTGATCCGGCCGGCCGGCTACGGCGCCACCAGCAGCACCTTTCCGACGTGCCCGCTCGCCTCCACCACCCGGTGTGCCTCGGCCGCCTCCGGCATCGGCAGCTCGCGGTCGACGACCGGGCGGACCTGACCCGCGGCGAGCAGGGGCCACACATGCTCGCGTACGGCGGCCACGATGGCGGCCTTCTCGCTCAGCGGCCGGGCCCGCAGCGAGGTCGCGCTGATGGCGGCCCGCTTGTTCAGCAGGGCGGCGATGTTCAGCTCACCCTTGATCCCGCCCTGCATGCCGATGATCGCGAGCCGCCCGTTGACGGCGAGAGCCTGGACGTTGCGGTCCAGGTACTTCGCGCCCATGTTGTCGAGGATGACATCGGCGCCCGCACCGTCCGTGGCCCGCCCGATCTCGGCGACGAAGTCCTGCTCGCGGTAGTTGATCAGCACGTCCGCGCCCAGCTCGGCGCACTGCTCCAGCTTCTCCTTCGTCCCGGCGGTCACCGCGACCTTGGCGCCGACGGCCTTGGCCAGCTGGATCGCCATCGTGCCGATACCGCTGGATCCGCCGTGCACCAGCAAGGTCTCACCCGGGCGCAGATGGGCGATCATGAAGACGTTGGACCAGACGGTGCAGACCACCTCGGGGAGCGCGGCCGCCCGATTCAGGTCAACGCCGCGGGGCACGGGCAGCAGCTGCCCGGCCGGAACGACGACCTTCTCGGCGTAGCCGCCGCCCGAGAGCAGTGCGCACACCTCGTCGCCGACGGCCCAGCCGGATACCCCGGGGCCGAGCGCGGCGATCCTGCCGGAGCACTCCAGGCCGGGGTACGGGGACGCCCCGGGCGGCGGGTTGTAGAAGCCCTGCCGCTGCAGGATGTCGGCACGGTTGACGGCGCTGGCCACCACCTCGACCAGCACCTCCCCCGCGCCGGGCACCGGATCGGGCACCTCGTCCCACACCAGCGCCTCGGGACCACCAGGTTCGGGAATCGTGATCGCATGCATGAGCGCGACGCTACTCCCCGCCGGTGTCCTCTCCGGGGCAGGCCCGCTCAGTCGCGGGGCAGAGGGCGGGCGTTGTCGTTGTAGCCGTCACGGTCGTCGGCGTAGACGATCAGCGCGGTGGCGACCAGCACCGCGAGGGCCATGAGCAGCCGTTTGGCGACCTGGCGGATCGGGCGCTCCACCACTTTTCTCGGGAGTTTCACCCGATGGGTCACCAGATGCTCGTCCGCTTGGCGGGCGATGGCGTCATGGCCCGGAAGTTTCACGTGAAACACACCCCGATTCCGGCCGCCGCCCACGGCAGGTCCAGCAGCTCGGTCTCCTCGCCCTGCCGGGCTCCGCCCGGCGGTACGACGGCCAGCGCGTCGGCGGCGGCGATCCCGCGCAGCATGGCCGGGCCGTTGTAGTGCAGCGGTACGGCACGGTCGCCGCGCAGCACCACGGGGACGAGCCGGGTGTCGTGCGGATGTCCCTGCACCGCCTCGCTGAGCGGCAGCGTGTACGGCTCCGGCGCGGGGTGGGCGCCGAGAGTGCGCAGCAGGGGCTCGGCGAGCGTGAGCAGGCCGGAGACGGCCGCGAGGGGGTTGCCGGGCAGGCCGACCAGGTGCTGGTTCTCCTTGGTGCGGGCCAGCAGCATGGGGTGGCCGGGGCGCACCTTGACGCCGTCGACGAGGAGTTCGGCGCCGATGCGTTCCAGGCTGGGGTGGACATGGTCGACGGGTCCCGCCGCGGTGCCCCCGGTGGTGATGATCAGGTCGGCGCCGGAGGCGGTGAGCGCCTTGCGCAGGGCCTTGGCGTCATCGCCCAGTCGGCGTACGGCGATCACCTCGGCGCCCATCGCGCGCAGCCAGGGCGGCAGCATGGGGCCGAGCGCGTCCCGGATCATCCCGTCGCGCGGGAGTCCTTCGGTGAGCAACTCGTCGCCGAGGACGAAGACTTCGACACGAGGGCGGGGGACGGCGGTGACGGTGTCGTACCCGGCGGCCGCCGCGAGGCCCAGCACAGCCGGGGTGACGAGGGTGCCGACGGGGAGCAACTGGTCGCCGTTGCGGCACTCCTGGCCGCGCGGGCGGATGTCCTGGCCGTGGCTGACCTCCCGGGTGGCGTGGAGGCGGCCCTGGGCGTCGGTGCGGCCGTGTTCGGTGCGCAGGACGGCGGTGGTGTCGGCCGGGATACGGGCGCCGGTCGCGATGCGGACCGCCTCGCCGTCGGTCAGCGGCTCGGGCTGTGCGTGTCCGGCGAGCACGCCTTTGTCCCGGATCTCCCAGGGGCCGGGTCCGGCGACCGCCCAGCCGTCCATCGCCGAGGTGTCGAACGAGGGCAGGTCGGTGAGTGCGTCGAGGGGGACGGCGAGGACCAGGCCGAGGGCGTCGGCGAGGGAGACGGAGACGGGGGTGCGGCGGCCGCCCGAGCGGGCGGCGCGGGCGGCGATCTCGCGGGCGCGGGGCCAGGGGGTGGCCTTGTGCCGCTCGTGCCGCTGCCGGCCCCCGCTGGAAGAGGGTGCGGGTCCGCTGCTGTCGTCCTTGGATTCCCTCACGAGGGCCAGGGCCTCCTCGACGTCGAGGTCGTCGCGGTCCTCGGCGGACGCCTCTGCCCGGATGCCGGGGGCTGTCATCCGGCGTCCGGGGCGGACGCGCCCCCGCTGTTCTCTTCCTCCCAGCGCAGCGCCAGGGCGACGGCCTTGCGGGCGGCCTCGGCGACGGCTTCGGGGCCGCCACCGCCCTGGGCGGCCGCGTAGCCCACGAGGAAGGTGGTCAGGGGCGCGGCGGGCCGGGCCACACCGTGGGCGGCGTCACGGGCCAGGTCGAGCAGGGCGCCGGTGTCGACGTCCAGGTCGATGCCCAGCTCGTCCTTGACTGCGGAGATCCATTCATCCAACACGTGCCCATGCTCCCTGATGCGTGCCCTGGCGTCGGCGATGTCGTCCCAGGTGTCGCAGTCGAAGGACGCGAGCGGGTCCGGGACGCGGGTGAGGTCGAGGGCGCCGGTCAGCCGGCGCAGGGGCAGGCCGGTCAGGCCGTCGTGTCCGGCCGCGAGGGCGGACAGTTCGCGGCGCAGGGCGGCGGTGCGGTAGGCGGCCACGAGCGGCTGGTCGCGGCCGTCGGCGTCGGTGAGCAGCGCGCCGTCGGCGCCCGTGTCCCGCAGGGCGGTCAACAGCCGCTCCAGCGTGGCCGCTTCGAGGAAGGGCAGGTCGGCGGAGAGGACGACGGCGTGCTCGGCGGTGCTGAGCCGCAGGCCGGCCTCCAGTGCGGCGACCGGTCCGGCGCCGGCCGGTTCCTCGCGCGCCCAGCGCACCGGGCGGGCGGTGGGCCGGGGGGCGGCGACGACCACGGTCGTGGCCGCACCGGCGCAGGCCGCGAGCACCCGGTCGAGCAGGGCACGCCCGCCGACCCGCAGTCCGGGCTTGTCGGCCCCGCCGAGCCGCCGGGCGGCGCCGCCGGCCAGCACGACGGCGTCGTACGGCGGGGCGGTCCCGGGGGCGGCGGGAGCGTTGTCGGTCACCCCCCGAGTATGTCCTGCCTCCTGCTCCTTCAGGCCTTCGCGTGCGTCACAGCGTGCGCAGCAGCACCGCCGGGTGTTCTACGCAGTCCGCCACGTACCGCAGGAAGCCGCCTGCCGTGCCGCCGTCGCACACCCGGTGGTCGAAGGTGAGCGAGAGCTGGACGACCTGGCGCACGGCCAGCTCGCCCTCGTGCACCCAGGGCTTGGGGATGATGCGGCCGACGCCGAGCATGGCGGCCTCGGGGTGGTTGATGATCGGGGTGGAGCCGTCGACGCCGAAGACCCCGTAGTTGTTCAACGTGAAGGTCCCGCCGGTGAGTTCCCCGGGGGTCAGTCTCCCGGCCCGGGCGGACTCGGTGAGCCGGGCGAACTCCGCGGTCAGCGACTCGGCGTCGCGTGCGTGGGCGTCCCGGACGACCGGCACGACCAGCCCGCGCTCGGTCTGCGCGGCGAACCCGAGGTGCACGTGGTCGAGCTGGACGACCTCGCGGGCGCCGGTGTCGACGTAGGAGTTCAGCTCGGGGAAGCGGGCGAGAGCGGCGGTCGTGATGCGGGCGAGCAGGGCGAGGAGGGAGATCTTCGGTCCTCCGGCCGCGTTCATCGCGGTCCGCGCGCGCATGAGTTCCGTCGCGTCGGCGTCGACCCAGCAGGTCGCGTCGGGAATCTCCCGGCGGCTGCGGGACAGCTTGTCGGCTACTGCACCGCGGACGCCCTTGAGGGGGGTGCGGATGCCGTTGCGGACGGGGGACATGGAGGCGGCCGGTTCCACCTCCGCGGGGGCGGGGGCGGGGTTGGCCTTAGCCCGCAGGGCGCCCTCGACGTCGGCCCGCAGGATCAGCCCGTCGGGACCCGAACCGGACAGCTGCCGCAGGTCGATGTCGTTGTCCCGGGCGAGCCGGCGCACCAGCGGGGAGATCACGGGGACGGGGCCCTCGGCGAGCACGGGTGCCGCCGCGAGTACGGGGGCGGGCGGTGCCGGAGCCGGCTCCTTCGCCGTCCCGTTGGCAGGGGACGTCGACCGCACCCGCCGGCGCCGCGCCGGCGCCTCGGAGGTGCCGTAGCCGACCAGGACGTTGCCCGATCCCTCGGTGTCCCCGCCGGTGACATGAGAAGCCTGGGGGCCGACCGCCACCGTCAGCAGGGGGGCGCCGACGGGCAGTTCCGTGCCCTCCTCGCCGAAGCGGGCGGTGACCACGCCGCCGTAGGGGCAGGGGACCTCGACCATCGCCTTGGCCGTCTCGACCTCCACGACGGGCTGGTCGACGGCGACGACGTCACCGACCTGCACCAGCCAGCGGACGATCTCCGCCTCGGTGAGTCCCTCGCCGAGGTCGGGGAGCTTGAACTCCAGCACCTGTGCCATCAGCCCTCGGCCTCCCACTGCAGGCGCGCCACGGCGTCCAGGATGCGGTCGACGCCGGGCAGGTGGTGCCGCTCCAGCATCGGCGGCGGGTAGGGGATGTCGAAACCGGCCACGCGCAGCACCGGCGCCTCCAGGTGGTGGAAGCAGCGCTCGGTGATGCGGGCGGCGATCTCGCCGCCCGGGCCGCCGAACCCGGTCGACTCGTGCACGACCACCGCACGCCCGGTGCGGCGGACGGCGGCGCAGACGGTCTCGTCGTCGAACGGCACCAGGGAGCGCAGGTCGACCACTTCCAGGTCCCAGCCCTCCGCACGGGCGGCCTCTGCGGCCTCCAGGCAGACCGGCAGGGACGGGCCGTAGGTGATGAGCGTGGCGCTGCTGCCCGGGCGGCGCACCACCGCGCGCCCGATGGGCTCGACGTCCGTGGGGTGCTCGGGGTTCCAGGAGTCCTTCGACCAGTACAGCCGCTTGGGCTCCAGGAAGACGACGGGGTCGTCGGAGGCGATGGCCTGGCGCAGCAGCCCGTAGGCGTCGGCGACGGTCGCGGGCGTGACGACGTGCAGGCCCGGGGTGGCCATGTAGTAGGCCTCGGAGGAGTCGCTGTGGTGCTCGACGCCGCCGATGCCGCCGCCGTAGGGGACGCGGACGGTGATCGGCAGGGGCATCCTGCCGCGGGTGCGGTTGCGCATCCGGGAGACATGGCTGATCAGCTGCTCGAACGCCGGGTAGGCGAAGGCGTCGAACTGCATCTCCACGACCGGGCGCAGCCCGTACATGGCCATGCCGACGGCGGTGCCGAGGATGCCCGCCTCGGCGAGCGGGGTGTCGGTGCAGCGGTCCTCGCCGAACTCCTTGGCGAGCCCGTCGGTGACCCGGAAGACACCGCCGAGGGTGCCGACGTCCTCGCCCATGACGTGCACGGTGGGGTCGGCGGCCATCGCGTCGCGCATCGCGCGCGTGAGGGCCTGCGCCATGGTGGCGGGCTTGACGGCGACGGTGGTCATCGGTGGTCGCCTTCCTGGTCGTCCTGCTCCGCCTCCAGCTCGGCGCGCAACAGGGCGCGCTGCTCGCGCAGTTGCGCGGTGGTCTCGGCGTAGACGTGGTCGAAGAGGTCCATGGGGTTGAGTTCGGGGTCCTGGTTCATGCGTTCCCGCAGGTCCGCTGCCATCTCCTCGGCGTCCTGCCGGGCGGCCTCGCGGCCTGCGTCGTCGAGCAGGCCGCGCGCGGTCAGCTCGTGTTCCAGCAACTGGATCGGGTCGTGCGCGCGCCAGGCCTCGACCTCGGCGTCGCCGCGGTAGCGGGTGGCGTCGTCGGCGTTGGTGTGGGCCTCGATGCGGTACGTCACCGCTTCCACCAGGGTCGGGCCGCCGCCCGCGCGGGCGTGCCGTACGGCGTCGCTGAGGACCTCGTGCACGGCGGCCGCGTCGTTGCCGTCGACCAGCCGGCCCGGCATGCCGTAGCCGACGGCCTTGTGGGCCAGGGAGGGCGCGGCGGTCTGCTTGGCGAGCGGGACGGAGATGGCGAAGCCGTTGTTCTGCACCAGGAAGACCACCGGTGCCTGCCAGACGGCGGCGAAGTTCAGCGCCTCGTGGAAGTCGCCCTCGCTGGTGCCGCCGTCGCCGACCATGGCGAGCGCGACCACGTCGTCGCCCTTGATGCGGGCGGCGTGGGCGAGGCCGACGGCGTGCGGGAGCTGGGTGGCCAGCGGGGTGCTGAGCGGCGCCACACGGTGCGCGTACGGGTCGTAGCCGGTGTGCCAGTCGCCGCGCAGGAGGGTGAGGGCCTCCACGGGGTCCACGCCGCGGGCGATGGCGGCGAGGGTGTCGCGGTAGCTGGGGAACAGCCAGTCGCGCTCCTCGAGAGCCAGGGCGGCGGCGACCTCGCAGGCCTCCTGGCCGGTGCTGGACGGATAGACGGCGAGGCGGCCCTGCTTGGTGAGCGCGGTGGCCTGGGCGTTGTACCGGCGGCCGCGCACCAGCTGTGCGTACAGCCGGCGCAGCAGGTCCGGGTCGGACTTGGCGGCCGCCTCGGTGCCGAGGACGCGGTAGGGCTCGGCGTCGGGCAGCAGCGGCGCGGGGTCCATACGGGGCTGCCAGGCGGGCGGCGGCGAAGGCCGGTACGCGCCCCGCTGCTCCATGACCGTCATGACGGCACCTCCTCGTGGGAGCGGCTACGGGAGGCGTGTCGGCTGTGACCCGCCTCACCTACCGATTGTTCGGTCGTCGGCACATTTTGGCTACAGGCCCCGTCAGGCTGTGGACAAACGGTTCTCCACAACCTGCAATGAATGCAGGACGTCCACGGCGATGAAGCGGGGGGACATGTCAGCTGAACAAATGGTCGATGGACCGCAGGACGGCATCCTGCCGCCACCCCGTCCGCTGGACGCCATAGACCAGGACATCCTGAAGATCCTGCAGTCGGACGGCCGCGCCTCGATACGGTCCGTCGCCGAGCGTGTACACGTCTCCCGCGCCAACGCCTACGCGCGCATCAACCGTCTCGTCGAGGACGGCGTGATCAGGGGGTTCAGCGCCCGCGTCGACCACGAGCGGGCAGGGCACGGCACATCGGCGTACGTCACGCTGAAGATCGTCCAGAACACCTGGCGCACGGTCCGCGAGCAGCTCAGGCAGCTGCCCGGCGCCTCCCACATCGCTCTGGTGGGCGGAGACTTCGACGTCCTGCTCCTGGTGCACGCACCCGACAACAGGGCGCTGCGCGATCTGGTGCTCACCCGGCTCCAGGCGATCCCCGAGGTGCTCAGCACCCGCACCCTGCTGGTGTTCGAGGAGGAGGACCTGGAGCCGACCTGAGCTCAGTTCTGCCGCAGGCCCGAGAAGGCCAGCAGGACCACCGCGTCGGCCACCTCGCGGCCGCTGGCGCCACGGGTGTCGGGCCGGTACCACTCCACGACGGAGTTGATCATTCCGAAGACCAGCCGGGTGGCCAGCCGCACCTCCACGTCGCCGCGTACGTCACCGTCGTCGGCGGCGGCCTTCAGCAGCTCGGCGACCCGGTGGTCGAAGTCGCGGCGCCGCTCCAGCGCCCAGCGCTCGGTCTCGGTGTTCCCGCGCACGCGCAGCAGCAGCGTGACGTAGGGCAGCTCGGATATCAGCACCTCGACCGTGCGCCGCACGACGTGCTCCAGACGCTCCACGGGGCGCCCCACGCGCGCGTCCTCCTCCTCGAGGATCCCGAACAGGCCCTCCAAAGCCCGGCTGACGGCCCGGCGCAGCAGCTCCTCCTTGCCACTGACGTGGTGGTAGATGGACGACTTGGAGATGCCGGCCGCCTTGGACAGGTGCTCCATGGAGGTGCCGTCGTAGCCGCGCTCGTTGAAGACCTGGACGGCGACGGAGAGCAGCGTCTCGGGGGTGTACGTGTCGCGCTTGGCGGTCGTCATGAGGTGCCCTCCCGCTTGTCGGTGGCGTACGCGTGCCGGTAGAGCGCGAGGGACGGCGCGTAACGGCCGGAGGGGTCGCGCAGGTGCAGGTCGTCCAGCAGGTCGTAGGCCCAGCCCCGGCCGAGCCGGCGGCTCCACTCGAAGGGGCCGAGCGGGTAGTTGACGCCGAGGCGCATCGCGGTGTCGATGTCCTCCTCGGTGGCGACGCCCTTGGCGACGGCGTCGTGCGCGAGGTCCACGATCCGGGCGACGGTGCGGGCGACGATCATGCCGGGGATGTCGCCGATCACGCTCACCTCCTTGCCGAGCGCCTGGAAGAGGCCGATCGCCTCGGCGAGGGTCTGCGGCGCGGTGTCCTGGGAGGAGGACAGGGCGATACGGGTGGCCCTGCGGTAGTCGAGGGCGAGATCGAAGTAGACGACGTCGCGGAACTCCACGGAGGTCTGGCCGTCGGCGAGGGCCAGCTGGCCGCCGCTCGGCAGCACCAGGCGGGTGCCGTTGTCCTCGTCCTCCTCGCGGACCTCGATGCCCGCCTCACGGACCAGCGTGAGCAGTTCGGCCGCCGGGCCCAGGCCGCCCTCGGCGACGACGTACGCGGGCGGCCGCTCCTTCTCTGCCGTGTGCGGCTCGGGACGCTCGGCGTCCTCGGCGTAGTCGTACCAGCCGTGCCCGCTCTTGCGGCCGAGCCGCCCGGACTCGACCAGCCGGCGCTGGGCCAGCGAGGGCGTGAAGCGGACGTCCTGGAAGAAGGACTGCCACACCGAGTGGGTGACCGACTCGTTGACGTCCTGCCCGATCAGGTCGGTCAGCTCGAACGCGCCCATCCGGAAGCCGCCCGACTCGCGCAGGACCGCGTCGATGGTGGCCGGGTCGGCGGCCTGGGCCTCATGGACGGCGAAGGCCTCGGCGTAGAAGGGCCGGGCGATCCGGTTGACGATGAAGCCGGGGGTGTCAGCGCAGGCCACCGGGGTCTTGCCCCAGGCGCGTGCGGTCTCGTACGCGCGCGTGGCCGACGTGACGTCGGTGGCGAACCCGGAGACCACCTCGACCAGCGGCAGCAGCGGGGCCGGGTTGAAGAAGTGCAGGCCCACGAAGCGGCCGGGGTTGACGAGCGCGCCGCCGATGGCCGTCACCGACAGGGACGAGGTGTTGGTGGCGAGCAGGCAGTCGTCGGAGACGACCTCCTCCAGCTCGCGCAGGAGCTTCTGCTTGACGTCCAGCCGCTCCAGGACGGCCTCGACGACCAGCGTGCAGTCGGACAGCTCGGCAAGGCTGTCCGCGGGCGTGAGCCGGGCGCGGGCCGCGTCCCGGTCGGCGGCGGTGAGCCGGTCCTTCGCCACGAGCCGGTCGAGCCGGGCGCCGATCGCTTCGGCCGCCTCCTGGGCCCGCCCGGGCACGGCGTCGTAGAGCCGCACCGGGTGGCCGGCGGCCAGCGCGACCTGGGCGATGCCCTGGCCCATGGTGCCGGTGCCGACGACGGCCACGGGGCTGCTGAGGTCGAGTGCTGTCATGTGCGCGATCCTCCCGCACGACGTTGTCCACAGATGCGGCAGGCCCCCTTGTCCCGACCGATCGTTCGGTTACTCTAGCTCTGACCGCCTTTTCCCGCCTCTGTTTCCACCCAGGTCATGAACTCGACGATGAGTTCTCCAGACGAGGAGTTGGTCCCGCATGGCCGCCGAACTGACCGCGCACGAGCTGATCGCGAAGCACCGGCCCACTCTCGACCAGGCTCTGGAAGCGATCCGCACGCGCGCGTACTGGTCCCCGCATCCCGAGCATCCGAAGGCTTACGGCGAGCACGGCAGCCTGGACGCGGCAGCGGGCAAGGCCGCCTTCGACGCCCTCCTCGGCTCCCGCATCGACCTCGGCCAGCCCGGCACCGACGACTGGGTCGGCGGCGAGGTCTCGCCGTACGGCATCGAGCTGGGCGTGACCTACCCGCACGCGGACGTCGACGTGCTGCTGCCCGCGATGAAGGCCGGACAGCGCGCCTGGCGGGACGCGGGTGCGGAGACCCGTGCGGTGGTCTGTCTGGAGATTTTGAAGCGGATCAGCGACCGGACGCACGAGTTCGCGCACGCGGTCATGCACACCAGCGGACAGGCCTTCATGATGGCGTTCCAGGCGGGCGGCCCGCACGCCCAGGACCGCGGCCTGGAAGCGGTGGCGTACGCGTACGTGGAGCAGGTCCGCACGCCCGAGACGGCCGAGTGGACCAAGCCGCAGGGCAAGCGCGACCCGCTGGCGCTGACCAAGCGGTTCACGCCGGTCCCGCGCGGCATCGGCCTGGTCATCGGCTGCAACACCTTCCCGACCTGGAACGGCTACCCGGGCCTGTTCGCCTCCCTGGCGACCGGCAACGCGGTCCTGGTCAAGCCCCACCCGCGCGCGGTGCTGCCGCTCGCGCTGACCGTGCAGGTCGCCCGGCAGGTCCTCACCGAGGCGGGCTTCGACCCGAACCTGGTCGCGCTCGCCGCCGAGCGCCCCGGCGAGGGCATCGCCAAGACGCTCGCCACCCGCCCCGAGATGCGGATCATCGACTACACCGGCTCGACGTCCTTCGGCGACTGGCTGGAGGCCAACGCCCGCCAGGCGCAGGTCTACACGGAGAAGGCCGGCGTCAACACGGTCGTCGTGGAGTCGACGGACAACTACAAGGGCATGCTGTCCAACCTGGCCTTCTCGCTGTCCCTGTACAGCGGCCAGATGTGCACCACCCCGCAGAACCTGCTCGTCCCGCGCGACGGCATCCGCACCGACGAGGGCCCCAAGACCTTCGACGAGGTCGCCGCCGACCTCGCCCGCGCGGTAGACGGTCTGCTCGGCGACGACGCCCGGGCCAACGCCCTGCTGGGCGCGATCGTCAACCCGGACGTCAAGGCCCGCCTGGAGGCGGCGGCCGGCCTCGGTGAGGTCGCCCTGGCCTCGCGCGAGATCAGCAACCCGGAGTTCCCGGGCGCGGTCGTCCGCACCCCGGTGATCGTCAAGCTGGACGGCGCCAAGCCGGACGACGAGGCCGCCTACATGAGCGAGTGCTTCGGCCCCGTCTCCTTCGCCGTCGCGGTCGACTCGGTGACCGACGCGGTCGAGCTGCTGCGCCGCACGGTCCGCGACAAGGGCGCCATGACGGTCGGCGCCTACACCACCGATCAGGACGTCGCGCAGGCCGTCGAGGAGGTCTGCCTGGAGGAGGCCGCCCAGCTGTCCCTCAACCTGATCGGCGGGGTGTACGTGAACCAGACGGCCGCCTTCTCCGACTTCCACGGCTCGGGCGGCAACCCGGCGGCGAACGCGGCCCTCACCGACGGCGCGTTCGTGGCCAACCGCTTCCGGGTGGTGGAGGTCCGCCGGGAGGCCTAGGAAGCCGTGGGTGCGCCCCCGGTGGCACTCCAGTGGTACAGCGTCATGGCCACGCTGGTGGCCAGGTTGTAGCTGGAGACCTGGGGGCGCATCGGCAGTGCCAGCAGGTGATCGGCACGCGCGCGCAGCTCGGCCGACAGGCCGCTGCGCTCCGACCCGAAGGCGAGCACGGCGTCGTCCGGCAGCTTGGTGCCTCGGATGTCGTCGCCCTCGGGGTCGAGGGCGAACAGCGGCCCGGCGGGCAGCTCCTCGACCTCGAGCCGCTCCACGGCGGTCGCGAAGTGCAGCCCCGCTCCGCCGCGCACCACGGTGGGGTGCCAGGGGTCGAGGGTGCCCGTGGTGACCACTCCGGTCGCGCCGAAACCGGCGGCCAGCCGGATCACGGCCCCGGCGTTGCCGAGGTTGCGCGGGTTGTCGAGGACCACGATCGGCGCGGTGCGGGGCGTGTGGGCGAGCGCCCGCAGATTGGCCTCGCGGGGCGGCCGTACGGCCAGGGCGGCCACGCCCGTCGGATGGGGGCGTGGCACGAGCGAGGCGTACGTCTCCTGCGGCACCTCTGTCAGGAGCGCGTCCAGCGTGTCCCTGACGTCCCCGGCCAGTTCCTCGGCGAGAGCGAGCGTCGCCCGCCGGTCGGTGGTGACCGCGACCGGCACCTCCGCGCCGAAGCGCAGCGCGTGCTTGAGGGCGTGGAAGCCGTCGAGCAGCACGGAGCCGCCGGCGCGTTCGCGCCACCGGGTCACGGGGTCGGTCATGCCGTGAACCCTACGCGTCCCGGCGTGCTGTCCTCCGGGGTGCGCTGCGTCGGCAGCGTACGGTCGCCGCCGTCGCCGCGGCGTCCCAGCTGTCCCCACGCGCGTGCCGCCCAGCCGCCGAGCAGCAGCAGGAAGGACGTCGGCAGGAAGACTGCGTCCGCGGTGATCATCGCCAGCGAGAAGAACGGCAGGCCGAGGACGACCGCGATCACGGCGTGCTCGGTCATCATCAACACCAGCAGGACGTTCTTGACCCGCCGGTTGAACAGCGTGAACGGGAAGGCGACCTGCACCATGACCGTCGCGTAGGCCACGATCATCATGATCGTGCCGCTGGAGGACATCAGGTCGGCAAGACCCGGCCAGGGCGAGAAGTAGTCGAGGTGGAGCGGGTAGTAGACGGCGGTGCCGTCCTGCCAGCGCGATCCCTGGATCTTGTACCAGCCGGCGGTGGCGTAGATCAGGCAGGCTTCCGCCATGATCACGACCAGCGCGCCGTTGTGCAGGATGTTGGCGATCACGTCCAGCAGGATCCGCGGCTCCTGCGACCTCGCCCAGCGCTGTATCGCCCACCACAGGCCGAGGCCCACCCACGCCGTCCACAGCAGCGCGGGCACCAGCCAGCCGCTGTCGAACCGGCCGGCCAGCGTCGCCCCGCCGAGCGCGAGCCCGAGGACCGCCCACAGCGCGGGTCCCACACGGTCGGGACGGACCTGTTCACCACGGGCGCGTGCCGCCTCGTTGCGGGCCGCCCGGCGCGCGTCCAGCGACCACACCTGGGCGCAGCGCGTGAACACCAGGTAGATGGACATCAGGTGCAGGACGTTGTCGCCGCCGTCACCTACGAAGACGCTCCGGTTCTGCAGCGACAGCACACCGACCATGAACAGCACGGAGGCGGTCCGGGTGCGCCAGCCCAGCAGCAGGGCCGCGCTGGCGAGGATCGCCAGCAGGTAGAAGGTCTCGAACCAGGCCTGTCCGTCGGACCACATCAGGGCGGTGAAGGCGTGGTTGTCGGAGATCAGCTGCTGGGCGAGGTCCCAGCCCCAGGGGCCGTCCGGACCGTACAGCTCCTGGCGGTGGGGGAACTCGCGCAGCAGGAACAGCAGCCAGGTCGCGGCGAAGCCGATGCGGACGACGGCGCTCTGGTACGGGCCGAGCGCCGACTCGGTGACGCGGGCGATGCCGCGCGAGAGCGTCAGGGAGAGTCGGTTCACCGCACACCTCCGGCGGCCTCGTCGGAGGTCACCGTCCACCACGGCAGCAGCCGGTACACGGGCTTGTCGGAGATCTTCTCGCGGCTCCACTCGGGCGGCTGCACATTGGTGGTGCTGGAGCGGACCTGCACGCGCTGGATGACGCCCTCCCTGCTGATCGGGTCGGTCCGGTACATGCGCATCACCACGATGCGGCGCACGTACTGCTCGGAGAGCGCGCCGCGCATGCCCACGGGCCGGTTGTCGGTGCCGTGCGTGGCGACGAAGAAGTCCCAGCCGCGGCGCAGCTCGTTCTGCTCGGTGTGGCTGGGCACCAGGCTGCCGTCGATGGCGGCGCCGTCCTGGGCGGAGAGGTCGGTCCAGCCGGTGGTGCGCAGGCTGCCGTCCTTCATCCGCACCTCGGCGCGCACCTGGACGGCGATGTTCTGCTGCAGCGGGTTCGGGGCGAACAGCTTCCAGTTCTGCTCGAACTCCGGGTACACCCACTCCTCTATCGCCTTGCCGTGCTGCTTGGTCACCGTGTTCGCCGGCGCGAGGCTCAGGAAGACCATGCCCAGATGCACACAGGCGGCGACGGCCACGATCGCGAGCGCCACCGCGGCACCGACCTGGTAGCGGGGGGAGAGGGCCGCGACGCCGGTGCGGGGTGCGGGGGACAGAGAGTCGGGAGCCGGGGAGCCGCCGGGGTCGCCGGGGTCGCCGGAAGCCTCCGGCGCGGGATCCCCGTGGTGTTCGGGGTCCGGTGGGCGACGCGCCCCGGTCGACCCGTCGGGCCCGCGCAGGGCCTGCGAGTCCTCGTCGTACGCGTCCATTCCGCCCCGTCCCCCGCTCCACTCGGCCGTCCCGGCACCGCCACAGGCGCCGCGTGCTTCCCGAGCGCCACTCCTCGACACTCGCACGGAACGGTACTCAGCACCGGCCGTTCGGCGCAGCCCCGGGTACGGGCCGGATCAGTGGCTCTCGCCACGCCGTGCCGTCCGCCCACGGTTATCCACAGGTGGCGCACGAGGTTTTCCACAGCGGTTGACACCCGCAGCGGCCCGGCACACCATTGATTGCGCACGGACCGAACGATCGGTCGGGACATGTTCCAGGAAAGCCCGAGGTCAGGGGGAACGCATGGCCACAGCAGCCGCGCACCGCACGGAAGCGGACGGCGCACGGACCGTCGCCGACGACACGGCGGAGTACGAGCGCGCCTTCGACGCGGCCGTGGCCGCCGACGAACGCATCGAGCCCCGCGACTGGATGCCCGAGGCCTACCGCGCGACCCTGGTCCGGCAGATCGCCCAGCACGCGCACTCCGAGATCATCGGCATGCAGCCGGAGGCCAACTGGATCACCCGCGCGCCGAGCCTGCGCCGCAAGGCGATCCTGATGGCCAAGGTCCAGGACGAGGCCGGCCACGGCCTGTACCTGTACAGCGCGGCCGAGACCCTCGGCACCAGCCGTGACGAGCTGCTCGACAAGCTGCACAGCGGCCGCCAGAAATACTCCTCGATCTTCAACTACCCCACCCTGACCTGGGCCGACGTCGGCGCGATCGGCTGGCTGGTGGACGGCGCCGCGATCACCAACCAGGTCCCCCTGTGCCGCTGCTCCTACGGACCGTACGCGCGCGCCATGGTGCGGATCTGCAAGGAGGAGTCCTTCCACCAGCGCCAGGGGTACGAGCTGCTGCTGGCCCTCAGCAAGGGCACCGAGGAGCAGCACGCGATGGCACAGGACGCGGTGGACCGCTGGTGGTGGCCCTCGCTGATGATGTTCGGCCCGCCCGACGACGAGTCGCAGCACTCCGCGCAGTCCATGGAGTGGAAGATCAAGCGCCACTCGAACGACGAACTGCGCCAGCGCTTCGTCGACATCTGTGTCCCGCAGGCCGAATCCCTGGGCCTGACCCTCCCCGACCCGGACCTGCGGTGGAACGAGGAGCGGGGGCACCACGACTTCGGCACGATCGACTGGACGGAGTTCTGGGAGGTCCTCAAGGGCAACGGCCCCTGCAACGAGCAGCGGATCACCCAGCGCAGAAACGCCCACGACGAGGGCGCATGGGTAAGGGAAGCAGCCGCGGCCTACGCGGCCAAGCACACCGGTGAGACGGGAGCGAAGCAGGCATGACCAACACCGACTGGCCCCTGTGGGAGGTCTTCGTGCGCTCCAGGCGCGGCCTCTCCCACACCCACGCCGGCAGCCTGCACGCACCGGACGCGGAGCTGGCCCTGCGCAACGCCCGCGACCTGTACACCCGGCGCGGCGAGGGCGTCTCGATCTGGGTCGTCCCGGCCGCCGCCATCACCGCGTCCTCGCCCGACGAGAAGGACCCGTTCTTCGAGCCGGCCGCCGACAAGCCCTACCGGCACCCGACCTTCTACGAGATCCCGGAAGGGGTGAAGCACCTGTGACCGCGACCGTCACCACGACTGCCGCCCTCGCCCTCGGCGACGACGCCCTGGTGCTCTCCCACCGCCTGGGGGAGTGGGCCGGGCACGCCCCCGTCCTGGAGGAGGAGGTCGCCCTCGCCAACATCGCCCTCGACCTGCTCGGCCAGGCCCGCGTACTGCTCTCGACGGCCGGCGACGAGGACGAGCTGGCCTACCTGCGCGAGGAGCGTTCCTTCCGCAACCTCCAGCTCGTCGAGCAGCCCAACGGCGACTTCGCGCACACCATCGCCCGCCAGCTGTACTTCTCCACCTACCAGCAGCTGCTCTACACCGAACTGGCCGCGACCGACGGCCCCTTCGCACCGCTGGCCGCGAAGGCCGTCAAGGAGGTCGCCTACCACCGCGACCACGCCGAGCTGTGGACGCTGCGGCTCGGCGACGGCACCGAGACGAGCCGGGAGCGGATGCAGCGGGCCTGCGAGGCGCTGTGGCGGTTCACCGGGGAGATGTTCCAGCCGGTGGAGGGCCTGGACGCCGACTGGGCGGGCATGGAGTCCCAGTGGCTCCGGTCCATGACGGACGTCCTCGGCCGGGCCACCCTGACCGTCCCCGGGGGGCCGCGCACCGGCGCGTGGTCGGCGGGCGCCGGCCGGCAGGGCCTGCACACCGAGTCGTTCGGGCGGATGCTCGCCGAGATGCAGCACCTGCACCGCAGCCACCCGGGGGCGTCATGGTGATCGCCACCGCCCTGGAGGCGGAGCTGCTGGAGCTGGCCGGCTCGGTGCCCGACCCCGAGCTGCCCGTGCTCACGCTCCAGGAGCTGGGCGTGGTGCGCGCGGTGCACATCAGCGGTGCGGACTCGGTCGAGGTCGACCTGACCCCGACCTACACCGGCTGCCCCGCCATCGAGGCGATGAGCGTGGACATCGAGCGGGTGCTGCGCGCCCACGGCGTGCGCGAGGTCACCGTCCGTACGGTGCTCACCCCCGCCTGGTCGACCGACGACATCACCCCCGAAGGCCGCCGCAAACTCCAGGAGTTCGGCATCGCTCCCCCGCGCGTGCGCCACGACTCCGGGCCGGTGGCGCTGACCCTGGGCGCGACCCGCACGCTCACCGAGGACACCGACCCGGTGTGCTGCCCGCACTGCGGATCCGCGGAGACCGAGCTGCTGAGCCGGTTCTCCTCCACCGCCTGCAAGGCGCTGCGCCGCTGCCTGTCCTGCCGTGAACCGTTCGACCACTTCAAGGAGCTGTGATGGCACGCTTCCACCCGCTCCCGGTGGCCGCGGTCGACCGGCTCACCGACGACTCCGTCGCGCTCACCCTCACCGTCCCGCCCGAGCTGCGCGAGGAGTACCGGCACGCACCGGGCCAGCACCTCGCCCTGCGGCGGCGCGAGGACGGCGTCGAGATACGGCGGACGTACTCGATCTGCTCCCCGGCCCCCGGCCCGGCCCGTGAGGGCCCGGCCACGCTGCGGGTGGGCGTGCGGCTGGTCGAGGGCGGCGCCTTCTCGACGTACGCGCTGAAGGAGGTGAACGTCGGCGACGAGCTGGAGGTGATGACCCCGGCCGGACGCTTCACCCTCGAACCGGCACCGGGCCTGTACGCGGCGATCGTCGGCGGCAGCGGCATCACCCCCGTGCTGTCGATCGTCTCCACGCTGCTGGCGCGTGAGCCCGAGGCCCGGTTCTGCCTGATACGCAGCGACCGTACGGCCGCGTCGACGATGTTCCTGGAGGAGGCCGCCGACCTGAAGGACCGCTACCCGGAGCGGCTGCAGCTGGTGACCGTGCTCTCCCGCGAGGAGCAGCAGGCGGGCCTGCCCTCCGGCCGGCTCGACCGGGAGCGGCTCACGGGGCTGCTGCCGGCGCTGCTGCCGGTGGACCAGGTGGCGGGATGGTTCCTGTGCGGGCCGTTCGGGCTGGTCGAGGGCGCGGAGAAGGCACTGCGCGAGCTGGGCGTGGACCGGGCCCGCATCCACCAGGAGATCTTCCACGTGGACGCGGGGGCGGCCCCGGCGGCCGGTGTGCAGGTGCCCGCGCACAGCACCGTCACCGCCCGGCTCGACGGACGCGGCGGCACCTGGCCGGTCCAGGACGGCGAGTCCCTGCTGGAGACGGTGCTGCGCAACCGTCCCGACGCGCCCTACGCCTGCAAGGGCGGGGTGTGCGGAACCTGCCGGGCCTTCCTGGTCTCGGGCGAGGTGCGCATGGACCGCAACTTCGCGCTGGAGGCGGAGGAGACGGACGCCGGATATGTGCTGGCCTGCCAGTCGCATCCGCTCACGGAGAAGGTGGAGCTGGACTTCGACCGCTGAGGCGTGCCTCGGAGGCGGCTCCCTCCCCGTTCCCTTCTTCTAGAACCTGTTCTATCTTGACGGCCCGTCAGACGAATGCGTCGGACGAACCGTCAGATGACCGGACCCGCCGGGAGGACAGGCCGTGGACTTCACCTTCAGCGAGGAGCAGTTGGCGGCGGCCGAGGCGGCGCGGGGGGTGTTCGCCGGGGTGGCGCCGGACGCGGTGCCCAGTCCGGCGCTCACCACCGGTGCCGTGGCCGAGGGCTTCGACCGGGCGCTGTGGTCCCGGCTGGCCGGCGCGGACCTGACCGGCCTGCTGCTGGACGAGCGGTACGGCGGGGCAGGGCTCGACGCCGTCGCGCTGTGCCTGGTGCTGCGCGAGTCCGCCGGGGTGCTCGCCCGGGTGCCGCTGCTGGAGCACAGCGCGGCGGCCGCGGCCGTACAGGCCTACGGCGCGAAGGAGTTGGGGGAGCGGCTGCTGGCCGGGGCGGTGCGCGGTGAGTCGGTGCTGACCGTCGCCGCGCACGGCCGTACCGGACACGACCCGGCGGGGCTCGCCGTCACCGCGCGGCGGGACGGGCCGGCCTGGGTGCTCGATGGGGTACAGACGGCGGTGCCATGCGCGTACGACGCGGACCTCGTCCTCGTGCCGGCGCACACCGAGGCCGACCGGACGGTGCTCGCGGTGGTGCCGTGCGCGCAGGACGGGCTGGTGCTCGCGGAGCAGTTCTCCACCAGCGGGGAGCGGCTGGCCGAGCTGCGGCTGCGGTCCGTGCGGGTCGGGGCGGGTGACGTGATCGAGGCCGACGGTGCCTGGGAGTGGCTGCACGCGCTGCTGGCCACCGGCACCTGTGCGCTGGCCCTCGGTCTGGGCGAGCGCGTGCTGAGGATGACCGCGGAGTACACCGGCAAGCGGGAACAGTTCGGCCATCCGATCGCGACCTTCCAGGCGGTCGCCGTCCAGGCAGCCGACCGGTACATCGATCTGCGCGCCATGGAGGCCACCCTGTGGCAGGCGGCCTGGCGGATCGCCTCGGGCGCACCGGGGGCGCTGCCCGCCGCCGGAGACGTCGCCGTGGCGAAGATCTGGGCGGCGGAGGGCGTGCGCCGTGTGGTGCAGACGGCGCAGCACCTGCACGGCGGGTTCGGCGCGGACACCGACTACCCGCTGCACCGGTACCACGCCTGGGCCAAGCAGCTGGAGCTGGCGCTGGGCCCGGCGGCGGCGTACGAGGAGACGCTCGGGGACCTGCTGGCGGCCCACCCGCTCAGCTGACCGCGCCCGACGGGAGGGTCAGACCACCACGCCGGGTGCCCCGGCGTCGGTGACCACCGGGCGGCCCGTGGCCTCCCAGACCTGCATGCCGCCGGCCACGTTCACGGCGTCGACGCCCTGCCGGCCCAGGTACATCGCGACCTGGGCGGAGCGGCCGCCGGAGCGGCAGATCACGTGGATGCGGCCGTCCTGCGGGGCGGCCTCGGTCAGCTCGCCGTACCGGGCGACGAACTCGCTCATGGGGATGTGCAGCGCCCCCGCGGCGTGGCCCGCCTCCCACTCCTCGTCCTCGCGGACGTCCAGCAGGAAGTCGTCGTCCTTGAGGTCCGTGACCTCGACCGTGGGCACAACAGCTCCGAAACTCATGTCCCCGACGCTACCCGACCGACGCCGGGGTTCACTCCTGCCCCTGCAGGCCCGCGAGCGTGGACTCCCGCTGTTCGATGTCGGCGCGGAGGCGGGCGGCGATCTCTTCGAGGAGGGCGTCGGGGTCGTCGGGGGCCAGGCGCAGCATGCCGGCGATCGCGCCGTCCTCGAGTTCGCGGGCGATCAGCGTGAGCAGCTCCTTGCGCTGGGTGAGCCACTCGAGGCGGGCGTACAGCTCCTCGGCGGGGCTGGGGCGCCGCTCGGGCGGTACCGGGCCCGCCGCCCACTCCGCGGCCAGTTCGGCGAGGAGGATCTCGTCGCCGCGGGCGTAGGCGGCGTTGACGCGGGTGATGAACTCCTCGCGCCGCTGCCGTTCCGCTTCCTCCTGGGCGAGGTCGGGGTGGGCCTTGCGGGCGAGGTCGCGGTAGAGCTTGCGGGCCTCTTCGCTGGGCCGTACCCGCTCGGGGGGCCGTACCGCCTGGTCGGTGAGCATGGCGGCGGCCTCCGGGAACAGGCCGTTGCCGTCCATCCAGCCGTGCAGCAGTTCCTCGACGCCGGGGATGGGCAGCACGTGGGCGCGTGCTTCCTCCGCCCGGCGGATGTCCTCGGGATCGCCGGTGCGGGCGGCCTTCGCCTCGGCGATCAGCGCGTCCAGCTCCTCGATGCGGGTGTAGAGCGGGCCGAGCCTCTGTTCGTGCAGCCGGGAGAAGTTCTCGACCTCGACGCGGAACGTCTCCACTGCGATCTCGTACTCGATCAACGCCTGCTCGGCGGCCCGCACGGCCTGTTCCAGCCGTTCCTCGGGCCGCGGTGCCTGGGACTGCTCAGCTTCCGGGGTCGTCACCCGACCAGCGTAGGCCACGGCCGAAACCTGTCGCCGAAGACGCCCCGGCTCAGCCGGCCGGTGGTGCGTCCGGGCAGTCGGCCGGTACCCACTCGGCCTCCAGGTCCCGGCAGGCGACCACGAGCGTGCCGGGCCGGCAGGCCAGCTCGTGGGTGCAGCCGCCGGGGTGCGGCAGGATCTCGTCGAGGATCACGTCGCCGAGGGAGGCGGGGTCGCAGACGCCCAGGACGTCCGACTGGAAACGGGAGACGCCGGTGTAGCGGACGAGGAGGTCCTCGTCGTGCTTGAAGCAGTTGTGCCGGAAGCGGATCTCGACGTCCCCGTCGCCGGTGCGGCGCACCCGCTCGGGCCGGAGGTCCTTCACACAGCGCTTGCCGCCGAAGTCGTAGTGCCCGGGGTCGGTGGCGAACGCGCGGGCGCCCGGCGGCAGTTCGGCCGCGAGCGCGGGCAGCCGGTCGAGGTAGGGGCGGGGGTCGACGAACCCCGGGTACCCGTCCTCGTCGTCGGTCAGCTCGACGTACCTCACCGCACCACCACCTCGGCCCTCGTCCTCCCCGTCCCCGCCGTCACACGCCCATCTCGGCCGCGATCCGCCCGGACCGCACCGCCGCCACCAGTTCGGCGTGGTCCGCCTCGGTGCGGTCGGCGTAGGCGACGGCGAAGTCGGCCATCGCCTCGTCCAGCTCCTCGTTCTTGCCGCAGTAGCCGGCGATCAGGCGCGGGTCTGCGCTGTGGGCGTGGGCGCGGGCCAGCAGGGCGCCGGTCATCCGGCCGTAGTCGTCGACCTGGTCGGCGGCGAGCGCGGCCGGGTCGACGCTGCCCTTGCGGTTGCGGAACTGGCGTACCTGGTAGGGCCGCCCGTCGACCGTCGTCCAGCCGAGCAGGATGTCGCTGACCACCTGCATCCGCTTCTGGCCGAGGACCACCCGGCGTCCCTCGTGCTCCACCGGCGCCGCCTCGAAGCCTGCCGTGGCCAGGTGCGGGACCAGCGCGGACGGGCGGGCCTCCTTCACCTGGAGCACCAGCGGCTGCCCTCGGTGGTCCAGGAGAAGCACCACGTAGGACCGGGTGCCCACGCTGCCGGTGCCGACGACCCGGAAGGCGACGTCGTGCACAGCGTGCCGGGCCAGCAGGGGCAGCCGGTCCTCGGAGAGCGTCGCCACGTACGGCTCCAGGGCCGCGGCCACCGCGGCCGCCTCGGCGTCCGGGATCCGGCGCAGCACCGGGGGCGCGTCGACGAAGCGGCGTCCGCCGTCGGCCACCTCCTCGGTCGACTTCGCCGCGAACCGGCCGCTGGTGTTGGCCCGTGCCTTCTCGGAGACCCGCTCCAGGGTGCCGAGCAGGTCGTGGGCGTCGGTGTGGGAGACCAGCTCCTCGTCCGCGATCGCGTTCCAGGCGTCCAGCACCGACAGCTTGGCCAGCAGCCGCATGGTGCGCCGGTAGGCGCCGGCCGCGTCGTTGGCCGCCTTGCGGCAGGTGTCCTCGTCGGCGCCCGCCTCGCGCCCGGCCAGCACCAGTGAGGCGGCGAGCCGCTTCAGGTCCCACTCCCAGGGGCCGTGCACGGTCTCGTCGAAGTCGTTGAGGTCGATGACCAGGCCGCCGCGGGCGTCGCCGTACAGGCCGAAGTTGGCCGCGTGCGCGTCGCCGCATATCTGGGCGCCGATCCTGGTCATGGGGGTGCGCGCGAGGTCGTGGGCCATGAGTCCGGCCGAGCCGCGCAGGAAGGCGAACGGCGTGGCCGCCATCCGGCCCACGCGTATCGGCGTCAGCTCGGGGATGCGGCCGGCGTTGGACTCCTCGACCGCGGTGACCGCGTCCGGGCGGGCGCCGTCCAGGTCCAGGGTGCGGTGTGCGCTGCGCGGCACGCTCGTCCGCAGTGCCTTGCCCTCCGCCTTGGGCGAGCCCTGGGGCGGCCACTCGGCGAACCCGCGCATTCGGGGCAGCCGGGGTACCGCCGTCTGCTCGGCCGATTCCGCCACTCCCGCACCGCTCTCGGTCACCGCGACCGCCTCCCCCACAGACACCACACGCGTGCTGGCACGCGGATCAGCTCGAACATCAACTCGTGCAGACGGTACAACCGGTGGCCGAAACGCGTCACACCCTGTGGACAACTCGGTACCTGTGGAGAACCCCGTAACCCTCCGGCACCCCGGCGCACCAGCACCCCGGCACCCCGGCACCCCGGCGCCCGCCGGTGCGTGACCTCCGCCGGAGGCCGGTCGAGCTTGCTCGTCCTCGCCCCCCCCCGGCCGCCGAGGCACCTGCCGGACCCGGCAGGCACGCCCGGCGGACACCGTCGGCACGCCCGGCGGACGCACGTCGACACACCCGGCAGACGCGCGTCGACACACCCGGCGAACGCCATCGGCGCACCCGGCAGACGCACGTCGACACACCCGGCGGACATCGTCACGGCCGACGGCGCAGACCGAGCGCGGCGCAGCCCGAGCGCGGCTCAGTCCGCCGCCACCGGCCACCGCTCCAGCTCCGCGCGCAGCCCCTCGCTGTCCAGGCCGTCGGCGGCCCAGGCGATGTGGCCGTCCGGGCGGACCAGGAGCGTGGTGCGCAGGTTCCCGGCGGGGGCGGCGAGCTGCAGCCACCGCGTCTCCGGCACCGGCCGGTCCCGGGTGATCAGCACGAAGCGGCCGGCGCGCAGCACGTCGTACAGCCGCTGTCCACCCGCGAGCCGCAGGTCGGGTACCCGGCGGCCGGTGAGCCGGTGGCTGCCGCGCGGCGCCGGGTAGGAGATGCCGATGCCGGAGAGCAGCCGCTCCCCCAGCAAGGTGGCCGAGCTGAGCCTGGAGACCGCGGGCATGACGAGGCCGCGCAGCCGGCCCACGCGGCTGCTGCGGCGGGTGCCCAGCACGCCCCGGGTGATGGCGCCGGAGATCCGCAGCGCCTGCTTCCCGACGGGGTGGCGCTCCTGCTCGTAGGAGTCGAGCAGCGCTTCCCCGGCCCGGCCCCGGACCACCGCGGCCAGCTTCCAGCCCAGGTTGGCGGCGTCCTGCAGCCCCGTGTTCATACCCATGCCGCCGGCCGGCGAGTGCACGTGCGCGGCGTCGCCCGCGAGCAGCACGCGGCCCTCGCGGTAGCGCACGGCCTGCCGCTCGTCGCTGTGGAAGCGGGAGATCCAGCGCGGGTCGTGCATGCCGTAGTCGGAGCCGAGCACCCGGCGCAGCTGCTCGGCCAGCTCCTCGGCCACCACCGGCGCGTCGTCGGACCGCTCGTCCCCGGCGACCCAGCCGATCGCCCGGTACCAACCGTCGCCGAAGGGCACCAGGGAGGCGAAGCCGTGCTCGTTCGCGTTGGTGGTCACCGCGTCGACGGGTACGTCCTTGAGCCGGACGTCGGCCAGCATCACCGACCGCACCACGGACCGGCCCGGGAAGTCGATCCCGGTGAGCCCCCGCACGGCGCTGCGCACCCCGTCGCACCCGACCAGGTACCGGGCACTGAAACTGCCCGGGCCGGCCGTCTCCACCTCGACGGCGTCGACCCGTTGCCGCACCGCGACCACCTCGGCACCGCGCACGATCCGCACCCCGGCGGCGAGCGCACGCCGCTCCAGCAGCGCCTCGACGTTGTACTGCGGGGTGATCAGCACGAACGGGAAGCGGGTGCGCAGCCGGTGCAGGTGCAGTTCGAGTTTTCCGAAGACCCCGACCACGGGAGCGGTCCTGCCGAGGGCGACCAGTTCGTCGGCGAGGCCGCGGGCGTCGAGCACCTCCAGGGTGCGGGCGTGCACCGCGAAGGCGCGGGTCATGTTGGCGTCGGCGTGCTCACGCCGTTCCAGCAGGGTGACCCGCACCCCGGCGGTGGCCAGGTCCCCGGCCAGCAGCAGGCCGGTGGGCCCGGCCCCCACCACCAGTACGTCGGCGGCCTCGGTCATGTGGACTTCACACCCTTCTCTCGCTCCGTCGGTCCGACTGCGGCAGCCGCCGCTACGCGGGCGTCACGGCCTCGATCATGTGCTGGTAGGAGTTGACCGGCCGCACGTCCCGGACGACGAGACCCGCCTGCTCCACGAGCCCGACCAGTCCCTGCCGGGTGTGCTTGCGGCCGCCCACGGTGAGGAGCATCCGCAGATCCATCGCGGTGCTGAACTTCTGCCCCGGGCCGTCGTCGACGAGGTTCTCCACGATGATCACCCGGGCGCCGGGGCGGGCCGTCTTCATGACATTGCCGAGCACGACGAGGGCGTCCTCGTCGTTCATGCCCAGGATGTTCTTGAAGACGTACGCGTCGACGTCGGCCGGGACCTCCTCGCGGCAGTCGCCGGACAGCAGCCGTACCCGCTCGGCGAGCGCCCCGCCGGCGAGCAGCCGCGCGTCGGCGCCCGCGATCACGTCGGGCCGGTCGAACAGGATCCCCCGGACGTCGGGGTGGTGCTCCAGCAGCGAGGCCAGCAGGAAGCCCTGTCCGCCGCCGATGTCGGCGACGGTGCGGGCGCCGTCCAGCGGAAGAACGCCGGCGACGGCCGTGGCGGACTGCTTGCTCGCCTGGGTCATCGCGCGGTCGAACACCTCCGCGGACCGAGGCCAGGCGGTGTGCACATGGTCGAAGAACTCCCGGCCGTGCAGGTCGACGAACACGTCCCTGCCGGTGCGGACCGACTCGTCCAGGCGGCCCCACAGCTCCCAGGTCCACGGCTCGGTCATCCACAGCACGAGCTGGTCGAGGCTGTCCGGAGCGTCCGTGCGCAGCAGCCGCGAGACCTCCGTGTGGCCGAAGCGGCCCTCGGCGTCCTCGGCGAAGACCTCGTAGCAGGTGAGCGAGCGCAGCAGGCGCCGCAGCGCGTCCGGGTCGGCGCCGACCGACGCGGCGAGGTCGTCCGCCGTCGCCGGGGTGTCACCGAGGGCGTCGGCGAGGCCGAGCTTCACGGCCGCGCGCAGCGAGGCCGCGCAGCTGGCGCTCAGTGCGCGCTCCAGCAGCCCCAGCACCTGCGGTTCGGTGGACGTTTCACTGGTCACGGGTGGAACACCTCTCTCTTGGAGCCGGCCACGGCCTCGGGGCCGGCTGTGACGGTGCCGGGAAAGTGCGCTTCCAGGGCCTGCCGGACCCCGTCGCGCCAGGACCTCTCGCAGTCGCCGACGAGGCTCCTGCGGCGTGTGTCGTCGTACGCGACGACCGCGCGGGTGGCGTCGCTCGGCACGAAGTCGACGGGTACGCCGGTGAGTTCGGAGACGTACGCCATGAGGTCCCGCACGCCGACGACCTCGTCCCCTCCCCAGTTCACGACGGTCGCCGGTGCCGCGGCCGCGGCCCACAGCCGGGGCACGTGCCGGGCGATGTCGTCGGTGTGGATCGGGGAGCAGTAGTGCTGCCCGTCGTGCGGGACGGCGATCGGTTTCCCGGCGAGCATCAGCCGGTGGAAGATGACCGGGAGCCCGCCGTGCCCATGGGGACCGTAGGCGACGTTGAGCCGTGCGATGGTGGTGGGCAGGCCGAGCGTCACGGCGAGCGCCCGTACCGCGCCCTCGGTGGCCAGCTTGCCGACCGGGTACGTCGGCAGGAACGCCGACTCGGTGCCCAGCGGGTCGGTCTCGGTGTACCGGTGGTCGAGCGCCTGGGGCGCGTAGAGCGCGCTGGTGGAGACGAACAGGAAGGCTTCCGCGGCGCGGCAGTGCGTCATCAGGCGGCCGGTGGCGACGGAGTTCACCGCCACCACCTCCTCGAAGTCGCCTTCGCCGCGTTCGACCGCCGCGTGCAGCACATGGGTGAAGTCGTCGGGGACCCCGTCGAGTCCGTCCCCGGCCATGTCCCAGCGCCGGGTCCGTATCCCCCGGTCCTGGAGCCGGCGTTCCGGCTCCGGGTCCGAGAAGCGCCCGAGACACCACACCTCGTTGTGCTCCGCGAGGGTCTCGGCCGCGGTGCGGGCCACCAGGCCGGTCGCCCCGGTGATCAGGATCTTCTTCCCCGTCGGCAACGGCGTGTGCGTCGAAGTGCTGTCCATCCGAGAGTCGTTCCTCTCCTAGTTGCCGGACAGCGCCCGGTCGAGTTCGGCGCGCAGGATCGACTGGAAGACGGCCACGTGCCTGGGGCCCATGAGGGTGTAGTGCTCGCCGGGCACGTCGATGTACCGGGGCGCCTCGCGGGTGAAGTCCTCCCAGCGCCGCAGCTCGTTGTTCAGCCAGTCCTGCTTGGTGCCGCGCAGCGGAACGGCGTAGAAGACGCTCATCGCGGCGACGCTGCCGGAGGGGTGGTAGGTCCGGCCGAGGCCGGTGAGGCCGTCGGCGAGGTCCGCCCAGGCGGTGAACCGCTCCAGATCCAGGTCGAGTTCGGCGAGCCGCTCCGGGGGAGCGATGTCGATCAGGTGGGCGAGCTGTTCCCGCTTGCCCAGCGGGCGCAGTTCGGCGGGCAGGGTCTTCGCCTGCTGCTTGGAGATCAGGTCGAGGAACATCGCCAGGTTGACCGCGGTCTCGACGAAGTCGAGTTCGTCCATGCGGTACTTGATGTGCGGGGGCAGGTTGAAGCTGCCGAGGAAGTCGACGCGCTCGCCCTCCGCCTCCAGCAGCTTGGCCACCTCGAAGGCCACCGCCGCGCCGAAGGAGTACCCGGCGATCGCGTACGGGCCGTGCGGCTGCTTGGAGCGGATCGCGTCCACGTAGGTGCGCGCCATCTCGTCGAAGCTCTCGAACGGCTTCTCTCCCGGGTTGAACCCGCGCGCCCGCAGGGCGTAGAAGGGCCGCTCGTGGACGAAGTACTTCGCCAGGTTGACGAAGACGAGCACCTCACCGACCCCGGGGTGGACACAGAACAGGGGTGTCTTGTCCCCGCTGGTCTGCAGCGGGACGACCGGGTCGTACGGGGCGGGCTCCCCGCTGCGGCCTGCCTCGATGCGTGCGGCCAGTTCGCGGATGCTGGGCGAGGTGAGGATCGCGAGGACGGGAAGCTCGGCGCCGGCGAAGCGCTGGGTGATCAGGCTCTTGAGGCGCAGGATGTCCAGTGACGTCCCGCCCAGGTCGAAGAAACTGGCCGTGGCGCTGATCGTGGACGGGTCGGTCTCGAAGAGGTCGCCGTACAGCTCCGCGAGAGTCTCCTCGACCGCGCCCTCGGGGGCTGCATGGCCGCCGAGCTGTCGCGTCACCAACTCCCCTACGGCGTGCAGATGTTCGGCGTAGTCACCGGACTCCAGTCGGCGGCGCATGAGCGAGCGCGGGATCTTGCCCAGGCTGGTCTTCGGGAAGGCGTCCTTGGGAAGCGGCAGCAGCAGCGCCGGGCGGAAGCCCCAGTGCAGTACGACGCTGTTCCTGATCGCGACGAGCAGGCGGTGCAGCGCCGCCTCGTCGCGGGCCACGTCGGGGGTGACGGCGAACGCGACCGCCAGCTGCTCGGTGTCGCCGCCCTGCGGACGGGTCGGGAACGCGGCGACGAAGGACTTCTCGACACCTTCGAGGTCGTGGAGCACGGACTCGAGGTCGTGGCTGTAGTAGTTGACGCCGTTGACGATGATGCTGTCCTTGCTGCGCCCCACGAGGGTCAGCCGGCCGTCGGCGAGCCGGCCGAGGTCACCGGTCCGGAACCAGCCGTCCGCCGTGAACGCGGCGTCGGTCGCCTCCTTGTTGTTCCAGTACCCACCGGTGATCATCGGGCCCGAGAGCTGCACCTCGCCGACCTCGCCGTCGGCGAGAGGGGTGTCGCCGCCCTCTGCCGCGACCCGGATCCGGAGCCCGCCGACCGGGCGCCCGACCGCCGCGAACTCGGCCCCGAGGTCGGCGTCGGGGAACTCCCGGTTGTAGATGCTGCCGGCGCAGGTCTCGGTCATCCCGAAGGCGGGCCACAGGGCCCCGCGGCGCAGCCCGTACGGGGCCAGCCGGTCGAGGAAGCCGACGCCGGTGGCGACCGGGTTGGCCTCACCGCCGGAGACGATGTGCCGCAGGCGGGACAGGTCCAGGGACGGTGGGGACGACAGCTGGTCGATGGTCTTGTTGATCAGCCCCAGCAGGAAGTTGGGGGTGAACGTCATCGTCACCCCGTGGGCGTCGATCAGTTCGAGGAAGTGCATCGGATCGGCCAGCACCGACTCCGGCGAGGCCTGCAGCTGCACGGCCCCGACGGACAGCGGCAGCAGGTGTGCCTCGAGCAGCGCGGCGACGTGGTCGTAGGAGATCCAGTTGAGCGTCACGTCGTCCGAGGTGAGCGACTGCGTCCCGGCCTTCGCGGCCATGGAGGCCAGCAGGTTGCCGTGCGTGAGCCGGACCGCCTTGGCGGCGCCGGTGGATCCGGAGGTGAGCACCAGCAGCGCGACGTCGTCCGGACCGGCGGCGGTCGTCTCGACCGTGCCCGCGTCCGTGCCGGCCGCGTCCGCCGCCAGGTCCTCGAACGTGGCGACCGCCAGACCCTCGACAGCGGGCAGTTCCGCACGGGTCCGGCTGTCGGTGACCACGAGCGGGCCTTCGAGCAGGGTGTCGACGTGGCTCAACTGCGCGGACCAACGCTGCGGGTCGTTCCGGGTGGGGACCAGCGGGCAGACGGTGAATCCGCCGAGCAGGCAGGCCCAGAAGGCCGGGATGAAGTCCTCGGGCCGCTCCAGCAACAGCGCCACGACCCGGTCCCGGCGAACCCCGGCCTTCCGCAGGGAGCCGAGCAGCCGGAGCGACTCGTCGAGGAGATGCGGATAGGTCCGGAGCGTGAAGTCGAGTGTCCGCTCTCCCGAGCGGTAACGCACCCCGTGCTCCGGGAACTCCGCCGCGGCCCTCACCAGCAGGCCGCCGAGACCGGCGTTCGTCTCCTGGCTTGTTGTCATCGTGCCCCTCCCTCGAAATAGCCCTTGAACACTGCGAATGGGCGGACGCCCATGCCGGCCGGCCGAATTCAGGCCGCAGCGGCGATGTTCTGGTTCACCCAGTCGGCGATCTCCAGGACGGGGGCTCCGGGAGTGAAAAGTGCGGCCACGCCCATCTCCCGGAGGAGCGGAATGTCGGCGTCGGGGATGATGCCGCCGCCGAACACCGTGATGTCCCGTGCGTCCGCCTCGCCGAGAAGTCGGAGAACTTCCGCGAAGAGCGTCATGTGCGCGCCGGAGAGCACCGAAAGGCCGATACCGTCGGCGTCTTCCTGGAGGGCGGTGTCCACGATCTGGCGCGGGGTCTGGTGAAGACCCGTGTAGACGACTTCGATTCCCGCGTCCCGCAATGCACGGGCGATGACCTTCGCTCCACGGTCGTGCCCGTCCAGGCCGGGCTTGGCGATCACGACGCGAATCGGTGTACCCATGAATTCCCCCGTGTTCTTGTTTCCTTATGCGCCGGGGATGTAGGTGCCCCAGACCTCGCGCAGGGCGTCGCACACCTCGCCGACGGTGGCGCGGGCGCGCAGCGCGTCCTTCATCGGATGGAGAACGTTGTCGTCGCCCTCGGCCGCCTTCCTCAGCCGGGCGAGGGCGTCGTCGACCTCGCTCCGCGTCCGCCGGGCCCGCAGCTCCGCGAGCCGTTCGGCCTGCTGGGCCTCGATGGCGGGGTCGACGCGGAGCGGCTCGTACGGCTCCTCCTCGTCGAGCTGGAAGCGGTTGACGCCCACGACCACCCGCTCGCCGGCGTCGGTCTCCTGGGCGATGCGATAGGCGGAGTTCTCGATCTCGTTCTTCTGGAAGCCGCGCTCGATGGCGTCGACCGCGCCGCCCAGCTCCTCGACCTTCGCCATCAGCTCCAGCACCGCGGCCTCGACGTCGTCGGTCATCTTCTCGACCACATACGAACCCGCGAACGGGTCGACGGTGGCGGTGAGATCCGTTTCGTACGCGAGGACCTGCTGGGTGCGCAGGGCGAGCCGGGCCGCCTTGTCCGTCGGGAGCGCGATCGCCTCGTCGAAGGAGTTGGTGTGCAGCGA
>NZ_JBITSQ010000021.1:0-162407 GCF_044541035.1 Streptomyces sp. NPDC085866
TCGCTGCACACCAACTCCTTCGACGAGGCGATCGCGCTCCCGACGGACAAGGCGGCCCGGCTCGCCCTGCGCACCCAGCAGGTCCTCGCGTACGAGACGGACGTACCGGCGACCGTGGACCCGTTCGCGGGCTCCTACGCGGTGGAGAAGCTGACCGACGACGTCGAGGCGGCCGCGTCGGACCTGATGCGGAGGGTCGAGGATCTCGGCGGCGCGGAGGCGGCGATCGAGCGCGGCTTCCAGAAGTCCGAGATCGAACGCAACGCGTACCGCATCGCCCAGGAGACGGACTCCGGCGAGCGGGTGGTCGTGGGCGTCAACCGCTTCCAGCTCGACGAGGAGGAGCCGTACGAGCCGCTCCGCGTCGACCCCGCCATCGAGGTACGCCAGCGGGAACGCCTGACCAGGCTGCGCTCCGAGCGGGACCAGGGGGCGGTGGACTCGGCCCTGACCGCGCTGAAGAAGGCGGCCGAGGGCGAGGAGAACGTGCTGTATCCGATGAAGGAGGCGCTGCGGGGGCGGGCGACGGTGGGAGAGGTGTGCAACGCGCTGCGGGAGGTGTGGGGGAGTTACGTGCCCTCGGACGCGTTCTGAGCGCCCGCCCCGCCCCGGAGTCGATGTCGTACCCCCGTGCGACACTCCTTCTCATGTTCGGCGTCATCGACCTCCCCACCTACCTGGCCGGCCTCGTCCTGATCGTCCTGCTACCCGGCCCCAACTCCCTGTACGTGCTCTCCGTGGCCGCCCGGCGCGGTGTGCGGTCCGGTTACACCGCCGCCGCCGGAGTCTGGTGCGGGGACACCGTGCTGATGACGCTGTCCGCCGCCGGGGTCGCCTCGCTGCTCCAGGGGAACGCCGTGCTGTTCGGGATCGTGAAGTACGCCGGCGCCGGATATCTGACCTGGCTCGCGATCGGGATGCTGCGGTCCGCGTGGGGGATGTGGCGCAGCCGACGGGAGCAGGCCGCCGAGGAGGCCGCGCCGGTCGCGTCGGCCGAGGAGCGGCCCTTCCGCCGAGCCCTCGTCGTCAGCCTCTTCAACCCCAAGGCGATCCTGTTCTTCGTCGCCTTCTTCGTGCAGTTCGTGGACCCGGGGTACGCCTACCCGGCGCTGTCCTTCGTGGTCCTCGGCGCCTTCGCGCAGCTCGCCAGCTTCCTCTACCTCAGCGCCCTGATATTCGGCGGCACCCGCCTGGCCGCCGCCTTCCGCCGCCGCAAGCGTCTGTCCGCGACGGCGACCTCGGCGGCGGGCGCCCTCTTCCTCGGGTTCGCGGTGAAGCTGTCGCTCGCCGGCGCGTGAGTCACCTGGCTGCGAAGGCTCCCGTCCGCGCCGCGTACCCCGTCAATCCCTGGGCCGTCTTGCCCGCCCAGCCCACGTAGCCGTCCGGACGGACCAGGAACAGCCCGGTCCCGTATCCGCCGGAAGCCGGTCCGCTGACGACCCGGACCTTCTCCGGCACCCCGGACGGCACCTCCGCACCCAGCGCCAGCAGCGTCCAGCGAGGACCCCTGAACGCGTCGAAGAGGCGTACGCCGTCCACCGTCCCGTCGGGGGCCCGGTCACCCGCCCGGACTTCGGACGGGACGGCCCGGGTCTCCTCGCTCAGGGACGACTCCGGGTACCCCAGCCCCAGCTGCACCGTCGCCTTCCCGCGCTGCACCTCCCCGCGGTGCACGCCCGTCGACAGGCCCAGCATGGCCGCGGCATTGGGGCGCCGTTCCTCCTCGTAGGTGTCGAGGAGGGACACCGGAGCCCCGTCGCGCAGCACCGCGCCCAGCTTCCAGCCCAGGTTGTACGCGTCCTGGACGCTGGTGTTCAGGCCCTGCCCGCCGGCCGGTGAGTGCACGTGGGCCGCGTCGCCCGCGAGGAACACCCGGTCCACCCGGAACCGGTCGGCCAGTCCGGTGCGCGGCCGGAACTCCGAGGCCCAGTGCAGTTCGGTGACGTCCTCGGCGTCGAGGTGCGTGCGGGCGGCGACCAGCTTGCGGATGCCGTCGAGGGACAGGTCGACCTCCGTGCCCTCGGCGAGCTTCCCGGCCAGCTGGAAGACGTCCGTTCCGGCGAGCGGGCACAGCGCCACGCCGGTGCCGTCGGCCCCGGGGAAGGCGTGCCAGTACTCCCGGTCGAGCCCCTTCACCCGCACGTCCGCCACCAGGAACGGGCTCGGGTCGACCGTCTCCCCGGCCATGCCCACGCCCACCGCGCGCCGCACCGCGGAGCGCCCGCCGTCGGCCGCGACGACGTAGAGCGCGCGGACGGTCGTACCGTCGGCGAACCGCACGCTCGCGCCTTCCGCGTCCTGCTCCAGGCCTGTCACCTCGCGGCCGAAGTCCACCCGGCCTCCCAGTTCCACGAGCCGCGCGTACAGCACCTCCTGGGTCCGCCACTGCGCGACCATCAGCGGCTCGGTGTACGGCGCGCCCTCGTCCGCCTCCACCGGCTCGAACATCGGCTGCTCGCCGAGCCGCTCGCCGTCCTTCCAGATCATCCGCGCCGGGTAGGGGCCGCCGGCCGCGCGGATCGCGTCCAGCACGCCGAGGTCGTCGAAGACCTCCTGGGTGCGCGGCTGGATCCCCTTGCCGCGCGAGCCGGGGAACAGGCCCTCCGCCCGCTCCACGACCAGTGCGTCCACGCCGCGCCGGGCCAGCTCGATGCCGAGGGTGAGGCCGGTCGGGCCGGCCCCCACGATCAGGACATCCATCACGATTCTCCTTAACGCCGTTAAGTGCCGTTGCCCACGAGAGTGCCCTTAACGCTGTTAAGCTGTCAAGCGTGAGTACGGAACGACGCGCGCCCCTGGACCGCAAACGGGTCGCGGACACGGCGCTGCGGTTGCTGAACGAGGTCGGCCTCGACGGGCTGACCCTGCGTGCCATCGCCAAGGAGCTGGACGTCAAGGCCCCGGCGCTGTACTGGCACTTCAAGGACAAGCAGGCGCTGCTCGACGAGATGGCGACGGAGATGTACCGGCGGATGGTCGCCGACACGGCGCTCGACCCCGCCGACAGCTGGCAGGAGCGGCTGCTCGGCACCAGCCGCGGGCTGCGTGCCGCCCTGCTCGGCTACCGCGACGGCGCCAAGGTCTTCAGCGGCTCACGCTTCACGGGCACGGACCATGCCCGCGAGATGGAGGCGCATCTGCGGGTCCTCACGGACGCCGGTTTCACCCTGGCGCAGGCGGTCAACGCGGCTCGGACCGCGAGCATGTTCACCATCGGGTTCGTCACCGAGGAACAGGGCGTGCAGCCCCTCCCGGGCGAGCGCCGGGAGGGGTACGACATCGAGGAACGCGCCCGGCGCATGGCCGACTTCCCGCTCGCGGCCGAGGCCGGGAAGGTGCTCTTCGACGACTACGACGGGCAGTTCGAGGAAGGGCTGGCCCTGGTGATCGCGGGCATCGAGGCCCGCTACGGGATCGGCTGAGCGGGCGGTCGGCTCCGGGCCGCGCGCGCCTTGCGGATCGCCCGCGTGACGACCGGCGGCAACAGGTCCACCGCGACCCGGCGGACCCGGCTGCCCCGTCGGGGCGCGGGCCGGACGGGCCGTGCCGCGGGAGCGGGCGCCGGTTCCGGCACGGACACCGCGGCCGGCGTCGGCTCCGGCGCCTCGGCCGCCACCGCGTGCTTGGAGGGCGGGAAGGCCGGCGCGGCCATCCCCTTGGACTTCAGGCGGACGATCCGGTGCCCCGCGGCCTCCTGGACGCTCAGGTGGCAGTCGGACCGCTCCCGCGCCATGGCGAGCAGCGCCTCCTGGACCGGCTCGGGATCGCCCCAGGTGCCGTAGAGCTTCTGCGTGCTCAGGCAGATGGGATGCAGGCCCCGGTTGAGGACGGCCTCCCAGGTGGCTATGGACACGCCGGGTGTGTGCTCGGAGCGGAAGTCGTCGAGGACGACGATGCCGTCGGGCAGCAGCAGGTCGTGGGCCGCTCCTATGTCGCCGTGCACGTGTTCGTACAGGTGCGAGGCGTCGATGTGCACGAACCGGCAGGAGCGGGCCGCGACCTCGTCGGGAACCAGGGAGCTGGGCCCCTGGAGCACCCGGGGCAGCTCGTCGTGGAAGGAGTGGTAGTTGTCCTCGAAGACGCGCCGGGTCAGCGCGCTGTAGGACTTGGTCGACTCGGCCCGGTTGGCGTCGTCCGGGGCGTCGCCCTCGAAGAGGTCGCAGACGGTGTACTTCTCGCCCGGCTGCTGGTGCCGGCCGATGAAGATCGCGCTCTTGCCCATGTAGACACCGACCTCCAGGAGGTCGCCGCGGGTTCCCCCGGCCTCCTGCCGGCTCAGGAACCAGTCGAAGAGCAGCTGGTCGAGCACCGGGAACCAGCCGGGCACGTCGTCGAGCCGGTGGGGTGGTCGGGTCGCTTCCTGGGTGGTGGCCATGAGGCGGGGGCACTCCCTCGGTACGGCAGTCTGTGGGTTCTCTGCGGAAAGCCTGTGGCGCGGGGGGTGGGGCACTACGGTGCCTGCCCCCGGGGCCGGTTCAAAACCCAAGGCGAGATGAACGACTGCCCAACTTCCGGCCACGGAGCGCTCGCTTCAGCTTCGGGCCGAGCGGCTTCTCCACGAACCGGTGCATCAGCCACGCCAGCAGCAGCATGCCGAGCACCGTCGTCACGAGCGTCGGCCACGCGGGCAGGCCCAGGCCCCGGTGCAGCGCCCGGATGACGAACCAGCCCAGATGCTCGTGGACCAGGTAGAACGGGTACGTCAGAGCGCCGGCCGTGGCCAGCCAGCGCCAGTCGGCCCGGCGGGTCCAGCCCAGCGCCACGGCCGCCACGGCGGCGAAGGCGAGGGTGACGACCAGCAGGATGACGTACGGGTCGCGCACGAAGTCGCCGTGCGCGCCGGTGTGCCAGAGTCCGCGCGTGGCGTTGCTCTGCCCGAGCAGCCAGGAGACGGCCACGATGCCCCAGAGCAGCAGGTCGCCGCCGAAGCGGTGGATCAGGTAGAGGGCGAGACCGCCGACGAAGAACGGGGCGTGGTCCGGCATGACCAGCTGGTCGATCAGCGCGTTGCCGGACGTGCGGCAGACCACCGCCGCCAGCGTCCACACGGAACAGAAGAGCACCACCCGGCGGTAGGTGACCCCGCGCAGGACGACGAGGAGGGCGAACAGCGCGTAGAAGCGGACCTCGACCCAGAGCGTCCAGCACACGCCCAGCACGCGCGGGGCGCCCATGGGCTGTTGCAGCATCGTCAGGTTGACCAGGAACTCGTCCAGGCGGACCGGGTGCACGACGGCCGGCAGAACGAGGGCCGCGCCGGTGACGAGCGCCAGGGCGACCCAGTAGGCGGGGTAGAGGCGGGCGACGCGGGAGCGGAAGAAGTCGCCGAGGGTGCGGCCCCAACTGCTCATGCAGATGACGAAACCGCTGATGACGAAGAAGAACTGGACGCCGAGGCAGCCGTAGGTGGCCACCTGGGACAGGGCCGGGAAGACGTGGGCCGGTGTCTGGTGCCAGGACGCGGAGACCGTGCCGCCGCGTCCGGCGTAGTGGTAGAGGCAGACCATCAGCGCGGCCACGAGCCGCAGGCCGTCCAGGACGAGCAGGCGGCCCCGGCGCGACGGGGCGGGAGCCGGCGCGGGTGTGGGGGGAGCGGGAGCGGTGGTGAGGGCGGGGGACGAAGCAGCCATGATGCTCGGCGCCTACCCGGCGATGCGCTGATCATCTCGGGCTCTTTTGTGAAAGTCCCCGGCATGAGGGAGCCGCTCCACCGTCACCTGGAGGAATCACAGGAATGATGTGATTGACCGTCTAACCATTCTCTTACCTGTCCGGATTCGTTAACCCGGCGGTCGCTTTGGCTTCCTAGTTTCTCCATCCACCCCCACGTTTTCGCAAACCCACGGCATGCCGCCGTAAACACCGTATTTGCTTGGCAAAACCAGGAGAGCTATGACGAGGGTCCAGAACCGGCGGACACCTGCGCGTGGAGGGGAGCTGGAGGACTGCCTGCGTGCCTGCGCCGTGCACAGCGGCAAACTCGTGGGCAGTCTCGACCGCCGCCGCACGGAACTGGCCGAGCAGCTGCGCAAGTTGCTCGTCGTGTTCAGCACCACCGGTACGTCCGCTCCCGCCTCCGCCCCGGCCGGTGGCGCGACCGCTCTGCTCAAGCGTGCCGTCAAGGGGGCCGCCGCGCCCACCGGCAGCATCCCGGGCGACCTGCTGGACGCCCTGCTGGCCGTAGGCAACAAGGCCCTCGAATGCGGCTACGACGACGAGCTGCACCTCGCCCTGCAGATCGGCGACACCGTCCTCGCCCAGCGCAAGAACTCCCGGGCCGGCTGGCGGCTGCGCGCCCGGGTCCTGGAGGCCCTCGGCGAGGAGCACGAGGCCGTCCAGGCCTACGAGCGCTACCTGGAGCTGACCGAGGAGGACGGCTTCGGCGTGGCCGCCCGGATCACGGGCCTGCGCCGGGCCGCCGAGCGTGAGCGGGAGCTGCTCGCCCTGCTGCAGCGCCAGTGCCCGCGCGCCGCCGACTTCGCCCGCGGTCCCGCCACCGACGTGTGGGCCGAGGGCCTGGCCCGCAACGCCCTCGGCGACTGGGACGCGGCCGAGCCCCGGCTGGTCGGCGCACTGCTCGCGCTCGCCGCCGAGGAGGCCCCGGTCGCCGACCGGCAGGAACTGCTCAGCCAGTACCTCGACCTGCGCACCGGGATCGCCGCCGACCCCGCCGCCCTCACCGAGGCCGTCGCCCTCTACGCCGAGCAGCGCCGCATCCGCATGCGCGGCCCGGTCGCCGACCCCACCGTCGGCGGGGTGGAGTGGATCAGCCTCGGCGAGTTCCGCAACCGGATCGCCGGCAAGTCGATCTGCCTGATCGCCAACTCCGGCCGCGTGGGCGAGAGTTCGATGGGTGCCCGGATCGACGGCTACGACCTGGTCGTCCGCTTCAACTCGTACCGGATCGACCCGAAGCACACCGGCAGCCGTACCGACATCCATGCCACCATCCACAAGCACGGCTTCAACTGGGACCAGCCAGTGACCACCCGGCTCGTCTTCGGCGGGGTCTCCGGCGACTGGAAGCACTCGCTGCGCAACCGCCTGGTGCCCGGCGCCCAGCGGTACCTCGGCGACGAGTCGCTGCGCTGGCCCGTCCGCAACATCGGCCGGCTCGGCAACGACGTCTGGTCCGGCATCCCGACCACCGGCTTCAACATGCTGTGGATGCTGGACTTCCTGGACGTCAGCCCGACCCTGGACCTGATCGGGTTCGACTTCTACGAGAGCGGCGCCTACCGCGTCCAGGAAGCCATGAAGCTCGCCATCACCTCCGTGCACGAATACACCAGCGAGAAGGCATGGGTCATGGAGCGGGCCCAGAGCGTGACCGACCTGAGGATATCCCTGCGATGACCACCTTCACCCCGGTAGCACCGGAGACCGCCCCCGCTTCCGGCACTGCCCTGACCGGCAAGCGGCGCATCGCCTTCGCGAGCTTCGTCGACGAGAACTACCTGCCCGGCTTCCTCGTCCTGCTGCGCAGCCTCGCCCTGTCCAACCCGGGCGTCTGCGAGGACTTCGTGGTCCTCCACGACGACCTGAAGCCCTCCTCGATCGCCCGCATCCGCGCCCTGCACCCGCGCATCGTGCTGCGCCGCGTCGACGCCGAGCACTACGACTCGTACGTCAAGGGCGACCAGGACAACTACCTGGTGCGCAAGGCGTACTTCATCCTCGACATCTTCCGGCTGCGCGACTACGACACCGTCATCACGCTGGACACCGACATGGTCGTCCTCGGTGACCTCGGTGAACTCCTGCAGCTGCGCGAGGGTCTCGCGGCCGTACCGCAGTTCTTCTACGGGCAGCACAAGCTCAACTCCGGGCTGCTGGTCATCCAGCGCGAGTACCTGTCCGACGCGTTCTGCGCGAAGATCGACCAGGTCGGGCGCAGCGGCAGCTACGAGCTCGACAAGCACGACCAGGGCATCCTCAACGCCGTCCTCGACGGCGACTTCGTCCGCCTGGACGCCCGCTACAACTTCGTGAAGCGGCGGCTCTCGGGCGACCTGCCGGTTCCCGACGACACCGCGATCCTGCACTTCACCGGCCGGCACAAGCCCTGGCAGGGCGGCGAGGCCGGGTACGCACTCGCCGAGGACCGCTGGCGCGAGTTCGAGATGGGCGACGCCGAGTTCCACGCCGCCTACCTGTCCAAGGGCAACCTCCACCACGACCTGCTCGTGCACTACGGCACCCCGCACGTGCGGCGCACCGGTGACGTGGAGGCCGCCCGCAAGGTCGCAGCCAGCCACATCGCCGCCGGTGAGTACCAGGCCGCCGTCGACCTCCTCGGCAGCGTCCGCATCCCGGTGGACGAGGCCTGGCCGCACGAGGTGCTCGGGCACGCCCTGATGAGCGTCTCCCGCCACGAGGAGGCGAAGACCCAGCTGCTGCTGGCCACCGCCGCCCCCAACCGGGCCGCCACCGCCTACGCCCGCCTCGCCCAGATGGCCTGGGTGCACGGCGACAACGCCGAGGCCCTGAAGTACGCCACCGCCGGCCTCACGGTCGACCCCACCCACCGCTCCAGCCGCCTGTGGGCGCAGCGCGCGGCCGCGGTACCGGCCCAGGAGCAGGGCGCCGCCGAGGACCAACTCGCGCACGTGGCCTTCTACATGGACCGACAGGGCAACGCGGGCGACAAGCTGCTGCCCGAGACGGTCCGGCTCGCCTTCGGCCCCGACTTCACCTCCCGGCGCTGGCACTCCGTCCACGCCCACCGGCTGTTCGACAGGGCCGCCCTGGAGCGGGTCAACGCGCGGCGCGGACTGGTCATCGGCGGCGGCGGACTGTTCATCCCGGACACCATGCCCAACGGCAACAGCGCCTGGCAGTGGAACGTCCCGGACGAGCACCTGCGCGCCGTCGACGTACCGATCATGGTGTTCGCGGTCGGCTTCAACGCCTTCGACGGGCAGTCCTACCGGGCCCGGCGGTTCAACGAGAGCCTGCGCCTGCTGGTGGAGAAGGCCTCCTTCTTCGGTCTGCGCAACCACGGCTCCATCGCCAAGGTCCGCTCGCTGCTCCCGCCCGAGCTGCACGACAAGGTCGTCTTCCAGCCCTGCCCGACCACGGTCATGCGCCGGCTGGTCGCCGGCTGGAGCGACCCGCTGCACCGCGAGGACACCGTCCTGCTGAACGCGGCCTACGACCGCGCGGGCCTGCGCTTCGGCCACGACTACGGACACTTCCTCGCCGAGACGGCGAAGGCGGTCCGGGCGATCGGCGCCCACACCGAGGTGCGGTGCGTCGCCCACTCGCTGGACGACGAGCGCATCGCCTTCGATCTGCGCCGCGAGCACGGGATCTCGCTGCCGGTGATCCCGATGTACGACTTCTCCAACGACGAGATCCGCGAGACGTACGCCAGGACCCGCCTGGTCATCGGCATGCGCGGGCACGCCGGAATGATCCCCTTCGGGGTCGGCACGCCCATCATCAGCCTGATCTCGCACCCGAAGATGGCGTACTTCCTCAACGACATCGAGCGCCCCGAGTGGGGTGTCTCCGTCCACGAGAGGAACCTGGGCGCGGTGCTCACCGAGCGGGCGCTGAACATCCTGGACCACCACAGCCGGACCGTCGCCGACGTGCACGAGCGGCAGGAGCTGCTGTGGAAGGCCACGCAGGAGAACGCGGCCCGGATCCGGACGGTCCTGGGCCGCTGAAAGGCCGAAAGGGCGGGCCTGTGACAGGCCCGCCCTCGGCGGTCGGCGAGGGGGGTGGGTTCAGCGGCGTACCACCCGGCGCAGATTGCGCGCCTTGCGCGCCACCCGGCGGACCGTGGCGTTGCGCGGGATGAACGACAGCTGGGCGGGCACCCCACCGGGCAGCGCCAGCGCGGTCAGACGCTTGCGCTTGAAGTAGCGCAGGGTGTGCGGGTTCAGGTTCCGGGCGAGGTACTGCTCGGTCTCCTCGCGCAGCCTCGGCAGGATCTTCGGCTGCATCGCGAAGCCCACCGCACGCACCAGCGAGCCCAGCGCCTCCACGTCCGTGCCCGGGCGCTGCTCGGTGACCGCCTCACGGTCGCCCAGCTCGGGCAGCAGCGCGTCGACCACGGTGACCGGCACCCGGTTGCTGTTCTCGAACGGTGTCAGCCGCTCCAGCAGCAGATCGGTGCCGACCCGGGCGACCGGCACGCCGTACAGCGCGGAGGCGGTGAGCAGCGCGGTGGAGAAGCAGCCGACGACCAGCGCCGGACGCATCCGCTGGTACACCACCTCGGCGAGGACCGGCGTGTCCAGCACGGTCAGTTCCACCTCGAGCTTCTCCGCCTCCTGCTCCAGGGTGCGGGTGAAACGGGCCGGGGCGGTGGGGTGCGGCTTGAACACCACCTTGGTGTGCCCGAGCGCCACCGCGCCCTTCAGCATCCGCACATGCAGGTTCTCCTCCTGCTCGGCGGTGAGGATGTCCAGCGCCGAGAGGTACTGCCCGAGCAGCAGCGCGGGTTCCTCGATCTCGGGCAGGTCGTCACCGAGCGGGGCGAGTTCGGCCAGCACCTTGGTGAAGGCCTGGGTCGGCACGATCTCGCCCGGGACGCCGAACTCGGTGAGCAGCAGCGGCTTCAGGCCCGGCACCAGGTCGAGGTGGAGCACCCGGTCCACGCGGGTGCCGACCAGCGGGTCGATCTTGTTGCGGGTCGGGCCGTAGCTCATCAGACCGTCGGCGTAGACGGTGACCGGGGCGCCGGTGAAGATCTGGGCGAGCGCCAGCGACGGGTTGACCTGGATCGACTCGACGGCCAGCTCCACGTCGTCGTCGCCCAGCTGCCACTCGTGGCGCAGATACCGCTCCCAGAGCGGCATGTCGTCCACCCGGGGCGCCCAGCCGCCGGGGTGGAAGGGGAAGATCGTCTCGTTGTACGAGATCACGTCGTCGAAGCGCTCGCGCAGCCGCTCGAAGCCGGGCATCTCGTCCAGGCCGGGCGTGGTCTCGGGCGTCGCGGCGTTGTTGCAGACCAGCAGGATGCGCCGGCCGGCCGGGCCGAAGCAGCCCGAGTCCAGGGCTGCGGCGAGCGTCGCCGTGCCGTACAGCGTCGACGCCTGGAAGATCTGGGTGGTCACGCGGCGACCCCCGTGGAGGCGGGACGGCGGCGCAGCCGGCGCAGCTTGGTGGCGCGCTGCAGGTCCATGGAGTCCAAAGCCTCGTCCAGCACGTCCTGCGGCATGCGCCGCAGCGCCCCGGCGCTCAGGGATTTCAGTTTCTTCGCCACCGCGGGCTCGAACCTTTCGATGGATCCCAGGTGATGGGAAATGATGGCGCAATAGGTACGCACGGCCTTCGGCAGGAGCGCGTCGGCGTCCGGGTCGGCGGCGGTTTCCGCGATCACCTGATCGAACGCGCGAATGAAATCGAGCTGCCGGACATCACCGATCTGGGTGAGTGACGAGGCCACACCGCGCCGGTAGAACACACCGAGCATGCTGACCGCGGCGAAGGATTCCGCCTCCCGGTGCAGTTTCCAGATCCACGGCCGGTCCTCGGCCGTGCGCAGCCCGTCGGTGAAGTGCAGCAGACCCTTGTCCACCAGCCGGCGGTGGTAGATGCCCGCCCAGGCGAAGGCGTAGTCCACGGAGGTGGACCGGTCGGCGGGCAGGATCGCCTCGCGCGGGTTCAGCACCACGTTCCGCCGGCCGACCGGCACCCGGTGCACGGTGCGCGACCGCGCCGTGCACTGCACATGGTCGGTGCGCAGGAAGTCGCAGCCAAGATCCTCTATGGCGCTGACCAGCTTCGGGAAGTAGCCGGGGGCGAGCCAGTCGTCGCCGTCCAGGAAGGTCAGGTACTCGCCGCGCGCCCGGTCGATACCGGTGTTGCGGGCGGTCGCCAGCCCTCCGTTCTTCTCGTGCCGGACGAGGACCGCACCTGGCAGCTCGCGCTCCGCGCGCGCGAGAATCTCTGGTGTCCCGTCGCGGGAACAGTCGTCGACGAGAATGAATTCGAAGTCCTCACGCGCGTTCGCACTGAGGCTCCTCAGGGTGTCGGGCGCGTATTGCTGCACGTTGTAGAACGGCACGATGACGGAGAGCTTGACCACGTCACGGACGTTAGGGCGAAGCCCGTCATGTGTCTTGACCGTCGGCTTGATGCCAGGTGAACGACACGTGGCGAAGCTGTGAACCGGGCTTTTTTCCGGCCCGATCATGGCCTGATTCGCCATTCGGCGATGTGCTGTTAACCGTTTGTTGCATTCGGGTTGGGCGGAACCTCGGAATGCCTTCCTAGCGTCTTCGGCGTGCCAGCAAGTGCAACGAAGTCCCTGCGGGTCGCCGTCCTCGCGGATTCCGATACCCGGTGGAAGTGGGGTGCGCTCACCGCGCAGCGCGTCACCCCCACCGGCGCCGAGATCCGGCTCGACGGCTACCTCCTACGGGGACGAGCCACCCCCACCGCCCGCCAGCTCGAGGAGGTCGGCGTCCGAGCGGACTCCCTCCGCGAGGTGACCGGCGTCGAGTTCCTGCGCGCGATGAACGAGCAGTCGTACGACGTCCTCGTCCTCGCCCTGGTCGGCGGCGGCGTGCAGGCGATGCTGCACGGGCTGCGAGGCGCCCGGGGCTCCGGGAAGCGTCCCGTCGTCGTCACCGGCTACGTCGGCGTCGTCTACGAGAAGCTCGCCGACGGCCTGCTGCTGCGGCACGGCGCGGACCTCGTCCTCGCCAACTCCCGTCACGACGCGGACCGTTTCCGCACCGTGTACGAGGGAGTCGGCGCCGACGCCTCCGCGGTGACCGAGGTCGCGCTGCCGTTCCTCGGCGGAGAGCCGTACACCGGTGAACACGAGCCCTACACGGTCGTGTTCGCGGCCCAGCCCTCCGTCCCGGACAGCCGCAAGGACCGTACCTACCTGCTCGGCCGGTTGATCGAGCACGCCCGCAGGCACCCCGAGCGCGAGGTGCTGCTGAAGCTGCGCTCCAAGCCGGGTGAACACACCACCCACATCGAGGAGTTGCCGTACCAGAAGCTGGTCCAGGGCAAGGACCTGCCCGCCAACTTCCGCCTGGTGTACGGCCACATGGGCGAGGTGCTCGACCGCACCGACCTGTTGGTCACGGTCAGTTCCACGGCCGCCCTCGAGGCCCTGCACCGCCGCATCCCGACGGTCGTCCTGACCGACCTCGGTGTGCGCGAGGTGCTCGGCAACCACCACTTCACCGGCTCCGGGTGCCTCGCCTCCTGGGACCAGCTCGACGCCGGACACCACCCGGCGCCGAACGAGGAGTGGGTGGCACGGCAGGGCGTCGCCGCCGACGGCACGTACGCCACCGCCTTCGACGCGGCCCGTGAACGCATCGCCGAGCTGCTGGACCGGCCAGGGGGGCTGCCGCCCCTCACCCCCTACTACACACCCGAGACCGCGCCGGGCTACCTGCCCGGCATCCTCGCCCGCCACCACCTCGGCCCCGACGGAGCACCGCTGCCCGGCGCGCCCGCCGCCGACAAGGAGCCAGGACCCGTCCGCCAGATCGTGCGCCGGGCCGCGCGGGGTGCCTACCGGCACGGCGTGCAGCGCGTGGCCCCCGTGATCCGACGGATGGGGGAGCTGTGACCTTCCAAGGAGTAAATCCCGTGTCCGACAAAGCAGTTGCGATGCGTCGCGTCCTGGCGGTGATCCCCGCACGTGGTGGCTCCAAGGGAGTGCCCGCCAAGAACCTGGCCCCCATCGGCGGCGTCCCGCTGGTCGCCCGGGCGGTCCGCGAGTGCCTGGCCACCCGGCTCGTCACGGACGTGGTGGTCTCCACCGACGACCAGGCCATCGCGGCAGCGGCGCGTGAGGCGGGCGCCGAGGTCGTGCTGCGCCCGGCCGCCATCGCCGGCGACACCGCCACCTCCGAGGCGGCCGTCCTGCACGCGATGGACGCCCACGAGGCCCTGCACGGAGCCCCCGTCGACGTCGTCCTGCTCGTGCAGTGCACCAGCCCCTTCCTGGTCCGCGAGGACGTCGACGGTGTCGCCGGCGCGGTGGCCGAGCAGGGCGCGGACACCGCCGTCACCGTCGCCCCCTTCCACGGCTTCGTCTGGCGCCACTCCGACGAGGCGGGCGAGGGCGGCTTCGGCGTCAACCACGACAAGTCCTTCCGCCCGCGCCGCCAGGACCGTCCCCAGGACTTCCTGGAGACCGGTGCCGCCTACGCGATGGACGCGGCCGGCTTCCGCAAGCACCAGCACCGCTTCTTCGGCCGTACGGAACTCGTCCGCACCGACCCCGCCCGGGTCCTGGAGATCGACGACCCGCACGACCTGGCCCGCGCCCGCGCGCTGGCCCCCCTCTTCGACGCGGACCGCCCCGGTTCGCTCCCCACCTACGACGACATCGACGCCGTAGTCCTCGACTTCGACGGCACCCAGACCGACGACCGGGTGCTGATCGACTCCGACGGACGGGAGTTCGTCTCCGTGCACCGCGGAGACGGACTCGGCATCGCCGCCCTGCGCAGGAGCGGGCTGCGGATGCTGATCCTGTCCACGGAACAGAACCCGGTGGTCGCCGCCCGCGCCCGGAAGCTCAAGCTCCCGGTCCTGCACGGCATCGACCGCAAGGACCTCGCCCTCAAGCAGTGGTGCGAGGAGCAGGGCATCGCGCCGGAGCGCGTGCTCTACGTCGGCAACGACGTCAACGACCTCCCGTGCTTCGCCCTCGTCGGCTGGCCCGTGGCGGTCGCGAGCGCCCACGACGTCGTACGCGGCGCCGCACGCGCGGTCACCACCGTCCCCGGCGGTGACGGCGCGATCCGAGAGATCGCCAGCTGGATCCTCGGCCCCTCTCTCGATTCCCTCCCCAAGTAAGGACATCTCCTGATGAGCACCAACTCCCGTATCCGCACCTTCGGTACGCGTGAGGCCGGCCCGGGCCGCCCCGTCTACATCTGCGGCGAGATCGGCATCAACCACAACGGTGAGCTGGAGAACGCGTTCAAGCTGATCGACGTGGCCGCCGAGGCCGGCTGCGACGCCGTGAAGTTCCAGAAGCGCACGCCGGAGATCTGCACCCCGCGCGACCAGTGGGACATCGAGCGTGACACCCCCTGGGGCCGGATGACCTACATCGACTACCGCCACCGCGTGGAGTTCGGCGAGGACGAGTACCGCCAGATCGACGAGTACTGCAAGGAGAAGGGGATCGACTGGTTCGCCTCCCCGTGGGACACCGAGGCCGTCGCCTTCCTGGAGAAGTTCGACGTCCCCGCCCACAAGGTGGCCTCCGCCTCCCTGACGGACGACGAGCTGCTCCGCGCCCTGCGCGCGACCGGCCGCACGATCATCCTGTCCTCCGGCATGTCGACCCCGAAGCAGATCCGCCACGCGGTCGAGGTCCTGGGCAGCGACAACATCCTGCTCTGCCACGCCACCTCGACGTACCCGGCGAAGGCCGAGGAGCTCAACCTCCGCGTGATCAACACCCTGCAGGAGGAGTACCCGAACGTCCCGATCGGCTACTCCGGCCACGAGACGGGCCTGCAGACCACGCTGGCCGCCGTCGCCCTCGGCGCCACGTTCGTCGAGCGTCACATCACCCTCGACCGTGCCATGTGGGGCTCGGACCAGGCCGCCTCCGTCGAGCCGCAGGGCCTCACGCGCCTCGTCCGTGACATCCGCACCATCGAGGCCTCCCTCGGTGACGGCGTCAAGAAGGTCTACGACTCCGAGCTGGGCCCGATGAAGAAGCTGCGCCGCGTCGCCGGTGTCGTCGCCGAGGCGGAGATCGCGGCGGCGGCGGGCGAGCCGGTCGCGGTCTGAGCGCCCTGATCGCCTTACATGCCCTACGACGGGACGGTCGTACGACGATGAGCCCCCGCGCCGGTCAGGCCGGCCACCCTGCCCACACGCTCGCCTTCGTGGAGAGCCCGGTACAGCTGCTGAACGTACTGGAGTGGGCTCACCTCCACGGCCTGCGCGGCGCGCCCGAGCCGGTCCGGCTGTCCGTGCCCGCACAGGCACGGCGGTCGCCTGACGGTGCCCAGGCACCCGCCGGCGCGGAGCTCACGGTCGTCGTCCTGTCCCCGACCGACCCCATGACCCGGGGCCAGCTGCGCCGCATGGCGGACCTGGCCCGGGACGAGGGGTACCGGGTGCGCTGGGAGGAGGCGCGGGGCGGTACGACCGCGCCCTTCCACACGATCGGCGGCCTGGCGGGTTCCCTCCGCCGGGCCGACCGCATCGTCATGGGAGACCCGTTCTCCCGCTACGTACAACTGCTGCTGACGATCACCCGGGCCCATGACCTGGTCGTGGTCGACGACGGCACGGCGACGATGGAGTTCGTCGCCCAGCTCGCCCGCGGCGAGCGCCTGGTCCGCTGGCACCGCAAGGGCGGCCGCCCCGGAGCCAGGGACCTGCTCTTCGCCCCGGTCTCCTCCTCGGCCCGCCGCCGCCTCACGCCGAGCGACCGGCGCCGTGTCGAGGTCTTCTCCTCCATGCCGGTGACGGAGACCCCCGAGGGCGTCACGGTCACCGCCAACGACTTCGCCTGGACCCGCGCCCGCTTCGGGCCGCCGCGCATCACCAAGGGCGCCGACATGGTCGGCACCTCCCTGGTGGAGACCGGCGTGGTGGACGGTGACCGCTACCTGGAGGCCGTGCAGTCCCTCGCCAAGACCCACGGTGCCACGCGCTACTTCGCGCACCGCCGTGAGCACACCGACAAGCTGCACCGCCTGGCCACCGAGACGGGTCTGGAGATAGTCCGCCCGGACCTGCCCCTGGAACTGATCGCGCGCCGGGGCCCCATCGGCCGCACGATCCTCAGCTTCCCCTCCACGGTCGTCCACACCCTGCCCCTGGCCCTGGCCGGCACGGGCGTCCGCGTGGCGGTGTGCGACATCGACCCGAGCTGGCTGACGCAGAACGCCTCACCGCGGGCGCAGGGGTTCCTGTCGGGGGTGACGGGGACGGCGAAGGATGTGCATCGGCTGGCGGCGGTGGGGTTGGCCTAGCGTGTGGCTTTCAGCGCCTCGATGAACGGGGTGAAGGCCTCGGCCGGGAAGATGAGGGTTGCCCGGGTCGGGGCCTTCGTGTCCCGGACGCCGACGTGGCTGGGTGAGTTCGCGATCTCCACGCATTCGTTGCCGTCGCCCGGGCCCGAGTAGGACGACTTCCGCCAGTTGTCCATGGGGTTCCTCATAGCTCCTTCGCCAGCCTGTGGATGAACTCACGGGACTGTCCTGGTTCGAGTGACGCGTCCTCCACCTTACGGAAACTTGTTCGGTAGGTGTTGAGCTGAGCCGCGGAATCAATGAAGGCTGTGCCGTGCAGCGCGTCGCGGACCACGGTGTCCAGCCTCGGCAGCCGACCGCCCACATACGTCATCGTGCTTGAGGCCATGGCGAAGCCGTCCAGGTCGAAAGGGATGACACGCAAGGTGATGTGGTCCGCTTCGGAGAGTTCGAGGAGCCGGGCGAGTTGAACCTTTGAGGTGGCACGATCGCCGACTCTGATCCGCAGCGCTGCTTCATGGATCACCGCCTCGTACGGGATGGCGAACTGCTGGCGCGTCTTTCGGTGCTGGATGCGCAACTCAAGCTCTTCGTCGGTCAGTTCTGGCAGCCTGGACGAGAAGACGGCACGCGAGTAGTCCTCCGTCTGCAAGAGGCCGGGCACATACAGAATTGCCACGTGGCGCAGAGAGCGGGCGTGGTGCTCAAGCTCGGACAGGTCCAGGAACGACGTGGGCAGCAGGCCCCGGTACTCCTCCCACCAGCCGTGAGTTCGGTCCGTGGCCATCTCGACCAGCGCATCGATGAACTCCGCATCTGTACAGGCGTAATGGGACGCGAGTCGACGCAGTCGCTCCTCGCTCACCCCCGTGAGCCCTGATTCGATGTGGCTCATCTGGACCCTGTTCGCCCCGAGGAGCGCGGCCGATTGGACGGCGGTGAGTCCGGCCGCCTCGCGGAGCCTGCGCAATTCAACCCCAAGGCGCAACTGACGTGCTGTTGGTTCGCGCCTCTGGACCATGGGTTGCTCCTGCTCTTTCGGGGGCGGATCGCGCGATCAGCTTGTCACGGGTAACAGGTTACCCCTACGGTCAGTGACGTAGCGCACACGCAGCGGAAGCGCACCGCTCCGCCGTGCCATGACGGCTGCGGCAATGCCACCGCGCGCGAATTCCCTTGTCTCTGAACGGAGTTGACCCATGCCCGAAACCTGGGACTACACCCTCTACATCCCCAACGACCTCAGAGCTGTCACCATCTGTCGCCGAACCCTGCGCCTGATCCTGGCGATGCACGGCCTGACCGGTCTGGTGGACACGGCGGAGCTGCTGGCGACGGAGCTGGTCTCGAACGCGGTGCGGCACACGAAGGGGCCGGCCGCGCTGAGGGTGCGTCGCTCGCCGGAGGGGGTGGTGTGGATCGGGGCGTGGGACACGGACCCGGGGCCGCCGGAGCCTCCGCGGCCGCTGGAGCAGGCCGCCGAGCTGGTGGAGGAGGGGCGGGGCTTGGCGTTGATCCGGGTCTGCGCGGACTACTGGGGTTGGCAGCCGTCGGCCAGGTTCGGGAACCGGGGCGCAAGTTCGTGTGGTGCGAGCTGGGGGTGGCCTGATGCGTGCCAACGTTGTCAGATTTGACTGGTCTAGACCTTGACTGGTACATACCAACGCGGTTGAGTGTGGCTTCAGCCCCCCACCCTTGCTCCGCAAAGGAGTTGACCTCGTGTCGAAGCGCCGCCTCTCCGCATTCCTGGCCGCGATCGCGATAGGAACCGCCACACCGGTGCTGTTGCCGGCCGCGGGAGCTTCCGCCGCGGCCTGTTCCAGCTACCCGAGCTGGACGGCCGGCAAGTCCTACGTCACCGGTGACATCGTCCGGTACACCGACGGCAAGACCTACATCGCAGAGCACGACAACCCGGGCTACGACCCCACCATCAGTACCTGGTACTGGGACCCCTACGCCTGCGACGGCGGCACCAACCCCTCGGGCAACTTCGTCGTGAGCGAAGCGCAGTTCAACCAGATGTTCCCGAACCGGAATTCGTTCTACACGTACAGCGGGCTGACCGCGGCCCTCGGCGCCTACCCCGGCTTCGCGAACACCGGCAGCGACACCGTGAAGAAGCAGGAGGCGGCCGCCTTCCTCGCCAACGTCAGCCATGAGACCGGCGGGCTGGTGTACGTGGTCGAGCAGAACACTGCCAACTATCCGCACTACTGCGACTGGAGCCAGCCCTACGGCTGCCCGGCCGGTCAGGCCGCCTACTACGGCCGCGGTCCCATCCAGCTCAGCTGGAACTTCAACTACAAGGCGGCGGGGGACGCGCTCGGCATCGATCTGCTCAACAACCCCAACCTCGTTCAGGCCGACGCCTCCGTCGCCTGGAAGACGGGGCTCTGGTACTGGAACACGCAGACCGGACCCGGCACGATGACGCCCCACAACGCGATGGTCAACAGTGCCGGATTCGGCCAGACCATCCGCAGCATCAACGGCTCCCTGGAGTGCGACGGCAGGAACCCCGCGCAGGTGCAGAGCCGCGTGGATGCCTACCAGCGGTTCGTGCAGATCCTGGGTACCTCGGCGGGCGGCAACCTCTACTGCTGATGGGCGCAGGCATGCCCAAGGGCCTTTCAGGCCGCTACTGGTGCCCCGCCGTGTTGAGCGACCTGCTGTTCAACTGGTGGGACTGAAGACCGAGGTATCGTCGCGGCCGACCCGTCTGTGGTGCTCAGTGGGCTCGCCGACTGCACCGGCCCGGAAGGCCGCCGGCATGCCGGGGCGGGCAGCCGGCATGTCGGCGACCTAGTCCGGTCTCGCGCGGAAGGTGGTCATTTCGATGGCGGACATCACGTGCTCCCGGTGGCGGCGCGCAGGTGTGCTGGACGTGTCCTAGGCCTGGTAGGCCCCGGAGATCTGGCCGACCAGGACGGCGAAGGGCATGTCGAGGGCGGCGTAGAGGGCGCCGGCCTCGGGGGCCGCGTTGTCGGCCAGGGCCTCGACCAGGAGGGTGGCGTAGTCGCTGACGACGACGCCCGCCTGTTGCATGCGCAGCAGCCCCGCCTCGCGCTTGGTCCGGCTGAAGGTGCCGGAGGCGTCCACGGCGACGTACGCGTCGTATCCGGCGGCCGTCGCGGCGATCGCGGGAAGCGCCGCGCACACTTCGAGCGACACCCCGGCGAAGATCAGCTTCTGCCGCCCGGTGGCCTCGATGGCCTCGCGGACCGGGGCGTCGTGCCAGGCGTTGACCGTGCTGCGGTCGATGATCTTCTGTCCGGCCGGCAGCGCCTGGACCAGTTCCGGGGTGGTCGGCCCCCACATGCTGTCGGCCGCGGTGGTGGTGACGACCAGCGGGATGCCCAGCACGGTCGCCGCCCGCGCCATGGCCACCACGTTGTGCTTCAGCTCGCCGAGAGGGATGTCCCGGACGCCGGTCAGAAGTCCCACCTGGTGGTCGACCAGCACCACGGCGGCGTTCTCCCGGGTGATCGATTCCAGGAACTTGCTGCGCTCGCTCATCTTCCGCTCCTTCGGGGGTGGAGCCGAGGCTTGTTGGTCAGTAATCTTGATAGTCAATGCTAGTGACTATTTGAGGCTATACCCGGGCCCTTCGGGGTGCAAGCAACGGCCGGGGTGGGTTGCCCGGGGCCTGGGCAGCACTGTCCGGCCCACCGGGTGCTCAACTAAAATCGCTGGTCACACGGCACAGCGGCGGACGGCCGCCGGGACGGGAGGGGCGTTGACCGGGCACCAGACCGCGGAACCGGACCTCGGCGTGCTCGCCGCCAGGATCCTCTTCTCCGTGCAGCGCGAGCTGTTCGCCACGCTCGCCGGGCAGGGTTTCGACGACATCCAGCCCCGCACCGGCGCCGTCCTCGCCCACCTGCGGGCCGACGGCATCAGGGCCAGTGAACTCGCCCGCGCCTCCGGACAGCACAAGCAGGTCATCGGCACCCTCGTCGACGACCTCGAACGCCTCGGCTACGTCGAACGCAGACCCGACCCCGCGGACCGCCGGGCCAAACTGATCCTCCCCACCGAACGCGGCCTGCTCCAGATGGAGGCCGCCGCCTCCATCATGCGCGCGATCGAGGAACGCCACGCGCAGGCGCTGGGCGAGCCGGAGTACGCCGCCTTCAAGACGGCCCTCCACCGCGTGGCCGACCTCCAGCGCGAGGCCGTCACCACGGGCATCGAACCGGGACGGAGCCAGGGCGACTGAGAGCGCGGCGTACAGCTCTGGGCGGTTCAGCTAGGGCCGGCGGGCCAGCAGGAACGCCCTCGGGCGGGTCTCCTCCCCGTCCGGCTCCCGGACCACCGTCGCCACCACCTCCAGGCCCGCCTCCGTGAGCAGCGCCGTGACCTGCTCCGGGGTGCGCCAGTAGTAGTCCAGGTCGATCTGATGGCCGAAGCGTTCCGCCAGATGGAGGTGGCCGGATTCCGGGCCGGACTGGAAGCCGAGCAGGACCGGCCCGCCGGGGGCCAGGGTGCGGTGGAACTCGGCGAAGGCGGTCGGGAGGTGATCGTCGGGGACGTGGATGGTGGAGTAGAGGGCGAGGATGCCGCCCAGAGTGGCGTCGGGGAGGTCGAGGGACGTCATCGAGCCCACGTGGAAGCGGAGTTGGGGGTGTGCCTCGCGGGCCAGGGCCACCATCGCCGGGGAGACGTCCACCCCGAAGGCCGGGACGTCCATCGCTTGCAGGCGGGCGGTGACATGGCCGGGACCGCTGCCGAGGTCGGCCACGGGGGCCGGGCCGTTCGCCGTGACCAGCTCGGCGAAGGCGGTGACCAGCTGCCGGTCCAGGGGGTGGAACAGGCCGTCCGGGAAGCGGGACGCGTAGTCCTTGGCGATCGCGTCGTAGGAGGAGCGGGTGGTCTGCAGGAAATCGGCGGTCGAGTCGCTCACGACCGCGGAGCCTACTGGCCCGGCCTTGGTCCGGTCCGTGGACTTGTAGAGCGGGAGTATGGGTGGGCGTGGTATCCGTGGAAGGAGGAAACAGAGGTTTTACCCACCAGAGTCCGCCGCCATGCGTCCGCCGGTCAGATTTTCTTCACCTAACGGGCTGAAGTTTTGTTGATCGAGGCTCAGTTGACCGGTTGGGCGTCCTACCCTTCAGAGGGTGAACCAATTGATGTCCCTAGAGTATGAGGCCGATGTCCCCGGGGATGTTCTCCCCGGCGTGCTCAGCGAGTCCCTGCACGCCGAACTCGTAGCCTTCCGGCGCGACTTGCACATGCACCCGGAGCTGGGCAACCAGGAGTTCCGCACGACCGCCGCGATCAAGGAGCGGCTCGAGCAGGCCGGGCTGCGCCCCCGCGTGCTCGCCACCGGAACCGGGCTCATCTGTGACATCGGGCTCCCGGAGGGACATCAGCTCGCAGCGGGAGAGCGGCCCGCCATCCCGATGATCGCCCTGCGGGCCGACATCGACGCCCTGCCCATCCCGGACACCAAGACCGACTGCCCGTACCGGTCCACGGTGCCCGATCGCGCTCACGCCTGCGGCCACGACGTGCACACCTCGGTCGTGCTCGGCGCCGGGCTCGTCCTCGCCGACCTGTACGCCAAGGGGCTGCTGTCCCGCCCGGTGCGGCTGCTCTTCCAGCCCGCCGAGGAGGTCATGCCCGGCGGCGCCCTCGGCGCCATCGAGGACGGGGTGCTCGACGGGGTCGGCCGGATCCTCGCCGTGCACTGCGACCCCAAGGTCGACGTCGGCCGGGTCGGGCTGCGACACGGGCCCATCACCAGCGCCTGCGACCGGCTGGAAATCGCCCTGGACGGGCCCGGCGGCCACACCGCCCGCCCGCACCTGACCACCGACCTGGTCACCGCCGCCGCCCGCGTCGCCGTCGACGTGCCCGCGCTGATCGCCCGGCGCGTTGACACCCGCAGCGGCCTCGCGCTGACCTGGGGCCGGATCGAGTCGGGCCACGCCCCGAACGTCATCCCGCAGCACGCCGAGCTGTCCGGCACCGTCCGCTGCCTGGACCTGGATGCCTGGCGCGAGGCGCCCGACATCGTGCACGCGGCCATCGACGAGGTCGCCACCCTGCACCGCGCCAAGTCGGAGATCACCTACGTGCGGGGCGTGCCGCCGGTCGTCAACGACCGGGAGTCCACCGAGCTGCTGCGCAGGGCCATGGTCGCCCGGCGCGGCATGCGGTCCGTCGAGAGCACCCAGCAGAGCCTCGGCGGCGAGGACTTCTCCTGGTACCTGGAGCAGGTGCCCGGCGCCCTGGCCCGCCTCGGCGTCCGCACCCCCGGCGACCGCACGTCCCGTGACCTGCACCAGGGCGACTTCGACGCCGACGAGCGCGCCATCACGGTCGGCGTGGAGTTGTTCACGGCCGCCGTGCTGCTGGACGACCAGTAGGCCGCCCGGAGGGGGGAGGGGCACCCGTTCGGTGCCTCTTCGTCCCCTTGTGTCATCCCGGTGTAACCGGCGGCGCACGGCTGTAACCCGGAGTCGGCACGAATCGATAACGGCCGGGAAAAACCCCGTTCCCCTCCCCTTCTACGCGCGTTACTGTGCGCCGAATCGCCACCACTGGCGGCACATTGGGGACAGCGGCCCGTGACGGCGCCGTGGGGATGAAGGGGTGCTTGTTGTGCGTCTGATGTCTCGGAAGATCTCCCGGAGAACGAGGTTCTCCCAAGCTGCGGTGACCGTCGCGGTCGTCGCCCTCGCGGCCGCCGGATGCGGCAAGTCCAGCACCGAGTCCACCGATACCTCCTCCAAGGACGGCAAGTACTCCGCCAAGGGCATCGGCCTCGCCTACGACATCGGCGGCAAGGGCGACCAGTCCTTCAACGACGCCGCCTACTCCGGCTTCAAGAAGGCCCAGGACGAGTTCAAGATCGGCGGCCGGGATGTCGAGCCGCAGGCCGACGAATCCGACGCGGACAAGGTGCAGCGTCTGGAGACCCTCGCCAAGGCCGGGTACAACCCGATCATCGGCGTCGGCTTCGCCTATGCGCCGGCCGTGAAGCAGGTCGCCGCCAAGCACCCGAAGATCACCTTCGGCATCATCGACGACAACACGATCCAGGCGAAGAACGTCGCCGACATGGTCTTCCATGAGGAGCAGTCCTCGTACCTCGCCGGTGTCGCGGCCGCGAAGGCGACCAAGAAGAACCACATCGGCTTCATCGGCGGCGTGGACATCCCGCTGATCCACAAGTTCGAGGCCGGTTTCGACCAGGGCGCCAAGTCCGTCAACCCGAAGATCAAGATCGAGTCGCAGTACCTGACCCAGACGCCGGCGGAGGGCGGCTTCGCCAGCCCGGACAAGGGTGAGAACGCCGCCAACGGCCAGATCGACGCCGGTGCCGACGTGATCTACCATGCGGCCGGCCTCTCCGGCCAGGGTGTGATCAAGTCCGCCGCCGAGCACAAGGTGTGGGCCATCGGAGTGGACTCCGACCAGTACTCCCAGAGCGCGCTGGCCAAGTACAAGGACTACATCCTCGGCTCGGCCCTGAAGAACGTCGGCGGCGCGGTCTACGACCTGGCCAAGTCCGTGTACGAGGGCAAGCCGCTGTCCGGCGAGGTCCGCGGTGACCTGAAGTCCGGCGGCGTGGGCTTCGCCGACTCCAACCCGAAGTACAAGGCTCTGACCGACGTGGTCTCGGCCGTGGACAAGGCCAAGCAGGGCATCATCAGCGGCAAGATCACGGTCAACACCAAGTGACGTGACCTTTCCTGGTCGTACCGAAGGGGGACGCCCCCGCCGCCGGCGAGGCCGGTGGCGGGGGCGTCCCCCTTCGACGGGTCAGGGTGCTGTCGGCCCGGTCAGACAGGCTCGTCCGTCTCGATCTTGATCGAGAGCACCCCGGTGCCGGAGTAGCCGTGGTCGGTCGCGCACACGGCCTTCGACGTCTCGGCCTTACGGGTGTTGGCCCAGTCGCCGTACACGTTCCACTTGGTGCCGTGCGGGCTGACGCACACGACCTTCACCCGGTGGACGCTGAAGCGGGTGTTGCCGCCCGTGCACTTGCCGTAGCCGGCCGTGCCGTCCTTGGAGGTCCACGTCGAGCAGGTCGACGACGCCATGGCGGGCGACGCGAGGCCGACGACGGTGGCCGACAGAGCGACGCCGGCACCGGCCGCCGCGGCGGTGAGTTTCGAGAACTTCATGATCCTCCCCTGGATCACAGAACCCGTCAGGTTGGTCGGACCTGCGGGAACGTTCGTTTCGATCAAGAAAGGACTTTGTCATGTGACCGACGGGTGAAGATCACTCCTGCGAAGGATTCGGTCGGGCGTCGGACACTGGTATCCGGCAAGAGCTGTTACCGGCGGATCGGCGTGCGGTGAGGGTGCGAGCGGTGGCCGACGGGCGTCGTCGCACCCCGGTCCGGGCATCGTTGTACTTGCGCGCTCCTTGCCTCCCGCAAGGGGCGTACTGCTGTCCGTAACCTTGGCAGTGACTGTGGCCACAGCTAGATAACGGACCGGACATTGGGGGTTTTCCGTCAGGTCTACGCGCGTTACGCTGCGGCGGAACCAGCGCCTGGTTTGGGCGCTTGCACAAAGGAGTCACGTTCCATGCGCCGGGTGTCCCGTATCACGATTGCAGGCGTTGCGACCGCAGCGCTGGCCGTCACCGTCTCTGCCTGTGGCAGCTCGTCCACCTCCTCCTCCAGCGAGGGCAAGTCCAAGGGCATCGGCCTCGCCTACGACATCGGCGGCAAGGGCGACCAGTCCTTCAACGACGCCGCCTACGCGGGCTTCCAGAAGGCGCAGAAGGACTTCGGCGTCGGTGGCCGGGACGTCGAGCCGCAGGAGAACGAGACCGACGCCGACAAGGTGCAGCGCCTGGAGACCCTGGCCAAGGCCGGCTACAACCCCGTCATCGGCGTCGGCTTCGTCTACGCGGGAGCCGTGAAGCAGGTCGCCGCGAAGTTCCCGAAGGTCACCTTCGGCATCATCGACGACAACACGGTCCAGGCGAAGAACGTCGCCGACATGGTCTTCCATGAGGAGCAGTCCTCGTACCTCGCCGGTGTCGCGGCCGCGAAGGCGACCAAGAAGAACCACATCGGCTTCATCGGCGGCGTGGACATCCCGCTGATCCACAAGTTCGAGGCGGGTTACGAGCAGGGCGCCAAGTCCGTCAACCCGAAGATCAAGATCGAGTCGCAGTACCTGACCCAGACGCCCCAGGAGGGTGGCTTCGCCAGCCCCGACAAGGGGGAGAACGCGGCCAACGGTCAGATCGACTCGGGCGCCGACGTGATCTACGCCGCCGCCGGCCTCTCCGGCCAGGGTGTGATCAAGTCCGCCGCCGAGCACAAGGTGTGGGCCATCGGCGTCGACTCCGACCAGTACAAGCAGGCCGCGCTGGCCAAGTACAAGAACTACATCCTGACCTCGGCCCTGAAGAACGTCGAGGGCGCGGTCTACGGCCTGTCGAAGTCCGTCATCAAGGACAACAAGCCGCTCTCCGGCGACATCCGCGGTGACCTGAAGTCGGGTGGCGTGGGCATCGCCCAGTCCAACCCGGCCTTTGCGAACAACGCGGGCATCCAGGCCGCGATCAAGAAGGCCGAGGAAGGCATCAAGAACGGCACCATCACGGTGAAGACCTCCTGACTATCTAGGTCGGAGGCCTTGGCCAACAGAACGCTGTAATGGCAGCGTTACGGCCACGGAACGGGGTGCGGAGAGGATGACCTGCCCGCACCCCGTTCGCGCGGCAGAATGCTCGGAACGGATCGGATTTTTGCTCGAGGTGCAGTTCTCGATCAAGGTCGGTCAGGTCCGGGCACTATTTAAAGCAGGGGCGCTACGCGCGTAGAGCGGCCCCTTTCCCGAGGAGAGTGCGCCATCGACGCGTCCAGCAGCCCTCCGCTCACCGCTCCGTCGACAGTCGCGGTCGAGCTCGCGGGCATCACCAAGCGATTCCCGGGTGTCGTGGCCAACCACGACATCCACCTGACGGTCCGCAAGGGCACCGTCCACGCCCTCGTCGGCGAGAACGGCGCCGGCAAGTCGACCCTGATGAAGATCCTCTACGGCATGCAGAAGCCGGACGAGGGCACCATCCAGGTCGACGGCGAGCAGGTGAGCTTCTCCAGCCCCGCCGACGCCATCACCCGCGGCATCGGCATGGTCCACCAGCACTTCATGCTGGCCGACAACCTGACCGTGCTGGAGAACGTGGTGCTCGGCAGCGAGAAGCTGCACGGCATCGGCGGTGGCGCCCGCAAGAAGATCAAGGAGATCTCCGACCGCTACGGCCTGGGCATCCGCCCGGACGTGCTGGTCGAGGACCTCGGTGTGGCCGACCGCCAGCGCGTGGAGATCCTCAAGGTCCTCTTCCGCGGCGCCCGCACCCTGATCCTCGACGAGCCGACCGCGGTGCTCGTCCCGCAGGAGGTCGACGCGCTCTTCGACAACCTGCGCGAGCTGAAGTCCGAGGGCCTGTCCGTCATCTTCATCTCCCACAAGCTGGGCGAGGTGCTGTCCGTCGCCGACGACATCACCGTCATCCGGCGCGGTACGACGGTCGGGACCGCGATCCCCTCCAAGACCACCCCGCGCCAGCTGGCCGAGATGATGGTCGGCAGCGAGCTGCCCACCCCGGAGACCGCCGAATCCACGGTCACCGACCGGCCGGTGCTGACGGTCGACAACCTCACCGTCTACGCCCGTGGCGCCGTCTCCCTCGGCACGGAGGACGAGCCCACCGGCGAGGGACTCACCGAGTTCGCGCCCGCGGGCGAGGCCAAGCGCGTCCTGGACGACGTCTCCTTCACCATCCACGCCGGCGAGGTCATGGGCATCGCCGGCGTCGAGGGCAACGGCCAGACCGAGTTGATCGACGCGCTGATCGGCACCAAGCACGCCGACTCCGGCTCGATCACCTTCCTGGGCGAGGACATCACCCCCTGGCCCACCCGCAAGCGTCGCGAGTCCGGCGTCGGCTACATCCCCGAGGACCGTCACCGCCAGGGCCTGCTGCTGGAGTCCCCGCTCTGGGAGAACCGCATCCTCGGCCACGTCACCGAGAAGCCCAACGCCAAGGGCTTCTGGCTGAACCCCAAGGGCGCCCAGGACGACACCCGCCGGATCGTCGAGGAGTACGACGTCCGCACCCCCGGCATCGACGTCACCGCGGCCTCCCTGTCCGGCGGCAACCAGCAGAAGCTGATCGTCGGCCGCGAGATGAGCCACGACCCGAAGTTCCTGATCGCCGCCCACCCCACCCGCGGTGTGGACGTCGGCGCCCAGGCGCAGATCTGGGACCGCATCCGCGAGGCCCGCCGCGAGGGTCTGGCCGTGCTGCTGATCTCCGCCGACCTGGACGAGCTGATCGGCCTGTCGGACACCCTGCGCGTCATCTACGACGGCAGGCTGGTCGCCGACGCCGACCCGGCCACCATCACGCCGGAGGAGCTGGGTTCGGCCATGACGGGTGCCGCGTCCGGTCACCTGGAGCACGAAGAGACCGCCCCCGAGGGCGACGACAACGCCGGTCCGGAGGACGAGGCCCGATGAAGAAGTTCGACAAAGAGCGGGTGCTCGTCGCGGTGGCCGGGCCGGTCATCGCGCTCGTCCTGGCGATCGCGCTGACCTCGGTGGTCCTGCTCGCCTCGGGCAAGAACCCGATCGAGCCGTACACCCTGATGCTGCAGCAGCTGCCGTACTCGGACATCCAGGTGCTGATCATCAACCAGGCGTCGCTGTACTACATCGCCGCCATCGCGGTCGCCCTCGGCTTCCGCATGAACCTGTTCAACATCGGTGTCGACGGCCAGTACCGCCTCGCCGCGGTGATGACCGCCGTCGTCGGCGCGCACATGGCCCTGCCCAGCTTCCTGCAGATCCCGCTGCTGCTGCTGGTCGCCATGGGCACCGGCTCCTTCTGGGCCGGCATCGCCGGTGTCCTGAAGGTCACCCGGGGTGTCAGCGAGGTCGTGGCGACGATCATGCTGAACGCGATCGCCACCGCTGTCATCGGCTACGTCACCCTCACCGACGTGTGGGGCGTGCAGGTCGGCAACAACTCGACGACCGGCATCATGAAGAAGTCCGGCTGGTTCCCGGGCATCAACCTGGGCTCGGACGTCGGCGAGATCTACGGCCTGGTCTTCCTCGCCGTCCTCCTCGGCATCGGCTACTGGGTCGTCCTCAACCGCACCCGCTTCGGCTTCGACCTGCGCGCCACCGGCGCCTCGGAGACCGCCGCCGCGGCCTCCGGCGTCGACGCCAAGCGCATGGTGCTGATCTCGATGCTGATCTCCGGCGCCATCGCGGGCCTCGCCGGTCTGCCGCTGCTGCTCGGCGAAAGCCACACCTACAGCCTGAGCTTCCCCGTGGGCCTCGGCTTCACCGCCATCGGCATCGCCCTGCTCGGCCGGAACAACCCGGGTGGCATCGCGCTCGCCGCCCTGCTGTGGGCCTTCCTCGACAAGGCCTCGCCCGCCCTCGACTACGCGACCCCCGTGGCGTACGACAAGGAGATCGCCACGATCATGCAGGGCCTGATCGTCTTCGCGGTCGTCATTTCGTACGAGGCCGTACGGCAGTGGGGTCTGCGCCGCCAGCAACAGCGAGTCGGCGCCGAGCTGGCCGCGGCCGCCGCCAAGAACACCAACAAGGAGGTGGCTGCCTGATGTCCACCGCGACCATCGCCAAGCCGCAGGCGAAGCAGCCCGGCAAGGGCGGCCGCCGTATGTCGCTCCCGGTACTCCTGCTGGTCATCGCGGGTGTGCTGGTGCTGACCTCGATCGTCCGCATCATCACCGGTGCGGACGGGATCACCTCGGTCGGGCAGATGTCCGCCGCGCTGCAGCTCGCGGTCCCGATCGGCCTCGCCGGCCTCGGCGGTCTGTGGGCCGAGCGCGCGGGCGTCGTCAACATCGGCCTCGAGGGCATGATGATCCTCGGCACCTGGTTCGGCGCCTGGGCCGGCTACCAGTGGGGCCCGTGGGTCGGTGTCGTCTTCGGCATCATCGGCGGCGCGCTCGGCGCCGTCCTGCACGCCATCGCCACCGTCACGTTCAACGTCAACCACATCGTCTCCGGTGTGGCGCTGAACATCCTGGCCCTCGGCACCACCCGCTACCTGTCGAAGTTCACCTTCGCCAACGCCCCGCAGGGCTCCACCAAGCAGTCCCCGCCGATCGACTCGCTCGGCGAGTTCAGCATCCCGGGCCTGTCGGACTGGCTGAACACGCTGAACGAGAAGCACTGGTTCCTGGTCTCCGACATCGCCGGCCTGCTCGGCGGTCTGGTCACCGACCTGTCGCCGCTGACCGTGATCGCGGTCGCCATGGTCCCGCTGACCTGGTGGGTGCTGTGGCGGACCTCCTTCGGTCTGCGCCTGCGTTCCTGCGGTGAGAACCCCGTGGCGGCCGAGTCCCTCGGCGTCAACGTGTACAAGTACAAGTACATCGCCGTGATCGTCTCCGGTGGCTTCGCCGGCCTCGGTGGCGCGTTCCTGTCCATCGTCGCCTCGAACGTGTACCTCGACGGCCAGACGGCCGGCCGCGGCTACATCGGTCTCGCCGCGATGATCTTCGGCAACTGGATGCCGGGCGGCCTGGCCCTCGGCGCGGGCCTGTTCGGTTACACCGACAGCCTCAACCTGCGCGGCGGCACGGTGAACGTCCACGCGCTGATCCTGCTGCTGGCGATCCTCCTGGTGTTCGGCGCCGCCTACCAGGCGTGGCGCAAGAAGTACGTCCCCGCCCTCGTCACGGCCGTCATCGCGGTCCTGATGTTCGTCTGGTACGCCTCCACCAACGAGGTTCCGCGCCAGCTGGTGACGGCGACCCCGTACATCGTCACGCTGCTCGTCCTGTCACTGTCCGCGCAGAAGCTGCGCATGCCGAAGGCGGACGGCCTGCCGTACCGGAAGGGACAGGGCAAGTGACCACCGCGGCCGCCGACTTCGACTGGGAGGCGCTGCGCGCCGAGGCGCGGGAGGCCATGTCCCACGCCTACGCCCCCTACTCGGGCTTCCCGGTCGGTGTGGCGGCTCTGGTCGACGACGGGCGCACGGTCACCGGCTGCAACGTCGAGAACGCCTCCTACGGCCTCGGCCTGTGCGCCGAGTGCGGGCTGGTCTCGCAGCTGCAGCGCACCGGGGGCGGCCGCCTCACGCACTTCACCTGCGTGGACGGCACGGGCGGGCTGCTCGTCCCGTGCGGCCGCTGCCGCCAGCTGCTCTACGAGTTCGGTGGCCCCGACCTGCTGCTGGACACCCCCGCGGGCATCCTCCCGCTCGCCGAGATGCTGCCCCAGGCCTTCGGCCCGGACCATCTCACCAAGTAACTCCCGTACGGCCCCCCTGACCTGCGCAGGGGGGCCGTGCACTTCGCACCTCCCGGAAGGAAGCCATCAGCCATGGCCATGGACGCCATCTCCGTCATCCGTACCAAGCGGGACCGCGGTGAGCTGACCGACGAGCAGATCGACTGGGTCATCGACGCGTACACCCGCGGCGAGGTCGCCGACTACCAGATGGCCGCGCTCAACATGGCGATCCTGCTCAACGGCATGAACCGCCGCGAGATCGCCCGCTGGACCGCGGCCATGATCTCCTCCGGCGAGCGCATGGACTTCTCCTCGCTGTCCCGCCCGACCGCGGACAAGCACTCCACGGGCGGCGTCGGCGACAAGATCACCCTCCCGCTGGCGCCCCTGGTGGCGGCCTGCGGTGCCGCCGTCCCGCAGCTGTCCGGCCGCGGCCTCGGCCACACCGGCGGCACCCTGGACAAGCTGGAGTCGATCCCGGGCTGGCGCGCGCTGCTCTCCAACGAGGAGATGCTGCACGTCCTCGACACCACCGGCGCCGTCATCTGCGCGGCCGGTGACGGCCTCGCCCCCGCCGACAAGAAGCTGTACGCCCTGCGCGACGTCACCGGCACGGTCGAGGCGATCCCGCTGATCGCCTCCTCGATCATGTCGAAGAAGATCGCCGAGGGTACCGGCTCCCTGGTCCTGGACGTGAAGGTCGGCTCGGGCGCCTTCATGAAGACGATCGAGGACGCGCGCGAGCTCGCCTCCACGATGGTCGGCCTCGGCACCGACCACGGCGTGAAGACGGTCGCCCTCCTGACCGACATGTCCACCCCTCTCGGCCTGACCGCGGGCAACGCCCTCGAGGTCCGCGAGTCGGTCGAGGTCCTGGCCGGCGGCGGCCCGGCGGACGTCGTCGAGCTGACGATCGCGCTCGCCCGCGAGATGCTCGACGCCGCCGGTGTGAAGGACGCGGACCCGGCGAAGGCCCTGGCCGACGGCTCGGCGATGGACGTCTGGCGCCGGATGATCGCGGCCCAGGGCGGCGACCCGGACGCGGTGCTGCCCACGTCCCGCGAGCAGCACGTCATCAAGGCCCCCTCCTCCGGCGTGCTCACCCGCCTGGACGCCTACGACATCGGTGTCGGCGCCTGGCGCCTCGGCGCGGGCCGCGCCCGCAAGGAGGACCCGGTGCAGGCGGCGGCGGGCATCGAGATGCACGCCAAGCCGGGTGACACGGTCACCGAGGGCCAGCCCCTGCTGACCCTCCACACGGACACCCCGGAGCGCTTCGAGTACGCCCTCCAGGCGGTCGAGGGCTCGTACGACATCGCGGCCCCGGGCACGGACTTCACGGCTTCGCCGGTGGTGCTGGAGCGTATTGCCTGACCTGCGGTTTCCCTCTTCGGGTGAACGGGATCGGTAGACCACTGCCGGTCCCGTTCGGCATGCTGCGGGAGCAGGTGACACGGTGATCTCCTCATCCCGGACCTGATGGTGACTCCGGTGCCGGAGCGCCCCGAGGCCGCCCTGCCGACCGACCCTCACCCCAGAACCGCCGCCACCCCCACCAACACCGGCACCGACACCACCGTCGACAACAGGATCGACTCCCGGGCCAACGACTCGGCCACCCGATAGCGGCTCGCGTACGTGAACAGGTTCTGCGCGGCCGGCAGCGCCGAAGTCACCACCACGTCCAGCAACGGCGCACCGTGCAGCCCGAAGACCCCGCTCGCCAGCACCCACGCCACCAGCGGCTGCCCCACCGACTTCAGCGCCACCGACAACAGGACCAGTTGGCGGTCCCGCCCCCGGCCAGGGGCCGCGCTGCCGTGCAGGGACATGCCGAAGGCCAGGAGGGCGGCAGGGACGGACATGTTGCCGATCAGGGTGAGGGGATCCATGACCGGGGCGGGGACCTTCCAGCCTGCCGCCGACACCACGACGCCCGACAGCGAGCCGACCGCTATCGGGTTGCGCAGCGGGGTCAGCAGGCGGCGCCACAGCGCGCCCTTCTCGCCCATCCCCGAGAGGTCCAGGACCGTCAGGGCGATGGGGGTGACCAGGACGACCTGGAAGAGCAGTACCGGTGCCACCAGGGACGCGTCGCCCAGGACGTACGCGGCGATCGGGATGCCGAGGTTGCCCGAGTTGACGTAGCCGGAGCACAGGGCGCCGATCGTGGTGCGGCCCACGCCCCAGCGGCGCAGCGCGCCGATCGCCACGAAGACCCCGCAGGCCGCGGCCGTGCTCAGGGCCGTCACCAGGAGCCGGCTGGAGAACAGCACCGACAGGTCGGCCCTGGCCAGGGTCGTGAACAGGAGCGCCGGGCCCGCCACGGTGAACGCCAGCCCGGTCAGGACCTCGCGGCCCTGGTCGCCGAGCGAACCGCGCCGCCCGAGTACGTAACCCACCCCGATGACGACCGCGATCACCGCGAACCCGCTCAGCACCCCCTGCACGGAGTTTACCCTCCGGCGGAGCAGGGCGGCGGGTCAATGTGATCTCCGCCCGGGTGCGGGCCGGCGCGATGAGTTACGGGCGGCTCGCCGGTCTACCGCACGTGGATGAGAGGACACCCGCCGTGCTCGTGCCGGCCGGCCCCGTCACCAGGGACGAGGTGGCGGGGCTGTGCGACGACGTACGGGCGCTGCTGGAGGTCACCGGGGCCGGGGTCGTCGTCTGTGACGTGGGCGGGCTGGGGCCGCCCGGCCTGGCGGTGGTCGATCTGCTCGCGCGGCTGGAGCTGGCCGCACGGCGGGCCGGGGGCCGGATACGGTTGCGCGATCCGGACCCCGCGCTACGCGCCCTACTCGATCTTGTCGGGCTCCGCTTCCAGGCGGAGGGGGAGGCCGAAGAGCGGGAACCAGCGCTGGGTGTCGAGGAAGAAGTGGAACCCGGTCAGCCGGCCGTCTGAGATCTCCAGGACCTGGATCGACCACGGTGTGAAGCCGCCCGCCTCCGGGTCCGGCTTGTACTGGGCGAAACCCGGCAGCCCGTTGACCTGCACGGGCAGCAGACGGGAGCCGGCGCAGGCGGCGCCCAGGGTGGTCATGAAGCCGGTGATGTCGTCGTGGCCGGTCAGCCACAGGTCGAACGGCGGCATCGTCATGATGGCGTCCTCGTGCAGCAACGCCGTGAGCGCCGTCATGTCGTAGCCCTCGAAGGCCTTCACATAGCGCTCCAGGAGCTTTTGCTGCTCCTCGTCGAGCGGGTCGGAGACCGCCGCCTCGGCACCGGCCTGCTCCCGCTCGGCGAGCGTCGCCCGGGCCCGCTGCAGCGCGCTGTTGACCGAGGCGACCGTGGTGTCCAGCAGCTCGGCGACCTCGCTCGCCCTCCAGGCCAGCACCTCGCGCAGGATCAGCACCGCCCGCTGCTTGGGCGGCAGTTGCTGCAGGGCCGCCATGAACGCCAGCCGAATCGACTCCCTGGCGACGGCCGCCTCCGCCGGGTCCTCGACCGTCGGCAGCACGCGCGCGTCCGGCACCGGCTCCAGCCAGGTGTTGTCCGGGCGGGGGGCGAGAGCCGCCTGGGCTAGGGGTGTCGAGTCGGTGAGGTCCATGGGACGGGCCCGCCTGTTCCCGGCCGTCAGCATGTCCAGGCACACGTTCGTCGCGATCCGGTACAGCCACGAGCGCAAGGAGGAACGGCCCTCGAACTTGTCGTAGCTCCGCCAGGCCCGCACCAGGGTGTCCTGCACCGCGTCCTCGGCCTCGAAGGAGGAGCCGAGCATGCGGTAGCAGTACCCGGTCAGCTCGGTCCGGTGCTTCTCCAGTGCGACGTCCAGGTCCGCCGTCGCCGTGCTGTCGCCCATCGTCCACCCACCCCTGTGGCCGTTCTGTTCACGCGCTTTCGCGCTCCAGCACTCCGGAAGCTACCGCAGCCCACTGACAATGGCCCCCCGAGCGCGGAAAAGCGCAGTTCAGACCGGTTGTTTCAGGGAATTGAGCGGACCTGGCACCGGCTCAGTGCGCCGCCACCGGCTGCCGCCGGGCCGCCACCCGGGCCGCCCGCGAGCCGAGGACCGTGATCGCCACGACCCCGAGGACCGCGAGGACGCCCACGGTGACCGTGCCGGCCCAGCCGCCCGAGTGGAAGGCCATCGCGCCGACCGTGCTGCCCGCGCTGGAGCCGACGTAGTACGCGGACTGGTAGAGGGCCGATGCCTGGGCGCGGCCGCGGGTGGCCGTCTTGCTGACCGCCGAGGAGGCGACCGCGTGCCCCGCGAAGAAGCCCGCGGTGATCAGGACCAGGCCCAGCAGGACCAGGGGCAGGGAGTCCGCCAGGGAGAGCAGCAGGCCCGCCGCCGTCGTACCGCCGGCCAGGTACAGGGCGCCCCGGCGGCCGAGGCGACCCACCAGGCGGCCCGCGGTCGACGCCGACACCGTACCGACCAGGTACACCAGGAAGATCGAGCCGACGATGCCCTGCGGGAGGGAGAAGGGGGCCTCCGTCAGCCGGTACCCGATCACCGTGTAGACACCGCCGAACACCGTCATGAACAGCGCGCCGATCGCGTACAGGCGACGCAGCAGCGGGTCGGAGAGGTGGTCGCGGACCGTGCCGAGCAGGACGCGGGGGCGCAGCGAGCCGGGCCTGAAGTGCTTCGGCGTCGGCAGCAGCAGCCGGAACGCCACCGCGCAGGCCACCGCGATCGCGCCGATCACGCCGACGGCCACCCGCCAGCCCCACTCCTGCGCGACCCAGCCGGTGATCACCCGGCCGCTCATCCCGCCGACGCTGTTGCCCGCCACGAACAGCCCGATCGCAGTGACCAGCGCCTTCGGCCGGACCTCTTCGGCCAGGTACGCGGTGGCCGAGGCCGGCAGACCGGCCAGCGCCGCGCCCTGCACCGCCCGCAGCACCACCAGCGCGCCGATCGACGGCGCGAACGGCACCAGCAGCCCGACGCTCACCGCGACCGCCAGCGAGGCCGTCATCACCGTACGGCGGCCGAAGCGCTCCGACAGGGCGCTCATCGGCAGCACGAACAGCGCCAGACCGCCGGTCGCGGCCGCCACCGTCCAGCTCGCCTCGCTCGCCGCGACCCCGAACTCCCCGGAGATCAGCGGCAGCAGTGCCTGTGTGGAGTAGAGGAGGGCGAAGGTCGCGACTCCGGCGAGGAAGAGGGCGAAGCTCATCCGGCGGTAACCGGGGCCGCCCGGCGCCATGCGGGAGTCGGACGCGGAGTGGGAGGAACGGACGGGCGAGACGGCGTCCACGCTGGTGGACGCCCCGGTACTGGCGGGAGACATGCCTCGAAGCTACGTACGGATCCACTCATCCGTCCAATGCATGGATTCGCCATAATCGTTCCCATGGTGCATCAGCAGAGCTCACAGGCGCGACTGTCACCGTCCAGTGACACAGAAGACATGACTGCGATGTCGAGGTTGCTCGCCCCCCGCCTCGCCTACTTCGCCGGCGTAGCCCGCACCGAGCACGTCACCCGCGCCGCCCACGAGATGAACGTCCCCCAGTCGACCCTCTCGCGCGCGATGGCCCGCCTGGAACAGGACCTGGGCGTCGACCTGTTCGCCCGACACGGCCGTACGGTCTCCCTCACCACCGCCGGCCGCACCTTCCTCGCCTCCGTCGAACGCGCGCTCGCCGAGGTCGAGCGCGCCGCCGAGGAGGTTCGCGCCGACGCCGACCCGGCCACCGGCAAGGTCGCCTTCGGCTTCCTGCACACCATGGGCGCCGAGACCGTACCCGGCCTGCTGCACGCCTTCCGCGCCGACCACCCGCGCATCCGCTTCAGCCTGGTCCAGAACTACGGCGAGGCGATGCTGGAGCGGCTGCGCGCAGGAGAGCTGGACCTCTGCCTCACCTCCCCGGTCCCCGACGCGCCCGACCTGGTCGCCCGCCGCCTGGACGAACAGAAACTCCGCCTGGTCGTCCCCGCCGACCACCGCCTGGCCACCCGCCGCCGCATCCGCCTGGCCGAGGCGTCGGACGAAACCTTCGTCACCCTGGAACCCGGCTACGGCCTCCGCCGCATCACCGACGACCTGTGCAAAGAAGCAGGCTTCCGCCCGAGAGTCGCCTTCGAGGGCGAGGAGGCAGAAACCCTGAGGGGACTGGTGGCAGCGGGTTTGGGTGTCGCTCTCCTGCCCCCGCCGACGGTCCCGCGTCCGGGCGTGGTGGAACTGACGGTGACAGCCCCCAGGGCGGCCCGCGAGATCGGCGTCGCCTGGCTGGCCGACCGCCCGGACACCCCACCGGTGGCCGCCTTCAAGAAGTTCCTGCTCTCCAGAAGAGGGAATCTGCTCCCCACCTAGGGGTGCTCTACCGTCTCAGCGACTTGCCGAACCCCGCAGCCAACGGCATCCGAAGCCCGATGGGCGGCGGAGCAGCAAGCGCATCCTCCACAGGCCGCGACACCGAACACCCGAACAAGGCCCCCATCACGAAGTCCACCGCAAGGCTCAGCACTTCGTCCCGATGCTGATGCAACCCGTGACCGTCGGAGTGCACTTCGAACCGGCACACGTCCCGGTTCACCTTCTTGGCCCGAGCCGCCAGCCGGAACGAAAGCTCGGGATCGGTCCGTTCGTCGTTCGTGCCGTGCACGACCAGCACCCGCCGCCCCACCAGCTGCTTCACCGGCTCGACGGCCGCGGCCACGTCCTCCTCCGGCAGCCAGGGCGCGAGCGCGACGACCGAGTTCACCGCCTCGTGCCCGCCCGCCCGCAGCGCCGCCCGTCCGCCCATGCCGAGTCCGACCAGGCACACGGGAACGTCCCCGTACCGCCGGACGACCTCGTCGGCGGCCCACTGCGCGTCCCCCGCCAGATGCGCCTCGCTGCCGTTCCAGCCCCGGTAGCGGTAGTGGACGGTATGGACAGCCAAGCCCTCCGTACGGCCCGCGCGAGCGAACCGGCGGCCGAGGGAGCGGACGAAGGCCGTCGCATGGAGGGGCGACGGCCTGCGGGCGGAGACCTCCTCGCCCCCGGGGAGCAGCAGTACCGCTCCGCTCACTGACGTCGGCTCCGGGCCGACTGCCTTTCCCAGCCTGGCCGTTCGGACCGGCGTCGCTTGCTGTCCCATGACAGAACAGTGTCAGAAGCGACGGTGTACGAAACCCGTCCGTGCGGTCACCGTTAAATATCGACGGAAAAGTACATGCCGTACAGCGGCTCTCTACGCGCGTAGGCGCTACAGTGCGGCAATGACGAGCCAGATTCCACCGACTGGGACCGTCCCGACGCACGTCCCGACGCCGGACCAGATCCGCCGGGCCCCCAAGGTTCTGCTGCACGATCATCTCGACGGCGGGCTCCGTCCCGGAACCGTCGTCGAACTCGCCCAGGAGACGGGCTACTCCCAGCTCCCCGAGACCGACCCCGACAAGCTGGGCATCTGGTTCCGCGAAGCGGCCGATTCCGGCTCGCTGGAGCGGTATCTGGAGACCTTCTCGCACACCGTCGGCGTGATGCAGACCCGGGAGGCGCTCGTCCGGGTCGCCCGCGAGTGCGCCGAGGACCTCGCCGAGGACGGGGTCGTCTACGCGGAGGTGCGGTACGCCCCCGAGCAGCACCTGGAGGGCGGGCTGAGCCTCGAAGAGGTCGTCGAGGCGGTCAACGAGGGCTTCCGGGAGGGCGAGCGGCTCGCCCGGGAGAACGGCCACCGCATCCGGGTCGGCGCCCTGCTGACCGCCATGCGGCACGCGGCCCGCGCCCTGGAGATCGCCGAACTCGCCAACCGCTACCGGGACCTGGGCGTGGTCGGCTTCGACATCGCCGGCGCCGAGGCCGGCTACCCGCCCACCCGGCACCTGGACGCGTTCGAGTACCTCAAGCGCGAGAACAACCACTTCACCATCCACGCCGGCGAGGCCTTCGGACTGCCGTCCATCTGGCAGGCGCTGCAGTGGTGCGGCGCCGACCGGCTCGGGCACGGGGTGCGGATCATCGACGACATCGAGGTCCGCGAGGACGGCTCGGTGCGGCTCGGGCGGCTGGCCTCCTACGTCCGTGACAAGCGCATCCCGCTGGAGCTGTGTCCCAGCTCCAACCTGCAGACCGGGGCCGCCTCCTCCTACGCCGAGCACCCGATCGGGCTGCTGCGGCGCCTGCACTTCCGGGCGACGGTCAACACCGACAACAGGCTGATGTCGCACACCAGCATGAGCCGGGAATTCGAGCATCTCGTCGAGGCGTTCGGTTATACGCTCGACGACCTCGCATGGTTCTCCGTCAATGCGATGAAATCAGCGTTCATTCCTTTCGATGAACGGCTGGCGATGATCAATGACGTGGTCAAGCCCGGATACGCAGAGCTGAAGTCCGAGTGGCTGTTCCAGCAGACCGCCTCCACCAGCGGTTCTTTCGGATCCGAGGGGTAGCGGCGGGGCGAACGGCGGCACGGAATGCGGACGGGCTTTCACAAGTCGTCCGCATTTCGGTGTTTGCGGGCGGCGGTCCGGCATGTTTACGGTCGTGGACCGCTCAGATCTTTTGTTGTCTCCTGTCTCCGCATTCAAGGACGCATTCACCATGAAGCAGTCTGCTGCCAAGACCCTCGGTGTCGCCGCCCTCGGTGCCGCCTTCGCCGCCGTCGGTGCGGGCGCGGCCAACGCGGCCCCGGCCGTTCCCGACGCCACGCAGGCCCTGGACACCGTCACCAAGACGCTGCCGGCCGAGAACGTCGGCAAGGCGCTGCCGGGCGCCGGTGAGGCGCTCGCCCAGGGGCAGGGTGCCCTCGGTGCCGGGCTGGCCGCCGCGCAGCCGACCGTCCAGAAGGTCCTCGCCGGCGGCCCGACCGCGCCGGCCGCCGGCCTGCTCGGCGGACTGCCGCTGCAGGGTCTGCCCACGCACGGCGTGCCGGTGAACGGCATCCCGCTCGGCTGACATCCGCCGCGCGCCCGACGCCGCTGGGGCGCCCCGGAGGAGTCCGGAGCGCCCCAGCGGCGTTCGCGCGCCCGGACTCACCAGGCGGCGGCCTTGGCCTTGTCCTCCGCCGGCAGCAGGATCCACAGCGCTATGTAGAGCAGGAACTGCGGGCCGGGGAGCAGGCAGGAGAGCAGAAAGACGACCCGCATCGTCGTCGCGGAGGTGCCGAAGCGCCGGGCCAGCGCGGCGCACACTCCGCCGATCATGCGGCCGTGGGTGGGGCGGGCGAGGCTGGACATCTGCGGCTCCTTCGTGAGCGTCGGGTGAGGCTCTCCCGTCGATCGCCTCAACTGTCTTCCACGGTACGGAGACGAAGGGGACGAAGCGTCGCTCTACGGGGCGATCCCGACCCTGGGAATCGTCGGGGTACGACCCTGAGGGAGGTCCTCCTGGACGGTGACCTGCTCCGCCTCCTGGGGTTCGCGCTCGCCCCGGCGCCGCAGCCAGGCCCGGCCCGCGGGCACCACGGCCAGGTGGGCCAGGATCACGCCCACGGTGTTCAGCAGCAGCGAGTCGACGTCCACGACCCTGCCGGGCACCCCCGTCTGCAGCAGGGCTATGCCCAGCGAGATCAGGGCGCCCGTGGCCGCCGTACGGACCAGGGAGGTGAGCGGGGAGACGTCGAGCCTGCCGGACATCGGCAGCAGCACACCGAGCGGCGCGAGCAGCGCCAGCCCCTCGCCGAGGCGTCTGGCGGCCTCGGGCCAGCCCAGCGACAGATCGGCCCGGATGCCGGCCAGCGGGCGCAGGTTGGCAGGCATCACCCAGGGGACGTCCAGGGGTCGCAGCATCAGCCAGGCGACGAGCCCGAGGTGCGCGACGAGGAGGACACCCCCTGTCGCACGGATGCGGATCGCGGCACTGCCGCCGATGGAGCCTTGACGCTGCACGCCCCCCTAGACGCACCCCTGTGCACGATCGGTTCCGCATCCGTCACGCGGATGCACATGAGGTGTCCGCCACACCCGCCCGCGCGCGGCCGCTCAGCCCGCCGTGACCTCGCTGGACGGCGGCTCGGTCGTCCCCGGGCGGTTGCGGACGTCGTCGGTGCACTCGTAGCGGCGCAGCGGGGCGGCGCCCGGGCCGCCCAGGACGACCGAACCGTCGCCCTCGGTCGCCGCCGAGTCGGACAGCGTGCACACGAGCTGGGCGAGGGCGTAGGAGGTGAGCTGTTCCGGCGCGGTGCTCAGCCTGAGCGTGTCGTCCGGGTCCTTCGGGCCCGGCCCGGTCACGCTCAGGCCGCCCGGCACGTAGGTCGTGTAGCCCGCCGCCTTCTGCCCGGCCGACGGGGACGCGGCGAGCTGGTCCAGCAGACCCTGCGCCACGATCACCCGGCGCCGCGCGTCCGGGGTGCCCTGCGGGACCCGGACGGTCCGGTCGACGGCGACCAGGGACGAACCGCACAGCAGGAAGACCTGCACGGCCACCCCCTGCGAGGACTGCGTCGACACACCGGGCCCGGACGGCGTGCACGGGACCCGGGAGGGCGCACCGCCGAAGTCCGTCGGCACCTCGGTGGGCCGGATCCCGCAGCCGGTGAGCAGCGCGGCCAGGAGGGGCGCCGCCAGCAGACTGCGTACGGTCCCTGCTCTCATGACCCCTCCTTCCCGGAATTCCCGACCTCGTCGTTCTTGGTGCCCTCGCCGCTCTCCTCCGTCAGCCGTGAGGCGTCCCGCGGCAACCGCAACGTGAACACCGCACCCCCGTCGGGGGAGTTGGCCGCGGTGATCTCACCGCCGTGGATGTGGGCGTTCTCCAGGGCGATGGACAGGCCCAGGCCGCTGCCCTCCGAACGCGGCCGGGAGGCGCTGGCCTTGTAGAAGCGGTCGAAGACGTGCGGCAGGACGTCCTCGGGGATGCCGGGTCCGTGGTCGCGCACCGCGATGACCAGGTCGGCGCCCTCTTCATCGTCCATGCGCACCGACACCCGCACCGGCGACCCGCCGTGCTTGAGCGCGTTGCCGATCAGGTTGGCCAGTATGACGTCCAGACGGCGCGGGTCGAGGCGGGCGTGGGTGCCGCGCTCGGCGTCCAGCTCGACGGCGTCCAGCCAGGCGCGGGCGTCGATGCAGGCGGTGATCTGGTCGGCGATGTCGACGTCGTCCAGGACCAGGCGGGCGGTGCCCGCGTCGAAGCGGGTGACCTCCATCAGGTTCTCGACCAGGTCGTTCAGCCGCCGCGTCTCGCTGACCACCAGCCGTACGGCCGGCTCGATCATCGGGTCGATGCTCCCGGCGTCCGCGTCCAGCTCCTCCTCCAGCACCTCCGTCACGGCGGTGATGGCGGTCAGCGGGGTGCGCAGCTCGTGGGACATGTCGGCCACGAAGCGCCGGGACGCGTCGTCGCGCGCGGCCATCTCGGCCACCCGCTTCTCCAGCGCCTCGGCCGCGTTGTTGAACGTCCGTGACAGATCCGCGAGTTCGTCCGTGCCCGAGACCCTCAGCCGGGTGTCCAGCCTGCCCTCGCCGAGCCGCCGGGCGGCCACCCCGAGCCGGTGCACCGGCTTCAGCACGGTCGTGGCGGCGGCCTGCGCGAGCAGCGCGGAGCCGATCAGCGCGAGACCCGTCGCGATCCCCAGCGACCAGGCCAGCGAGTTGAGGTCCTTGGCCTCCGGCTCCAGCGACTTGGCCATGTAGCCCGTCGGACCGCCGCCGATCAGCCGCGTGCCGGCGACCAGATACGGCGTGCCGTGGTTGTCGACCCGCTGCCAGTACAGGTGGTACGGCGACTGGTTGGAGTCGGTCACCTTCTGCCGCTTGTTCACCGCGGCACGCAGCGACCCCGGCACGTCCTCCAGCGCGAAGCCGTTGATGCCGCCCGAGTTGCCGTACACCGTGCCGCCGCTCGGGTCCTGGGCGACCAGCAGCACGCTGAACCGCTGGCTGCTGCCGGCCATCTGGCCCGCCGCGTGCTGCAGTTCGTCCTGTGAGGGGTGCACCGGCAGCGCACCCGCCCGGTTCTGCATCTCCTGCTGGAAGTCGCGCAGCACCGCGTCCTGGGCCCGGGTGAGCACGGCCTCCCGGTTCAGCCAGTACGCGATGCCGGACGCCGACACCGCGGCGGTGAGCGCGACCAGACCGAAGACGACGACCAGTCGCAGCCTGAGGCTGGTGAACCGCAGCCGCGACAGATTTCCCTTGCGCCCCGCGGCCCAGCCGCGCAGCCCCCCTTGCGTATCGGTCACTGAGGGGTGTCCAGGCGGTAGCCGACACCACGGACGGTACGGATCAGGGTCGGGGACGAGGGCACGTCCTCCACCTTGGCGCGCAGCCGCTGCACACACGCGTCCACCAGGCGCGAGTCGCCCAGGTAGTCGTGCTCCCACACCAGCCGCAGCAACTGCTGGCGGGACAGCGCCTGACCGGGCCGCCGGCTCAGCTCCAGCAGCAGTCTCAGCTCGGTCGGCGTCAGCTGCAGGTCCTCGCCGTTCTTGGTGACGGTCATCGCGGACCGGTCGATGACCAGGCTGCCGAAGGCCGCCGAGTCGCTGGACTCGCGTTCGCCGCGGCGCAGCACGGCCCGGATCCGGGCGTCCAGCACGCGGCCCTGCACCGGCTTCACGACGTAGTCGTCGGCGCCGGACTCCAGTCCCACGACCACGTCGATGTCATCGTTACGGGCGGTCAGCAGGATGATCGGCAGCTGGTCGGTGCGCCGGATGCGCCGGCACACCTCGAATCCGTCGATGCCGGGCAGCATCACGTCCAGCACGATCAGATCCGGTCGCTGCTCACGCAGCAGCTTCAGACCGTCCTCACCGCTGGCAGCGGTGGCCACCCGGTGACCCTGGCGCGTCAGGGAGAGCTCCAGGGCCGTGCGGATGGCGTCGTCGTCCTCGATCAGCAACAGGGAAGGCACGGGCTCATTCTGGCCCATGGACGGGCTCTCGTACGACCTGCCGACACCATGCCCTCCCTACCGCCACCTCCTGTGCGCGCTCTGTGACGGTCCTGGGCCGCACCCCTGTGACAGGTCTGTGACAGTCGGCGGACACGGCCATGAAGGTCGATCGGCAAGCTTTTCGGCACAGGCAAGGAAGTAACGCCGAGCAAGCCGGACACCGGAAGTCCACGACGGGGGAGCGCGAGATGAACACGCTGCACAGCATCAGCACCAGCGCAGTGGTCACGCGCCTGCACGACGTGCACCGGGGTTCCGAGAAGTCCGGCGCCGTGAGCGGGCGGGGGTGCGCTCGCGGCGCCGGGCGTCAGCACACCGGTTACATCACGGTGGTTGACGCGTACACGGGGGAAACGCACGGGGGATCCGCGTACAGGGAGGACTCGGGGGAGCGCCGTTCGCTGACCGAGGCGGAGTTCACCGCCTACGTCCAGGAGCGCCGCGCCTCCCTGTACGCCACTGCCTACCACCTGACCGGTGACCGCTTCGAGGCCGAGGACCTGCTGCAGAGCGCGCTGTTCTCGACGTACAAGGCGTGGGACCGGATCAGCGACAAGGCGGCGGTCGGCGGCTATCTGCGCCGCACCATGACCAACCTGCACATCAGCGCCTGGCGGCGCCGCAAGCTGAACGAGTACCCGACCGAGGAACTGCCGGAGACGCCCGGCGAGACGGACGCGATGCGCGGCACCGAGCTGCGCGCGGTCCTGTGGCAGGCGCTGTCCCGGCTGCCCGAACTCCAGCGCACCATGCTGGTCCTGCGCTACTACGAGGGCCGCACGGACCCGGAGATCGCGGAGATCCTCGACATCAGTGTCGGCACGGTGAAGTCCAGCATCTGGCGGTCGCTCCGTCGGCTGCGCGAGGACGAGGTCCTCAGCTTCGGCCGTGACGAGGAGGACGCCTTCGGCGAGCTGGTCGCCTGAAGGTTCGGGGGGAACGACGGGGGGCCAACGGGGGACCACTGGGGGGTGGGCCCACGGGGGAAACGGGGAAACACGGGGGAGCACCGAGAAGCGGGGCTGGAGGGCCGGGGGGTCCGTCCAGTCCCGCTTTGCGTGCTCGCGCGTTCTGTTACGCCGCCGTCTGCTGCCGCGCCTGCCGCCCCGCGGCGGCGGCCGCCAGCCGGCCCAGCGCCTCGTCCCGGTCGCAGGGGTGAGCGCCCAGCGAGACCTGGCGGGTCACGATCGACCGCTCCGCGCGCATCAGCCGCCAGCCTCGGCGCAGCAGGAACGGGACCGACTTGCGGCCCTCCTTGAGGTCGCGCAGGAAACGCCGGCGGAAGGTGGTGGCCGGGCCGCGGGTCAGGCACAGCGCGTCCGCCAGCACCCCCAGTTCACGGCAGCGTTCCACGATCTCCGCGGCGAAGATGCCCTCCGCGATGAACAGCGGGGTGCGCCCGATGTGCAGCGTCTCCTCGCCGGTACGGGCGCTCAGCGAGATGTCGTACACCGGTACCGGCGTCGACCCGGAGGCGCACAGGCGGGTGATGGCCTCGACGGCGACGTCCGCGTCCCACGACTCCGGATGGTCCCAGTCGATGTCCGAACTTCCGTCCACCAGCGGCAGTGTCGGGTCGTCGCCCTCCTTGTAGAAGTCGTCGAGGCGCAGGACGGGGAGCCCGGAACGGGCGGCGACGAGTGACTTGCCCGAGCCCGAGGGGCCGCACAGCAGCACGACGCGGGCGGGGGACGGGGGATGAATGCTCACGGAACACCAGTTTGACGCATGGTCGGCCGCCTGCCGACCCCGCGGGTCGGCTTTTGAGCGTGACCCTCACCTCAACTACCCTATGTGCCGACCTCATTACCCTGCGCACCAGAAGGTGGCACCAGCGATGGCCCGACACGCTTCCCCCCAGCACCCCACCGCGCAGCGCGCCCTGATCGCCCTCGCGACCGCCGGAGCGGCCCTGGGAGCGGGCGCGGCGACGGCGCACGCGGCCGCCGCCCCGGTCCTCGACGTGCCGTGGCGTCCCACCTCGCTCGGCAACGTCGACCCCAAGGCGGGCCTGACGGCCCTCACCGGGACGGTCGGCTACGTCACCGGCCCGGTCGCCGGCCTCAAGCCCAACCCGCTCGCCGGTACCGGCGTCGACCCGCTCGACAACGGTGTGAGCACCCAGGTCGCCGACTTCAAGCCGGTCGGCTCGCAGATGCTGACGGCTCCGGTCGCGCAGGCCCGGTCGCTGAACGCGGTGCCGGGAGTGGGGCTGGTGACCGGCCTGCTGGGCGGTGGTACGGGCGCCCCGCTGGGCTGAACCCCGACCGGCACGAGGAGAGCCGCGCCGCCCCCGGACGGAGGGGTGGCGCGGCTCTCCGGCTCTGCGGGGCCGTCAGGCCGTCAGTACGACGAACCCGACGCGCCCAGCGAACCCGTCGGGTGCCAGACCGTCTTGGTCTCCAGGAACGCCGTCATGCGGTCGATGCCGGGAGTCGCCGACCAGTCGTCCACAGGCTGTGGACGAAGGACACGCTTCAGGTTGTCGGCCGCGGCGATCTCCAGCTCCTTCGCCAGGACGTCGTCGGCGCCGGCGAGGTCGATCGCGTTGACGTCCTGGTGCGCGGCCAGCGGGGCCGCGATCTCCGCCGTACCGCCGGAGAGGACGTTGACCACACCGCCGGGCAGGTCCGAGGTGGCCAGCACCTCGCCCAACGACAGGGCGGGGAGCGGGGACTTCTCGCTCGCGATCACGATCGCCGTGTTGCCGGTCGCGATCACCGGGGCGATCACGGACACCAGGCCCAGGAAGGAGGACTCCTGGGGGGCGAGGACGGTCACGACGCCCGTCGGCTCCGGCGAGGAGAGGTTGAAGAACGGGCCCGCGACCGGGTTCCCGCCGCCCACGACCTGGGCGATCTTGTCGGTCCAGCCCGCGTACCAGACCCAGCGGTCGATCGCGGCGTCCACCTGGGCGGCGGCCTTCGACTTGGACAGGCCCTCCGCGTCGGCGACCTCGCGGACGAACTGCTCGCGACGGCCCTCCAGCATCTCCGCGATGCGGTAGAGGATCTGGCCGCGGTTGTAGGCCGTGGCCCCCGACCAGCCGCCGAACGCCTTGCGGGCGGCGACGACCGCGTCACGGGCGTCCTTGCGGGAGGACCGGGGAGCGTTGGCCAGCCAGTTGCCCTTCGAGTCGGTCACCTCGTACACCCGGCCGCTCTCGGAACGCGGGAACTTCCCGCCGACGTACAGCTTGTAGGTCTTGAAAACGCTGAGCCGCTGCTGCTCGGACTTCTCGGTCTTCTCGGACTTCTCAGACATCGAGGTACGCCTCCAGGCCGTGGCGGCCGCCCTCGCGGCCGAAGCCCGACTCCTTGTAACCGCCGAACGGCGAGGTCGGGTCGAACTTGTTGAACGTGTTGGACCAGACGACGCCGGCGCGCAGCTTGTTCGCGACGGCCAGGATCCGGGAGCCCTTCTCGGTCCAGATGCCGGCGGAGAGGCCGTACTGGGTGTTGTTCGCCTTGGCGACGGCCTCGTCGGGCGTGCGGAAGGTGAGGACCGACAGCACCGGGCCGAAGATCTCGTCGCGGGCGATGGTGTGCGCCTGGGTGACGTTCGTGAACAGCGTCGGGGCGAACCAGTAGCCGGAGGCCGGCAGTTCGCAGGCGGGGGACCAGCGCTCGGCGCCCTCCGCCTCGCCCTGCTCGACGAGCGAGGTGATGCGGGAGAGCTGCTCGGCGGAGTTGATCGCGCCGATGTCGGTGTTCTTGTCCAGCGGGTCGCCGAGGCGCAGGGTCGACAGGCGGCGCTTGAGGGAGTCCAGCAGTTCGTCCTGGATCGACTCCTGGACCAGGAGGCGGCTGCCCGCGCAGCAGACCTGGCCCTGGTTGAAGAAGATGCCCGTGACGATGCCCTCGACGGCCTGGTCGATCGGGGCGTCGTCGAAGACGATGTTGGCGCCCTTGCCGCCCAGTTCGAGGGTGAGCTTCTTCTTCGTGCCCGCGACCGTGCGGGCGATCTCCTTGCCCACGGCCGTGGAGCCGGTGAAGGCGACCTTGTTGACGTCCGGGTGCCCGACGAGCGCGGCGCCCGCGTCGCCGTAGCCCGGAAGGATGTTGACGACACCCTTGGGCAGGCCCGCCTGGCGGCAGATGTCCGCGAAGAAGAGCGCGGAGAGCGGGGTGGTCTCGGCGGGCTTGAGGACGACCGTGTTGCCGGTCGCCAGCGCCGGGGCGATCTTCCATGCCAGCATCAGCAGCGGGAAGTTCCAGGGGATGACCTGGCCCGCGACACCCAGCGGGCGCGGGTTCGCGCCGAAGCCGGCGTGGTCGAGCTTGTCCGCCCAGCCCGCGTAGTAGAAGAAGTGCGCGGCGACCAGCGGGAGGTCCGCGTCGCGGGTCTCCTTGATCGGCTTGCCGTTGTCCAGCGTCTCCAGCACGGCCAGCTCACGGCTGCGCTCCTGGACGATGCGGGCGATGCGGAACAGGTACTTGGCGCGCTCGGAGCCCGGCAGCGCCGACCACTTCTCGAACGCCTTGCGGGCGGCCTTCACCGCACGGTCGACGTCCGCCTCGCCCGCCTGGGCGACCTCGGAGAGGACCTCCTCGGTGGACGGGCTGACCGTCTTGAAGACCTTGCCGTCGGCCGCCTCGGTGAACTCACCGTCGATGAACAGGCCGTAGGAGGGCGCGATGTCGACGACGGAGCGGGACTCGGGCGCCGGTGCGTACTCGAATGCGGATGCCATGGTGATCAGTCCACCGTCACGTAGTCGGGGCCGGAGTAGCGGCCGGTGGCCAGCTTCTGACGCTGCATCAGCAGATCGTTCAGGAGCGAGGAGGCGCCGAAGCGGAACCAGTGGTTGTCCAGCCAGTCCTCGCCCGCGGTCTCGTTGACCAGGACCAGGAACTTGACGGCGTCCTTGGTGGTGCGGATGCCGCCGGCGGGCTTCACGCCGATCTGGACGCCGGTCTGGGCGCGGAAGTCGCGCACCGCCTCCAGCATCAGCAGGGTGTTGGCGGGGGTCGCGTTCACGCCGACCTTGCCGGTGGACGTCTTGATGAAGTCCGCGCCCGCCAGCATGCCCAGCCAGCTCGCCCGGCGGATGTTGTCGTACGTCGACAGCTCGCCGGTCTCGAAGATGACCTTCAGCCGGGCGCTCGACCCGCAGACCTCCTTCACGGCGACGATCTCGTCGTACACCTTCAGGTACCTGCCCGCGAGGAACGCGCCCCGGTCGATCACCATGTCGATCTCGTCGGCGCCCGCGGCGACGGCGTCACGGACGTCGGCGAGCTTCACGTCGAGGGCGGCGCGGCCGGCCGGGAACGCGGTGGCCACCGAGGCGACCTTCACGCCGGAGCCGGCGACGGCCTCCTTGGCGACGGCCACCATGTCGGGGTAGACACAGACGGCGGCCGTGGTCGGCGTCGTCCGGTCCGTCGGGTCCGGGTGGACCGCCTTGGCGCCGAGCGCCCGGACCTTGCCCGGGGTGTCCGCGCCTTCCAGCGTCGTCAGGTCGACCATCGAGATGGCGAGGTCGATGGCGTACGCCTTCGCGGTGGTCTTGATGGAACGGGTGCCGAGAGACGCGGCGCGCGCCTCCAGGCCGACCGCGTCGACGCCGGGCAGCCCGTGGAGGAAGCGGCGCAGCGTGCTGTCGGACGCGGCGACGTCAGCGAGAGCGTGTGCTGTGGGTGCAGTGGGCATGGTCACCAGACGAGCATATCTACGCGCGTAGCGGCTGTATAGCCCCGGGTGCTCATTGCCTCGTTGTCGATCACGGATGAGCGCCGCCACGGGGGCGCATGGCGGCGCTCGCGCCGGCGTCGTGCAGAATCGGGACCATGACGACCCCGGACCACCAGTCGGGCACCACCAAGGACCTGACCTACCGCTCGCCCCTGGCGCTCATGGCCGGTGTGCTGCTGCTCGCGCTGGCCGCCTGGCTGGGCTTCGACGCGCTGGTGCACGGCGGCGGGCGCACCCCCTGGATCGCACTCGCCGTGCTGATCCTGGTCGTCCCGCTGGTGATCGCCTTCACCCTGCGGCCGGCGGTCTTCTCGGGCGAGGACCGGCTGCGGGTCCGCAACCCGTTCCGGCTGATCACCCTGCCCTGGGGGGAGGTCGCCTCCCTGCGCTCCGGCTACACCAACGAGGTCATCGACAACTCCGGCACCAAGTACCAGCTGTGGGCCATCCCCGTGTCGCTGCGCGCCCGCAAGAAGGCGGCGCGCCAGCAGAGCCGGGCGAACGCGGCGGCCAAGGGCGAGGGACGCTCCTCCGGCCCGGGGCCCGGCTTCGGCATCTTCGGCGGCTTCGGCGGCCACGACGGGCCGACCCGTGCCGAGACCGACCAGATCATGGACGACCTGCGCGCCGCCCAGGAGCGGCGCGGGCAGGCCAAGTCGGCGCAGGGCGAGGTGACCGTGCGCTGGGCCTACGAGGTGATCGCGCCCGTGGTCGCCGGGGCGGTGCTGCTGGCCGTGCTGCTGGCGATCGGGTGAGGGCGGCCGCCGGGGCCTGACGCCCAGCCCGCTCACAGTCGTACGGGTCATCATCGGCTGCCGCTGCGCGCAACCGCCGGGACCGCGACCTGCTGTGCCGTCCGACAGTCTGGAAGTCGCCGCTGCCGGAGCGGTCGACGGGGCCGGTGCGGCCCCTGTCCGACGGGGCGCTACGGCCTCTGCTGGCCAAGGAGAAGCGGACCGCGGTGCGCGAGGCGGCCTACGAGGAGTGCCGCCAGGCGGTTCGCGCGGCCGTCGCCCACGGGACGCCCACCGAGGCCCCGGAGGGCGTACGGCGCCGGCGGGCGGGCCTGCTCGACTGGCTCAGCGGGCTGCTGCTGATGCTGTGGGGCGGGTACGTCCTCTGTGGCGCGAGCGGCCCGTGGCATCCCTGCTCGGCACGGCCCTCTGGATCGGCGGCATCCGGAGGCTGCCGCGCAGGTTCGCCTGGCGGATCACCGCCGACAGCGAGGGGCCGTGGTTCACCGGGCTGCGCGGCAGCCAGCACATCGCCTGGGACGACCTGAGGAAGGTCGAGTGCGTGGCAAACCTGTCATCCGGGCCAGGCGCCGACAGGCGGTACTCGCTCGCTCCCGCCAGGACGCGCTTGAACGCAATTGAGAGCCAGCAGTTCCAAACCCCTACGAGCGGACGGCGGCCGAGATCACCTGTGGCGCTCGCGGTGGTGCTGGCCGTGGCATGGACGGCGGCCGTCGTGTTCCGCCCGTAGGCCGCTGCCCGGGTACACCGAAGGGGTGCCCCTGATTCCAGGGGCACCCCTTCGGCGTAGGTGAACTCAGATGCCGGCGGCGGCGGACAGGTCCCGCTTGATGGCCGCGAGCAGGTCGGCCGCGCGGGTGTGGGCGGCCGGGAGGCCGGCGTGGGCCGCGACCGGTACGACGACCTCCAGGTAGCACTTGAGCTTGGGCTCGGTGCCGCTGGGGCGGACGATGACGCGTGCGCCGTCGAGGGTGTAGCGCAGGCCGTCGGTGGGCGGGAGCTTGTCCGTGCCCTGGGTGAGGTCCTCGGCGCGGGTGATGGCCAGACCGGCCAGCTCGGTCGGGGGCTGCTCGCGCAGGCGGCGCATCGCGTCCGAGATGACGGAGAGGTCCTGGACGCGGACCGACAGCTGGTCGGTGGCGTGCAGGCCGTGCTCCACGGCCAGGTCGTCCAGCAGGTCGAGGAGGGTGCGGCCCTGCTCCTTGAGCACCGAGGCCAGCTCGGTGATCAGAAGCGCGGCGGTGATGCCGTCCTTGTCCCGGACGCCGTCCGGGTCCACGCAGTAGCCGAGGGCCTCCTCGTAGCCGTAGCGCAGGCCGTCCACGCGGGCGATCCACTTGAAGCCGGTGAGGGTCTCCTCGTACGGCAGGCCCGCCTTCTCGGCGATCCGGCCGAGCAGGGAGGAGGAGACGATCGACTCCGCGAAGGTGCCGGTGGCTCCGCGGCTCACCAGATGTGCGGCGAGCAGCGCACCCACCTCGTCGCCGCGCAGCATGCGCCAGTCGGACCCCTCCTTGACGGCCACCGCGCAGCGGTCGGCGTCGGGGTCGTTGGCGATGACCAGGTCCGGGTCGGTCGCGCGGGCCTGCGCGAACGCCAGTTCCATCGCGCCCGGCTCCTCCGGGTTGGGGAAGGCGACGGTCGGGAAGTCCGGGTCCGGGTCGGCCTGCTCGGCGACCAGCACCGGCTCGGGGAAGCCGGCGCGGGCGAACGCGGCCAGCAGGACGTCCCTGCCGACGCCGTGCATCGCCGTGTAGACCGTGCGGGCGGTGCGCGGCGAGCCGGCGGCAAGGACGGCGTCGGTACGGGCCAGATAGGCGTCCAGTACCGAGTCGTCCAGGGTCTCCCAGCTTCCCCCGTCCGGGCGGGGGACGTCGTTCAGCGAGACGATCGCGTCGATCTCGGCGGCGATCTCCGCGTCCGCAGGCGGGACGATCTGGGAGCCGTCGCCGAGGTAGACCTTGTAGCCGTTGTCCCGGGGCGGGTTGTGGCTGGCGGTGACCTCCACGCCCGCGACCGCGCCCAGGTGCCTTATCGCGAAGGCCAGGACGGGGGTCGGCAGGGGACGGGGGAGGACGGCCGCGCGCAGGCCGGCACCGGTCATGACGGCGGCGGTGTCCCGGGCGAAGTCGGCGGACTTGTGGCGGGCGTCGTAGCCGATGACCACGAGGCCGCCGTGCCGGCCCTTGTTCTTCAGGTAGGCGGCGAGGCCGGCGGCGGCGCGGATGACCACCGAGCGGTTCATGCGCATCGGGCCGGCGCCGAGTTCGCCCCGCAGGCCGGCTGTGCCGAACTGGAGGGTGCCGCTGAAGCGGGCGGAGAGTTCGGTGACGTCCCCGGCCTCGATCAGCTTGGCCAGTTCGTCGCGGGTCTCCGGGTCCGGGTCCTCGGCGAGCCATGCGCTGGCCTTGGCGATGAGATCGTCGTGCACCTTGGGATCAACCTCTCCTGTGTCTGCCTGCCGTCCGAGGGCTCCGCCCCCAGACCCCCGTTCGCCCACCGGCCCACCCGGATCGGTGGGCCGCAGAGCCCGCTTACAGCCTGCCCAGCACCTGCGTCAGCAGCTGCCCCATGCGCGCCGCCGAGTCACGGCCCGCCTGGAGGACCTCCTCGTGGTTGAGGGGCTCGCCGGTCATGCCCGCCGCGAGGTTGGTGACCAGGGAGATGCCCAGCACCTCGGCGCCGGCCTCACGGGCGGCGATCGCCTCGAGGACCGTGGACATGCCGACCAGGTCCGCGCCGATCACACGGGCCATGCGGATCTCGGCCGGGGTCTCGTAGTGCGGGCCGGGGAACTGTGCGTAGACGCCCTCCTCCAGGGAGGAGTCGATCTCCTTGCACAGGGCGCGCAGACGGGGGGAGTAGAGGTCCGTCAGGTCGACGAAGTTGGCGCCGACGATCGGGGACGTGGCCGTCAGGTTGATGTGGTCGCTGATCAGGACCGGCTGGCCGGGGCGCATGCCCTCGCGCAGGCCGCCGCAGCCGTTGGTGAGGACCACGGTCTTGCAGCCGGCGGCGACGGCCGTGCGGACGCCGTGCGCGACGGCGGCCACGCCGCGGCCCTCGTAGTAGTGCGTGCGGCCCAGGAAGACCAGGGCGCGCTTGTCACCGAAGGAGTACGAGCGGATCTTGCCGCCGTGCCCCTCGACGGCCGGCGGCGGGAAGCCGGGCAGCTCGGTGACCTGGAACTCGGCGTCGGGAGCGCCCAGGGCGTCGACGGCCGGAGCCCAGCCGGAGCCCATCACGAGGGCGACGTCGTGGGTCTCGGCGCCGGTGAGTTCGCGCAGGCGCGAGGCGGCGGCGTCGGCGGCGGCGTAGGGGTCGCCCTGGATGTCGTCCGGAAGAAGAGATGCGTTCACGCCGATGAGGGTAGCCGGTCTTCGCCTACGCGCGTAGATGACAGACCTCACGGGAATGCTTTCGTTGTCTTGTCGTTTCCGACGAAGCGTGGGCAAAGCCGCAGGAAGGCCGCTGCCCGGCCGGCCTCAGCAGGGGCGCTTGCGGAGTTCCATCACATAGTCGTGGGGCGCCCCGGCCGATTCGGCCGCGTCCGCGATCTCCCCCAGGTACCGGGCCGAGGGCAGGCCGCCCTCGTAGGCGTTGAGGGCGTACGTCCATGCCGACTCCTCGCCGTCCAGGGTGTGCACGCGGACCCGGATCCGGCGGTAGATGCCGAGGCCGACGGCCTCCCAGCGGTCGAGGGACTCCTCGTCCATGGGCGCGACGTCGTACAGGCCGACGAAGACCTGGGCGCCGGGCTCCTCGACGATCGTCGCCAGCGCGCCCTCCCAGCCCAGCTGTTCGCCGCCGAACGTCAGCCGCCAGCCGTTCAGCCAGCCGATGGCGCGCAGCGGGGAGTGCGGGGCGCGGCGGGACATCAACCGCGCTTCGAGGTTTCCGGCGTACGCGGCATAGAGCGACATGGGGAGAGGGTACGGCAGGAGAAACACCTGTCTCTTCCGTACCGGAGACAGCCGCCCGACGCCCCCCGGGCAGTAGCACCTTGAAGCGTGCGGGACAATGGGGTACGTGACTCGGATCGTGATCATCGGTGGCGGACCCGGCGGATACGAAGCGGCGCTGGTCGCCGCTCAGCTCGGTGCGGAGGTGACCGTCGTCGACTGCGACGGTCTGGGCGGAGCGTCGGTGCTGACCGACTGCGTGCCGTCGAAGACCCTTATCGCTACGGCCGAGGTGATGACCACCTTCGACTCCTCCTACGAGGAGCTGGGGATCATCGTCGCCGACGACACCCCGCCGCTGGAGCAGGCGGCCCGGGTGGTGGGCGTGGACCTGGGGAAGGTCAACCGCCGTGTGAAGCGGCTCGCGCTCGCCCAGTCGCACGACATCACCGCGTCCGTCACGCGCGCCGGCGCCCGGGTCATGCGCGGCCGCGGCCGGCTGGACGGCATGCAGGCCCTCGACGGTTCCCGCAAGGTGGTCGTCGCCGCCGCCGACGGCACCGAGGAGACCCTCACCGCCGACGCCGTCCTCATCGCCACCGGTGGTCACCCGCGCGAGCTGCCCGACGCCCAGCCCGACGGCGAGCGCATCCTCAACTGGACCCAGGTCTACGACCTCACCGAGCTGCCGGAAGAGCTGATCGTGGTCGGCTCCGGTGTGACCGGTGCCGAGTTCGCCGGCGCCTACCAGGCGCTCGGTTCCAAGGTGACCCTGGTGTCCTCGCGCGACCGCGTGCTGCCGGGTGAGGACCCGGACGCCGCCGCCGTCCTGGAAGACGTCTTCCGGCGCCGCGGCATGAACGTCATGGCCCGCTCCCGCGCGCAGTCCGCCAAGCGCGTCGGCGACCGGGTCGAGGTGACGCTGGCCGACGGCCGCGTCATCACCGGCTCGCACTGCCTCATGGCCGTCGGCGCCATCCCGAACAGCGCGGGTCTCGGGCTGGAGGAGGCGGGCGTGAAGCTGCGCGACTCGGGCCACATCTGGACCGACAAGGTCTCGCGTACGACCGCTCCCGGCGTCTACGCGGCCGGTGACGTGACCGGTGTCTTCGCGCTCGCGTCCGTCGCCGCCATGCAGGGACGTATCGCCATGTACCACTTCCTCGGCGACGCGGTGGCCCCGCTGAACCTCAAGACGGTCTCCTCCAACGTCTTCACCGACCCCGAGATCGCCACCGTCGGCTACACCCAGGCGGACGTGGACGCGGGCAAGATCGACGCCCGGGTCGTGAAGCTGCCGCTGCTGCGTAACCCGCGCGCCAAGATGCAGGGCATCCGGGACGGCTTCGTGAAGATCTTCTGCCGGCCGGGTACCGGGATCGTCGTGGGCGGTGTCGTGGTGGCGCCGCGCGCCTCGGAACTGATCCACCCCATCTCGATCGCCGTCGACAACAATCTGACGGTCGAACAGATCGCGAACGCCTTCACGGTGTACCCCTCCCTCTCGGGGTCGATCGCGGAGGTGGCACGGCAGCTGCACACCCGCAAGGCGGGCGCCGAGGCCTGACGGCCGGGCCCGACTTCCCGCTGGTCACGGGGAGTTGTCGAGCATGCGTGCGGCATAGGCGGGAAGATTAGGCCTTATACCACTTCCCGTCCCACCGTGCGAACAACTTCTGTTATTCGGCGCAAACTGCTGAAAGCAGACGGTCGTTGGGGTTACTGTCAGTTTCGTGTTCGCTGCAGAACGTCGCCAATTGATCCTCGAAATGGTGCGAGCGAACGGGGCCGTGTCGCTCCGTGAACTCGCCCGCGTCGTCCAGACCTCCGAAGTGACCGTACGGCGGGACGTGCGCGCACTGGAGGCAGAAGGACTCCTCGACCGCCGGCACGGCGGTGCGGTACTACCGGGCGGGTTCACGCGGGAGTCCGGCTTTCCGCAGAAGTCCCATCTCGCGACCGCCGAGAAGACGGCCATCGCCGATCTCGCCGCGGGACTCGTCGGAGAGGGCGAGGCCATCGTGGTCGGCGCGGGTACGACCACGCAGGAGCTGGCCCGCCGGCTCGCGCGGGTGCCCGGGCTGACCGTCGTCACCAACTCCCTTCTGGTGGCACAGGCGCTGGCCCATGCCAACCGCGTGGAGGTCGTGATGACCGGCGGCACCCTGCGCGGTTCCAACTACGCCCTCGTCGGCTCCGGAGCGGAGCAGTCCCTGCAGGGGCTGCGGGTGTCGAAGGCGTTCCTCTCGGGGAGCGGCCTGACCGCGGAGCGGGGGCTGTCCACGTCCAACATGCTCTCGGCGTCCGTCGACCGTGCGCTGGTGCAGGCCGCGGCGGAGGTCGTGGTCCTCGCCGACCACACCAAGCTGGGTACCGACACGATGTTCCAGACGGTGCCGACCGATGTCATCACCCGGCTGGTCACCGACGAGCCGCCCGCGCACGACGATCGCGCCGGCACGGAGTTGCAGGCTCTCGCGGATCAGGGGGTGCAGATCGCTGTCGCGGGGGCGAGCAGCCCTCCGGGGGGTGAGCAGGTCCCGGCGCGGCGCCCGCTGCCGGGGCCGCGGCGGGGGCAGGGCGGACTGCGGGGGATGCTGGGGGAGCAGTCGCCGGGCGTTGAGCGGGGGCGCGTCGCTGATCTTCGTAGGCGCTGAGGAGCCTATTCGCCGTAGGGTTTCGAGTCGTCGGGCGGGTGCGGCTTCGTTGTGGTTGTTCGCGCAGTTCCCCGCGCCCCTTTAGGTTGGCTGCTCCCCGGCTCGTCGAAAGAGGAACGCCCGGCAGAGCGAAGTCGCTCCACCGGGCGTCACTCGGGTTCTTGCTGTCAGTCCTTGATCTCGCAGATCGCGGCGCCGGACGTCACCGAGGCGCCGACCTCGAAGTTGAGGCCCTTGATGGTGCCCGCCTTGTGGGCGTTGAGGGGCTGTTCCATCTTCATGGCCTCGAGGACGACCACCAGGTCGCCTTCCTTGACCTCCTGGCCCTCCTCGACCGCGACCTTCACGATCGTGCCCTGCATCGGGGAGGCGAGGGTGTCGCCGGAGGCCACCGGACCGGACTTCTTGGCCGCGCGGCGCTTCGGCTTGGCGCCGGCGGCGAGGCCGGTGCGGGCCAGGGACATGCCCAGGGAGGCCGGGAGGGAGACCTCCAGGCGCTTGCCGCCGACCTCGACGACGACCGTCTCGCGGCCCGTCTCCTCCTCGCCCTCGGCCTCGGCGGGGGTCGCGAACGGCTTGATCTCGTTGACGAACTCCGTCTCGATCCAGCGGGTGTGGACCGTGAAGGGCTCGGCGGAGCCGGTCAGCTCCGGGGCGAACGCCGGGTCCTGCACGACCGCACGGTGGAACGGGATCGCCGTGGCCATGCCCTCGACCTGGAACTCCTCCAGGGCGCGGGAGGCCCGCTCCAGGGCCTCCTTGCGGGTGCGGCCGGTGACGATCAGCTTGGCGAGCAGGGAGTCCCAGGCCGGGCCGATGACCGAGCCGGACTCCACGCCCGCGTCCAGGCGGACGCCGGGGCCGGACGGCGGGGTGAACTTGGTGACCGTGCCGGGAGCCGGGAGGAAGTTGCGGCCCGGGTCCTCGCCGTTGATCCGGAACTCGAACGAGTGTCCGCGCAGGGCGGGGTCGCCGTAGCCCAGCTCCTCGCCGTCGGCGATGCGGAACATCTCACGGACCAGGTCGATGCCGGCGACCTCCTCGGTCACCGGGTGCTCCACCTGGAGGCGGGTGTTCACCTCGAGGAAGGAGATCGTGCCGTCCTGGCCGACCAGGAACTCACAGGTTCCGGCACCCTCGTAGGCGGCCTCCTTCAGGATCGCCTTCGAGGCGCGGTACAGCTCGGCGACCTGCTCCTCGGAGAGGAACGGTGCCGGCGCCTCCTCGACCAGCTTCTGGTGGCGACGCTGCAGGGAGCAGTCACGGGTGGAGACCACGACCACGTTGCCGTGCTTGTCGGCGAGGCACTGGGTCTCGACGTGGCGGGGGCGGTCGAGGTAGCGCTCGACGAAGCACTCGCCCCGGCCGAAGGCGGCGACCGCCTCGCGGACCGCCGACTCGTACAGCTCCGGGACCTCTTCGAGGGTGCGGGCGACCTTCAGGCCGCGGCCGCCGCCACCGAAGGCGGCCTTGATGGCGATCGGCAGGCCGTGCTGCTCGGCGAAGGCCACGACCTCCTCGGCACCGCTCACCGGGTCGGGCGTACCGGCCACCAGGGGGGCGCCGGCGCGCTGGGCGATGTGACGGGCGGCGACCTTGTCACCCAGGTCGCGGATGGCCTGCGGGGGCGGGCCGATCCAGATCAGACCGGCGTCCAGGACCGCCTGCGCGAAGTCGGCGTTCTCCGAGAGGAAGCCGTAGCCCGGGTGGACCGCGTCCGCACCGGATTCGCGCGCGGCGTTCAGCACCTTCTCGATGTCCAGATAGCTGGTGGCGGGGGTCTCACCACCCAGGGCGAACGCCTCATCCGCGGCGCGGACATGCAGAGCGTCCCGGTCCGGGTCGGCGTAGACGGCCACGCTCGCGATCCCGGCGTCCCGGCAGGCCCGGGCAACGCGGACAGCGATTTCGCCACGGTTGGCGATGAGCACCTTGCGCACGATTGAGGCTCCCTCCTTGAAACAAGCCGAGTTTAGGGACTGCCGACACGGCACTTCGACCCGTCCCCAATGGTGAGCTTGCCCACACGGAGCGTGATACGAGGCTCGCTCGACCCGCGAAATCCCTTGTCGCACCTCGGTACGCAGGACTCCTCCGGAAAACCCTAGCCCCGCCATGTGGTCAAGGTCTCTGTGAGAGCGTGCTGCGGCCCACTCTGTTTCTTTGTCGAGTCCCTACGAATGGCCCAATGATTCTTTGCTGGTGACCGAACCCTTGTCCCTGGGTTTACCCGTTAGTAGCGTTCGCGATGACTCGAACGTACTTCAGGTAACAGCAGCTCTGCTCGGGCTGAGGTCGAAGGTGGGTGGGGGCCGGTGGTGCGCAGACCGGTGGCATGGGTCGTGGCGGTCGTCCTCTTGGCCGAGGCGTTGGTGATCGGGGCGCTGAACTGGTTCCTCGGGGTGGTGGTGGACCGGCAGCAGATGTCCCTGGCCGGCCTCGACCCCGACGTCATGTCGAAGTCCTCGAAGATCGGCGGGGTGGCCTTCGGCCTCTACTTCGCTTTGTGCGCTCTGGTGGCCCTGCTGGTGGCGATACGCAACCGCGCCCCCGCGGGCTTCGGGCGTGTCGTGCTGATCAGCGTGGCGGTGGTGCACGGCCTGCTGGGCGCCTTCACCCTGAGTCTGGTGGGCTGGCCGGCCTTCGTGTTCATGGTCGTGATGCTCGGCCTCCTCGTCCTGCTCCTGGTGTCGTACGACCGTGAGGACGGCCCGGAGCAGAGTGCCTCCGGCGATGCCCCGGAGGCGGGCGGCGACCCGAAGGCCGAGGGCGAGCCGGCCGGGCCCCCGGGCGTCGTGGGCGAGTCGCACAGCCGGACGGACGAGCCCCAGGACGGGGACGAAGAGCCGCAGGACTCCGTCCCCGCCCAGATCACTCAGCCGGTGCCCACAACTCGGTGATGCCGATCCCCAGTTCGGCCAGCAGCCGCCGCACGAGGGGCAGACTGATGCCGATCACGTTGCCGTGGTCGCCGTTGATGCCCTCGATGAACGGCGCCGAGAGGCCGTCCAGGGTGAACGCTCCGGCGACGTAGAGGGGTTCGCCCGAGGCCACGTACGCGGCGATCTCCTCGTCCGAGGGCTCGCCGAAGTGGACGACGGTGGAGGCGAGCCCGGCCACGTACCGCTTGGCCGTCGTGTCCCAGATGCAGTGGCCCGTCTGGAGGGTCCCGGCGCGCCCGCGCATCGCCTTCCAGCGGGCGGTGGCCTCCTCGGCGTCGGCAGGCTTGCCGAGCGCCTGTCCGTCCAGCTCCAGCACCGAGTCACAGCCGATCACGAGGGCGCCCTGCACCTCCGGCTTCGCCGCCACGACGGAGGCCTTGGCCTCGGCGAGAGCGAGCGCCAGCTCGGCCGGCGTCGGTGCGGTGACGGCGTCCTCGTCGACGCCGCTCACGATCACCTCGGGGGCGAGGCCGGCCTGGCGGAGCAGGCCCAGGCGGGCGGGGGACTGGGAGGCGAGCACGAGGCGTCTGCGCGGCTTTGCAGTCATGCGGTCAGGTTAGCGGGGCCGCTGGGCTACCTCAGGCCGAGCACGATCATGCCGAGGAACATGGCCAGGGCCATGACGAAGCCGAGCCGCCGGAGCATCTCCTGCGTGTCGCGGAGTTCCTTCGGCGGCTCGTCTTCGGGGTCTGACCACAGCATGGTGTCCAGCGTGTGGTTTTTTTTGTGCCGGGTGCCTGAGTACAAGTACTCAAGTCGGCACCCGGTACTGCTCTGAGCTGCGCCCACGCGGCGGAGCCGCATATCGATACAGCCCCGCACCCCCGAGGGAATCGGCCTCAGCTCGGCCAGTAGGTGCGGGTCCACGACGCCGGGCCCGGGCGCGGGACGCGGTGGCCCGCGATGCGGGCCGGGTCCGACCAGGAGTCCCTCGGACCCGGTGCGCCGGGCGGCGTTGCTGCTGCCGCCGCGGCGCGGGCGCGGACCACCGCCAAAGCGGCGGCCAGCTCCTCCGGGGTGGGGTTGCCTCGTACGACCTTGATGTTCATGACCGCTCCAAGGGTCCGCGGGGCCTAGAGGGGGATGTTGCCGTGCTTCTTCGGAGGCAGGGATTCCCGCTTGGTGCGCAGCTGACGCAGACCCCGGACGATGTGGCCGCGGGTGTCCGACGGCATGATCACCGCGTCGATGTAGCCGCGCTCGGCCGCGATGTAGGGGTTGAGGAGGGTGTCCTCGTACTCCTGGATCAGGCGCGCGCGGACCGCCTCGAGGTCCTCGCCGTTCGCCTCTGCCTCCGCGATCGTGCGGCGGTGCAGGATGTTGACCGCGCCCTGGGCGCCCATCACGGCGATCTGGGCGGTCGGCCAGGCGAGGTTGAGGTCGGCACCCAGGTGCTTGGAGCCCATGACGTCGTACGCGCCGCCGAAGGCCTTGCGGGTGATGACCGTGATGAGCGGGACGGTCGCCTCCGCGTAGGCGTAGATCAGCTTCGCGCCGCGGCGGATGATGCCCGTGTGCTCCTGGTCGACGCCCGGGAGGAAGCCCGGCACGTCCACGAAGGTGAGCACCGGGAGGTTGAAGGCGTCGCAGGTGCGCACGAAGCGCGCCGCCTTCTCGCTGGCGTCGATGTCGAGGCAGCCGGCGAACTGCATCGGCTGGTTCGCGACGATGCCCACCGGGTGGCCCTCGACCCGGCCGAAGCCGGTGACGATGTTCGGCGCGAACAGCGCCTGCGACTCGAAGAACTCGGCGTCGTCCAGGACGTGTTCGACCACCGTGCGGATGTCGTACGGCTGGTTCGCGCTGTCCGGGACCAGGGTGTCCAGCTCAAGGTCCTCCGCGGTGACGGTGAGGTCCGCCTCCTCCGGGAAGACCGGGGGCTCGCTGAGGTTGTTGGACGGCAGGTACGACAGCAGCTGCTTGACGTACTCGATGGCGTCCTTCTCGTCGCCGGCCATGTGGTGGGCCACGCCGGACGTCGAGTTGTGGGTGCGGGCGCCGCCCAGCTCCTCGAAGCCGACGTCCTCGCCGGTGACCGTCTTGATGACGTCCGGGCCCGTGATGAACATGTGGGACGTCTGGTCGACCATGACCGTGAAGTCGGTGATCGCGGGTGAGTAGACCGCACCGCCCGCGCACGGGCCGACGACCAGGCTGATCTGCGGGATCACGCCGGACGCGTGGGTGTTGCGGCGGAAGATCTCGCCGTACGCGCCGAGGGAGGCGACTCCCTCCTGGATGCGGGCGCCGCCGGAGTCGTTGATGCCGATGACCGGGCAGCCGGTCTTCAGCGCGAAGTCCATGACCTTGACGATCTTCTGGCCGTAGACCTCGCCGAGCGCGCCGCCGAAGACCGTGAAGTCCTGCGAGAACACCGCTACGGGGCGGCCGTCGACCGTGCCGTAGCCCGTGACGACGCCGTCGCCGTACGGGCGGTTCTTCTCCAGCCCGAAGTTGCTGGAGCGGTGGCGGGCGAACTCGTCCAACTCGACGAAGGAGCCCTCGTCGAGCAGCAGCTCGATGCGCTCACGCGCCGTCAGCTTGCCCTTGGCGTGCTGCTTTTCGACGGCGCGCTCCGAGCCGGCGTGCGTCGCCTCATGGATACGGCGCTGCAGATCCGCGAGCTTGCCCGCGGTCGTGTGAATGTCGATCTCTTCCGGCTCGGACATCGGGATCGCGGCTCCCTGCCTGCTCAAAAGGGGGGACGGTTACTCATCCGTAGCGTAGTGGCGCGCCTTCGTGTCGGCAGTGCGGCGTTTCCCACACCTAGGGTGACTTGCATGACGCCGCACAATGCATCAGACGACAGCCGTTGGTCCGACCTGGACCGTCCGCCCCTGAACGCCGCCGCGCTGCGGAAGGCCCTGGTGCGGGAGGGGGGTCTGTGGTCGGAGCTGGACGTGGTCCAGCGCACCGGCTCCACCAATTCCGACCTCGTGGCCCGGGCCGTCGCGGGCAAGGCGGGGGAGGGCGCGGTCCTGGTCGCCGAGGAGCAGACCTCCGGGCGGGGGCGGCTGGAGCGGGAGTGGACCGCGCCTGCTCGGTCGGGGCTCTTCTTCTCCGTTCTGCTCAAGCCGGTCGAGGTGCCGGTGGCCCGGTGGGGGTGGCTGCCGCTGCTCACCGGGGTGGCGGTGGCGACCGGTCTGTCCCGGGCCGCCGGTGTGGACACGGCACTCAAATGGCCCAACGACGTGCTGGTGACCGTGGGTGAGGAGGAGCGGAAGACGGGGGGCATCCTGGCGGAGCGGGCCGCGGACGACGGGGTCGTGGTCGGCGTCGGGATCAACGTCACGCTTCGTGCCGAGGAGCTGCCTGTGCCGCAGGCGGGGTCGCTGGCGCTGGCCGGGGCGGTGAGCACGGACCGGGATCCGCTGCTGCGGGCTGTGCTGCGGTCGCTGGAGGAGTGGTACGGGCGGTGGCGCGCGGCCGGGGGCGATCCGGGGCTCAGTGGGCTCCAGGAGACCTATGCGGCGGGGTGCGCGACGCTCGGGCGGGCGGTGCGGGCCGAGCTGCCGGGGGATCGGGCGCTGGTGGGCGAGGCGGTCGCCGTCGATGGGGACGGGCGGCTCGTCATCGCTACGGAGCGTGGTGTGCAGGAGCCTGTGGGGGCGGGGGACATCGTGCATCTGCGGCCTGCGTGAGGGTGCCTGCGGCGCGTTTGCGGGCTTGGGTGGGTGCGGGTGCCTGTGGCGCGTTTGCGGGCTTGGGTGGGTGCGGGTGCCTCTTGCGGTGCCTGTCTGGGCTTGGGTGGTGTCCCTGCGGCGCCGGTCCGGGCTTGGGTGGGTGCGCCTGTGCGGCTGCTGGTTGGGGTGCATGCGGGGCGTTTGCGGGCTTGGGGCTCCTGCCTGCGGCGCCTGTGTCGGCTCGGTGTGGGTGCGCGCAGCGCCCAGGGTGGGGTGTGGGTCGGGGCCGCGCCCGGGGGGTGTCCGTCCTCGGAACGGCGCGGAATCGGTTGGCGGCACAGGCGCCGGTGTCGACGCGCCGACCGCTGCGGGCGGACACCCCCGGCACGTCCCCTTCCCGCCGTGGGCGGCTGCGGGTGCTTCACGGCGCAGGCCGGCATCGTTCGGCGTTCGAGGACGGGGGCCGGGGCGGCAGCCACGGGGTGGCCCGTGCCGACGCCGGGTGACTTGACCGGTGCCGATGCGTCGGCGTCGGGTGAACCCTACGGAGTGAGCTGGCGCACACCTGCCGTAGAGTTGAGGCCGGTCGATACCTGACCGTGGCAGATCGGAAGGGCAGCAGGCGTGACCGTCGACGACACGGGCTCCGGCGCGGACGCGGACGGCCGGGTGGACCTCCACGCCGCCGACTCCGGCGAGGATCCGCTTGCCCTGCGTCTCGAGCAGCTCATCCTGGGGGCCGAGCGGCGCTACACCCCTTTTCAGGCGGCCCGCAGCGCCGGTGTCTCCATGGAGCTGGCGTCGCGGTTCTGGCGAGCCATGGGGTTCGCGGACATCGGGCAGGCCAAGGCGCTCACCGAGGCCGACGTGCTGGCCCTGCGGCGGCTCGCCGGTCTGGTGGAGGCGGGGCTGCTGAGTGAGGCCATGGCCGTCCAGGTCGCGCGGTCGACCGGGCAGACCACCGCCCGTTTGGCGGAGTGGCAGATCGATTCCTTTCTGGAGGGGCTGACCGAGCCCCCCGAGCCGGGCATGACCCGCACCGAGGTGACGTACCCGATCGTCGAGCTGCTCCTGCCCGAGCTGGAGGAGTTCCTGGTCTATGTGTGGCGCCGCCAGCTCGCCGCCTCGGCCGGCCGCGTCGTGCAGACCGGCGACGACGAGGAGATGGTCGACCGGCGGCTGGCCGTCGGCTTCGCCGACCTCGTCGGGTTCACGCGGCTGACCCGGCGGATGGAGGAGGAGGAGCTGGGCGAGCTGGTCGAGGCCTTCGAGACCACGGCCGCCGACCTGGTCGCCGCGCGGGGCGGGCGGCTCATCAAGACCCTCGGCGACGAGGTGCTGTACGCCGCCGACGACGCGGGTGTCGCCGCGGACATCGCCCTGCGGCTGGTCGAGACGATGGCCAACGACGAGACGATGCCCGAACTGCGGGTCGGGATGGCGTTCGGAACGGTGACCACCCGGATGGGGGATGTCTTCGGCACGACCGTCAACCTGGCGTCGAGGCTGACCTCGATAGCGCCGCGTGACGCCGTCCTGGTCGACAGTGCCTTCGCCGAGGAGCTGATCCGCACCGCTGAGGCGCCCGCCTCCGAGGCCGAGGCCGCTGCCGCCGCCGAGAAGGAGGGCGAGGAGCCGCCCAAGTACCGCTTCGCGCTCCAGCCGATGTGGCAGCGGCCGGTTCGCGGGCTCGGTGTGGTCGAGCCGTGGCTGCTCAATCGCCGCGACGGTCAGTCCTGAGGGACTGAGTTCTGACGGGCGCCGGGCAGGTCCACGCACAGGGCGATCACCGGTACGCACACCCCGCCCTGCTCCGGTGCGGGTGCCTGTGTGGTCTGGCTGGGCGTCGGTGTGGGGGTCCGGGTGGGCGTGGGCGTCGCGGGTGTCGTGGGTGAGGGGCGGGGGGCCGTTGTCTTCGGGGCGCTCGTCGGGATCGTGGTCGGGATGCCCGTGCTGTCGGGGAGCGTCGTGAGCGTCGTGGGTGTCGCCTGCGGGGTGGTTGTGGTCGTGGGGGCTGCGCTGAAACCGCCCATGACCGATGTCGCCGAGGGCAGGGTCGTGGGGGTGCTGTCGTTCGCCGGGGCGGATGCGTGGCCGGTGGTGCCGTTCGGGTCCGGGCGGGGCTCTGCCTCCGCCGTGCCCGGGGCGCCGACCCCGGAGTCCGGGGCCACCCGGACGAGGCTGAGTACTCCGGCGGCCACGGCCAGGCCGCCCGCGGCCAGCAGGACCTTGCGGGGGCGGGACTTGCGGTGGCGTCCGCGGCGGATGAGGGGCAGGACGGGGTGCGTCGTCTCCGCCGGCTTTCTCTCGGCCGTGCCGGGCTGTGCAGGTATCGGTGCCATGAGGTTCCTCCCCGCCGTACGCCCCGGGTGCGCTGCGGCGGAGCGCACGCTATGCGCTCTTGTGGGCGGTGTGGGGTGAGACGGCCGGGATGTCACTCGAACGGGCGTAGAACAGCGGGCGGGGGCGGCTCTTTCCCGGGGCGGGGTACGGCTGCGATGATCGGGCCGACAGTGAGTTAACCCGCGTTAACCGGAGGGTGTCATGAGCGAGGAGCGGTTCGGGGAGTTCGTGCTGGTGCGGCGGCACGGACATGTGGCCGAGCTGGTGCTGGACCGGCCCAAGGCCATGAACGCCGTCTCGACGGAGATGGCCCGTTCCGTCGCGGCCGCGTGTACGGCGCTCGGTGCCGACCGGGACGCGCGGGTGGTCGTCCTGACCTCGTCCCATGAGCGGGCGTTCTGCGTGGGAGCCGATCTGAAGGAGCGGAACTCGTTCAGCGACGCGGATCTGGTGCGCCAGCGACCGGTGGCGCGCGGGGCGTACACCGGGGTGCTGGAACTGCCCATGCCGACGATCGCCGCCGTGCACGGCTTTGCCCTGGGCGGCGGATTCGAACTGGCCCTGTCCTGCGACCTGATCGTGGCGGACCGTACGGCGGTGGTGGGGCTGCCGGAGGTGTCCGTGGGAGTGATTCCGGGGGGTGGCGGTACGCAGCTGCTGCCGCGGCGGGTCGGGGCGGCTCGGGCGGCCGAGCTGATCTTCTCGGCGCGGCGGTTGGAGGCGGCCGAGGCCGCCGAGCTGGGGCTGGTGGACCAGTTGGTGGAGGAGGGACGGGACCGCGAGGAGGCGCTGGCGCTGGGGGCGCGGATCGCCGGGAACTCGCCGGTGGGGCTGCGGGCGGCGAAGCGGGCGCTGCGGCTCGGGCACGGGCTGGATCTGCGGGCCGGCCTGGAGGTCGAGGACGCGGCGTGGCGGTCCGTGGCGTTCTCGGGGGACCGGGCGGAGGGTGTGGCCGCGTTCAACGAGAAGCGGAAGCCGGAGTGGCCCGGGGAGTGAGTCGGGGGTGTGCGTCTCGGGTGTGTTCTGTGGCCACCTGATCGCCACGCTCCTATCCCCATTTGCCTCATTTCATCCCTAACCTGGGGTGATGGGTGAGGACAAGCGGCTCGCCGCCGTGGTGGCGCTGGCTCAGGGGATGGCGGCGGCGCACACCCCGCGGGAGTCGTGGCGGGCCGCCGCGCTCGGTGCGTGCCGGGCGCTGGACGGGAGGTTCGCCGCGCTGTCGGTGTGGGAGCGGGAGCTGGGCCGGCTGCGGGTCCTGGTGAACGTGGGGGAGCGCCGCCCGGACGAGGAGGAGTTCCCGGAGGCCGAGGCCTATCCGGTGCACCAGTTCCCGGAGATCACCGAGTTCCTGCATGAGCGCTGGGCGGGCGGGGGCGAGCCGAACGCCTGGGTGGAGACCGCCGAGGGCACGGCCGCCGGCACCCCCGGCTACCACCACCATCGTGTCGCCGCCCTGCGCCGCAGGGGCCGCGGCTGCTGTCTGGTCGCCCCTGTCGTGCTGCACGGCAGGGCCTGGGGCGAGCTGTATGTCGCCCGCGCGGCCGGCGAGCCCGTGTTCGGGCGGGCGGACGCCGACTTCGCCACGGTTCTGGCCGCCGTCGTCGCCGCGGGCATCGCGCAGACCGAGCGGCTGGAGGAGGCCCACCGGCTCGCGTTCACCGACGCCCTCACCGGCCTCGCCAACCGCCGTGCCGTGGACGTGAGTCTGGAAGAGGCTGTCGAGCGGCATCGCGCGGACGGTGTCGTCGTCAGTCTCGTCGTCTGCGATCTCAACGGGCTCAAGAGGGTCAACGACACACTCGGGCATGCGGTGGGGGACCGGCTGCTGGAGCGGTTCGGGTCGGTGCTGTCGCTGTGCGGGGCAATGGTGCCGGGGGCGCTCGCGGCGCGGCTCGGTGGGGATGAGTTCTGCTTGTTGGCGGTGGGGCCGTCGGCCGATGACGTGGTCAAGGCTGCGGGCGAACTGTGCCGCAGGGCCGCCGAGTTGGAGCTGGGGGAAGGGGTGGCGTGCGGGGTGGCCTCGACCGAGGAGGCCATCGGGCCCGTGCGCTCGGCGCGGCGGCTGTTCCGGCTGGCCGACGCCGCCCAGTACCGGGCCAAGGCCATGCGCGCGGACCGGCCGGTGGTGGCGGGCCGGGAGGGGCCGGACGACCCTGTCGTACGCCTCGCCGACGAGCCGTCGCCCGAGCGGGCCGAGCGCGGAGAGCGGCGGCGCTTCCGCGGGCGCCGGCCGCCCGGGGGCGGCCGTGAGGTGAAGCACACGGATCGGTAAGGGTCACTCCTGTTCCCCACTAGTGACATCAAGGCATTCAATGCGTACGCTCCTGAATATGGATATGCACACTGTGGTGGTGGGGACGTCCGGTGTCACCGCGTCCGACGTTCTCGCCGTGGCGCGCGGCGGCGCCCGGATCGAGCTGTCGGCGGAGGCGGTGGCGGCCCTCGCGGCGGCCCGGGAGATCGTGGACGCGCTGGCGGCCAAGCCGGACCCGGTCTACGGCGTCTCCACCGGTTTCGGAGCCCTGGCGACCCGGCACATCAGCCAGGAACTGCGCGCCCAGCTGCAGCGCAACATCGTCCGCTCGCACGCCGCCGGCATGGGCCCGCGGGTCGAGCGTGAGGTCGTACGGGCCCTGATGTTCCTGCGCCTCAAGACCGTCTGCTCGGGACACACGGGTGTGCGGCCCGAGGTCGCGCAGACCATGGCCGACGTGCTGAACGCCGGGATCACCCCGGTCGTGCACGAGTACGGCTCGCTCGGCTGCTCCGGCGACCTGGCCCCGCTGTCCCACTGCGCCCTCGCGCTGATGGGCGAAGGGGACGCGGAGGGCCCCGACGGCACCGTCCGGCCCGCCGGTGAGCTGCTCGCCGAGCACGGGATCCAGCCCGTCGAGCTGCGCGAGAAGGAGGGCCTGGCCCTCCTGAACGGCACCGACGGCATGCTCGGCATGCTGGTCATGGCCCTCGCCGACCTCGACGCCCTGTACAAGTCCGCCGACATCACCGCCGCCCTCAGCATGGAGGCGCTGCTCGGCACGGACAAGGTCCTCGCGCCCGAGCTGCACGCCATCCGGCCGCACCCGGGGCAGGGCGCCTCGGCGGCCAACATGCTCGCCGTCCTCAAGGACTCCGGGCTCACCGGGCACCACCAGGACGACGCGCCCCGCGTCCAGGACGCCTACTCGGTGCGCTGCGCACCGCAGGTCGCCGGTGCCGGGCGGGACACCCTCGCGTACGCCCGTCTCGTCGCCGAGCGGGAGCTCGCCTCCGCCGTCGACAACCCCGTCGTGCTGCCCGACGGCCGCGTCGAGTCCAACGGCAACTTCCACGGCGCCCCCGTGGCGTACGTCCTGGACTTCCTCGCCATCGCGGCCGCCGACCTCGGCTCCATCGCCGAGCGCCGCACCGACCGGCTGCTGGACAAGAACCGCAGCCACGGGCTCCCGCCGTTCCTCGCCGACGACGCCGGTGTCGACTCCGGGCTCATGATCGCCCAGTACACGCAGGCCGCGCTGGTCAGCGAGATGAAGCGGCTGGCCGTTCCCGCCTCCGCGGACTCGATCCCGTCCTCCGCGATGCAGGAGGACCACGTGTCCATGGGCTGGTCGGCCGCGCGCAAGCTGCGCACCGCCGTCGACAACCTCACCCGGATCATCGCCGTCGAGCTGTACGCCGCCACCCGCGGCATCGAGCTGCGCGAGGGCCTGACCCCGGCGCCCGCCTCGCAGGCCGTGATCGAGGCCGTGCGCGCGGCCGGTGTGCAGGGTCCCGGCCCGGACCGGTTCCTGGCCCCCGACCTGGCCGCCGCCGACGCCTTCGTGCGCGGGGGTCACCTCGTCGCTGCCGCGGAGACGGTCACCGGTCCGCTCCAGTAGGACGTGGAAAGAGTGAAGGGGCCCTGCCGTTCGGCAGGGCCCCTTTCACGACGTCACTTCAGCTTGGCCGCCTGGGCCTTGATGACCGGGGCCGACACCGTGTAGGCCTTCTTGCTCATCATCGCGCCGATGTTGATGGTGGTGTACGTGGCGAGGGTGTTCCCGTGCCGCACGACCTCGGCGTGGAGCGGCATGACCCCGTCCTTGCCCGAGTCGTTGGTCGCCGTGAAGGCCACCGACTCGTCGCCCGTGCCCGAGGACTTCTCCTCCTCGACCTTGGTGAACTTGCCCTTCTCGCCGTCCTGCTCGCCGGAGAAGCCGCCCGAGCAGGACTTCACCGCGTCGGTCACCGACTTCAGGGCCGACTCGGCGCCGTCACCGTCGTACGAGGCCAGGGTGACCACGGTGACGTCCAGGTCCATGGACTCGTTGAGCGCGTCCTCGAACTTGCCGTCGGCCAGGTCGTCCAGGGACGTCGCCTTGTCCGTGGGGTCCTTCTTGTCCTCGGTGGCCATGCGGCTGGTGTTCGTCGCCGGCTCGCCGGGCGCGATGCCGGTCAGGGCGCGGAGTACCGGGTCGCACTGGGCGTCGTCCGACTTGACCTTGCTCTTGTCGGGGATGCCGCCCTCGACGGGGCCGACCTTGTAGCCGGGCACCTCGCCCTTGGCGATGATCAGCTGCTTCAGCTCGGCGACGCTCAGCGCCTTCGCGGCCGAGCTCCCGTCCTTGCCGCCCTTGCCGTCCCCGGAGTCCTTCGAACCTCCGTCGGAGCAGCCGGTGATGAGGGCGAGCGACAGCGCGCTCACAGCTGCGGTGGCGCACAGCCGCACGCCCGATGATCTCTTCATGGGCGGACTATGCGTTCTCCGTCAAAGAAGAGTCAAGCGCAATTAAAAGCCGAGGCGTTCCCGGCGTACCGAATACACCACGAATCCGGCACCCACGGCGAGGAACAGGCTGCCGCCGACCACGTAAGGCGTGGTGTCGAAGCTGCCGGTGTCGGCGAGCTGGGTGCTGTCCGCGGCGCCCGAGGCGTCCGTGGTCGCGGCCTCGGATATCGCCTTCGCCTGCTGGGTGACCTGCGTCGTTCCGGTCACCTCCGTGGTCGCTCTGGCCGTGCCGTCCTGCGACGCGTTGGCGGACGGGACGAACCACAGGGCGCACAGCAGGGTCCCCGCGGCGGTGGCGGTCAGCAGCGGACGGCGAGCGGATGGCACGGAATATCGATCCCCCTTGTGACGCTGGCGAATTGGCCGTGTGGGGCGATGTTAGTGAAAATCGCGGGTCACAGGAAAGTCACGGGAGGTTTCAGTCGTACGCTCCGGTCATGAGCACGGAAGAGACATCACGTTTTGTACGGCTTCGGGTGGAGCTGGTTCTTGAGGTGCACGACGAGGACGAGGTGACCAAGGCCGCGCTGCGCCGGCTCACCGCCGATACCGAGCTGCCTCCGGAGGAGCGGGCCCATGCCGAGAACGCTGTGACGGAAGACACCGCGGAGGCCCTCGCCTATCTCGTGGACCCGTTCGACCTGGTGAGCGAGGTGCCGGGGGTGGAACTCCAGCAGGCCTCCTGGTCCAGCGAGCGGATCGAGTACGACCCGGATTCGCCGGACTGGGAACTGGACGAGGAGGATGGGGGCGACGACGAGGAAGAGGGCGGCATCGGCTGAGCGGCTCGGGGAACCCGACCCCGGACGGCAACCGCCGTCCGGGGTCTCGTCGTTTCGGGGAGCGCACGGACGACTTCCGCGCCACCCGTCCCGGGCGGGACGTGGCGTGGCCCACACCTGTGATCTATGTGGAACGGGAGGCACCGGCCGTAGCGTTAAAGGTTCCCAACGGGGGCTTTCGGGGATTCCGCGGATTCGGCAGCGATGGAGAAGCGTGTGATGACGGACAGTAAGCGGCGCAAGGGCCTGACGGTCGCGTCCGCACTGCTCGGCGGCGTACTGGTACTCACCGGGTGTTCCGGCGGCGGGGACGCCAAGTCCGCCGACAACGGGGACACCTCCCAGGCCAAGGCCGACGAGGCGGCGGCCAAGAAGTCCTCCGAGGCCCAGATCACGATCACGCCCAAGGACGGCTCCAACAACGCCTCCATCAACAACTCGGCCGCCGTCACGGTCGCCAAGGGCACCCTCACCGGTGTGACCATGACCACTGTCGACGGCAAGGCCGTCGCCGGCGCGCTGTCCGCCGACAAGAAGAGCTGGAAGCCGACCACCCAGCTGGAGCGCTCCACCAGCTACAAGGTCGCTGCGGAGGCCAAGGACGCCGCGGGCCTCGTCGCCCACGAGAACGCCACCTTCACCACGGTCTCCCCGGCCAACAGCTTCATAGGCAACTTCACGCCGGAGGACGGCTCCACCGTCGGTGTGGGCATGCCCGTGTCGATCAACTTCGACAAGGCGATCACCAACAAGGCTGCCGTCCAGAAGGGCATCACGGTCAGCTCCAGCAGCGGCCAGGAGGTCGTCGGCCACTGGTTCAACGCCAACCGCATCGACTTCCGCCCCGAGACGTACTGGAAGGAGAACTCCACCGTCACGCTGAAGCTCAACCTGGACGGTGTCCAGGGTGCGAGCGGCGTCTACGGTGTGCAGCAGAAGACGGTCACCTTCCACATCGGCCGCAACCAGGTCTCCTACGTCGACGCGCAGACCAAGCAGATGAAGGTCACGCAGGACGGCAGGACCATCAAGACCATCCCGATCTCCGCCGGTTCGCCCGAGAACAAGACGTACCAGGGGATCATGGTCATGCAGGAGAAGTTCAAGGAGACGCGCATGAACGGCGCGACCGTGGGCTTCACCGACGACGACGGCAAGGGCGAGTACGACATCAAGGACGTGCCGCACGCCATCCGCCTGACCAGCTCCGGCACCTTCCTGCACGGCAACTACTGGGGCGCGAAGTCCATCTTCGGCAGCGTCAACACCAGCCACGGCTGCGTGGGCCTGTCCGACACCAAGGGTGCCAACGACCCGAACACGCCGGCCGCGTGGATGTACGAGAACTCCCTGATCGGTGACGTGGTGGTCGTCCAGCACACCGGCGACAAGACCGTCTCCCCGGACAACGGCCTCAACGGCTGGAACATGGACTGGGCGCAGTGGAAGGCCGGCTCGGCCGTCTGACAGCCCCTTCACAGCCTTTCCGATGCCGCCCCCAGGGGCGGCATCGGTGTTTCCGGGGCCTTCCTGGGGGCGGCCACAGCCTTCTCATGGTTCTTTTATTCCGGGCTTATCGAGTCATCACGGTCCGTCCCTAGCTTGCGGGCATGTTCTTCACCTACCTGAGGCGTGAACTGCGCCGCCGTAGAAAGGCGGCCCTGGTCGTCGCCTCCGGCCTCGCACTGGGCATCGCACTGGTCATCGTGGTCAACTCCGTGTCCAGCGGCATGGGCAAGGCCCAGGACAAGGTCCTGCAGTCGCTGTACGGACTGGGCACGGACATGACCGTCACCAAGGCGGCGTCGGCGTCCACCGGCAACGCCCAGCGGCCCCGCTTCCAGTTCGACGCCCGCAACAACGACGACGACTCCACCCAGAGCAGCGACCGTGTCATGGTGCAGGGCTTCCAGACGCTGTCGACCTCGACCGTGACCAAGGTCGGCGCGCAGTCCGGCGTCTCGGACGCGGTCGGCGGGCTGAGCCTGCAGGTCATCAAGATCAACGGCCAGTTCACACGAGGCCAGTTCCAGCAGAACGGCAACGGCGGCAGCCGGCGCGGCGGCCCCGGCGGAACCGGCCAGCCGCAGGGCGAAGTACAGGGCGGCGGCGCCGCCTTCGACGTCAACAACTACTCCGTCTACGGCACCGACGTCACCGAGCCGGCCCTCGGCCCGCTGACCTCCTCGAAGATCACGAGCGGTCGTACGTTCAAGGCGACGGAGACGAACGCCAAGGTCGTCGTGGTCGACTCGGCCTACGCCAAGCAGAAGAAGTACAAGGCCGGCTCCACCGTCACCATCAAGGGCGTCAAGTTCAAGGTGATCGGCATCGCCACCGCCGACAGCGGTGACTCGGCCGCCAACCTGTACATCCCGCTCAAGCAGGCGCAGACCCTGAGCGACTCGAAGAACAAGGTCACCACGATCTACGTCAAGGCGACCGACTCGCAGAAGATCGACAGCGTCAAGTCGGCGATCCGGAAGAACGTCTCGGGTACGACGGTCACCACCTCCGCCGACCTCGCGGACACCGTCTCCGGCTCCCTGTCCACCGCCTCCTCCCTCGCCACCAACGTCGGCAAGTGGCTGTCCATCGCGGTGCTGGTGGCCGCGTTCCTGGTCGCGGGCCTGCTCACCTCCTCCGCCGTCTCCCGGCGCGTCCGCGAGTTCGGCACGCTGAAGGCCCTGGGCTGGAAGTCCGGCCGGGTGACCCGCCAGGTGGTCGGCGAGGCCGTCGTCAACGGTCTGGTGGGCGGTGCCCTCGGCATCGCGCTCGGCCTGGCGGGCGCGTACGCCGTCACGGCCATCAGTCCCAACCTGCAGGCCCAGCTCGGCGGTGGCACGGGCGGCGGCGGGTTCGGCGGCGGCCCCGGCGGCGGTGGCGGCTTCGGCGGCCCCGGACGCCAGTCGGCCAAGACCCTGGAGGTCGCCCTCACGGCCCCGGTCAGCGTGACGACGATCCTCCTGGCGGTGGGCCTGGCGGTGGCCGGCGGCCTGATCGCGGGGGCGTTCGGAGGGTGGCGGGCGTCGAGGCTGCGCCCGGCCGACGCGCTGCGCCGTGTCGAGTAGGACGCGCTTGCCGACCCAGGGGCGCGGGGCCGTATCGACAGGCGGCTCCGCCGCGCGCGATCAGCCCCCACGCACCCGCAGTCAAGAACGATCCCAGGAGCCACCATGTACGAACTGAAGAACGTGACCAAGCGCTACACCAGGGGCAAGGACACCGTCCACGCCCTCGACGGCATAGACCTGACCATCGGTGACGGCGACCGACTCGTCATCCAGGGCCCCACGGGCGGAGGCAAGTCCACCCTCCTCCAGATGCTCGGCGGCCTGGACCGCCCCACCGAAGGCGAAGTCGTCCTCGACGGCACCGACTTGGCCAAGCTCTCCGAGGCCCGCCTCACCAGGGTCCGCAGCGAGAACATCGGCTTCGTCTTCCAGTCCTTCAACCTCATCCCGACCCTCACCGCCCAGGAGAACGTGGAGACCGCTCTCGTCCCCCTCGGCATCAAGGTCAAGGAGCGCCGTGAACTGGCCGCCGAAGCACTGAAGTCCGTGGGCCTCGGCGGACGCCTCGCGCACCTGCCCTCCGAAATGTCCGGAGGACAGCAGCAGCGCGTCGCCATCGCCCGCGCACTCGTCAAGCGGCCGAAGGTCCTCCTCGCCGACGAGCCGACCGGCAACCTCGACGAGGGCATGCGCGACGAGATCATGGACGTACTCGAACGCCTCTGGAAGGAGCACGGGTTGACCTTCGTCATGGTCACCCACGACTCGGCGATCGCGAAGAAGGCCCCGCGGCTGGCCACCATCCGCAAGGGCAGGATCACCGTGAAGGAGAACGCGGGCGCCTGACGGCCCATAACACCGTTCGTACGAACGCGACTTAGCGATTCTGTAACGGTGTCTCCCCCGATGCGTAACAGTTTTGGGTAGCGCTTTCTTACGGTCCTCTCAACTATTGAGCCGTCTGATCACCCCCCGGCATACTTCGGGATCCGGGGGGTTGACGTGCAGGTGTACGGGACTACCCCCCGCCGGGTGAATGGGGATTTGCCCGGTAACTCATCTCCAGGGGGAGAACTTGCGCAGACAAGTGAAAAGAGCAGCTGCGGCCACTGTGGCCACTGCCGCAGCCGTCGCCCTCGCCGCGGGTATGACCAGCCCCGCGTCGGCGAAGCCCGAGCAGCGTGTCTCGGCCGCTGCCTCCTCGCTCAGCGTCAAGCACCACGTCACCCTGATCACCGGCGACCGTGTCGCCCTCGACGCCAAGGGCCGCGTCGTCGGCCTGCAGCGGGCCAAGGGGCGGGAGCACATTCCCGTCCAGGTCCGCAAGGCCGACGGACACACGCTCGTCATTCCCGCCGACGCGGCCCGCCTGGTCGCCTCCGGCAAGCTGGACCAGCGGCTGTTCGACATCACCGAGCTGAACAAGGCCGCCACCCGCAAGGCCCAGAAGAACGGCCTGAAGGTCATCGTCGGCTACAGCGGTTCCGCCACGGCGGCCAAGCAGGACGTCCGCGACGCGGGCCACCTGCGCCGCAGCCTCACCGCGCTGAACGCGGACGCGGTGCAGACCCCGGTCAAGGACACCGCCGAGCTGTGGGACGCCGTCACCAACGGCGACAGGACCGCCTCCGGCATCGCGCACGTCTGGCTCGACGGCGTCCGCAAGGCCTCGCTCGACAAGTCGGTGCCGCAGATCGGCGCCCCGGTCGCATGGGCCGCCGGCTACACCGGCAAGGGCGTCAAGGTCGCCGTCCTGGACACGGGTGTGGACACCAGCCACCCGGACCTCAAGGACCAGGTGATCGAGTCCAAGAACTTCTCCGCCGCGGCCGACGCCAAGGACCACTTCGGTCACGGCACGCACGTCGCCTCCATCGTGGCGGGCACCGGCGCCAAGTCGGGCGGCAAGTACAAGGGCGTCGCTCCCGACGCCAAGCTCCTCAACGGCAAGGTCCTGGACGACACCGGCTCCGGTGACGACTCCGGCATCCTCGCCGGCATGGAGTGGGCGGCCTCGCAGGGTGCCTCGGTCATCAACCTGAGCCTCGGTGGCTACGACACGCCCGAGATCGACCCGCTCGAGGCCGAGGTCAACAAGCTCTCCGCCGAGAAGGGCATCCTGTTCGCGATCGCCGCGGGCAACGAGGGCCCCCAGTCGATCGGTTCGCCGGGCAGCGCGGACGCCGCGCTCACCGTCGGCGCGGTCGACGACAAGGACAAGCTGGCCGACTTCTCCTCGACCGGCCCGCGCACCGGCGACGGCGCCATCAAGCCGGACGTCACCGCGCCCGGTGTGGACATCACCGCCGCCGCGGCCAAGGGCAGCGTCATCGACCAGGAGGTCGGTGAGAAGCCCGAGGGCTACCTGACCATCTCCGGTACGTCGATGGCCACTCCGCATGTCGCGGGCGCCGCCGCGATCCTGAAGCAGGAGCACCCCGACTGGGGCTACGCCGAGCTGAAGGGCGCGCTCACGGGCTCCGCCAAGGGCGGCAAGTACACCCCGTTCCAGCAGGGTTCGGGCCGGATCGCGGTCGACAAGGCCATCAAGCAGTCCGTGATCGCCGACCCGGTGTCGGTCAGCTTCGGCGTGCAGCAGTGGCCGCACACCGACGACACCCCGGTCACCAAGCAGGTGTCCTACCGCAACCTCGGCGACAAGGACGTCACCCTCAGCCTGACCAGCACCGCCACCGACCCCAAGGGTGCGGCGGCTCCGGCGGGCTTCTTCAAGCTCGGCGCGACCAAGGTGACGGTCCCGGCGCACGGCAAGGCCTCCGTCGACCTGACGGTCAACACCAAGCTGGGCGGCACCCTCGACGGCGCCTACTCCGCGTACGTGACCGCGACCGGCGACGGGCAGACCGTCCGCACGGCCGCCGCGGTGCAGCGCGAGGTGGAGTCGTACGACGTCACGCTGAAGTTCATCGGCCGTGACGGCAAGCCGGCCCAGTACTTCGACGCCGACATGACCGGCGTGGCCGGCCTGGCCAACGGCCAGTGGCTGAACCCGTACGACCCGTCGGGCACGGTGAAGGTGCGCGCGCCCAAGGGCACGTACATCCTCAACACCGCCACCTTCGTCGACCCGAAGGACGCCACCAAGGGCATCGACTGGATCGCCCAGCCGAAGCTGACCGTCTCCGGCAAGCAGACGATCACGATCGACGCGCGCAAGGCCAAGCCGGTGGACATCACCGTCCCGGCCACGGGCCTGAAGTCCCAGTTCGCCTCGCCGGAGTGGGACGTCACGATCGGCGACGGCCAGTACGGCTACGGCTGGTTCCTCGACTCGTACGACAACTTCCACACCGCTCACCTCGGTGGGTCGCTGCCCGCGGGCACGCTGTACCAGCAGTGGGACGCGCACTGGTCCAAGGGCACCGGCACGGAGTACGACGTCACCTCCGGCGGTCCGGTCACCAAGCTCGCCACCGGCTACACCAAGCACTACAAGGCGAGCGACCTGGCCACGGTGAAGGCCCGGCTCGGTGCCGCCGCGAGCGGCAAGAAGGGCACCGTCAACGCGGTGGGCTGGCTGCCCGGCAGCTCCGGCGCCTCCTCCATCGGCATCCCGCAGACCCTGCCCGGCACCCGCACCCTGCACCTGTCGGCCAAGGGCGGCGTGAAGTGGCAGCTGGAGTTCGAGCAGGACGGCGGGGTGGACCCGGACGGGTTCCCGATCGCCGACGCGTCCTACTCGGCCGGCGCGCAGTCCTTCACGGCGGGCAAGTCGTACTCCAAGACCTTCAACACCGCGGTCTTCGCCCCGCTGGTCAACGCCGACTTCGGTGTCTTCCGGGACGGCAACGAGATCTACGGCGCGCTGCCGCTGTTCGCGGACGGCGCCAAGCACATCGGTTCGTCGACGTTCACCTCGGCGACCACGACCCTGTACCGCAACGGCGTCAAGGTCGGCTCCAACGACGACCCGATGTTCGGCGAGAAGACCTTCAAGGTGCCCGCCGGTGACGCCGCGTACAAGCTGACCACCTCGGTCAAGCGCTCGGCCAAGGTGTCGGAGGCCTCCTCCCGGATCGACGCGGCGTGGACCTTCCGCTCCAAGAAGCCGGCGGGCGGTTCCGCGAAGCTCCCCGTCTCCGCCCTGTACTTCGGTGCCAAGACCGGCCTGGACAGCCGTGTCGAGGCCGGCAAGAGGGTCACCTTCCCGGTCACCGTCGAGGGCGCTGCCGCGGGCAGCAACCTGAAGTCCCTGACGGTGTACGTCTCCTACGACGGCAAGACCTTCAAGAAGGTCGACGTCCGCGGCGGCAAGATCACCGTGAAGAACCCGGCGAAGAACAAGGCCATCTCGTTCCGCGCCAAGATCGCCGACAAGAAGGGCAACACGTCGACGATCACGGTCTACAACGCGTACTACGGCAAGTGAGCCGTCGTACCTGAGTAGGCCGTGAGCGAACGGCCCGCCGGAGCAGAAGCTTCCGGCGGGCCGTTCGTGCTTGTGTGCCCGTATGACGGCTCACACAGTCGAGTACATCCGTTACCGCGTTCCCGAGCAGCAGTCGGCGGAGTTCCTTTCCGCCTACACCCGCGCGGCCGTCCAGCTGGCCGCCGCTCCCCAGTGTGTCGACTACGGACTGACCCGCTGCGAGGAGGAGCCCGAGTCCTGGATCCTGCGGATCACCTGGACGTCCACCGAGGACCACCTCCAGGGTTTCCGCAGGTCGGAGCTGTTTCCGCCGTTCCTCGCGGAGATCCGGCCGTACGTGGAGAACATCGAGGAGATGCGCCACTACCGGCCGACCGGTGTGCAGGGCGGCGGAGGGGCCGTGCCCACCCTGTACGACTGGGCGGGCGGCGCCGCGGCCTTCTCCCGGCTGACCTCGGTCTTCTACGACAAGGTGGTCAAGGACGACCTCTTGGCCCCGCTCTTCCAGGACCTCGCCCCAGGCCACGCCTCCCATGTCGCCCTCTGGCTCGGCGAGGTCTTCGGTGGCCCCGCCCGCTACTCCGAGACCCAGGGCGGCCACTCCCACATGGTGGCCAAACACTTCGGCAAGCACATCACCGAGCCCCAGCGCCGCCGCTGGGTCAATCTCATCCAGGACGCCGCCGACGACGCCGGTCTGCCCGTCGACGCCGAGTTCCGCTCGGCCTTCCTGGCCTATGTGGAGTGGGGAACCCGGCTGGCGGTGTACTTCTCGGGCCCGGACGCGCGGCCTCCCGCCGAGCAGCCGGTGCCGAAGTGGAACTGGGGGGCGATGCCGCCGTACCAGGGCTGATGCAGGGGCCTTGTCCGTGACCGCCGCCATCACCGCCATGCTGTGCCTTCTGGGGAACACCCCCGGACCCCGGGCGCCTCGCGGCAGTTCGACACCCTGCTGCCACCCCACGCAGCTGAGGCTGTCAGCTCGCGCTCATCCCCCGTTCCGGCCACTGGCTGCGCTCCTCGAACAAGGAGTTGATCTTTCGGGACGCCTTGAGGAACGTGTAGTCGGTGTCGCCGTCGTCGGACGTCGAGGTGCGGCTGGTCGTGTTCATGGTGAGGGTGCGGTCCATCTCGGCGGGGTCCTCGCCGAAGGAGTAGCGAATGGAGCCCGGCTGCTCGGACAGCTTTTTGAAGTACACCAGGGACGCCATTACCACTCGCTCTCGAAGTCTTCCCGCTTGTTGAGCGGAACCATGTTCTGCCAATTGTAGTTTTGGTTGGCCACCCGGTGCGCCTCCTGGTAGGTCGCACCCGGGTGCGACCGCAGGTAGTCGAGTTCCGTCAACTCGTGTTCGAGCAGCACGTGGTCCTCGGGCAGGGCGTTGCCGGAGCGGAGGCGGATCCAGGCGTCGGCGATCTCGGCATCCGCGTCGAACCTGCGGGTGACGACCTTGCCGGTTTCGTAGTCCTCGATCGGGTGCTCGGTATCGAAGACGTGCTTCTTGATGGTGGAGATTTCCTCCTCGGTGAACCCTGTCGTGCCGTTGGCCCGGGGCACACCTTCGGTGTTGCGGCTGATGGCCGCGATGTCGCGGGAGTCCTGACGGAAATCGTCGTACGCGGCTTCCGCCCACTTCGTCTGTGCGGGATCGTCGAGGATGTCACGCGGGCGGCGCCGGGCGCCGGTGAGCCACTCGTCGCCGCTCCGTGTCCCGCCCAGGGCGGGAGCGGCCTCCTCCGGCATGTTGGCCAGGAGCAGCCGGGGGTCCGTGAGGGCGGGCATGTCACCGCCGAGGAGGTTGCGCCAGCCGCCCGCTTCGGCCGCGGCCCTCGCGCCACCGGCTGCCGCGCCGAACATGCCGCCGTACAGCATCCCGTCCGTGGCCGCCCCGCTGGCCTCGTCCAGGCTGAAGCCCTTGCTCTCGCCGGTGGCGATGGCGACGGGCTGGGCGACGGCCAGGTCGACGGTCACCGACTCGATGCCGCCGAGCGCGGCCGTGGCCAGGGTGGTGCCCGCGATGGTGGCGACCTCGGTGGAGACGGTCACGCCGAGTGTGCCTGCCATCTCCACGATGCTCGCGGTAGCTGCCGCGGCGGCGCCTTCGGAGATGCCCGCCGTGAAGATGGCCAGGGCGGTCCCGGCGACGATCGTCGCTCCGACGATCTCCAGTTCGTGTTCGAGGTGCTTCTCCGCGGAGTGGACGGCGTCGGCGTACTTGTCGAGGGCTTTGGCCATGTCCCTGGCGCCGTCGATCATGTCCTGGAGCCAGCCGTGTTTCTCGTAGTAGTAGCGGCGCCAGAACGGCTCGTCGAAGGCGGAGATCGCCTCGCCCTTGTTGTGCTCGATGATGGAGCGGGCCGACTTGTTCGCGGCGGCCGCGACGTCCTCGATGTCATCGGCGAAGTTCCGCCAGGCCGTGGCCGCGTCCCGCAGCCCGTCCTCGTCGGCGGCCGGCCACCACATGCCGGTGACGTCCTGGACGATCTGCTTGGCCTTGTCGCCGACGCTCACTTGCCCTGGTCCCCGTCCCTGACGGTGATCTTGCTGAACATGGCGCGGACCAGCTCTTCGTTGTCGATATGGCCGTCGGCCATGTCCGTCATCGCCTCATGGATGCTGGCCAGACCCTCGGCGAGGATCTGCGCCGCGTTCTCCATCTGCTTGACGTGCGGGCCGTACGCCTTGTGGAAGGCGGTGCCCTGTTCGTCGTCGCCCCACGGCGAACCCGCAGCGGAGAGAGCCGTCTTGAGCTTGGTGAGCGCCTTGGTGAGATCCGTGCTGTGGGTGTGGAAGTGGGGCGCCGTCGCCTTCAGATCGGCGATCTTGATGTGGAGTATCTCGCCCTTGCCATCCGCGTCGCCCATGACTTCGCGCTCGCCCCCCTCGGTCGGCCTGTCAGCCGAATCACCCTACGCGGAGCGAATCGTTCACAGCCGCGAGCAGCACAAAGCACCGGTAAAGATCCACTTATCTCTCTTCCTTCAGCGCGGTGGTGCCGAACTCCCCGTCCCCGCGCGGGTCGCGTCCGTGCCCCAGCTGGCCAGCAGACGCAGGGACTCCGCCGACGGGGAACCGGGCTCGGCGTGGTACGTCACCAGGCCGAGGTCGGAGTCGTCCGTGAGGCGGAAGCTCTCGAAGTTCAGGGAGAGGTCGCCGACCAGGGGGTGGTGCAGGCGCTTGACGCCGTGGCTCTTCTCCTTGACGTCGTGGGTCGCCCACAGGCGGCGGAACTTGTCGCTCTTCACCGACAGCTCGCCCACCAGCGCGGACAGCCGCGGGTCGTCCGGATAGCAGCCCGCGTCCATGCGCAGGGCGCAGACGATGTCGATCGCCTTCTGCTCCCAGTCGACGAAGAGGTCGCGGTATTCGGGGTGCAGGAAGACGAGCCGGGCCCAGTTGCGTTCGGCGGGCGGCAGCTCCGACCAGTCGCCGAAGACCGCGGCGGCCATCCGGTTCCAGGCCAGGATCTCCGCCCGGCGCCCGACGATGTACGCCGGCACGCCCTCCATCACGTCCAGCAACTGGCGCAGTGCCCCCCGCACCTGCTGCTGCCGTGCCGCCGGCTTCTTCTTGTGCGTCTTCGGCTTGGCCAGGTGGGTGAGGTGGGCGTGCTCGGCGTCGGTGAGGCGCAGGGCGCGGGCGATCGAGTCCAGGACCTCCGCCGAGACGTTGCGTCCGTTGCCCTGTTCCAGCCGGGTGTAGTACGCCACCGACACCCCGGCCAGCTGGGCCAGCTCCTCGCGGCGCAGCCCCGGCACCCGGCGGTGCCGTCCGAAGTCGCGCAGCCCCACGTCCCCCGGCTTCAGCCGGGCCCGCCGGCTGCGCAGGAACTCGCTCAGCTCGGCGCGCCGGTCCAGGGGCCGGCCGGCGGCTGCGTCCTGCTGTGCGTCCATACGGCCAGTATCGGCCGTCTCCCGTGGTCGTACGCCCGCCAGCCTGTCCCCGCCAGTGGTAGGCACAGCGGTCGTACGAAGATCCGTGGTCTGGGTGAGCGGCGGCGCCCGCTGCAGGCTGGACGCGTGCCCGGTCGAAAGGCAACCGGGCACGAACCCCCCTGCTAGGAGAACCCCCGGCATGACCACTGTTGCTGCGTACGCCGCGCCCGCCGCGAAGGCTCCGCTGGAGCGGACCACGATCGAGCGGCGCCCGGTCGGTGAGTTCGACGTCCTGATCGACATCGAGTTCGCCGGCATCTGTCACTCCGACATCCACCAGGCCCGCGAGGGCTGGGGCACGGCGATCTTCCCGATGGTCCCCGGCCACGAGATCGCGGGTGTCGTCTCCGAGGTCGGTCCCGGTGTCACCAAGTACGCCGTGGGCGACCGGGTGGGCGTCGGCTGCATGGTCGACTCCTGCCGCGAGTGCGAGAACTGCCTCAAGGGCCTGGAGCAGTACTGCCTGGGCGGCAACGTCGGCACCTACAACGCCGTCGGCAAGGACGGCGAGCCCACCTACGGCGGCTACTCGCAGAAGATCGTCGTCGACGAGAACTTCGTCGTACGGATCCCGGACGGCCTGTCCCTGGACGTGGCCGCCCCGCTGCTGTGCGCCGGCATCACCACGTACTCCCCGCTGCGGCACTGGAACGCCGGCCCCGGCAAGAAGGTCGCGGTCGTCGGGCTCGGCGGCCTCGGCCACATGGCCGTCAAGATCGCGCACGCGATGGGCGCCGAGGTGACCGTGCTCTCGCAGTCCCTGCGCAAGAAGGACGACGGGCTGAAGCTGGGCGCCGACCACTACCACGCCACCGGCGACCCGAAGACCTTCGAGGAGCTGGCCGGCACCTTCGACCTGATCATCTCGACGGTGTCGGCGCCGCTGGACTTCGGCGCGTTCCTGTCGCTGCTGAGGACCGACGGCGCGCTGGTGAACGTCGGCGCCCCCGAGGAGCCGATCTCCCTCAACCTGTTCTCGGTGATCGCCGGCCGCAAGACCCTCGCCGGCTCGGGCATCGGCGGCATCCGGGAGACCCAGGAGATGCTCGACTTCTGCGCCGAGCACGGCATCGGTGCGGAGATCGAGCTGATCAGCGCGGCGGAGGTCAACGAGGCGTACGAGCGGGTGCTGGCGAGCGACGTCCGGTACCGCTTCGTGATCGACACGGCGACCATCTGATCCCGTTCGGCTCCGCCGCGTGGGGCCGGTCGCGCCCACGCGGCGGAGCCGCATCTGGATACGGCTCCGCGCCCCTGTGCAGTAACAGCCCCCTCGGCTGCGTGGCCGGCGTGGATGCCGGCGGCACCCCACCGGCGCGGCGCGCGAAACCAACCCACCTCCGACCGGCTGCACAGGGGCTAGGACAGGCCGAAGACCTCCCCGGTCCCGTACGCCCGCACAGCGACGCCCCCTTCCCCCGCGGCCCGTACGACATGTACGCGCCCGAGCCCTGCCACCCGGCAGCCCTCGCCGTCCACCTCCACCACGGTGTTCTCGTCGACGGCGACGCCGTACGGCGCCTCCCCGCGGCCCACCACCGCGACCAGCCGCCCCAGCGTCCCCCACTGCGCGGCATGCACATCCACGGCGAACGGCACGAGCCCGAGCCCCGACCGCACCTCGATCTCCTCGAGATCCTCCGCGGTGTCCTCCGGGCACACCGGCACCCCGTCCGCCAGCCATCCGCCGACCACTGCCCGTCGCGCGGCCACGGCGGCGCCCGCCGAGAACCCCGCGTACGGCAGCCCCCGGTCGGAGAGCAGCTGCGGCAGGCGGTCCAGGCACTCGGCGAACGCCTCCTGGTAGGCGGGCGTCAGCCCACCGCACACCAGGAGCCCGTCCACGCCGTCCAGCGCCCCGTCCGGCTCGAAACGCCCCCCGAGCGGTACGAACGACGGCACAGGCGAACACGGGCCGGCCTTCCGCAGCACACCCGCATACCGTTCGAACTGCTCCGCCCCGTCCCCTTCGTCGACGATCACGCAGCCGATCCGCGGCACATCCCCACCGCGCACCGCCGCCTGCCGCAGAAACGGCTCGTACACCTCCGGGACGTCCCAGCCGCCACCGATCAGAAACGCGGAACTGCTCATCCAGACCCTCCCCTTGCGCGAAGTGCGAATGTACGAGGGCGGAGGCGCTGCGGTCGCCTTAATTACCCGGGTCCTCACCGAGGACGAGTACCTGGTGGCGGGCGTGGTTCATGCGGGCGGCAGAGGCTGCTCCGTCCAGACGGTCTTGCCGTCGCGGGTGTAGCGGGTGCCCCACCGCTCCGTGAGCTGCGCGACCAGGAAGAGCCCGCGTCCGCCCTCGTCCGTGCTGAGGGCCCGCCGGAGGTGCGGGGAGGTGTGGCTGGTGTCGGACACCTCGCAGATCAGGGAGTGCGTACGGATGAGGCGCAGGGTGACGGGGCCGGCCGCGTACCGGTAGGTGTTGGTGACGAGCTCGCTGGCGACCAGCTCGGTGGTGAAGGCCAGTTCGGTCAGCCCCCATTCGGTCAGTTTCGCCGTGGTCAGCTCCCTGGCACGGGCGGCGGAGGTCGCTTCCAGGGGCAGTTGCCACGAGGCGACGTTCTGGGGCCGTAGCACCCGGGTACGGGCGACGAGCAGCGCGATGTCGTCGCTGGGGAGGTGGTCCTTGGGCAGCAGCGCTTCGACCACGGTGTGGCAGGTCTGGTCCAGCGGCTCCGTGGTGTGGGCGAGACATGCGCGCAGGTGCTCCAGCGCGGCGTCTATGTCGCCGTTGCGTGCCTCCAGGAGGCCGTCGGTGTAGAGCGTGAGCAGGCTGCCCTCGGGGAGGTCCAGGTCGTACGTCTCGAAGGGCAGACCGCCCAGGCCCAGCGGTGGCCCCGCGGGCAGATCGAGCACGGTCACCTCGCCGTCCGGGACGGACATCACCGGTGCCGGGTGGCCGGCGCGGGCCAGGGAGCAATGCCGGGAGACCGGATCGTAGACGGCGTAGAGGCAGGTGGCCCCGAGTATCTGCTCGATCGCCGACTGGTTGTCGTCGGCGTTCGCCTCCAGCTCGGTGGCCAGCAGACTGACCAGATCGTCCAGCCCCGTCATCACCTCGTCCGGCTCCAGGTCGAGGCTGGCCAGGGTGCGCGCGGCGGCGCGCAGCCGGCCCATCGAGGCCGCTGCGTGGATCCCATGTCCGACCACGTCGCCCACCACGAGGGCGACCCGGGCCCCCGACAACGGGATCACGTCGAACCAGTCACCGCCGATGCCCGGTTCACCGCTGGCCGGGAGGTATCGGCAGGCCACCTCCACAGCCGGCAGGTCGGACGCCGCGCTCGGCAGCAGACTGCGCTGAAGAGTCAGCGCGGCGCTCTGCTGCTGGGTGAAGCGGCGCGCGTTGTCGATGGAGACGGCCGCACGCGAGGAGAGCTCCTGGGCCACCGCGGCATCGCCGTCCTCGAAGGGTTCCGAATTGCGCGACCGCCACAGGCTCACCACGCCCAGTACCAGGCCGCGCGCAAGCAGGGGCACCGCGATCAGCGAATGAACGCCGAGACCCAGGGCGATCTCGATCCGCCGCCGGTCCATGGCGTACCACTCGGGGCGCAGGGACAGCCGCCCGTCGAGAATCGGGCGACGCTCGGCCAGGCACCGCGCCTGCGGCGATTCCGGAAGCAGCGGGACGACGTCGCCCTCCTGGAACGGGACGCGGTGTTCCGGTGGTGACAGGGCGGCCCGGACCAGCGGACCCCCCGTACCGGTACCCGGTTCGTCACCGAGTGTCACAGGCTTGAGGAGATCCACCGAGCAGTAGTCGGCCAGTCCGTGGACGGCCACCTCGGCCAGTTCCCGAGCGGTCTGTGTCACGTCCAGCGAGGTTCCGATCCGGGCGCTCGCCTCGTTCAGCAGGGCGAGCCTGCGTTGCGCCCGGTGGCGGTCGGTCACGTCCTCGATCGTCTCGGCCACGCCGAGAACCCGGCCCGAGGGATCTTCCATCCGGAACGCCGAAACGGACACGATCCGTTCCCGGCCCGGATCGTGGCGTGCCCGGGCGGACTGCTCGGTGAAGATCAACGGCTCGCCGGTCTCCAGGACGTGCCGGACCCGTTCATCCGCCGGACCCGCGTCCTCGGCGACCATGAATTCGCGGGGGTGGTGGCCCACCGGAGCCTCGGCCGGGACGCCGCTCGCCTTTTCGACCGCACGGTTGACCCGGATCACTCTTCGGTCCGGGCCGTAGGTGACCAGACCGATCGGGGACCGGCGGTACAGACCGTCCAGCAGCGCACGGTCCCGCTGCCAGGCAATGACCTCCGCGGCAGGGGCACCGACCAGGAGCCACTCCTGACCGCCTCCCTGCCGCGTGACCGCACGGGCTCGGAAACCCATCTCCACACGGCGTCCGTCGTGGTGGCGGACGGGCAGGACACCGAACCATCCCCCCGCCTTCATGGCGTCCACGACGACGGACCGTACGACTGGCAGGTCACGTGCGTCGACCAGGAGGTCCTGCCACGCCCGTCCGATCACTTCCTTGGCCGGATAGCCGAGCAACTCCTGCGCACGTGCGCTCCAGCCGACCACGGTGCCTTGATCGTCGAGCACGGCCGAGGCACCGCGCCCGAGGGCGAACGGATCCTCCGGACTCTCGCTGAAATGCATCGACGGCGTCCCCATAGCCACCACCTGCCTCCGTGACTCCGATGTTCCTCTCCGCGGAGTCCGTCCGCGACCGACACGATCAGCGGACTCGGGGGGCAAGGCACCGCTCTGCCGGGCCGGGTTACGGTGGGCCGATGACCGAGACTCCTCGCGAAGTCTTCTTGAAACTGGTGCACGGCGTCTGTGAAGAGCGCTGGGCGGACGTAGTGGATCTGTACGCGGAGCAGACCGATGTCTCCCACCCGTTCCACCCCCTGGGGGCGCCGCCGATGCTCACGCGCGAAGCGCTACGAGCCCACTTCGGTGGCGCACCGCAGCCGTACCAAGCCCGGGCCCTGAGGCGTCGGCCGACCCGGATCAACGTCCACGAGACCACCGATCCCGAGGTCATCGTGGCCGAGTTCCAGTACGAAGGCAGCGTGGTGGAGACCGGCGAACCCTTCACCATCCCGGCCGTCTTCATCATGCGTGTCAGGAACGGAAAGATCGTCGAATCCCGTGACTACCTGGACCACCTGCGCTCAGCTGCGGCCCGCGGCCAACTCACCGAGGTCCTGGACGCCGTCCGCGACCACCATGCCGACGACCCTGTCGCCGACCTGCCAGGTCACAACGGCGCCTAGCCTCGTCGAGGGGAGCCGTCCAGCCACCTGGAGCTGATCCGAACGCGGTCGGCATGTACGGGACCCCGGTCCCGGTCGGCCTGCGCCGCGGAGGGCGGGGATCACTTGCGCCGGTCCTGTTCCACAGCCTGCTCGCGGTAGTACGTGCGCCAGATCAGCCGGTGCACCCGCGTCCAGCGCGGGACCGACCGCACGCCGGGGATGAAGGGCACCAGCATCAGGCCCAGGCTGAGCAGGGCCATCACACCCCAGATCAGGGCGTCGGCGTTGCCGGAGGACTTGAAGGGCTCGATCTGGTACCAGAAGGTGTAGAGCCACAGCCACGCCTGGCCCGGGTAGTTCCCCGTCTCGTTCATCATCCCCCACTGGTCGCCGCCGAGGTGCTCGGCACGGGCCAGGGACTCCAGGTAGGAGCCGTCGGAGAGGAAGAGCAGCGGACGGGTGTAGTCGGTCTGGTAGAACTTGCCCTCCGCCTGGAGTTCGCCGTCCAACGCGCCGCTGCGGGCCAATTCGAGGAGGCGTGCGGTGAGAACGGGGACCGGGCCGTAGTCGCCCGTCGGGACGGCGCCGCCGCGGGCCTTGGTCAGGGCGTCGGAGTAGGCCGCGGCCCATGCCTGCTGCCGGGCGGCCGGGGCGGCGTCCCAGGTGGCGAGGGCCGCGGTGACGGCGGGCGGTTCCGGGACGTCGCGCAGCGGATGCAGCACGAAGTCCTTCGCCGTGTCCACCGGGACGCGGACACCCGCGGCGCTCTGCAGCCCGACCGGGCCGAGCTTCTGCGCCGCGCCCGGCGTGTGGTTGTACGGCGGCCCGTACCCGGCCGTTCCGCTGGTGCCGCCGAGCTCGGTCACGGCGGTCGCGGTGAAGTCGGCGCCGTCGGCCCGCGCCCAGGAGGCCAGGGTCACCGGCCTGACGTCGGGCGAGGAGAAGACGGCGGCCAGGCCCGCGGTGAGCAGCGCGACCACGACCAGCGCGATCGTGAACTCCTTGACCAGGTCGTAAGGCCTGGCGGGGAAGGCGGCCGGGTCCGGCGTGGCGGACTCACGGCGGTGTCGCTTCATCGCGCCGCCTCCCGTGTGGTTGCGTCCGCGGGACCGGTGGTGGCGTCGATCGGCGGCACGATTCCGCGCAGCCGGACCAGCAGGATGTGCCAGACCGTCAGCAGACCGAGGACGAAGGGCAGCAGGGCGATGTGCCACATCAGCATCTGGCCGAAGTCCAGCACGTTGAAGAACGCGCCGATGCCGACCGAGTTGAGCCCGTCCTTGGCCTGGCCGGCGATCCACTGGGAGTCGAAGTTCTGCTGGACCAGGTAGCCGGTGAAGGCCGTGCCGATCGAGGCGAAGAAGCACACCGCACCGGTGATCCAGGTCGGCGCCCGCCGGCCGCGCCAGGCGGCCATGAAGAACTTGCCCCACAGGTGGATGACCATGAAGAACATGAACAGCTCGACGCCCCACAGGTGGAGACTGTTCACGTACCTGCCGGTTCCCGAGACGTGCCACCACGCAGGCCCCTTCAGGGCCAGCACCCCGCCGGTGACCAGGACCACGATCAGCGAGGCCACGGTGAGCACGCCAAAGACGTAGATCCACGAGGCCATGTACGCGGGTTGGGTGTCCGGCAGCAGCTTGTCCGGGGGCAGTGCCCGTACCGCCCGTCGCCGGACGGCTCCGGTCCAGCCTCCGCCGGCCCCGCCCGCCCCGCTCATCCTCGCCCTCGGGGGAAGGGCAGGAGCAGAGCCGCCACGAAGACCACCAGCATCACCCCGATGACCACCAGGTTGGCGACAGACAGCTGCACCACACCCCAGTGCACATAGTGCCCGGGGCCGTTGAGATCGACGGGCGCGGCAAGGACGCGCTCGACGGAGTGCGGGTGTCCCGGCATGAAGCGACTCCCTCTCAGAGGCCAAGACCAAGTAGAAGACCTTGTGAGGCTCTCGGCCTCCCGGCCCGACCGGACCATGGGCCGAACGGCTCAATCGCTGTGGCCGGAGGATGAGGGGTTGCCCAGCGGCGGGGCTACTTGTCGGTGACTTCCGGGGCGGGGGCGAGGCCGGTCGGGCAGGACGTGCCCCAGTTGGTCTCGAACGGGGTGCCCAGCTCGACCCCCGTCCCGCCCGAGCCGCAGTAGCCCGCCGGGTTCTTGTCCAGGTACTGCTGGTGGTAGGCCTCGGCCGGGTAGAACGTGCGGCCCTCCGCGGGGAGGACCTCCGTGGTGATCGTGCCGTGGCCGGTGGAGGTCAGGCGGTTCTGGTAGGAGGTGCGGGAGGCCTCGGCCTTGACTGCCTGGGCCGGAGTGTGGGTGTAGATCGCCGAGCGGTACTGAGTGCCCACGTCGTTGCCCTGGCGGAAGCCCTGGGTCGGGTCGTGGGACTCCCAGAAGGTCTTCAGGAGGCGGTCGTAGGAGATCAGCTCGGGGTCGTAGAGCACGCGGACGACCTCCGTGTGGCCGGTCAGGCCCGAGCAGACCTCCTCGTAGGTGGGGTGCTCGGTGTAGCCGCCCTGGTAGCCGACCAGGGTGGTCCACACACCCGCGGGGAGCTGCCAGAACCTGCGTTCCGCGCCCCAGAAGCAGCCCAGGCCGAAGTCGGCGATCTCCAGGCCCTCGGGGTAGGGGCCGAGGAGCGGGGTGCCCAGGACGGTGTGGCGCTCGGGGACTGCGAAGGCGGGCAGGTCACGGCCCTTGAGCGCCTGCTCGGGGGTGGGCAGCTGGGGTGAGCGGCCGAAGAGCATGAGGTCTCCCTGTCGGTCTGGAAGGCGGAGGCCGGCCTGGCACGTGGTCCAACGGCCCGTGCCTCCGCCGCATTCCGGTCAGGCCTCCGCCGTCACCGCCCGCACGGTGTCGTTGCGGACCTGGCAGTAGTACGCCGCCGCGCCGTCGCCCCGGTAGCTCCACGGCAGCGCTTCCACATGGCCGTCGACCAGCTTGAACTGCTCCAGTGCCGCCTCGTGCCGGTCCTGGAGGTGGAGGTAGAACGCCAGCAGGTGGCGCAGCTGTGCCAGGCCCGGGTGGGTGGGGTCGGCGGCCGCCGCGTCCGCGAGGCCCGCGTCCACCCTGGCCACCATCTCGGGCGTGTTGTCGGCCTCGGTGTCGGTCGACTCGTCGTGCTCGAAGTGCGCGATGAGCGGCAGCGCCGTCAGCAGGCTGCCCAGCGGCGCCTCGGCGGCCGCACGCTCGGCGAAGTCGAACGCCAGCTGCTGCGAACCCCGCCACTTCGCGCACCAGTACTGGAGAGCGGAGAAGTGGGCCCCGAAGTGGTGCGGGGCGCGGGTCTTGATCTCCGCCCAGAGCTTGTCCATCTCGGCGTTCGCGTACCCGAGACCGAGCGCCACCCAGATCTCCGCGACGTGGGGCGTGGGGTCCTCGGGGTTGAGGGCCGCCGCCCGCGCGATCTCCTCGCGTGCGCCCACCAGCGTCCGGTGGAAGCCCTGGAACTGTTCCTGCGTCGTGTACTTGGCCTTCTTCGCACCCCGCAGCTCCCAGGCGAGGTACACCGTGCTCTGCGCTCGGACCACGGCCGCGTCCGGGTCCTCGGGGCGCGCGGCCTCCCAGGCCAGCAGCCACTCGTCGTCCTTGGCCGCGAGCGTGGCCAGGTGGCCGATGAGCGTCGTACGGCGCTCCCAGTCCCGGCCGATGGTGCGCAGCACCTCCGCGGCGGGCTCCCAGTCAGCGCGGCGCACGGCGTCGAGGGCGGCGGCCCAGTCGGCGGGCAGCTGGGCGGGGTAGTCCATGCCCTGTCGTTCGGCGGCCAGCAGTCCGAGCTTCTCGGCGGCCTGTGCGGCCTCGGTGCCGTCGTCGGGGCTCGGGTTGAAGAACTCCTTGAGGAACACCCCGGCGATCCACACCACGAAGATCAGCGTGGGGACGGCCAGGACGGCCAGGATCCAGAGAAGCACGGTCATGGGAGGGTGCGGTCCGTTTCGTCGAGGGGGAGTCGAGGGGGGAGTGGCGCAGGGGCGGCGGGCGTTGGGCGGCCAAGGCGCGCAGGGGCGGCTACGGCGCGGGGGTGCTGCCGTTCACGCGGGCTGGGGCGCCACTGGTGGCAGCAGTGCCCGCAGCGGTGCGGTGTCGGGGTGGTCGGCGAGCGCCGCCTCCACCGCCGCGTCGAGCGCGGCCTCGGGGCCGTCGTCCGGTGTGTTCTCCGACGTCCAGCCGGGCAGCCGGACGGTGGCCGCGTGGGACCAGGAGAACTCCCAGTGCAGCAGTGAACGGGCGCTGAACTCGGCCAGCACCATCGTCCGCAGCGAGTTGCGCAGCCGGGGCCGTACGAACTCACGGAAGGCCCGGCCCTTCGCCGCTGACGCCTCCTCGGACAGCGGCAGCCGCTCCGCCACCCGCCACAGCCGGCCGTCGTCGATGACCTCCAGCAGTGCGGACAGCGTCGCCGGCCGCCCGGTGTAGTCGGCGAGCGCCCCGTGCAGCGGGGTGCGCACGGAGGACATGCCCTCGGCCATGGAGGCCTCCAGCAGCGCCTGCCACCTTGCGGTGCGCCCGAAGGCGAGCACCTCGTCCGTCAGGACGGCGTCCTCCAGCGCGGCCAGGGTGCGCGGCGGGTCGGTGAGCAGGGCGAGGGCCGTGCCTTCGTCCTCGCCGCGCCCGTCGGCGGGCAGCGCCTCGATCCGGCGCACCCGCTCGGCGATCGGCGGATGGGAGTCGTACGGCGAGGCGGGCTCGGTCGGCAGGTCGGCCCGCAGCTCCGCCAGCTCCTGATCGCGGGCGGTCAGCAGCCGGCCGAAGCCGCCGAAGAACTCACCGTGCGGCGGCAGCAGCCGTACCGGCAGGCCCAGGGTGGCGTAGGAGTCGAGGTAGAAGTCGTGGGAGGCGGCCAGCGCGGGGATCTCGCGCAGCGCCGAGGCGGTCGCGTCGCGCCCGGCGATCCGGGCGGCGGCCAGGTCGGCCGCGTACTCCTGGGCGCGGGCCGTGGACAGGGAGGCGCGCAGGTAGAGCTTGCCGTAGGCGGTGTAGATCTTCGCCATCGTCCGGTACGTCGCCCCGGCACCGGCGGTGTCGATCTGCTTCGCCTTCTTGCCCTTCGCGACCCGCTTCGCGGAGGCCTGCTCCTGGCGGGCGCGCTCGGCGGCCACCTTGCCGTCGGCCTTGGCGTGGAACTGCCCGATGACCCGGGCGATCTGCACCCGGCCGCGCACCACGAGCGCGGACAGCCGGGTGTCGCCGCTGGTGAAGTGGCCGTACTCGTGGGCGAGTACGCCGCGCAGCTGCGCCTCGGTCAGACCGGTCAGCAGCGGTACGCCGAGGTAGAGGCGGCGCGGGCCGGGGAGCAGGCCGAGCAGCCGGGACTCCTCGCTGACGGCCGCGTTGACGTCGGCGGTGAGCAGGATCCGGTCGGGGGCGCGGGTGCCGGTCGCCGCCGCGAGGTCCCGGACCAGTGCCCACAGCCGGGGCTCGTCGGCCTCGGTGACCGGGATGCCGGCCGGCTCCTCGCCCCGGGGCGTGCGCAGCATGAACATGCCGCGTACGACAGGGACGGCGAGCACCGCGGTGACGATGAAGAGTTTGATGGCGGCCGGGCCGTGCAGCCCCCCGCCGAAGGCGGCGACGTCGACACCGACCAGCACCGCGAGCAGCAGCAGGCTCAGCAGATAGAAGCCGAACAGCAGGAACAGGGCGCGCAGCGCGCGCAGAGTTGCGCCCATCGGGCAGATCCCCCCACAGGACCCAGAGACATGGACATGGCAAACACCGGGTCACGGTGCTGCCGGTGAGTGTGGGGGGACTCGGAGCACATCCGGAGCCGGCTCAAGGCAAAGCAAGAGCAAACTCGGAGCATGCGGAGTATGCCCTACCGCAGGTCAGCAGGGCAATCCACTAGATCCAAGGCTCGGCAGCTCAGCCGGGCAGGGTCGCCGGGCTGCCTCCGTTGGCCTCGTAGCCGGCCACCGCCAGCGCGCGGTGGACGGCGAACGCGGCGGCCGGGTCGTCGGACAGCGTCCAGGGCAGCGCGCCCACATGGCCGTCGACGTGTATCAGCTGGTCCATGGCCTCCGCCCAGCGCTCGGCGCGGACCAGGAAGAAGAGCAGCAGATGACGGACGTGCGCGAGCATCGGGTCGTCGGGGCGGGCCGTGTGCACCGCGTGCAGCGCGCCGTGCATCGCCTTGGTGACGACCTCGCTCTGGTAGAGACTCGCGACCAGGTTCACCTCGGGGAGGTGCTCGAAGACCGCGAACAGCGGCAGCGCGGCGAGCAGCGAGCCCTCGGGTGCGCGGGCCGCCGCTGCCTCGGCGAACGCGTACGCCAACTCGCGCGAGCCGTGCCACTTCTCGCACCAGTAGTGCAGCGCGGCCAGGTGCGCGCCCATGTGGTCCGGCGCGCGGTCCATGATGTTCAGCCACAGCTTCTCGAACTCGGGCTGCGGATAGGCGAGGCCGCGGGCGACGGACAGCTCGACGATGTACGGCACCGGGTCGCCGGGGGCCGACAGCGCCGCCTGCGCGCAGGCCTGCCTGGCCTCCTCCATGACGATGCGGAAGTCGTCCGTGCCCGGCGTCGACGTCCGCCACGCCTGCTGCACCAGGAACTCGGCGTGCACCGCCGCGCCGCCCGCGTCCTTGGGCTGCTCGGCCCGCCACACCCTGAGCCACTGCCCGCCCGGCGTCTCGTGCACCCCGCCCGGCCGCTGCTTCAGCTCCAGCGCCGCCGCACCGGCGAAGGCCTGCACCCGCTGCCAGCGCGCCTCGCCCTCGGCCTCCGTGCCGGCCAACAGCTGGGCCGCCGCACGGTAGTCCTGCGTGCGCTGCACCAGCTCCAGGACGTCCAGCAGGTCCTGGTCGGGGCCGGGCATCCGCAGGTCCAGCTCCTCCTGGCGCACGAAGCCGTAGGCCGCCGGGTCGGCGGCGTCCGGGTGGCCCGGGGGCACCAGCCCGATGGCCCCGCGCCTGCGCCGGATGACCGGGAGCAGCACGAAGCTCAGCAGGACCAGCGCCATGAGCAGCCAGAGAATCGACATGACTCCAGCGAACCAGACGCCGCCGACAATTGGCCAACCCCGCCCGCCGGGCCTGTGGAAAACCTCGATGCCCGGGTGCGGACGCCAGCATCCGGTCAGGCGCACTACGCTCGGTGGACATGAGCGACAGGCACATCAGTCAGCACTTCGAGACTCTCGCGATCCACGCGGGCAACACCGCGGATCCCCTCACCGGCGCGGTCGTCCCGCCGATCTACCAGGTCTCGACCTACAAGCAGGACGGCGTCGGCGGCCTGCGCGGTGGCTACGAGTACAGCCGTAGCGCCAACCCGACCAGGACCGCCCTGGAGGAGAACCTCGCCGCGCTGGAGGGCGGCCGCCGCGGCCTCGCGTTCGCGTCCGGCCTCGCGGCCGAGGACACCCTGCTGCGCACGCTGCTCAGCCCCGGCGACCACGTCGTGATCCCGAACGACGCCTACGGCGGCACCTTCCGCCTCTTCGCCAAGGTCGTCAGCCGGTGGGGCGTGGAGTGGTCCGTCGCCGACACCAGCGACCCCGCCTCCGTGCGGGCCGCCATCACCCCGAAGACCAAGGCCGTGTGGGTGGAGACACCCTCCAACCCGCTGCTCGGCATCACCGACATCGCCACCGTCGCCCAGATCGCCCACGACGCCGGTGCCAAGCTCGTCGTCGACAACACCTTCGCCACGCCCTACCTCCAGCAGCCGCTGTCGCTCGGGGCGGACGTCGTCGTGCACTCCCTCACCAAGTACATGGGCGGTCACTCGGACGTGGTCGGCGGTGCGCTGATCGTCTCCGACCAGACGCTGGGCGAGGAGCTCGCCTACCACCAGAACGCGATGGGCGCCGTCGCCGGCCCCTTCGACTCCTGGCTGGTGCTGCGCGGCACCAAGACCCTCGCGGTGCGCATGGACCGGCACAGCGAGAACGCCACGCGGATCGCCGACATGCTGACCCGGCACCCGCGCGTGACCCGCGTCCTGTACCCGGGTCTGCCCGAGCACGCCGGCCACGAGGTCGCCGCCAAGCAGATGAAGGCGTTCGGCGGCATGGTGTCCTTCCAGGTCGACGGCGGCGAGGAGGCCGCCGTCGAGGTGTGCAACCGCGCCAAGGTGTTCACCCTCGGCGAGTCGCTCGGCGGTGTCGAGTCGCTCATCGAGCACCCGGGCCGCATGACGCACGCCTCCGCGGCCGGCTCCGCCCTGGAGGTCCCCGCCGACCTGGTGCGCCTGTCCGTGGGCATCGAGAACGTCGACGACCTGCTGGAGGACCTGCAGCAAGCCCTCGGCTAGTCCCGGGTCACCAGCCGGTGATCGGTGGAGTCGTCTGCGAGGGCGGCTCCACCCAGGGTTGGACGTGCACCGCCCAGACGGTGAACGCCACCGCCGCGGCGCACAACAGCAGCCACCACACGCGGCGCGCGAGCCGCCGGTGGCGCAGCATGCGGTCGCCGCGGCGCACCGCCTCGCCGTACAGGTCCGGCGGCAGGGGTGCCGGGGTCTGCTCCAGGATCTGCCGTACGGCGGCCTCCCGCTGGGGACGGTTCACCTGGGCCTCCCGGCGGGCCGGGAGGCCCAGGACGGTGTCGCCCTCGCCGCGCGCGGGGCGGGCGACACCGGCGCCGGATGCAGCACGGTGGCCGTGGCCCGGTCGCAGATCGAGTGCACCCGCTCGACCGGCAGGCCGAGCAGGGCCGCCGCCTGTTCCTCGGCGACTCCCTCGTACATCCGTAGCACCAGGACCAGCCGTTCCTGCGGGTTCAGCTCGACGAGCGGGCTGCGCGGATGCGGCCGGGCACGGCCGACGGCGCCGTATTGGTGCCAGGCCCCGCGCTGGAATCGGGTGGCGAGGTACTGGCGGGCGCAGTCGTAGGGGTCGTCGCCGTGCAGCCGGTCCCAGCCGGCGTAGGTGTGGGCGAGCGCCAGCGTCAGCAGGCGCCGCGCGCGCGGGTTGGCGTCCGGCGCCTCCGCGGTGAGCAGCGTGGCCGTGTGCAGCAGCCGTCCTGCCGCGCCCGCGACGAACGCCTCGAACTCCCGGGCCCGACGGGCAGCACGGGATGCCTGCCGATCACGCACCGCGCCTCCCCCCTGAGGAGGTCCTGTCCGGTACGGGACAGGCGAACCGCGCACGACGCAGGACCCGGTCTCATATGAGGCCAGCGACGGCCCAAGGTCAAGACTTGGGACCGCACCAGTGCGGCCGGCCTCAGGACGCCGGCGGCTGCTCCGAGGACGGCACCTGGACCGCCATCCGCGAGGAGAGCGCGGTGTTGAAGCGCGTGAGGAGCGTGCAGAACTGCTCGCGCTCCTCCGGCGCCCAGTCGTGTGTCAGCTCGGCCATCAACTGACGCCGCGACGAGCGCACTTCCTCCAGCCGCGAGGACCCGCGCGGCGAGAGCTGGAGCACCACCGCCCGCCCGTCCTCCGGGTGCGAGGTGCGCTTGACGAGCCCGGTGTCGACCAGGGGGGCCACCTGCCGGGTGACCGTGGAGGAGTCGATCCCCATGCTCGCGGCGAGCGCCTTGACGCCCATCGGGCCTTCCTTGTCGAGGCGGTTGAGCAGCAGGTACGCGGCGCGGTCCATGGAGTTGCGCACCTGTCCGACGCCGCCGAGCCGGGTCTGTTCGGCACGGCGGGCGAACACCGCCACCTCGTGCTGGAGGGTGTCGAGAAGACCGGTGTCACCGACGGTCGTCATGTCCATCGACATTTCAGGTGTTGTGGGCATGGCCGGGGGCTCGCTTCATGAAGGGCTGGCTGGGTTGGGGGACAGGGTACGCGGCCCGGGGGCGGGCCGTACCGGCGCGGACCAAACCGGTCTCGGAGCTTGGTCACACCCGCCGTGTGCGACCGTGAACTGCGAGACTTGAGTCATGAGCTACGGCACGGCTGACTCCTTGCGTTCCGTCACCCTCGACGATGTGCGCGGAGCCCAGAAGATGCTCTCCGGTGTGGCACGTGTGACGGCGATGGAGGGCAGCCGCCACCTGTCCCAGCTGGTCGGCGCGCCGGTGCACCTCAAGTGCGAGAACCTGCAGCGGACCGGCTCGTTCAAGCTGCGCGGCGCCTACGTCCGGATCGCCGGTCTGCTGCCGGAGGAACGTGCCGCCGGGGTGGTGGCCGCGAGCGCCGGGAACCACGCGCAGGGAGTGGCGCTCGCCTCCGCGCTGCTCGGGGTGCACGCCACCGTGTTCATGCCGAAGGGCGCCCCGCTGCCGAAGATCAGCGCGACCCGGGACTACGGCGCCGAGGTGCGCCTGCACGGCCAGGTGGTCGACGAGACGCTGGCCGCCGCCCAGGAGTACGCGGAGAAGACGGGTGCGGTGTTCATCCACCCCTTCGACCACCCGGACGTCATCGCCGGTCAGGGCACGGTCGGCCTGGAGATCCTGGAGCAGTGCCCGGAGGTGCGCACGATCGTCGTCGGTATCGGCGGCGGCGGGCTCGCGGCCGGCATCGCGGTCGCGGTGAAGGCGCTGCGGCCGGACGTCCGGATCGTCGGGGTGCAGGCGGAGGGCGCCGCGGCCTACCCGCCCTCGCTCGCCGCCGGCCGTCCGGTGTCGGTGGAGAACCCGGCGACGATGGCCGACGGCATCAGGGTGGGGCGGCCCGGCCTCGTGCCGTTCGGGATCATCGAGCAACTGGTGGACGAGGTGCGCACGGTCAGCGAGGACCAGCTGTCGGCCGCGCTGCTGTTGTGCCTGGAGCGGGCCAAGCTCGTCGTGGAACCGGCCGGGGCGAGCCCGGTCGCGGCCCTGCTCGGCGAGCCCGGTGCCTTCCCCGGCCCGGTCGTCGCGGTGCTGTCCGGCGGCAACGTCGACCCGGTGCTGCTGCAGCGGGTGCTGCGCCACGGCATGGCGGCACAGGGCCGCTACCTCGCCGTCCGGCTGCGGCTGACCGACCGTCCGGGCGCCCTCGCCACGCTCCTCGGGGTGTTGTCGGCGGTCGACGCCAACGTCCTCGACGTGAGTCACGTACGCACCGATCCCCGGCTCGGGCTCACCGAGGCGGAGGTGGAGCTGCACCTCGAGACGAAGGGGCCGGCGCACTGCGCCGAGGTCGGACAGGCCCTGCGCGAGGCGGGCTACACGGTCATCGACTGAGGCCGGCCGGAGCCTGGAGGGGGCGGTCACTCGTTCGGGGAAAACGATTGAGGGACGCGATACATCGCGTTATGGTGTGTCGCGTGGCTGCCGGCCCGTCGGCCGTCTGTCCGCCGGTTCGCGCGCGGAAAGCCCCTGGTGGAAAACCACAGGCGGCGCCGAGCGGACAAACCTAGCCTTTTCCGCAACCCCCCACCTCTTCCCGAACGATCCCCGACGACGTGGAGACTCACATGCCAGGCGCCATCTATGCCGAAGGTCTGGTGAAGACCTTCGGCGACGTAAGGGCACTGGACGGCGTCGACCTCGATGTCCCCGAGGGCACGGTCCTCGGCCTGCTCGGGCCGAACGGCGCCGGCAAGACGACGACGGTGCGATGCCTGACCACACTGCTGCGCCCCGACAGCGGCCGGGCGGTCGTCGCGGGGGTGGACGTCCTCAGGCACCCCGACACCGTGCGCCGCTCCATAGGTCTGTCCGGCCAGTTCGCGGCGGTCGACGAATACCTGACCGGCCGGGAGAACCTGCAGATGGTGGGGCAGCTCTACCAGATGAGGGCCCGGGCGGCCAGACAGCGCGCATCCGAACTGCTCGAGCAGTTCAACCTCGCCGACGCCGCCGACCGCCCCGCCAAGACCTACTCCGGGGGCATGCGCCGTCGGCTCGACCTCGCCGCCGCCCTCGTGGTCTCACCGCCCGTGATGTTCATGGACGAGCCGACCACCGGCCTCGACCCGCGCAACCGTCAGCAGCTGTGGGAGGTCATCAAACAGCTCGTCTCCGGCGGTACGACGTTGCTGCTGACCACGCAGTATCTGGAAGAGGCCGACCATCTCGCCCACGACATCGCGGTCGTCGACCACGGCCGGGTCATCGCCAAGGGCACCTCCGACCAGCTCAAGGCCCGCACCGGCGGCGAGCGGGTCGAGGTCGTGGTGCACGAGCGCGAGCACATCCGGAGCGCCCTCGAGGTCCTGCGGGGCTTCGGCAAGGGCGAGACCACGGTCGAGGAGCACACCCGCAGGCTCACCGTCCCCGTCACGGGCGGCGCCAAGCTGCTCGCCGAGGTCATCCGGGAGCTGGACGCCCGCGGGATCGAGATGGACGACATAGGGCTGCGCCGCCCCACCCTCGACGACGTCTTCCTGTCCCTGACCGGACACGTGGCCGAGACCGCCGACCAGCACGAGACGAACGGCAAGGAGGCCGTGAAGTGAGTGCCGTCACCGACGCCGTGCGTGTCGCGGCTCCCGGCAACCCCATCGGCCGGTCCCTGCGTGACTCGCTGATCGTCGCCAAGCGCAACCTGATCCGGATGTCCCGGATCCCCGAAATGCTGATCTTCGGGCTGATACAGCCCATCATGTTCGTGGTGCTGTTCACCTACGTGTTCGGCGGCTCCATGAAGATCGACGGCAGCACCAGCGCGATCGACTACAAGAACTTCCTGATGGCCGGCATCTTCGCGCAGACGGTCACCTTCGCCACCGCCAGCTCCGGCGCCGGCATCGCCGACGACATGCACAAGGGCCTCATCGACCGCTTCCGCTCCCTGCCCATGGCGCGCGGCGCGGTGCTCACCGGCCGCACCCTCGCCGACCTGGTCCAGACGGCCCTCACCCTGCTGGTCCTCGCCGTCGTCGCGCTTGTGGTGGGCTGGCGGGTCGGGACCTTTCACGACACCGACGCCGGCCGGGTCCTCGCGGCCTTCGGCCTGCTGCTCCTGCTCGGTTACGCGTTCACCTGGATCGGCGCCCTGATCGGCCTGACCGTCCGCACCCCGGAGGCGGCCACCTCCGGCGGACTGATCTGGCTCTTCCCGGTGACCTTCATATCGAACGCGTTCGTCGACACCAGCAACATGACCCCGTGGCTGCGCCACGTCGCGGAGTGGAACCCGTTCAGCGCCACCGTCCAGGCGGCCCGGGTGCTGTTCGGCAGCCCCGGCCAGTCCGACTCGACGGCCTGGCCCATGCAGCACCCTGTCTGGGCCTCGCTGCTCTACTCGGTGCTGATCGTCGTCGTCTTCCGCACCCTGGCCGTCCGCAAGTACCGCTCGGCGACCGCCTGACGACATGGCTGCGCCCCCGGTGTCACGCGGACGCCGGGGGCGCGAGGCGAAGCGGTGGGTGGGATCAGCCCGAGTACGGGTCGGCCTTCAGGATCCGCACCGAGGCCTTCTTGCCGTTCGGCAGCTCGTACTCCGCGTCCTCGCCGACCTTGTGGCCGATCACGCCGGAACCCAGCGGGGACTGCGGCGAGTACGTCTCGATGTCGGCGCTCGCGTACTCGCGGGAGGCGAGCAGGAACGTCATCGTGTCGTCCTCGTCACCGTCGAAGGCGATCGTGACGACCATGCCGGGCGTGACGGCACCGTCTGCGGAGGCCGGAGCCTCGCCCACCTGGGCGTTCTCCAGAAGCTGGGTCAGCTGGCGCACACGCAGCTCCTGCTTGCCCTGCTCCTCCTTGGCAGCGTGGTACCCGCCGTTCTCGCGCAGGTCGCCCTCCTCGCGCGCGGCCGCGATCTTGGCGGCGATCTCCGTGCGCGCAGGACCAGTAAGGTACTCAAGCTCGTCCTTGAGCTTGTTGTACGCCTCCTGGGTCAGCCAGGTGACGTTCTCGCTGGTCTGGGTCACAGGGTGCTCCTCGTCGGTACTGGGAATACAAAGCATCGCCCTACCCAGAAGAATGTTCCTTCTTGGATGGGCGAAACCACGAGCCTAACAATTCAATGGCTGAAGGGGGAGGACATAAGCCATCAGAATCTCATCAATGCAGCTCAGGGCGTATGCATTGCGAGTGAAGGATCAACCGGTATGGCAGCCGAGCAGCTCGGCCGTCGTCCCCTTGGACGTCGTACGGAGCGTGACGACCTTGTCGATGCGCGTGGCCGAACCCGTGAAGCGGAAGTCCGCCCGGCCCACCTCGGCACCGTCCGCCGACTGGGAGCGCAGGGTGCAGTAGCCGTCGACACCTGAGTCCTTGTGGACCTCCAGATGCACCTTGACCGCGGCGTCCGAGGCCTGGAAGGTGATCACCTGGGCGCTGATCTCGTTCTCCGCGACGTAGTGGTAGGCGAAGTAACCGACCAGTGCGAGCAGGGCCGCGCCCAGCACCGACCCAGTGATCTTGAGCTTGCGGTCGGCACGCTCGTCCGAGGAACGGCCGTAGCGGCCCTCGGGCAGCCGCGCGCTCGCCGTGCTCATGATCGTCCTCTCCGCGGAATTATTCGCCCCCCGATTCGGTCACTATAGAAGCCGCCGAACGCACCCCAAGACGCGGGGGCGCCGACATACGAGGATCGAGTCTTGACTGACCAGCTGCGACTGATGGCCGTGCACGCGCACCCCGACGACGAGTCGAGCAAGGGCGCGGCGACCATGGCGAAGTACGTGTCCGAGGGGGTGGAGGTGCTGGTGGTGACCTGCACGGGCGGAGAGCGCGGGTCCATCCTCAATCCCAAGCTGCAGGGCGACAAGTACATCGAGGAGCACATCCACGAGGTACGCAAGAAGGAGATGGACGAGGCCCGCGAGATCCTCGGGATCAAGCAGGAGTGGCTCGGCTTCGTCGACTCCGGCCTGCCCGAGGGCGACCCGCTGCCCCCGCTGCCCGAGGGCTGTTTCGCCCTGGAGGACATCGACAAGGCGGCCGGTGAGCTCGTCCGGAAGATCCGCTCGTTCCGCCCGCAGGTGATCACCACCTACGACGAGAACGGCGGCTACCCGCACCCCGACCACATCATGACCCACAAGATCTCGATGGTGGCGTTCGAGGGCGCGTCGGACACCGAGAAGTACCCCGAGAGCGAGTACGGCCCGGCCTGTCAGCCGCTCAAGCTCTACTACAACCAGGGCTTCAACCGCCCCCGCACCGAGGCCCTGCACCAGGCGATGCTCGACCGCGGCCTGGACTCGCCCTACGGGGAGTGGCTCAAGCGCTGGAAGGAGTTCGAGCGCGCCGAGCGCACGCTGACCACGCACATCCCGTGCGCGGACTTCTTCGAGATCCGCGACAAGGCACTGATCGCCCACGCCACGCAGATCGACCCCGACGGCGGCTGGTTCAAGGTGCCGCTGGAGCTGCAGAAGGCGGTCTGGCCGACGGAGGAGTACGAGCTGTCGAAGTCGCTCGTCGACACCTCCCTCCCCGAGGACGACCTCTTCGCGGGCATCCGCGACAATGCCTGACATGAGCGCAAGCCTGGCACTGACGCACCTCGTCCCCCTCGCCAAGGAGGTCGACGAGAACAAGGTCACCCCCGGCGTCCTCGGCTTCATCGTCTTCGCGGTGATGGCCCTGGCCGTGTGGGGTCTGATGAAGTCGATGAACAAGCACATGCAGAAGGTCGCCTTCATGGAGTCCCCGGACGCCGGGGCCGAGAAGACGGCCGACTCCACGGAACAGCGGGGCTGACCGCTCAGCGCCCGGCCGGAACCGCCACCCCCATCACCTCCCGGGCGTGGCGGTCCGGCGTCATGCGCAGCCGCCAGGCCTGCCAGCCCGCCTCCAGGCTCACGCCCCGCTCCAGCAGCAGGGCGTAGGCCGGCACCCACTCGGCCAGCTTCTCGTCCCGCAGCGGATGCGTGGCCCGGGCCAGCTGGGCCAGCTCCTCCTGGGCGACGGCCGTACCCACGTCCACCCCGCCCGGCGCCGCGTACGGCAGCAGGGTGCAGCGCAGGAAGCGGGCCCAGTCCTCGCCGCGCCGGTCGCCGTAGGACGTGAACAGGGTCAGCGCCTCGTCGCACAGGGCCAGCGCCTGCGGGATCCGGGCGTTGCCCGCGTCCACCACCGCCAGCTCCAGGCAGGTCCAGGCCTCGCCGTGGGCGACGCCGATGCGCTGGAAGTCGGCACGGGCGTCCACGAGCAGCTGGCGGGCGAAGCCCGAGTTGCGCAGCGAGCCGGTCTGCGCGGCCCGCTGGTCCCGGGTGGCCCGGGCGGAGTGGTGCCGGGCGCAGGCCAGGCCGTAGACGTCGCGCATCCGGGAGAACATCTGCCGGGAGCGTTCGAGATCGCGGACCGCCAGGTCCAGCTCGCCCGTCTCCTCCAGAGCCTGGCCGAGGTAGTACAGCGTCCAGGCCTCGCCGCGCGCGTCCTCGTTCTCCCGGTGCCTGGCCGCCGCCTGGCGCAGCCCCTCCACGGCGGGGGACGCATCGCCGTCGACCAGCCGCGCCCGGGCCAGCTGGGTCAGCGCCCAGGCCTCGCCGCGCGCGTCGTGCGTACGGCCGTACCGCTCCAGGGCGGCCCGCAGCTCCGTATCCGCGCGCGGCACGTCACCCATCCGCAGGGCCAGCTGGCCGAGCTGGAAGTGGGCCCAGGCCTCGCCGTGCAGGGAGCCGCCCTCGCGATGCAGGACCAGGGAGCGGGTGAGCAGGTCCAGGGCCTCCGACAGCCGGGCGCGGTCGCGCTGGACCGCCGCCAGCGCGTGCATCGTCCAGGCCCGGTCCGTCGCCAGCTCCTCGGCCGCCTGCAGATCCAGGGCCTCCTGGAGCTTGGCGGCCGCCTCCGTGAGGTTGCCCTGGTGGTGCAGGGTGATCCCGAGGGAGCACAGGGCGCGGGCGGCACCCGCGTCGTGGTGCGCCTCCCGGTAGAGGTCCACGACCGAGGCGAGCGTGGTGCGCGCCTTGTCCAGCTCGCCCAGGTGGCGGGCCGCGATACCGGTGCGCCACTGCACGGAACGCACCAGCAGCCCCTCGTCGACGGCCTGGGCCAACTCGCTGATCTCGCCCAGCCGGTACAGGTCCCCGCGCAGCAGGCAGTAGTCGCACAGGGCACCGAGCAGGTTCAGCACGGCCGCCTGGTTCACGCCCTCCGCGTGCCGCAGGGCCGCCGTGATGAAGCTGGACTCGTCGTCCAGCCAGCGCAGTGCCTCGTCCAGCGAGGTGAAGCCGTGCGGGCCGAACCGGTCCGAGCGCGTCGACATGTTGCCGTCGACGAGCCGCAGCACCGAGTCGGCCAGCTCCGCGTAGTTCACGATCAGCCGCTCCTGCGCGGCCGTGCGCTCGGCCGGGTCCTCCTCGTCCAGCAGCCGGGCCTGCGCGAAGGCACGCACCAGGTCGTGCAGCCGGTAGCGGCTGCCGCGCACATGGTCGATCAGACCGGCCCGGGCGAGCGCGGCCAGATGCCGGGTCGCCTCCGGTTCGTCGGTGGCCAGCAGGGCGGCGGCCGCCGCCGCGCCCAACGAGGCCCGACCGGCCAGTGCCAGCCTCCTCAGCAGCCGGCGCGCCGTCTCCGACTGGTCGGTGTAGCGCAGCCACAGCACCCGCTCCACCGGCTCCACCGGGCCGTACGCGCCGAGGTCCGTGGCCAGCTGCCGCGGCGAGCGCGGGCCGAGCGACGAGCCCGCGACACGCAGCGCCAGCGGCAGGCCCCCGCACAACTGCCGGATCCGGTCGGTGGATTCGGCGTCGTACGGCCCCGACGCGTCCTGCGCGGCCGCGCCCAGCAACTCCTCGGCACCCGCCGCGTCCAGCGCCTCCACCGGCAGATGGTGCACCCAGGCCACCAGGTCCGCGGGCAGCTCCAGCGGGGTGCGGGCGGTGACCAGGACCAGGCTGTCGGAGTGCTCCGGCACCAGCGCGCGCACCTGCTCCGGGTCCGAGGCGTCGTCCAGCACGATCGTCACCGGCAGCCCGGCCAGATGCCGGTGGTACAGCTCGCCGAGCCGCTTGACCTGCTGGTCGGGGGAGGAGCGCTCGCGGAACAGCAGCTGCTCGCGGGGCGCGCCGAGCCGGTTGAGCAGGTGCAGCAGGGCATCCCGGGTGGGCAGCGGCGGCTCCTCCCGGCTGCCGCCGCGCAGGTCCACGACGACCGCGCCACGGAAGTGATCCCTGAGGTCGTGCGCCGCACGGACCGCGAGCGTCGTACGGCCCGAGCCCGGCTCTCCGTGCAGCACGACCACTGTCGGCCGGGTGTCGGTGGCCGCCCGGGCCGACTGCGCCCACTGCCTGATCCGCGCCAGCTCCTGACGCCGTCCCGCGAACGGGCCGTCCGGTTCCGGCAGTTGACCGAACGACTGCTCCAGCACCGTACGCCTGCGCGCCGCCGCGCTCTTGTCCGCACCGCGCAGCGCCGGGCCGCTCGACTTCTTCGGACCCGTGGAGGCGCTGAGCACCCGCTGCTGGTCGAGGAAGGGGCGGATGCCGCGCACCTCCAGCGCGGTCAGCCACTGCAGCCGCAGCTGCTCCGGTCCGCCGGGCTGGCCGGCCGCGCCCGCACGATGGTGGGCGGCGGGCAGATGCGAACCGGCCACCTTCAGCACGGTGGCCGCGGCCCCCGCCACCCCCACGGCGACGCCCGCACTGGCGGCCGTACCCGTGCCGGTGCCGAGGGACAGGTCGGCGACGGCGGCGGCCACCGCGGCGACGCCCGCCACCAGCAGGGCTGTTCCGGCGCCCTCGCGTGCGTAGCGCTGGCCGAAGCTGAGGCGGCCGGCGTCGGCCTCGTCGAGCGCGCGCGTGTAGGCCTCGTACTCCTCGGCGGCGGTCTGTGCCATGGCGTCCAGCGCACCGCGCCCCCGCGACAGGAGTAGCTGCCCGTCGGTCCGTCCGCCCGAGCGTCGCACCTCCTCCTCCACCGCCCGCCCCAGCAGCCGCTCGGCGTCCACCCGGTGGCTGTCCCGCATGTCCCGTCCCCCTCCGGTGGCAACTCCTCTGCCTACGAGTGTCCTTCGGGGACGGCGGGAACGCGAGGGGCGGAGATCAGGGGGTGGGTGTGGGTTTCGTGGGGGCAACCCCCTTGTGTGCGGCCGACTTCTGGTGTGCGGCCGGCTTCTGCGGCTCCGACAACGCCATGGCCACGCATGCCCCTGCCAGCGCCGTCTCCACCACCGCACACCCGAGAGCCATCACCAGGTCGCCGCCCGACCGGGACGTCGTCACGTCGAACCAGGCGTCCAACACCGCCGTCGCCGCCGTCGCCGCGGCCGTGAGACGGGCCCGGGGGTCAGCGCGCAGGCCGAGTAAGGCCGTTGTGGCGCATCCCGTCGCCATGAGGACGTCGAGGCCGATCCAGGCCAGTGACCAGTGCCGGACCTCCGTGCTGCCCGGCAGGGTCAGGGCGAGCACCACTGTCCACGGCACGAGCAGGACGGCCCCCGTCCCGAGCAGGATCAGCGTCCACTTCTTCAGCGTTGTCTTCATCGCGGCCCCCGTCTCGTCTTCGTCTGCCCCCACCGTAGACCGCAGAGAAAGTTCTGCAAAGAAAATTCGGCAGACATCGGGGACCTCTCAGGGTTCTCAGGGTTACGGTGGCCGCATGACCGACGGCATGCCCGAGATGACCAGCCTTGAGCGCACCGCTCTCTACAAGTCCCTCGGCAACCCCCTGCGCCGCCGGATCCTCGACTACCTCGGCCGGCACGGCGAGGCGAACTCCACCGTGCTGGCCCGCGAACTCGGCGAGAGCTCCGGCACCACGAGCTACCACCTGCGCAAACTCGCCGAGCAGCGGCTCATCGAGGAGATCCCGGAGAAGTCCGGCGGGCGCGAGCGCTGGTGGCGGGTGCTGCCCTTCAGTCACACCACGCCCGACCCGGCCACGATGTCCCCGGAGGAGTACGCGGCCGCGGAACAGCTCGCCCACCTCAAGATCGAGGTCGACACCGCCCTCTTCCGCCGCGCCCACCAGGAGTACCGCGGCCCCGAGGGCTGGGCCCAGGTCCAGCGCGCCGGCACCTGGATGACCAGGGAGGAACTGCTCGCCTTCATGCGCGACTACCACGCACTCGTCGACCGCTACGGCCACCTCCGCGAGGACGCCCCGGAGGGGGCGCGCCCGGTGTCGATGCGTTTCTACGCGGTGCCGGAGCCCGTGGGAGAGTGGGAAGGTGAACCGACTGGCCCATGAGACGTCTCCGTATCTGCTCCAGCACGCCGACAACCCCGTCGACTGGTGGCCCTGGTCGGCCGAGGCCTTCGACGCGGCACGGAAGGCGGGCAAGCCCGTTCTGTTGAGCGTCGGGTACTCCAGCTGCCACTGGTGTCATGTGATGGCCCACGAGTCCTTCGAGGACCAGGCCACCGCCGACTACCTCAACGAGCACTTCGTCAGCGTCAAGGTCGACCGCGAGGAGCGCCCGGACGTCGACGCCGTCTACATGGAGGCCGTCCAGGCGGCCACCGGCCAGGGCGGCTGGCCCATGACCGTGTTCCTCACGCCGGACGCCGAACCCTTCTACTTCGGCACCTACTTCCCGCCCGCGCCCCGGCACGGCACACCCTCCTTCCGGCAGGTGCTGGAGGGTGTCCGGCAGGCCTGGGACGACCGGCGCGACGAGGTCGGCGAGGTCGCCGGGAAGATCGTGCGCGATCTCGCCCAGCGGGAGATCGGCTATCAGACCGACCGGGTTCCCGGGGAGGCGGACCTCGCCCAGGCGCTCCTCGGGCTCACCCGCGAGTACGACCCGCAGCGCGGCGGATTCGGCGGTGCGCCGAAGTTCCCGCCGTCCATGGTCCTGGAGTTCCTGCTGCGCCACCACGCCCGTACCGGCGCCGAGGGCGCCCTGCAGATGGCCCAGGACACCTGCGAGCGGATGGCCCGGGGCGGGATCTACGACCAGCTCGGCGGCGGGTTCGCCCGCTACTCCGTCGACCGCGACTGGGTCGTGCCGCACTTCGAGAAGATGCTGTACGACAACGCCCTGCTGTGCCGCGTGTACGCGCACCTGTGGCGGGCCACGGGATCCGACCTCGCCCGCCGCGTCGCCCTGGAGACCGCCGACTTCATGGTGCGTGAACTGCGCACCGGCGAGGGCGGGTTCTCCTCGGCGCTCGATGCCGACAGTGACGACGGGAGCGGACGGCACGTCGAGGGCGCGTACTACGTGTGGACCCCCGAGCAGCTGCGGGACGCCCTCGGGGACGAGGACGCCGAGCCGGCCGCCCAGTACTTCGGGGTGACCGAGGAGGGCACCTTCGAGCACGGGCAGTCGGTCCTCCAACTCCCGCAGACCGAGGGCGTCTTCGAGGCCGGGAAGATCGAGTCGATCAAGGAGCGCCTCCTGGGGAGGCGCGCGCAGCGGCCCGCCCCCGGACGCGACGACAAGGTCGTCGCCGCCTGGAACGGGCTGGCGATCGCCGCGCTCGCCGAGACCGGCGCCTACTTCGGACGGCCCGACCTCGTCGAGGCCGCCGTCTGCGCCGCCGACCTCCTCGTGCGGGTGCATCTCGACGAACACGCGCGGCTCGCCCGGACCAGCAAGGACGGACGGGTGGGCCCGAACGCGGGCGTGCTGGAGGACTACGCCGACGTCGCCGAAGGCTTCCTCGCGCTCGCGTCCGTGACCGGCGAGGGGGTCTGGCTGGACTTCGCCGGGCTGCTCCTCGACCATGTGCTGGCCCGCTTCACCGACCCCGACAGCGGTGCCCTCTACGACACCGCCTCCGACGCCGAGCGGCTCATCCGCCGGCCCCAGGACCCCACCGACAACGCCACCCCGTCCGGCTGGACCGCGGCGGCCGGAGCCCTGCTGAGCTACGCGGCGCACACCGGTTCGGAGCCCCATCGGGTGGCGGCGGAAAGGGCGTTGGGTGTGGTGAAGGTGCTCGGACCGCGGGTGCCGCGGTTCATCGGGTGGGGACTGGCCGCCGCGGAAGCGCTGCTCGACGGGCCCCGGGAGGTCGCGGTCGTCGGCCCGTCCCTCGCCGACGAGAGGACGAGCACCCTGCACCGTACGGCCCTGCTCGGCACCGCGCCGGGCACCGTCGTCGCCGTCGGGACTCCGGACAGTGACGAGTTCCCGCTGCTCGCCGACCGTCCGCTCGTGGGCGGTGAACCGGCGGCGTACATCTGCCGTAACTTCACCTGTGACGTCCCGACGACGGATCCGGAGCGGCTGGGTGCGGCGCTGAACACCCGCTGAGCGGCACGGAGGCGTGGGGAGCGGAAGCGGTGAACTGCCCAAATGTGAGCAGGTGTTCGGATAGATACCGCTTCCCGCACCACCGTTGCGAAACACGCTTTTTATCGGAAGAGCTCCCACGCTTCACAGAACCCTCCTAGTCTCTCCACAGCGGTGCGACGGGTGTCACCGACCGTTGCGCGCACTGGGGGTATTGGGGATCTGGGGGGATCTTTTTGCTGACGTCTGTCTTCATCGCTGCCGTCTCGCTGGCTCTGTTCTGGATGGCGGCCTTCACCCTGTGGTGGCAGATGCACGCGTGGCGCACGCCCGAGGTGCTCGCCTCCACCCGGTTCAGCAGACCGGACGGGGACGAGCACTTGTCCTTCTCGCTGCTCCTGCCGGCCCGGCACGAGCAGGCCGTGCTCGACCACACCATCCAGCGGCTGCTGGAGTCCACGCACACCGACTTCGAGATCATCGTGATCGTCGGGCACGACGACCCGGAGACCACCGAGGTGGCCCGGGCGGCGGCGGAGCGCGACCGGCGTGTCCGTGTCGTCGTCGACACGCACGAGAAGAAGAACAAGCCCAAGGCCATGAACACGGCGCTGCCGCACTGTCGCGGTGACGTCGTCGGGGTCTTCGACGCCGAGGACCAGGTCCACCCGGAGCTGCTCGCCCACGTCGACCACGCGTTCCGGACCACGGAGGCGGACGTCGTCCAGGGCGGCGTCCAGCTCATCAACTTCCACTCCAGCTGGTACAGCCTGCGCAACTGCCTGGAGTACTTCTTCTGGTTCCGCTCCCGGCTGCACCTGCACGCGCAGAAAGGGTTCATCCCGCTCGGCGGCAACACCGTCTTCGTGCGGACCGACGTCCTCAGGGAAGCGGACGGCTGGGACCCCAACTGCCTCGCCGAGGACTGCGACCTGGGCGTGCGCCTGTCCAGCGTCGGCAAGAAGGTCGTCGTCGCCTACGACTCCGACATGGTCACCCGTGAGGAGACCCCCGGCTCGCTGATGTCACTGCTGAAGCAGCGCACCCGCTGGAACCAGGGCTTCCTGCAGGTCTACCGGAAGAAGGACTGGAAGCAACTGCCTGCGCTCAGGCAGCGGTTGCTCGCCCGGTACACGCTGATGACCCCGTTCCTGCAGGCCTTCTCCGGTGTGGTCATCCCGGTGAACGCGGCCGTCGCGCTCTTCCTCGACGTTCCCGTAGGGGTCGCCTTCCTCACCTTCCTGCCGCTGGTCACCGCCGCCGTCACCTTCGTCTTCGAGGTGGTCGGACTGCACGACTTCGGCAAGCAGTACGGGCTCAGGGTCCGCTTCGTCCACTACGTGAAGCTCGTCGTGGGCGGTCCCTTCTACCAGGTCCTCCTCGCCGGAGCCGCGATCCGCGCCGTGTGGCGCGAGCAGCGCGGCCGGAACGACTGGGAGTTGACCACGCACGTCGGCGCGCACCTCACCGCGGCCGAGCCGATCCGAGAGGACGTTCCTGCGTGACCTCCACTCTTCCCGCGGTGACCACTCCGACGGTCCCCGCGCAGCGCAAGCCTGCGCCTGATGAGCGTTCGGGCGGCCGGACAAGTCCGCAGGAGCGGCTCCGCTCCTCCCGCTCCGACCTGCTGCTGTGCGGTCTGCTGCTCGTGACGATCCTCGTCGTCCAGGGCTGGAACATCGCCGACTACCCGACCCTCAGCGACGACGAGGGCACGTACCTCGCCCAGGCCTGGGCCGTCCAGCACGGCAAGGGCCTGGGCCACTACACCTACTGGTACGACCACCCGCCGCTCGGCTGGCTCCAGATAGCCCTGCTCACCTGGATACCCTCGGCGATCAGCCCCGGCTCGATGACCGTCGGCTCCATGCGGATCGCGATGCTGGTGATCAGCGGCATCAGCGCGGTGCTGGTGTACGTCCTCGGCCGCAGGCTCTCCCTGCCCCGCTGGGCCGCCGGGCTCGGCATGGCCCTCTTCGGGCTCTCCCCACTGGCCGTCGTGCTCCAGCGCGAGATCTTCCTCGACAACATCGCCGTGATGTGGCTGCTGCTGGCGTTCTGCCTGGCCGCCTCGCCCAGCCGGCACCTGTGGCACCACTTCGGCGCGGGCCTCGCGGCCGCCGCGGGCGTGCTCACCAAGGAGACGATGCTCGTCGTCCTGCCCGCCCTGTTCGTCACCATGTGGCGGCACAGCCACCGCGACACCCGCAAGTTCGCCCTCACCGGAGCCGTCACCGCCTGCGCCCTGATCGGCTTCTCCTACCCGCTCTTCGCCCTGCTGAAGGGCGAGCTGTTCCCGGGCAGCGGGCACGTCTCGCTCTGGGACGGCATCAAGTACCAGATGTCCAGGCCCGGTTCGGGCTTCATCATGGACACCTCCTCCGGCTCCTACGGCGTCCTGCACTCCTGGCTGTACTACGACCGGGTGCTGCCCCTCGGCGGCCTCGCCGGCGCCCTGCTGCTGATCGTCACCTGGCGCTGGTCGGTCACCGCCCGCGCCCTCGCCGGACCCGCCCTGACCGTGGCGATCCTGGCCGCCGTGGCCATGCGCCCGGGCGGCTATCTGCCCGCCATGTACATCATCGGCGCGCTGCCCTTCCTCGCCCTGGTCCTGGCCGGCGGCGCCGCCTCCGTCACCCACGCCGTCGTGCGCCGTCGGCGCGCCGACGCGGAGAACCGGTACGTCACCGGCGGCCGGTACGCCCTGGCCGTCGTCCTGGCCCTCGCCGCCGGCGCCTTCGTCGTACCGCACTGGTACGACGGCGACCGCACCGCCCTCACCGCCGACGCCAACAGGCCCTACCGGCAGGCCTCCGCCTGGCTCAGCACCGAGGTCGAGAACCCGAAGGCCACCCGGGTCCTGGTCGACGACGCCCTCTGGCTGGACCTCGTGCACGCCGGGTACCGGCCCGGGCTCGGCGTGATCTGGTTCTACAAGGCCGACCTCGACCCGGCCGTCACCAAGACCATGCCGCACGGCTGGCGGGACATCGACTACGTCGTGGCCTCGCCGACGGTCCGCCGCGACGCCAAGGACCTGCCCAACGTCAAGGCCGCCATCCAGCACTCCGAACCGGTCGCCACCTTCGGCACCGGCCCCGACCGCATCGAGATCCGGCAGATCCGGACGGCAGCCGCGGGAGGCGCGCGATGAGCAGCCACGAGTACACGGTCCCCGCCCAGGGCCTGGACGCCGCGGAAGTCGCCGAACCCGGTGCCGTCACCATCGTCGTACCGACCTTCAACGAGTCCGCGAACATCCGGCAGTTGCTGCACCAGATCACCGAGTCGGTGCCCGCGCGGCTGCCCTGCGAGGTCGTCTTCGTGGACGACTCCACCGACGACACTCCCGAGGTGATCCGCGCGGCCGCGCAGGACTGCCCGTTCCCGGTGGCCGTGCTGCACCGCGAGGAGCCGGTCGGCGGGCTCGGCGGGGCGGTGGTCGAGGGACTGAAGGCGGCAACCTCGGACTGGATCGTCGTCATGGACGGCGACTGCCAGCATCCGCCCTCCCTCGTAACGGAGTTGGTGGCCACCGGCGAGCGGACGCACGCCGGGCTCGTCGTCGCCTCCCGGTACATCGAGGGCGGCAGCCGGGCCGGACTCGCCGGCAGCTACCGGGTGGCCGTCTCGCGCGCCGCGACCTGGCTCACCAAGGCGCTCTTCCCACGCCGGCTGCACGGCATCAGCGACCCGATGAGCGGCTTCTTCGCCATCCGGCGCAGCACGGTCACCGCCGACGTGCTCAAGCCGCTCGGCTACAAGATCCTCCTGGAGCTGGCCGTACGCAGCCGTCCCCGGCAGGTCGCCGAGGTGCCGTTCGTCTTCCAGGACCGGTTCGCGGGAGAGTCCAAGTCGACCGCGCAGGAGGGCTTCCGCTTCCTGCGCCACCTGATCGGGCTGCGCACCGCCTCACCGGTCGCCCGCATGGTCGGCTTCGGGCTGATCGGAGCGAGCGGCTTCGTGCCGAACCTCGTCGGACTGTGGGCGCTGACCGCGCTCGGCCTGCACTACGTCCCCGCCGAGATCCTCGCCAACCAGCTCGGCGTCGCCTGGAACTTCCTGCTCATCGAGCAGCTGCTGTTCCGCGACCGGCGCACGCACCGCCGCTGGTGGGACCGGCTCGGCAGGTTCGCGCTGCTCGCCAACGCGGACCTGGTGCTGCGCATCCCGCTGATCGCGCTGCTCGTCGACCGGTTCGGGACGGGCGTGCTGCCCGCCACCGCGCTCGCGCTGGTGACGACGTTCGTCCTGCGCTTCGTCGGGACCGAAGCGCTGGTCTACCTCCCGCGCCGTGGGGGGCGTAGGAGCGCTCCGGAGGCCGCGAAGTGATGCACAGCCGTACAACCGCAAGGAGAGCCGTGTGAACAAACACCGCAGACGGACCGCGCTGGTCGGGGTGGGGGCCCTGACCGCCGGTCTGCTCCTCACCTCGCCGCAGAGCGCCGCGGCCGCCAACCTGGTCAAGAACCCGGGCTTCGAGACCGCCGGCACGGACGACATGCCGTACTGCTGGGAGAAGTCCGGCTGGGGCGACAACGACTTCAGCTTCCAGACCACCTCCGACGCGCACTCCGGCTCCAAGGCCATGAAGGTCACGCTGACCCGCCGGGTGGACGGTGACCGCAAGGCGCTGATCACCGAGTCCACCGCGTGCGCGCCGGTGGTGTCGGCGGGCGAGCAGTACGACCTGGGGCTCTGGTACAAGACCACCACCCCGGACGCCGCCATCACCCTGTTCCGGCACGACACGACAGCTGGCTGGCAGTACTGGACCGACCTCAAGACCCTGGACATGGCGTCGAGTTGGACGCAGGCCACGGTCCGCACGCCGGGGATCCCGAATGGCACCGACCGCATCACCTGGGGTGTGTCGGTGTACGGCACCGGTTCGGCGACCACCGACGACTACACCATGGATCAGGTCCCGGACACGCTCCCACCCCCGTCGTGCACGGCCACGAAGCAGATCTGCGCCAACGGAAGCTGGTCCGTGCTGCCGACGCAGAACCCGGTCCGCTCCATGCACTCCGTCGTCCTCAACAACGGCAAGGTGCTGCTGATCGCCGGCTCCGGCAACAGCGAGGAGAACTTCGACGCGGGCACGTTCACCTCGGCGGTGTACGACCCGGCCAACGGCACCTACAAGGTCGTCCCGACGCCCAAGGACATGTTCTGCGCGGGCCATGTGCAGCTCCAGGACGGGCGGGTCCTCGTCATGAGCGGCAACAAGGCGTACCCGGTTGCGGGCGGGCACGGGTACGAGGGCTTCAAGGACTCGTACATCTTCGACCCGCAGACCGAGACCTACAGCAAGACCAACGACCTCAACGACGGGCACTGGTACCCGTCGGCGACCGAGCTGGGCAACGGTGACGTCATCTCCTTCGGCGGTCTGCGCGAGGACTCCAGCGGGTCGGTGACCGCCGAGCGCTGGTCGGACAAGGACCAGCAGTGGCTGCCGCTGTGGAAGGTCAACCAGACCTGGTCGTACTGGGGTCTGTACCCGTCGATGGTCCTGATGCAGGACGGCCGCCTCTTCTACACGGGCAGCCATGTCTTCGGCAACAACATCCCCGGCACCGGCTCGGCGATCTACGACTACGACGCCAACACGGTCACCCAGATCCCGGGACTGCAGAACAAGGACGAGCGGGACCAGTCGGCGAGCGTGCTGCTGCCCCCGGCGCAGGACCAGAAGGTCCTCACCATCGGCGGCGGCAACATCGACTCCAACCCCGAAGCCAACCGCCTCACCGACCTGATCGACCTCAAGCAGGCGAACCCGTCGTACGTCGCCGGCCCGCCGATCCCGCAGGGCACGGTGGACCTCGGCAACGGGAAGGTCGCCGAGACCGGCAACCAGGGCAAGATGTACGTCTCCGCCGTCCTGCTGCCCGACGGCAAGGTGCTGGAGACCGGCGGAGCCCTGCACAACCGGGCCAACCCCGTGTACGAGTCCTCGATCTACGACCCGGCCACCAACCGCTTCGAGGCCGTCGCCGCCGACCCCGAGTCCCGCGGCTACCACTCCTCGGCGTTCCTCCTCCCCGACGGCCGGGTGATGGCCACCGGCGACAACCCGGGCAACGGCACCTGGAACCACAACGTGTCGATCTACACCCCGCCCTACCTCTACAAGGGCACCCGCCCGACGATCACCTCGGTGATCAACCAGGAGTGGAAGTACGGCGACACCCAGCGGATCACGGTCGACCGGCCCATCGCCAAGGCCGAGCTGATCCGCCCGGCCGCGGTCACCCACTCCTCCGATCCGAACCAGCGCTTCGTCGACCTGCCGCTGTCCGTCGACGGCAACAACGTCGACCTGAACGTGACGAGCAATCCCGACCTGGCCCCGCCCGGCTGGTACATGCTCTTCGCGGTGGACGCGGGCGGGGTGCCGTCGGTGGCCAAGTGGGTGCACCTGCAGGGACCGGCCGCGCTCAGCGCCTCGGCCGCCTCCCCGCACGTCCACTCCTTCGCCGACTCCCTGTCGGGCAAGGTCTCCGGGCCGGGCAGGAAGCGGACGTCGCAGAAGGTCAGCCCGACGATCTCGGGCTGCGACCGGCACTACGGCTCGGTCAACGTGTGCGTGCCGACGGTCTTCCCGCCCCAGGTGAAGAAGACGACCGCAGCCCGCTGCAGCTGGCTGAGGCAGAACCACTACGGCCGCCTCAAGGTCAACGGCGGCGACGACCCGCTGGGTCTCGACCGCGACAGGGACGGCGTGGCCTGCGAGAAGGGGGACACCCGCAGGGCCTAGCCCCGATTGGCGAGGGCGCGCTCCACGATGGCTTCCAGCTGGTCGTGGTGCGCGCCCTTCCAGTAGGCGCGGCCGCATTCCGTGCACTGGGCGAAGACGTCGTACGAGCGCTGCGTGCCGCCCTTGAGGCGGTCGGCCACTTCTTCCTTGGTGGCCTGCTTCAGCAGGCCGTTGCATGCGGTGCAGCGGGTCCAGGGGCGCAGGTCGGGGGCGAAGCGGTCGAGGACGTCCTGGAGCTGGTCGTCGGGGCGGGTGCTGTAGATGTACGCCCCGGCCCACAGCTCGCGGCGGCGCAGCAGGCCCCGGTCGCGGCTGAGCATGACCCGCTTCTCCGCGGCCGACCGGGAGGCCAGCGCCGGGTCGCCGATGTCGGTCGACTCGTACGCCGTGTCCACACCGAGCAGCCGCAGCCGGCGGGCGAGGGTGCCGAGGTGGACGTCGAGGAGGAAGCGGAGCGGGGCGCCGGGGACCCGCTGGGGGCGCTGCACCGCACGGACCTCCACCCGCTCGCCCGACGCCGGGATGTGCGACGGCGGCACCTCGCGGCCGTCCACGACCAACGCGCCGACCTCGGTGAGCGGGACGCCGAGGGACTCGATGACATGGCCGAGCGTCGAGACGCCGTCCGTGCTGAGGCCGGCGGCACCCGCGCGCCGGACGGGCGGCACGAACAGGTGCAGGGCGGGGGCGACTTCGACGTGGATCTCGGGTCCGTTCACATCGTCAGGATGGCACGGGAGACGGCCCGGACCTCAGTGCTTTTCCTCGGGCAGGCCGTGCTCCAGGACGTCCAGGGTGCGGTCGAGCAGGTCCGTGTAGTCGTCCTGGTGGCCGTGCTCGGCCCAGTACATCGTGGCCTCCATCAGAGCGCCGATCAGGGACATGGCGTAAACCCGCACCTCCAGGCTCTCCGGGTCGCGGCCGGTGCGCTCGCCGACGGCCTGGCAGATCATCCGGCCGGTGACCGACATGGTCTCCATCATCCGCGAGCGCACCGCGGGGACCTCGGCCGTCAGCCGGCTGCGCAGTCGGGACACCCTGGCGTCCTCCTCGACGCCGGCCTGGACGGCCCGGTGCGTCACGTACCGGATGGACTCCGTCCACGGCTCGTCCGCCGGTCGTGCCCTCAGCTCGTCCAGGAGCAGCGGGTCGTACTCGTCGGTGAGGACGATGTCCTCCTTGGTGGGGAAGTAGCGGAAGACGGTCGACGGCGACACCTCCGCCCGGTCGGCGATCTGGTCGATGGTCGTGGCGTCGTACCCCTGCTCCTCCACCAGGGCGTACGTCGCCGCGCGGATCGCCTCACGGGTCTTGATCTTCTTGCGTTCGCGCAGACCGAGGCGGGGTCGGTCGGCGGCGGAGGTGGGGGAGTGAGCGGCCGTCATGCCCGTCATTGTCCGGCATCTCCCGCGGGGGCGGCCACGGCCGGGACCTGTTCGCGTTCCGTGCGCTGCGCGACCGGGGTGTTCGGCAGGAACGCCGCCGCCAGAAGCGCGGAGACCAGGGCGGCAACGCCGCACACCAGCAGGACCACGCCCATGCCGTGGACGTACGCGCCGTTCGCGGAGGCGGCGAGGTGGGCGGCGCCCGTCCTCTCGGCGATCAAGTGCGCGGCGACCACCGAGTCCCCGGCCGTGCGGGCGGCCGGTGCGGGCAGGCCGGTCACGTCGAGCCGGTCGCGGAAGACATTGGCCAGCAGGCTGCCGAGCAGGGCGATGCCGATCGCGGAGCCGACCTGGCGCAGGGTCATCAGCAGTCCGGAGCCGCTGCCGGCCCGGTCGCGGGGCAGGGTCGCGAGGGCACCGGTCATGGACGGCACGAGCGCGCAGCCGAAGCCGAGTCCGGCGACGGTGAGCCACAGCGCGGTGAAGCCGTAGCCCGAGTCGGTCGTCGTACGGCTGCCGAGCAGGGCGGCGAAGGCCAGCACCACCAGGCCCGCGCTGACCGTGGCGCGCGACCCGAAGCGGCCGGCGAGCGGGGGAGCGAGCTTCGCCGCGACGGACAGGCCGAGGACCATCGGCAGCATCCGGACACCGGTGCCGAGGGTGTCGTTGCCGAGGACGGCCTGGAGGTAGGGCGGCAGCACGAACATCAGCCCGGACAGCACGAACATCACCAGGGTCGCGGCGACGGTGTTGAGCAGGAAGCCGCGCTGGGCGAGCAGGCTCATGTCCAGCATCGGGTGCCGGACCCGGCGCGAGCGCAGCACCAGCCCGGTGATCAGGACCGCGGCTCCCGCGAACACGGCGAGGATCAGCGGATCGCCCCAGCCGCGGTCGGGGGCCTCGATGATCGCGTAGATGAGGGCGCCCAGCCCGGCCGTGGTGAACACGGTGGAGAGCGAGTCGACCGAGGGGGAGGCGGGGTCACGGGTCTCGGGCAGCAGCAGGACGCAGGCGAGGATGCCGAGCGCGACCATCGGGATGTTGATCAGGAAGACCGAGCCCCACCAGAAGTGGTCGAGCAGCCAGCCACCGATGATCGGGCCCAGCGGCAGGCCCAGGGCCGAGCCGGTGGAGACGAGGCCGAGGGCCTTGCCCTGTTCGTCGGGCGTGAACAGGGACGGCAGCACGGACATCGCCAGCGGCGTGATCAGCGCGGCCCCGGCACCCATGACGGTGCGGGCGGCGATCACCCAGTTCACGTCCCCGGCCAGGGCACCCATGAGGGAGCCGGCCAGGAAGATCCCGAGTCCGGTGATCAGCATCCGCCGCCGTCCGAACCGGTCACCGAGCAGTCCGGCCGGGAGCATCAGCGCGGCGAACACGACGACGTACGCGTCCGCCATCCACTGCTGCTGGCCGGTGGTGGCGCCGAGCTGCTCCGCCATGGTCGGCAGCGCCACATTGAGGATCGTCATGTCGAAGCCGAGCGTGAGCATGCTCGCGACCAGGGCCCCGAGGGCCCACCAGCGGCGGGGATCGTGCCGCGTCTCGTCGGTCTGGGTGACAGCAACCATGAAATGAGAGTAACTCTCAAAAGATGTTCGCCGTCAATAGGGATGTGCTGTCAGGGCATGAAAAACGGCCACGACGGAAGCGCCGTGGCCGGAAAGGGGCTGCTCGAAAGGGTTACGAGTGCTGGTACGCCACCAGTGAGATGCCCACGTAGTGGACGACGAACGCGGCGAGGGTGAGGGAGTGGAAGACCTCGTGGAAGCCGAACCAGCGCGGTGAGGGGTTCGGGCGCTTGATGCCGTAGATCACGCCGCCCGCGCTGTAGAGGAGGCCGCCGACGATCACCAGCACCAGGACGGCGATGCCGCCGGTGCGCATGAAGTCGGGCAGGAAGAAGACGGCCGCCCAGCCCATCGCTATGTAGCAGGGGGTGTAGAGCCAGCGAGGGGCGCCGACCCAGAAGACCCGGAAGACGATGCCCGCGGCGGCCGCGGCCCAGACGCTCCACAGCAGCCACTGACCCTTGGCGCCCGGCAGGAGCAGCATGGTCAGCGGGGTGTAGGTGCCCGCGATGATCAGGAAGATGTTGGCGTGGTCGAGGCGGCGCAGGACGCCGTCCATCCGGGGGCTCCAGTCGCCCCGGTGGTACAGGGCGCTGACGCCGAAGAGCAGGCATGCCGTCAGGACGTAGATCCCGCAGGCGATGCGGCCTCTGGTGGAGTCGGCGAGGGCGGTGAGTACCAGCCCCGCGATGAGTACGGCCGGGAACATGCCGAGGTGCAGCCAGCCGCGGAGCCTGGGCTTGGCCGGATGCGGCAGGGAGAGCGCGGTGGGACCGCGGCCGGCGGCCGGCGAGTCCGTGGGCGCGTCGGGGACGGGCGCAGTCATGCGGGGCATGGTACCTACGGCGCCGTAAGTCGCGTGTCAGCGCGCCCTCGTGAGTGGCCGTAACGCAAAAAGTCCTTCTGTTGAACTCCACGTGCACGCAAAGAATCACGGAAACCGTGGGATTCCTCACGTTGCTCACCTGTGATGCCCTCTGGACAGATGGGCACTAGAATCGGATGATCAAATGAGTGCGGTCGGCACCGGATGAGCAGCTACGAAGCGTCCGGGTCGCAGCCCCCACGGGGCGACAAGACATAAAATCCCTCAATTAGGAGCAATCGTGGCGCGCGACATCGCGGCTCCCACCGTCATCCCCACCAACCACCAGGAACTGATCTCGTGGGTCAACGAGATCGTCGAACTGACCCAGCCGGACAACGTGGTCTGGTGTGACGGATCCGAGGCCGAGTACGAGCGACTGTGCGAGGAGCTCGTCGGCAAGGGGACCTTCAAGAAGCTCGACCCGATCAAGCGCCCGCACTCCTACTACGCCGCCTCCGACCCGACCGACGTCGCGCGCGTCGAGGACCGGACCTTCATCTGCTCGGAGAAGGAGGAGGACGCCGGCCCGACCAACCACTGGAAGGCCCCCGCCGAGATGCGGGAGATCTTCGCCGGCGAGAAGGGCCTGTTCCGCGGTTCGATGAAGGGCCGGACGATGTACGTCGTCCCGTTCTGCATGGGCCCGCTCGGCTCCCCGCTGTCCGCGATCGGCGTGGAGATCACCGACTCCGCCTACGTCGCCGTCTCCATGCGCACGATGACGCGCATGGGCCAGGCCGTCCTGGACGAGCTGGGCGACAGCGGCTTCTTCGTCAAGGCCGTCCACTCGCTCGGCGCCCCGCTGGAGCCCGGCGAGGCGGACGTCCCGTGGCCCTGCAACCAGACCAAGTACATCTCCCACTTCCCGGAGAGCCGCGAGATCTGGTCGTACGGCTCCGGCTACGGCGGCAACGCGCTGCTCGGCAAGAAGTGCTACGCCCTGCGCATCGCCTCCGTCATGGCCCGTGACGAGGGCTGGCTGGCCGAGCACATGCTGATCCTCAAGCTCACCCCGCCGCAGGGCGAGTCCAAGTACGTCGCCGCCGCCTTCCCGAGCGCCTGCGGCAAGACCAACCTCGCCATGCTGGAGCCCACGATCTCCGGCTGGACCGTGGAGACCATCGGCGACGACATCGCCTGGATGCGGTTCGGCGAGGACGGCCAGCTGTACGCGATCAACCCCGAGGCCGGTTTCTTCGGCGTCGCGCCCGGCACCGGTGAGCACACCAACGCCAACGCGATGAAGACGCTGTGGGGCAACGCGGTCTTCACCAACGTCGCGCTCACCGACGACGGCGACGTCTGGTGGGAGGGCATGACCGAGGAGTCCCCGGCACACCTGACCGACTGGAAGGGCAACGACTGGACGCCGGCGTCCGAGACCCCGGCCGCCCACCCGAACGCCCGCTTCACCGTCCCGGCCTCCCAGTGCCCGATCATCGCGCCGGAATGGGAGGACCCGAAGGGTGTGCCGATCTCGGCCATCCTCTTCGGCGGCCGCCGCGCCACCGCGGTGCCGCTGGTGACCGAGTCCTTCGACTGGAACCACGGCGTCTTCCTCGGCGCCAACGTGGCGAGCGAGAAGACCGCCGCCGCCGAGGGCAAGGTCGGCGAGCTGCGCCGCGACCCGTTCGCGATGCTCCCGTTCTGCGGCTACAACATGGGCGACTACATGGCCCACTGGGTCGACGTGGCCAAGGACAAGGACCAGTCCAAGCTGCCGAAGATCTACTACGTCAACTGGTTCCGGAAGAACGACGAGGGCAAGTTCGTCTGGCCGGGCTTCGGTGAGAACAGCCGCGTCCTGAAGTGGATCGTGGAGCGCCTGGACGGCAAGGCCGAGGGTGTCGAGACCCCGATCGGCGTCCTGCCGACCCGGGACGCGCTGGACACGAACGGCCTGGAGCTGGCCGAGTCCGACCTGGACTTCCTGCTCACGGTCGACAAGGAGATCTGGCGCGAGGAGGCGGCCCTCGTCCCCGACCACCTCAACACCTTCGGCGACCACACTCCGAAGGAGCTGTGGGACCAGTACCGCGCGCTGGTCGAGCGTCTGGGCTGAGACCCGCGGACAAGACTCCACGGCCGGTTGGGATGCCCTGACCAGCGATCGTCACGGCCGGCCGTGGTGACGGCACCACGAAGAGGCCCGGGGCCCGCACCGTACAACGGCGTACGGGGCGGGCCCCGTCGGCACATGGCCCGGCGCAGACGCAGGTCGGTACACGCCACACGTCGCGCGAAAGGTGTATCTGTGGGCAATTCGCCTATGGTGATCCCGTGCGCGGAATTCTGCTGGCCGGGGGTACCGGCTCAAGGCTGTGGCCGTTGACCCGTTCGGTGTCGAAGCAACTGCTGCCGGTTTTCGACAAGCCGATGATCTACTACCCGCTTTCCACACTGCTGATGGCCGGCGTCCGGGAGATTCTGATCATCACCACCCCGGAAGACCAGGACCAGTTCCGCCGGTTGCTCGGCGACGGCGCTCAACTGGGCCTGCGGCTGGAATACGTGGCGCAGGAACGCCCGGAGGGCATCGCTCACGCTCTCGTCCTGGGGGCCGACTTCATCGGCGACGAGCCGGTCGCGCTGATTCTGGGGGACAACATCTTCCACGGCACCGGCCTGGGAACACGGCTGGCCCGCTATGACGATCTGAAGGGCGGCAGGGTGTTCGCCTATCAGGTCGCCAACCCTTCGGCCTACGGTGTCGTGGAGTTCGACGAGCGAGGCCGGGTGCTGTCCATCGAGGAGAAACCGGTCCGGCCGAAGTCGCGGTACGCCGTACCCGGACTGTACTTCTACGACAACCGGGTCGTGGAGATCGCGCACGGCCTTCGGCCGAGCGCCAGGGGCGAGTTGGAGATCACCGACCTCAACCGCGTCTATCTGGAGGCCGGGGAACTGAACGTCACCCGGCTCGACCGGGGCACGGCCTGGCTGGACACCGGGACCTTCACCTCCATGGTTCAGGCGTCGGAATTCGTCCGGGTGATCGAGGAGCGCCAGGGCTTCAAGGTCGGTTGTATCGAGGAGGCTGCCTGGCGGGCCGGCCTGATCGACGACGACCGGCTCCGGGAGCTGGCCCGGCCGCTGCTCAAGAGCGGGTACGGCCATTACCTGCTGGGGCTTTTGGAGGATTCCCCGTGCCTGGTCGCGCCCCCGCGGAGCAGCGGGGACACCGGATCGCGCGGCGGGGAACTGCTGGGCACCGGTCCGGGAGCATTTGCGTGACGGCATCCTTCTCCTGACTAAAGTCGCGCGGCTGACGTCCCGAAGACACGGACGTCAAGTTCGGCAAGAACAGCAGCGTGATGGAAGGAAGTGGTCACGTGCGACCACTGGGAATTGAAGGGGCCTGGGTGGACACACCCACTGTCTTCGCGGACGACAGGGGCCGATTCCATGAGTGGTTCAAGGGCGAGAGATTCGTCGATTCTCTCGGCCAGGGGCTCCGCCTCGCGCAGGCCAACTGCTCCCGCTCCGTCCGCGGAACTCTCCGCGGTATCCACTACGCGTCGGTTCCGCCGGGACAGGCCAAGTATGTGACGTGCGTCAGCGGCGCCGTCCTCGACGTGGTGGTCGACATCCGCACCGGTTCGCCGACTTTCGGGAAATGGGAGGCGGTTCGGCTGGACGACACCACGCCCCGTTGCGTCTATCTGTCGGAAGGGCTGGGTCACGCCTTCATGGCCCTGGACGACAACTCCACGGTCGTCTACCTGTGTTCGGAAGGGTACGCGCCGCAGAGGGAGTTCGGGATCAATCCGCTAGACCCTTCGCTGGCCATCGCCTGGCCCGAGGATCTCGTACCGCGTCTCTCCGACAAGGACGCGGCGGCGCCCACGCTGGAGGAGGCCGAACGGCAGGGCCTGCTGCCTTCCTTCGAGGCCTGCAGTGCGTATCGCAGAAGTCTCGCGGTCGCCGAGTTCCATTGAGTTGGAATTCTTGGAGTGCCCTGCGTTATTTCTGCTCGTTGAGGCCACCCGGGTGATATTGGACTATGCCAAGGGCAGGTTTGTAATCATTCCGCCTTCAGGGGTGAACAATGGCTCTGTCAGTGGCCGCGTCCGGGGCAGCGCACTCAGGGTGTGCGCTTGTGGTGTGGCCACTTCCCCAAGTTTCGCGAGGAAGGTTCTCAGTGAGCCGTAAAACAATGCGGAGTTCACGCGTGAAATCCGCGACCATGGTTTCCGTGGGCGCGCTTGCCGTCGTGCTCAATATCGCTCCGAGCGCGGTGGCCGTCGCCGACGCGATCCACCGGTCCGGCGTGAACGGCAGTGTGGGGCTGCCCGGCCCGAACGGTGCCGTGAGTGCCGACCACGGCAAGGGCAAGGCCGACCCGTACGGCGGCGACGACGACGACCGCGGCCCTCAGGGCCCTCAGGGCCCGCGTGGCCACACCGGCCCCCAGGGCCCGCAGGGTGTCCCGGGTGTCCAGGGCCCGCAGGGCGACAAGGGCGACAAGGGCGACAAGGGTGACAAGGGCGACCCCGGGGGTGTCCAGGGAACGCCCGGTAACCAGGGTCCGCAGGGCTTCCAGGGTGTCCAGGGTGCGCAGGGTGACGTCGGTATCGGCGTGCAGGGTGCTCAGGGTGACCCGGGCGTGCAGGGTGCCCCGGGTGTCCAGGGCGCTCAGGGTGATGTCGGTGCCCAGGGTGTCCAGGGTGTCGGCGTGCAGGGTCCGCAGGGCTTCCAGGGCGACGTCGGTGTAGGCGTGCAGGGTGCTCAGGGTGACCCGGGTGTGCAGGGTGCTCCGGGTGTCCAGGGTGCTCAGGGCGATGTCGGTATCGGCGTGCAGGGTGCTCAGGGTGACCCGGGCGTGCAGGGTGCCCCGGGTGTCCAGGGTGCTCAGGGCGATGTCGGTATCGGCGTGCAGGGTGCTCAGGGTGACCCGGGTGTGCAGGGTGCTCCGGGTGTCCAGGGTGCTCAGGGTGATGTCGGTGCCCAGGGTGACGTCGGTGTCGGCGTGCAGGGTGCTCAGGGTGACCCGGGTGTCCAGGGCGCGCAGGGCGATGTCGGTCCCCAGGGTGTCCAGGGTGACGTCGGTGTCGGCGTGCAGGGTGCTCAGGGTGACCCGGGTGTGCAGGGTGCTCCGGGTGTCCAGGGTGCTCAGGGTGATGTCGGTGCCCAGGGTGTCCAGGGTGACGTCGGTGTCGGCGTGCAGGGTCCGCAGGGCTTCCAGGGTGACGTCGGTGTCGGCGTGCAGGGTCCTCAGGGTGACCCGGGCGTGCAGGGTGCCACGGGTTCGACCGGTCTGACCGGTGCCACGGGCCCGCAGGGTTCTCAGGGCGCCACCGGGACCACCGGCTCCACGGGCCCGCAGGGCCCGCAGGGCGACACCGGTGCCACGGGCTCCACGGGTGCCACCGGTCCTACAGGCCCACAGGGCGCCACGGGTTCGAACGGCCTGACCGGTGCCACGGGTCCGCAGGGTGCGCAGGGTGACGTCGGCGTCCAGGGCCCGCGGGGCTTCCAGGGCAACGTCGGTGTCGGCGTGCAGGGTCTGCAGGGCTTCCAGGGCCCGCAGGGTGACGTCGGTGTGCAGGGTGTCCAGGGTGACGTGGGCGCGCAGGGTGTCCCGGGTGTCCAGGGTCCCCAGGGCTTCCAGGGCGATGTCGGTGTGCAGGGTGTCCAGGGTGACGTGGGCGCGCAGGGTGTCCCGGGTGTCCAGGGCGCGCAGGGTGACGTCGGTGTGCAGGGTGTCCAGGGTGACGTGGGCGCGCAGGGTGTGCCCGGTGTCCAGGGCGCGCAGGGTGACGTCGGTGTGCAGGGTGTCCAGGGTGACGTGGGCGCGCAGGGTGTCCCGGGTGTCCAGGGTCCGCAGGGCTTCCAGGGCGATGTCGGTGTGCAGGGTGTCCAGGGTGACGTGGGCGCGCAGGGTGTCCCGGGTGTCCAGGGTCCGCAGGGCTTCCAGGGCGATGTCGGTGCCCAGGGTGTCCAGGGTGACGTGGGCGCCCAGGGCGCGCAGGGTGGCCTGGGTACCACCACCGTCGTGACCGGAACTCTGGGAGCGACGTCGACTGCCACCTGCACCACGGGCCAGGCCCTCGGCGGCGGATACCAGGCCGGTACTCTCACCCCCACCGGCACCGTGTACCAGAGCCAGCCGACCGGCGGCAGCCCTGCCACAGCGTGGACGGCTGCCACCACCGATCCCGCCGGCGTGCAGGCCTTCGTGATCTGCAGCCCCTGACCCGTAGCGTGAGCGGCGGTGCGGTACTGACTGCCCGCTCCGCTTCGGAAAGAGTGACGGTGCCCCGAGGCTTCGGCCTCGGGGCACCGCCCGCGTTCCGCCCGCGCTTCCGGCGTCGCGGCACACGCGGCGTCGAGTTCGACGACATCATCCTGAATCGGCCCAGCCTGCCGGGAACGTCCCGCGGCCTTGAGTAGCGTGAGGGGTGGGTGCCCGCAGCCGGGAATGTCACCGGTTCCGAACGCTGAGCGAAGAGAAAATCGGAGAACCATGCGTATCCTCGTGACCGGCGGCGCCGGATTCATCGGTTCGGAATATGTCCGCCAACGGATGGGAACCGACCCGACCGCACGTGTCACCGTTCTCGATAAACTTACCTATTCGGGAAACGAGTCCAATCTGGCGCCGGTGTCGGAAAACCCGGGATACTCGTTCGTCCGGGGCGACATCTGTGACCCGGACGTGGTCGACCAGGTGATGGCGGGTCAGGACGCGGTGGTCCATTTCGCGGCCGAGTCGCATGTGGACCGGTCTATCGACGGGGCCGGTCCGTTCGTTCGTACGAATGTGATGGGCACCCAGGTGCTTCTGGACGCGGCCCGCCGCCACCGCGTCGGCCGCTTCGTCCACGTCTCCACCGACGAGGTGTACGGCTCGATCGGCGAAGGCTCGTGGACCGAGGAGTGGCCGCTCGCGCCGAACTCCCCCTACTCCGCCTCGAAGGCCGGCTCCGACCTGCTGGCGCTCGCCCACCACCGCACCCACGGCCTGGACGTCGTGGTCACCCGGTGCACGAACAACTACGGGCCGTACCAGTTCCCCGAGAAGGTCATCCCGCTCTTCATCACCAACCTGCTCGACGGACAGGAAGTTCCCCTGTACGGCGACGGCCGCAACATGCGCGACTGGCTGCACGTCTCCGACCACTGCCGGGGCATCGACCTGGTCCTGGACGGCGGCAGGGCAGGCGAGGTCTACCACATCGGCGGCGGGACCGAGTTGAGCAACCACAAGCTCACCGGCCTGCTGCTGGACGCGGTCGGCGCGGGCTGGGACCGGGTCGCGTACGTGGCCGACCGCAAGGGCCACGACCTGCGCTACTCGCTGGACGACAGCAAGATCCGCGAACAGCTCGGGTACACACCGCAGGTGGACTTCGCCGAGGGTCTGGCTGCGACGGTCTCCTGGTACCGCGCACACCGCTCCTGGTGGGCGCCGCTCAAGGAGAGGGCCGGGCTCCGGTGAGCACCGAATGGCTGGTCACCGGCGCGCGCGGGCTCCTCGGGCAGGACGTGCTGGCCGTGCTCGCGGCCCATCCGGGCGCCGTGGTCACGGGACTGGGCCGTGACCAGTTGGACATCACCGACCCGGTCGCCGTCCGTGCGGCCGTCACCGGCCACCGTGTGGTCGTCAACTGCGCGGCCTGGACGGACGTCGACGGCGCCGAGCGGTCCGAGGCGGCAGCCACGGCCGTGAACGGCACGGGCGTCCGCCACCTGGCACAGGCCTGCGCGGACAGCGGCGCGCTCCTGCTGCACGTCTCCACCGACTACGTGTTCCCGGGCGACAGCCGACGGCCCTACCCCGAGGACGCGCCTATGGCACCCGTCAACGCGTACGGGCGCGGCAAAGCCGCGGGGGAGCGGGCTGTCGCCGAACTGCTGCCGCACACCGGTTACATCGTGCGCACCGCCTGGCTCTACGGCGCGCACGGCCCCAATTTCGTGGCCCGCATGCTCGAACTGGCGAGCCGGCGCGAAACCCTGGACGTGGTGGCCGACCAGCACGGCCAGCCGACCTGGTCCCGCGCACTCGCCCAGCAGCTGGCAGCCCTCGGCCGTGCGGCCCTGGCCGGGCAGGCGCCGGCAGGTACCTACCACGGCACGGCGGCCGGTCGTGCCACCTGGTACGGCCTGGCGCGGGAGACCTTCCGCCTCGCCGGTCTCGACCCGGAGCGGATCCGTCCGGTCGGCTCGGAGAAGTTCCCGCGCCCGGCCGCCCGGCCGGCTTTCGGTGTCCTCGGCCACGGCAACTGGGCTCGATGCGGCCTCGCCCCCCTCCCGCGCTGGGACGACCAACTGACTGCGGCCCTCGCGACGCCCCCCTTCACCGCTCTGGTCGCGGCGGCACGCACGAACAGCGCACGTCCGTCGTCCTGAGCGGCGGGAGCAAGGCCCCGAACACCGGAGCGCCCTGCGGGACCTGACGGTCCGCAGGGCGCTCCTCTTCCGCGTGCGAGCCCTAGACCAGCAGCGGTCCTCCGCACCGCTCGGAGCCCTCCTTCATCGCGATGAGGTTGGCGACGACGTAGGAGATGTTGTTCCGGGAGTGCCACTCGGTCGGGAAGTAGGTGACCAGCCGTGACGACTGGAACCTGGCCTCGATCTCGGGCACGAAGGCACGGTACTGGTTGTCCGTGTAGTACCAGAACGAGTTCTCGTTGTAGAAGGCGACGTGGGTCGGGTCCTGGTACGCGCCGCGGCCGTCGGAGCTGGGCGTCATGGTGAGGAGCATGCCGCCCGGTGCCAGCAGCCGGTACAGCTCGTTGATCAGCGGCACCTTCGCCGGCACGTGCTCCAGGAAGTCCACCGCCCGCATCAGACCGACCGAGTTGTCGGGCAGGTCGAGCCTTCCGGGCAGGGTCGCGACGATGTCGACGCCCTCACCGGGGTACTGGTCCACGCCCAGATAGCCGGGCGGCTTCCGGTGGGCCGCGCCGAGATCCAGCGCGAGGAGTTCGCGCCGGTGCGTCCAGGCGAGGGCGTTGGCCTCGATGTACTTGTCGTACAGGGCGACCGTCTCGCGCTGGATGTGCGCGTTGATCTGCGGATCGCGCTGGGTGTTCGCGGGGTGCATCCGCTGCAGGTACAGACAGCGGGGGATGTGGTGGAAGTCGCCGAGGTGAAACAGACGGCACATCAGGTCCTGGTCGTCCAGCACCGTGCGCGTGGCGTCGTATCCGCCGGCCTTCACGTAGCTCTCCTTGCGGAACGCCCGCACGTGGTTCGGCGCGTACCAGATGTAGGAGACGTTGTGCGGCGTCGGTTCCATGGAGATGGCCTGGAGCAGCTTGCGGCCGTCGACGCGCACGTCCTCGTATTTCCAGCCGTGCGCCTCGTTGAAGCGGCTGTCGTCCCGCTTGCCGTCCTCGGTGATCTGGGCGGTGTTGCTGTAGACGAAGACGGCTTCTGGATGTGCGTCGAACGCCTTGGCCAGTTCCGCCAGGCATGCCTTCGCCAGGAGGTCGTCGTGGTCGAGTTCGACGAGGACCTCGCCGCGTGCCAGTTCGCAGGCCCTGCGCTTCGCCGCCCCGACACCGCGGATGCTGTCCGCGATCTCCACCCGGACCCGGTCGTCGTGTCGCTCCGGCCGCCACCGGGCGCCGTTGTTGAGCAGGACGATCCACTCCCAGTCCTGACAGGTCTGTGCCTGCAGGGACTTGAGGCACTCGTCGAGGAAACGGGGCTGGTGGCTGGGGGTGAAGACGGAGAACCTGGGGGTTGCGGTCGACGTCATCCGGTGGCACCTGCCTGACTTGAGTTCGGTGTGGGGCTTACGTCGTCCCGGAACTGTTCCGGGACCTGGGAAAGCAGCGAGGGATCGGCTGCGACGGCACGGCGGAACTCGTTCTCGGCCTCGTCGGCACGGTGCTTCTGCGCCAGAATCCAGCCGAGTTGGAGATGGGCCGTGGAGGCCCTGGGCGTTGCGGCGATGGCACGCTTCAGGAGTTCGACGGCGCGGTCGGTGTCGCTCGACTTCAGCAGGATCGCCTCGTTGTAGAGGGCCGAGGCGTACTTCGGATCGATCTTCAGAGCTTTGTCGTAGGACTCACGGGCATCGGCTGTTCTGCCGTCCCGTTGCGCGATGACCCCCAGGTTGTACCAGGCCAGTTTGTTACGAGGGTCGAGCTGCAGCACCCGCTGATAGGTTCTGGCCGCCCCTTGGGGATCCTGGTACTTCTCCTGCAGCAATGCGCTCTGGAAAAGCGTACTGGCCTCCTGGACCTTTCGGTTCACCGAAAGGTCCTCGGATTCCGGGGTCGTTGCCGGGTGTGACTGAACTGCCCAGGCGGTCACCCCGGTCGCAACCGCGGCCGCACCGGTGAGCCCCGCCCACAATCGCCTGCGTCTCATTTTTTCACATCTCGTAGAAATAGTGAGGGACCACGGATGTGGTTGACCTCGGGCAGTCGGCACCGAAAAGAACGTGGCGGTGCCGACAGTGCTGAAGTCCGAACCACCATTATTTCCACCGACGTTACGAGTCGTTCGTGTTGATGCAGCCGTTTGGCAGGCAATTGTGGTGTGCAGTCCACCCGAATGCAGGCATCAATGCCACGGGAGGGAAGGGGATGTGCCAAGAGCCGAGGCGCGGCATCCAGGGCCGGCGTCAACGGCTGCTTGCGGGTGACGAGTTGTTCCGCGTGTCACGCCACGGGTCATGGCGCCCGGTCCGCGCGTCGCTGCGGGTGCACGCGGACCGGGGCCGATCGGGGGACCCCTGAGGCGGGGTCAGTGGGCCGCGCTGAGTTCCTTCGGGTCGGCCAGGGCGGCGGCGTGGGCGTCCATCCGCTCGGCCGCGAGGATCGCCGCCGCCGTGTCCGCCCGGGAGGCGGCGACCACGAGGGCGCGGCCGGCGAGAGCGTGCGCGCGCTGGTGAAGGGCGGCGGGGTCACCGGCCGCGGCCGGTGTCGCGCGCAACGGCGTACGTCCTCCCCGCAGTCGGCCGACCTCGTCGGCGAGGCGTTCCGCAGCCGCGTCCAGATCGGTCGACGGGGTCAGGGAGCGCAGGTCGTCGGTGACGGCGAGCAGCGCGGAGAGGTGTCCGGCCAGCTGGATGTCCAGCTCTTCCTCGCGCGACCGGTGCGGAAAGTCGGAAGGGGTGCCGGCCATCGTGCTGTGGACCGACTTGGTGCGGATCGGTTCGTACATGGGATGGCCTCCTGTGCTCTGACAGGAAACCATCCTAGCTTGGATTTCGTCTAAAGTTGAGTCATGTCACGGACTGCGGTCCGCCGGTCTCCGTCTGCTACGGCTGGCTGTATCCGTCCAGGAAGTTCCCGATCCGGGTCACCGCGTCCCGGAGATCGCCGGCGGACGGCAGGGTCACCACACGGAAGTGATCGGGCTCGGGCCAGTTGAAGCCGGTGCCCTGGACGACCATGATCTTCTCCTGGCGCAGCAGGTCCAGCACCATCCGCCGGTCGTCCTTGATCTTGAAGACCTTGGGGTCGAGGCGTGGGAAGAGATACAGCGCGCCCTTGGGCCGTACGCAGGTCACGCCAGGGATCTGGGTGAGCAGCTCGTAGGCGACGTCCAGCTGTTCCTTCAGTCGGCCGCCCGGCAGCACCAGATCGTTGATCGACTGGCGTCCGCTGAGCGCGGCGACCACACCGTGCTGGCCCGGCATGTTGGCGCACAGCCGCATGTTGGCCAGGATCGTCAGGCCCTCGATGTAGGAGTCGGCGTGCGCGCGCGGGCCGGAGATCGACATCCAGCCGACGCGGTAGCCGGCCACCCGGTACGCCTTGGACATGCCGTTGAAGGTGAGGGTGAGCAGATCGGGGGCGATCTTGGCGGTCGGGGTGTGCGTGGCGCCGTCGTAGAGGATCTTGTCGTAGATCTCGTCGGAGCAGACCAGCAGGTTGTGACGGCGGGCGATGTCCGTCAGCCCCTTGAGCATCGCCTCGTCGTAGACAGCGCCCGTGGGGTTGTTCGGGTTGATGATGACGATCGCCTTGGTGCGATCGGTGACCTTGCGCTCGACATCGGCGAGGTCGGGCATCCAGTCCGACTGCTCGTCGCAGCGGTAGTGCACCGCCGTACCGCCGGACAGCGAGACGGCCGCCGTCCACAGGGGGTAGTCGGGGGCCGGTACGAGGACCTCGTCGCCGTCGTCCAGCAGGCCCTGCATCGCCATCACGATCAGCTCGGAGACGCCGTTGCCGATGTAGACGTGCTCGACGTCGGTCTCGATGCCGAGGGTCTGGTTGTGCATGACGACCGCCCGGCGGGCGGCCAGCAGGCCCTTGGCGTCGCCGTAGCCGTGCGCGGTGGAGACGTTGCGGAGGATGTCCTCGAGGATCTCCGGCGGGCACTCGAAGCCGAAGGCGGCCGGGTTGCCGGTGTTGAGCTTCAGGATGCGGTGACCTGCCGCCTCCAGGCGCATCGCCTCCTCGAGAACTGGGCCCCGGATCTCGTAACAGACGTTGGCGAGCTTGGTCGACTGGATCACCTGCATGTCCGTGAGCTTACGGCCCGGTAACGCCTCGCGGGTCGTGTTTTCCGACACGTGAGACACGGAGCTTTGTGCTGTTATCGCCGGTAGCTGTCTCAGGGGTCACACACGTCTCTACAATTCCCGCCCATGTCCACCGATCGTGAGCACGGGGCAGAGGCGTACGGCGCGCACGGAGCGGGTGGCGAGCCCGGGGGGCCGCCGAACGTGTACCACCCGCATGCCGCCCCGGCCCCGTCGTACGAGGAGTACGCCGATCCTGCCGTCGCCCACGGCTGGCAGAGCGCCTACGACGAGACCCGTGAGCTGCCCCCGGTGCCCGCGGCGGCCGAGCCCGCCGGGCCGCCCCCTGTCGTGGCGGGCGGCGGCCGGGCCGATCTCCGGCGCCGGAAGAAGCAGGGCGGCCGTCGTCGGGTGGCCGTCGCGGGGGTCCTCGGGGCGGCCGGTGTCGTCGCCGTGATCGTCGGTCTGACGGGTGGCTCGGGTTCTCCGGCCGGACAGCAGCCCGCGAAGGGCGACCGCGTCTCGTCCGACGACTCCGGTGCCGCGACGACGCGGAAGGGCAGCGACGCGCCGAGCGCCACGGCCACCGCCGGCACCCCCGGCGGGGCCTCGCCGGTGCCCGCGTCCGCCGCCCCCTCGGCTGCCCGGTCGGCGAGCACGGCCACCTCTCCGGGCGCGCAGACCTCTGCCGCCCCCAGGCCGACGGCGACGACCCCGTCGGCGAACGCGACGACGACCGCGCCCAGTGGTCGGGGGCATGGCCGGGGTGCCACCAAGAAGCCCAGATGGCCGCAGGGTTGACGATCCGTCAGTAAAACAGTTCGCATACAACTCCTTGCTCACCCCTGCCCCTCTCGTGAGAATGCTCATGACAAGACAGTGGGCGGCCGGAAGATCTCCGGTCGCTTATGTCTGCAGAGGGGACCCCCACATGAACAAGCCTCTCCTGGCCGCGCTGTCCGCCCTGGCGATCGCCGGGCTCGGCGCGACCCCCGCCGTCGCCGCGCCCCAGGCCAAGACGGCAAAGGCGGTGACCGTCACCTACGCCGGCACCGTCTCGCTCAGCAACTGCTCCGGTTCCGTCATCCGCTTCCCGAACTCCGCGGACAGCGACCCGGCGCTCGTGATGACCAACGGCCACTGCCTGGAGACCGGCTTCCCGGACCCGGGCGAGGTCATCACCGGCCAGTCCTCCAGCCGCTCCTTCGGCCTCCTGAGCTCCTCCGGCAGCCGGATCGCCACGCTCCGCGCCAACCAGGTCGTCTACTCGACCATGACGGACACGGACGTCACGATCTACCGGCTGACCACCACCTACGCGGCGATCAAGAGCTCGTACGGCATCAGCCCGCTCACCGTGCAGAACACGCACCCGACCACCGGCGCCGCCATCAAGGTCGTCTCCGGCTACTGGAAGCGGACCTACAGCTGCAACGTGGACGGGTTCGTGTACCGGCTGAAGGAGGGTGGCTGGACCTGGAAGGACTCGATGCGCTACACCTCCGCCTGCAACACCATCGGCGGCACCTCCGGCTCCCCGGTGATCGACACGGCCACCGGCAACGTCGTCGCCGTCAACAACACGGGCAACGAGGACGGCGAGAGCTGCACCGAGAACAACCCGTGCGAGGTCGACGAGAGCGGAAACGTGACCGTCCGCCAGGGCATCAACTACGCCGAGGAGACCTACCAGATCCCGGCCTGCTTCACGACCGGCAACAAGCTCGACCTGAGCGCCTCCGGCTGCACCCTGCCCAAGCCGTAGTCCCTCGGGGCCGGGCGGTCACACCGGTGTGCGGCGCACCGCCCGGCCCGCCAGTACGTCCGTTCGCCGGCCGTCCTCGATGACGAACCTGCCGTCGACCAGGACGTACGGGATCCCGGTCGGGAGCATGCGGGGCTCGGCGAAGGTGGCGCCGGACGACACCGTCCGCGGGTCGAAGAGCACCAGGTCGGCCCGGTACCCCTCGCGCACCAGCCCGCGGTCCGGCAGTCGCAGCCGGGCCGCGGGCCGCGCCGTGAGGTGCGCGACGCACTCCTCCAGCGTCAGCACGCCCAATTCCCGTACGTAGTGGCCGAGATAGCGGGGGAAGGTGCCGTATGCCCGCGGGTGCGGCTTGGCTCCGCGCAGGATGCCGTCCGAGCCGCCGGTGTGGGCGCGGTGCCGCATGATCGTGCGGACGTTCTCCTCGTGGCCGACGTGCTGCAGGACCGTCGTACCGAGCCGGTCGTGCACCAGCAGACGGCGCGCAGTCGTCCAGGGACTCTCGCCGCGCAGGTCCGCCGACTCCCGGACCGTACGGCCGACGTGGTCCGCCAGGGCCGGTGCGGTCACGCCGGAGATCTCGATCGTCTCCCACTCCACGGGCACGCCGTGGCAGCCGTCCGCGCCGGTCACCTCCAGGTCGTGCCGGATCCGCGCGGCCGTCGCCGGGTCGGCGAGCCGGGCCAGGACCCGCTCCGGGCCGCCCTCGCCCGCCCAGCTCGGCAGCAGTGCGGCCAGGGTGGTGGAGCCGGGGGTGTAGGGATAGGTGTCCAGCGTGATGTCCGCGCCGGAGTCGAGCGCCTCGTCGAGCAGGTCCAGCAGTTCGGGTGCCCGGCCCTTGTTCACGCCGAAGTTCATCGTCGCGTGGGCCAGATGCAGTGGGCAGCCCGCCTCCCGGGTCAGCGCCACCATCTCGGCGTAGGCCTCCAGGGCGCCGGCGCCGTAGGAGCGGTGGTGCGGGCAGTAGTAGCCGCCGTACTCCGCCACCACCCGGCACAGCTCGGTCAGTTCGGCGTCCGCGGCATACATCCCCGGCGTGTACGTGAGCCCCGAGGACAGGCCGACCGCGCCCTGCTCCAGCCCCTCCGCGACCAGTTGCCGCATCCGGTCCAGCTCCGCGGGCGTGGCCGGGCGGTCCTCCCAGCCGACGGCGAGCGCGCGGACCGTGCCCTGGGGGACGAGATAGGCGGCGTTGACGGCGATGCCCCGGTCCAGCCGGTCGAGATACTCGCCGACCGTCCGCCAGTCCATGTCGAGGTCGTCGCCGTACCCGTTCCAGCCGGTGATCGCCCGCCGGACCTCCTCCAGCGTGCGGTCGTCCACGGGCGCGTACGAGAGACCGTCCTGGCCGACGACTTCGAGTGTGACCCCCTGCGCGGCCTTCGCACTGTGGTCGGGGTCGCGCAGCAGGGCCAGGTCGGAGTGGGCGTGCATGTCGATGAAGCCGGGGGACAGGACGAGCCCCTCCGCGTCCAGCTCGCGCCGGGCCCGGGGCCGCTGACAGCCCGCCGCCGCGGCCTCCTTGACGATCGAGACGATCCGGCCGCCGTAGACCACGACATCGGCGCGGTAGGAGTCCGCACCGCTGCCGTCGACGACGTCCGCGTCACGGATGACGAGGTCCTCCACGGCACTCCCCCGGATCCCTAGAAGAACGTACGGACGAAGTCGACGACCGTCCCGTCCGCCTCGGCCACCGGGATCAGCTGCCACTTGTCGAACGACGTGCAGGGGTGGGACAGGCCGAAGCCGATCCAGTCGCCGACCTCGACGTCCGCCGCAGGTCCGGTGCCCAGCCAGAGGTGCTGGTCGGACAGGGCGGTCACCTCGATGCCGGTCGCCGGGTGCTCGGTGCCGTCCCGGCGCACCACGTGGGCCACCGGGTGGTCGAGGTCGTAGGCGGCGTCGCGCTTGCCCGCGTTGACGAAGGCCTGCTCGGGGGAGGGGCGGGAGACGACCTGCGCCCACAGTCGGAACGCGGGCTCCAGCGCACCCTCCTCGGGCACCCGGTTGAACGGGGTGAGCCTGCTGTAGTGCACGTCGTCGTGCGAGACGTACGCGCCCGAGCGCAGCAACTTCAGCACGGGGAGGGAGAGTTCGGGGATGCCGGCGAAGACGTCGGCGACCGCGTCGAACCACTCGCTGCCGCCCGCGCTCACCACGATCTGCTCGGCCCCGGCGAACCGCCCGGCCTTGTCGAACTCCGCCGCGAGCTCGACCATCCGGCCCAGCCAGGCCCGCACCGGCTCGGGAGCGGCGCCGGGCACCTGGGCCTCGTAGCCCGCCACGCCCACCAGGCGCAGCGTCTCCACACCCGCCACCGCGTCCGCGACCGCCCGCGCGTCCGCCTCCGTGCGCACACCGGTACGGGCACCCTCGCCCGCGCCCAGCTCCACCACGACGTCCACCGGGCGGGCCGTGCCGCGCAGGGCCGCGTCCATCAGCTCGACCCCGCGCACGGAGTCGACGTAGCAGACGAAACGGAAGTCGGGGTCGGCCGCCAGGTCGGCGGCGATCCGGCGCAGGGCCGCCGCGTCGACCAGCTCGTTGGCCAGGAAGATCCGCTCGATCCCGAACGCCCGGGCCACCCACACCTGGTGCGGCACCGCGAGGGTGATGCCCCACGCCCCGTGCTCGATCTGGCGCCGGAAGAGCTGGGGCGCCATGGACGTCTTGCCGTGCGGGGCGAAGGCGAGGCCGTGCCGGGTGGCGTACGTCTCCATGAGCTGCAGGTTGTGCTCCAGGCGCTCGGCGGAGAGCGCGAGCACGGGGGTGGTGAAGCCGTCGGTGAAGAGGTTGCGGCGCTGAGCGGCCAGCTCGGCGACGGTCAGGCCCTCGGCGTCCGGCGGGAGGCCCTTGAAGCGGTGGTCGACCCGTTCCTCGGCGAGGCGGGCGAGTGCTTCGGTGCCGGCTTCCTGAGCCATGAGGCCTCCCCAATCTGGTGCGTTGCACTCCCTGCAACGTTCATTGCGTATGTCGCTCACTGCTGTCTAACATCTCGGCCACGCGGGGTCAACGGACTCCCACCATCGAGGAGCTACGACGATCGTGACCGCCACCGGAGCCCGCAACGCCCCCGACATTGTGGACGTCGTGGCGCTCGGCGAGTCCATGGTCGCCTTCCTCCCCACCCGCCCGGGCCGCCTCGCCGACGTCCCCTCCTTCGAGCGCGGGATCGGCGGAGCCGAGTCCAACGTGGCCTGCGTGCTGGCGGCCTCCGGCCACTCCACGCGGTGGGTGAGCCGGGTGGGGGCGGACGGGTTCGGCGAGCACCTGGTCGAGACGATCGGGGCGTACGGCGTCGACGTCGCCCACGTCCGCCGGGACGCGGGACGCCCGACCGGACTGTACTTCCGCACGGCGGGGGACCGGGCGACGGACGAGCATGAGGTGGCTTATTACCGGGCGGGCTCTGCGGCTTCCGCGATGGCCGTGGACAACGTGGACGTGGAGGCGGTGCGGGCGGGGCGGGTGCTGCACCTGTCGGGGATCACGGCGGCACTGTCGGAAGGGTGCCTGGAACTTGTACGGCACCTCCTGAAGCCGTCTGCCGGGGGCCCGCTCATCTCCTTCGACGTCAATCACCGGCCTGGACTGTGGCGGGACGCCGACGGAGCACGGGTACTGCTGCAGCTGGCCCGGTGCGCCGACATCGTGTTCGTGGGGGAGGACGAGGCGGAGCAGGCCTGGGGCGTCACCGGCGGCCCGGCCGCGATCCGGCAGCTGCTGCCCGAACCACGGATGCTGGTGGTGAAGCAGGGTGCGCGCGGGGCCACGGTGTTCGGACGCGAGAGCGACGGGGGCCCGCAACCGTGTCCGCTCCCCGCGGGCGGTCGTGCCGCTGGGGCGATGGGGAGGGCGGACGCGGACGGCACCCCGTCGGCGCCGGGCCGCGCGACCCGCCCCCGGCCCGCACCGGCACCGCCCGCCTTCGAACCGGCCCTCGCCGTGGACGTCGTGGCGACGGTCGGTGCAGGAGACGCCTTCGCCGCCGGATTCCTCTCCGGCACCCTCCGTGGCCTTCCGGTGCGCGACCGCCTCCGGCACGGTCACCTCATGGCGGCAGCCGCCCTCACCGCCCCCGGCGACCTGGCTCCCCCTCCCACCCGCCACCCGACCACCGCCCCTCAAGGAGCCTCCCCCGGAGCTGAACGCCTGGGGGGACCCCCATCGCGGCGCCCCTCCTGGATGAGCCACGCCGACCGCCTCGTCGCCCTGGACGACGACGCATGGGGGAGACTTCGACTCGGCCCCGGCTGGACGCAAGCCGACGAGGCCCCGGAGGAGGCGAACACCCCATGAGTCAGACCGTCGACCGTGCCCTGAGCATCCTGCCGCTGCTCGCCGAGGGCCCCGCCGACCTCGGCCAGGTCGCCGACCGGCTCGGCGTCCACAAGTCCACGGCGCTGCGCCTCCTGCGCACCCTGCACGAGCACGGCCTGGTCTACCGCCAGTCCGACCAGCGCTACCGCCTCGGCGCCCGCCTCTTCGCCCTCGCCCAGGAGGCGATGGAGAACCTCGACATCCGCGAGATCGCCCACCCCCACCTCGTCCGCCTCAACGAGCAGTGCGGCCACACCGTCCACCTCGCCGTGTACGAGGAGAACGAGGTGCTGTACATCGACAAGGTCGAGAGCCGCTACCCGGTCCGCATGTACTCGCGGATCGGCAAGCCCGTCGCCATCACGGTCGCCGCCGTCGCCAAGCTGCTCCTCGCCGACCTGCCCGAACCCGAGCGCCGCGCCCTCGCGGACAAGCTCGACTATCCCCTGTACACGGCCCGTTCCACCGCCAACGCCGCCGCGTTCCTGCGGGAGTTGGAGCAGGTGCGCGAACAGGGCTGGGCCACCGACCTCGGGGGCCACGAGGAGTCCATCAACTGCGTCGCGGCCCCCGTCCGCGGCGCCGACGGCCGGGTGGTCGCCGCGATGTCGGTGTCCGCGCCGAACGTCGTCGTCACCGCCGAGGAACTCCTCACCCTGCTGCCGCAGGTGCGCCGTACCGCGGACGCGATCAGCGGCGAGTACTCCGGAAGAACGCCAGTGAAGGGCACCCCCGAATGACCGAGAAGATCGCGCTCACCCCGAAGACCCACACCACCCCGCCCGCGAAGTTCTCCCACGGCGTGAAGAAGGGCAACATCCTCCAGGTCGCCGGCCAGGTCGGCTTCCTGCCCGCCGAGGAGGGCAAGCCCCCGACACCGGCCGGTCCCACCCTGCGCGAGCAGACCCTGCAGACCCTCGCCAACGTCAAGGCGATCCTCGAAGAGGGCGGCGCGAGCTGGGACGACGCGATGATGATCCGCGTCTACCTCACCGACGTGGACCACTTCGCCGAGATGAACGAGATCTACAACGCGTACTTCGAGGAGCAGGGCCTCACTCAGCCGCCCGCCGCCCGGACCACGGTCTACGTCGGTCTGCCCGCCGGCCTCCTCGTCGAGATCGACGCCCTCGCCGTCCTGAGCTGACGGCACATCACCTCCCGCACGTCCTGCACGGCACGGCGCCCGCCTCGGGTGCCGTGCCGCGATCCCCCCTGCCCGGCTGCGCTCTTCGGGGGGACACCTCAGACCCCCTGAACGATGCATCTACGAAGAGGACCCCCGAATGTCCTTTCCGCTCGCCGCAACCGCCCCCGCCCCCGCCCCCGCAACCCCACCCCACACCGGAGGCCTGCTCCTCCTCGTCGACGGCACCGCCGGACTGCTCACCGTCGCCGCCATCGGCATAGCCCTGCTGCTCTTCCTGATCATCAAGGTCCGGCTGCAGCCCTTCGTCGCCCTGCTCGCCGTCTCCATAGCCGTCGGTCTCCTCGCCGGCCTCTCCGTCACCGAACTGTTCGGCACCGTCCAGCGCTCCGACGCCGTCTCCACCATCGAGTCCGGGATGGGCGGCATCCTCGGCCATGTCGCGATCATCATCGGGCTGGGCACCATGCTCGGCGCGATCCTCGAAGTCAGCGGCGGGGCCGAGGTGCTGGCCTCGCGGCTGCTCGACCTGTTCGGGGAGCGGCGCGCGCCCCTCGCCATGGGCCTGACCGGCCTGATCTTCGGTATCCCGGTCTTCTTCGACGTCGGCATCTTCGTCCTCGCGCCGATCGTCTACGCGGCCGCCAAGCGGTCCGGCAAGTCGATCCTGCTCTACTGCCTGCCCCTCCTCGCGGGCCTGTCCATGACCCACGCCTTCCTGCCGCCGCACCCGGGGCCGGTCGCCGCCGCCGGACTGCTGCACGTCCAGCTCGGCTGGGTCGTCCTCATGGGCATCGTCTGCGGCATCCCCGCGGTCCTGGCCGCCTGGGTGTTCTCCGCCTGGATCGGAAAGCGGATCTTCGTCGCCGTACCGCAGGACATGGTCGAAGCGGCCGCGGAGGCCGGACTCGCCGTGATCCACGAGCAGCGGGAGGCCGGGGTCGAGCCGCAGGAGAAGCCGGTGCCGCTCGGCACGGTCCTCGCCATCATCGGTACGCCGCTCGTCCTCATCCTCGCCGCCACCTTCTCCTCGATCGCGCTCGACCCCTCCGCCTTCCGCTCGGTGATCGAGTTCTTCGGCAGCCCCTTCGTCGCCCTCACCCTCGCCCTGCTGCTCGCCTACTACCTGCTCGGCATCCGGCGCGGCTGGTCCCGCAAGTCCCTCGAGTCGGTGTCGACCTCGTCCCTCAAGCCGGTCGGCAACATCCTGCTGGTGGTCGGCGCGGGCGGTGTCTTCGGTGCCGTGCTGAAGGCCAGCGGGGTCGCCCAGGCCCTGTCCGACACCTTCCACGGCGTGGGCCTGCCGGTGATCATGCTGTCGTACCTGATCTCGCTGGTGCTGCGGGTCGCCCAGGGCTCGGCCACGGTGGCGATCGTGACCACGGCCGGCATCGTCGCCCCGCTCCTCGCCGGGGGCCACCACTCCCAGGCCTTCGTCGCCCTCGTCATCATGGCCATCTCCGCCGGCTCCATCTTCGCCTCGCACGTCAACGACGGAGGCTTCTGGATGGTGGCCAAGTACTTCGGCATCACCGAGCGGGACACGCTGCGCACCTGGACGGTGCTGGAGTCGGTGCTGTCGGTGGCTGGCTTCGCGGTGGCGGCGGCGGTGAGCGTGTTCGTGTAGGCAGTATGGGTACGTGACCCTCTCCTCCTCCCGGCCGGCCGGTCCTGTCGGTGACATCACCGCCGAACGCGACGCCGTACTCGACGAGTTGGCCCGGTACTCCGCCGGTGACCCGGAGACCGCCGAGCTGTGCGGGTACGCCGGAGAGCTGAGCCACCGGCTGTACCTGCTGCGGGAGGACGACGGCCGGCACGAGGAACTCGCGCTGGCCGTCGAGGCGTTCGAGCACGCCTTCCGCACCCCCGGCGCCGAGCCGCTCTGGTCGGCCTGGCGGGTCAGGTTCGGGCATCTGCGGGGTGTGCAGTACGAGGACCGGGGCGAGCGGCACCTGCTGGAGGACGCCTTCGAGCTGCTGGCGGCCGGTGTGGAGGGGCTGCCCGCCGGGGACCTCGACTTCGCCTGGGAGCGCGTGTGGGGTCGGCATGTGCTCGCCGTGTGCGCCAAGCTGCGCTGCCTGGCCGACCCCGACTCCGCCGCGTTGCTGGAGGAGGCCCTGCGCAGGCACGACGACGCCCTTCAGGACGCGGAGCCCGGAAGCGAGGAAGAGGCCGACCTGAGGGCAGGTGCCGGATACCTGTTCATGCGGCGGGCCCTGCTGCACGGCGACCTCGACGCCGCCGACGCCTCGGCCCGCCACTACCGCGCCCTCCTCGACACCGCCCCGCCCGCCGACGTCCCGCACCTGCGCTACAGCCTGGGCCTGGCCGCGCTGGTGCGCGGCCGGGTGCGGATCGACCGGGAGGAACTGGAGAGCGCCCGGGACGCCTTCGACACCGCGCTCACCGAGGCCCGGCGGGCGGGCGGACCGGCACCCGACTGGGCGTTCGAGGCCGAGGTCAACGCCCTCCTCGTACGGACCCTGATCTGGTCCACCTGGAAGGACGTCGGCCAGAGCCTGGCCGCCGAGGTCGAGCTGCGCCGCCTGCTGGAGCGGCCCGGCGCCGAGGAACAGCTGCTGCCGCAGTACCTGGACATGTTCGGGCGCCTGCTGTACGAGCGGGCCGCCGCCCGTGACGACGTCGAGGGCAGGGACCGCGGTATCTCGCTGGTCCGCCGGGCCGTCGACACCTGGCGGCCGGAACGGGACGGCGACATCGGCGCCACCGCACTCTTCCTCGCCCTCTTCCAGCAGTCCCGTCACCACGACGACCCCCGACCGGACCGTGCCCGGGACGTGCTGCGGGCCGCCGGTCTCGTCCTGGACTCCGGGACCGACAACCACGACATGCTCCAGTCCGCCCGGATGCTCGACGGCTGGGCCCGTTTCGCCCTCGTCGACCACGGGGTGCTGCCCGAGACCGACGGATGCCCGGAGGGACTCGACGTCGAACAGATGAAGCAGACGTGGGACAGCCTCCTCGACGACATCCGCGAGGGCCGGACCTTCGTCGACTTCGGGGAGGAGGAGTTCCTGCGGGGCATGGAACGGGACGTCGTCGGAGCCCGCCGTCGTATCCAGGGCTTCGAGCAGGCCCTCGCCCGGCTGCGCTCCCTCGAACCGGGCAGCCCCGGCCGGGCCCAGCTCGCCTCGCTGATGCTGGGCAACCTCACCCTCGTCGACCCCGACGGCACCTACGTCACCGCCGAACACCGGCGCGAGCTGACCCGGGCCGTCCTGGAACGGGCCGAACGGGACCCGGCCTGGCAGGGACCGGCGAACGCCGTCGCCGGCGTCGCCCGGCTGCACCAGGAGATGAGCAGCGGCTCCGGCGCCGGGTTCGACGAGGTGCTCGCCCACTTCGACCGGGCGGAGGCCGACGGCGGCCTCGGTGAAGAGGCCGACCACGGCCTTGCCCTCGCCCGGTTCGTGGCCCAGACCCAGCGCGGCCAGACCGGCGGCGCCGGCGACGACATGGAAGCCGGCGCCGCGACCTGGAGGCGGCTGCGCTCCGACCCCGCCCTGCCCGCGCACCTGCGCCGCCTGATGGACCTCCAGCAGGCGGGCTACGACGCGCACGCCGCCGTCCGGCGCGGCGACCTGGCCGCCGCCGACGGCCATATCGCCGCGCTCACCGAGGGGCACGCCGCGCTCGGCGACGAGGACCCCTCCCGCATCGAGATCCTCACCCTCCTGGAGAACGCCCGCTCCGGGCGCGACAACCTCGCCCAGCACCTCGGCGTACCCCCGCTGCCGCCGCTCGCGGCCCGCCCGAACGCCACCGAACTGCGCCGCCAGGCACGCCGGTTGCCCCGCGACCACCGGGCCTGGGTGCTCGGCGACTGCGGCATGACCCGGTTCATGCACGCCGTCACGCAGCAGGACGGGCCGGGCATCGCTGCTGCCATCGGCCTGCTCCGGGAGGCCCACGAGCTGAGCGATCCCGGCAGCGACAGCCGCCTGCGCTACGCGAACGCCCTGGGCATCGCCCACTGCGCCCTGTCCGAGCTGGAGATCGACCGGGTGCGCCGCCGCGAGCGCCTCGCCAAGGGCATCGCCCTGCTGGAGGGCGCCTTCGCGGAGGCCGGCGGCCCCGAGCACCGGCTCTACGCCGACATCGGCCTCGCCCTCGCCCAGGCCCGCCGCTCCCGCGACGACCTGCACCGCCGCGACCGGGCCGGCGCCCGCGCCCTCGGCCTGAAGTCCCTGCGCGGGTATGCCTGGGCCGCCCTGCTGCAGTCCGGCACCGACCACGCGACGGTCGCCGCCGCGCAGGCCACCAGGGCGGCGCTGCAGGTGGCCGGCTGGTGCCTGAAGGACGACCGCCCGGAGGAGGCCCTCCAGGCCCTGGACGCCTGCCGGGGCCTGGTCCTGCACGCGACCCTCACCTCGGCGACCGTACCCGACCTCCTCACCGCCACCGGACACACCGACCTGACGGCCGAGTGGCGGACCGCCGGAGCCGGCGCGACCGAACAGCCCGCCGACCCCCTCGCCGCCGCCCGGACCCAGCTCACCGTGCCCAGCACCCTGCGCCGCCGCGTCCTGGCCGCCCTCACCGGCACCCACCAGGCACAACTCCTCGACCCACCCACCCCCGACGAGATCGCCGAGGCCCTGCGCAGCCTCACCAAGGACGCCCTGGTCTACCTGGTACCGAGCACGGAGGACACCCCGGGCACCGCCCTGGTCGTCACGTCGAAGGGCGCGGTGCACGCCGTACCCCTGCCGACCCTGACGGAGGACGCGGCACCACTGAAGGAGTACGGGCCGGGGGAAGGGCTGACCCGTGACGGAACCCCTCGTGACCTGGGCCCCGTCCCCGGCCGGCGCCCCTCGGCCCCCTCCACCCTCCGCGCCCGGCTCGACCGGCTGTGCGGGTGGGCCTGGTACGTGGCGATGCGGCCGCTGCTGGAGGCCTTCGAGATGCCGGCCGGGCGGTTGCCCCGGCTGGTGCTGGTGCCGATGGGCAGGCTCGGGCTCGTGCCCTGGCACGCGGCCTGGGAGCCGGGCGGGCCGCGCGGGCGGCAGTACGCGCTGCAGGCCGCCGAGATCTCCTACGCCGCCTCGGCCCGCCTGCTGTGCCAGGTGGCCGCCCGCCCCGCCGCCGAGCACACCGGTGCCGCGCTGATCGTCGGCAACCCCACCGGCGACCTGCGCCACGCGGGCGAGGAGGCCGACGCCGTGCAGCGCGCCTTCTACCCCGAGGCCCGGTTCCTGGGCCGCCGCACGACCGGTCCCACCGACGGCCCCGGCACCCCCGGCGAGGTGCTGCGGTGGCTGCGCGAGTCGCCGCAGGACGGGGGAGTGCTGCATCTCGCCTGCCACGCGTCCGTCGCCGAGAACGCCCGCCGCAGCGCCCATCTCTCCTTGCACGCAGGCCAGTTGGCGGCGGAGGAGATCGCCGGCGCGGGCGGTGACCGGCTCGGTCTCGTGCTGCTGGCCGCCTGCCGCAGCCATGTCTCGGGCCGCGGCCACAACGAGGCCTACAGCCTCGCCACCGCCTTCCTCGCCGCCGGCGCCCGCTCGGTCGTCGGCTCGCTGTGGCCGGTCCCGGACGAGGCGACCTCGGTGCTGATGTTCCTCACCCACCACTTCCTGCGCACCCACGGCGAACCCCCGGCCCGCGCCCTGCGCCGCGCCCAGCTGTGGATGCTCAACCCCGACCGTGAACTACCGCCCGAGTTCCCGGAGTTCCTCGCCGAACGGGCCCGCGGGCTCGACCCGCGCGATCTGAGCGCCTGGGCCGGCTTCACACATCTCGGCCGCTGACCGGCTCCGGCACCAGCGTGCGCAGCGGCACGGTCACCGCCGTCCAGCGGCCCGCCGCACCCAGTACGGGACCGAGGATCCGGCCGCCGGTGGCGGTCTCCCACGGGGGCAGCTGGAACGGCACCACGTTCAACTCCCGGTCGGACACCACCAGTTTGAGCCAGTCCCGGGCCTCCGCCCCCGGCACCGCGGCCCGGGACGCGGGCAGCGACAGCTGCACCGGATCGCCGTCCAGCGCGTGGCCCGTACGGCCGGGACCGATGAAGTGCCCCGGATACAGCACCGAGGAGGAGGCGTAGCCTTCGGTCAGGTCGAGCAGGACGCACCACAGGGTGCGGTCGGGGGAGCGGTTGTGCAGCCGGATCGACACCCACGGCGGGCGCGGCCCGGAGGGGCCCGGGGCGTACGGGCAGACGATCTCCCCGGACCCGTCCGGCCGCAGCGGCTCGTCCGAGCCCCATGGGACGATCTCCAGCTCCACCAGCCCGTCCAGCAGCGAGGGCCGCGGGGCGAGGTCGCGCAGCTGGTGCCAGCGGGCGAGGTGGGCCAGGCAGTCCGCGACCCGCTCGGCGTCCGCGGGACCCTCGAACGGCAGGGGCGCCGCGAACTCGGTACCGTCGCGCCGCAGGACGTACGCCCGCCCGTCCCGTACCCGCACCTGGAAGTGCAGCCCGTGCGCCCCCTCGGGGCCGTCCACCAGCCGCACCAGCGGGCCGAGTTCGCGGGCCAGCCACCGGCTGTCCTCCGGTGATCCGTCCACCGCCGCACTGGCCGGCGGCAGCGCGACCTCCGACAGCGCGACCGGATACACCCGCTCCGGCTCCGGGTCCCAGTCCACCGGCGCGACCAGCGTCCGCGCGGCCGACACCGTCACCGCGCGCACGACCCCCCGGCCGGGCCCCTCCTCCAGCGCCGCGAAGGTGGTGCCCTGCGCCTCGGCGCCGCCCTCCCGGAGCCCGTGCACCGCGCCGCAGTCCACCTCCCAGCCGTCGGCGCCGTACCGCAGCAGGTGCGGGCTCGCCGTACGGGGCGCGCCGCCCAGCAGCGGGCGGTCCGCCGCACCGCCCGGCAGGTCGGGGAAGAGCACCGGATGCTGGGTGCTGCCCGCCCGCTGCACCCGCGCCGCGGCCGCCGCCAGCAGCTCCCGGCACGTGGCGCCGGGACCGGCCGCGCGCACCGCGCCGACCAGCGCAAGGGTGAACGCCCCGTGCCGGCGCCCCTCGAACCAGCCCTCGTACGAAGGCTCGTCCAGCCGGCTCGCCGCCAGCAGCACATGCCGGGGAGACCCGCCGTACGCGCGGGTGCCGAAGTCCCACTCCGGCCGGGGCGGCGCGTACCGCGCGGTGAGTTCCGCCTCCCGCGTCGCGCCCCCCGAGTGACAGCAGTCCAGCACCACCGTGACCTGGGCACCGCCCGCCGCGACCCGGTCCAGCAGCGCGCCCAGCCGCTTGTCGAGCAGCGGACCGTCCACGCACACCAGCGCCTGGTTCAGGCCCGTCGCCTCGATCAACAGGTCGTCGCCGATGGCGGCCTCCTGCGTGCCGTGCCCGGAGAACCACAGCAGCGCGGTGTCCCCAGGACCGGCCGAGCCCAGGTGCCGCAGCACCGCGTCCGTCACGGCGGCCACGGTCGCGTCGGCGTCCAACAGGACGGTGACGTCCACCTGTTCACCGGCCTGCTCGGTCAGCAGCCGACGCGCCTCGGCGATGTCGTTCGCACAGCCGCCGAGCGCACTCGCCACGGACGCCGGATAGTCGTCGATGCCCACCAGGAGCGCCTTGATCCTCCCCATGCGAAGAGAGTTTGCCAGTGCCGTTCACGGGTCAATCAGGCATACCGAGATGCGCTCTTGACGTGACGTCACTAACCTTCGCCTTCCGTGCATCGCACAACCGCTCACCACCCATGACTCTCGGGGGACACATGGGGTACACCGAACGGCCGCGCCGTATCGTGCGGCCGGCACAGCAGGGTCCGGGTATCCAGCCGGGCCTGGTCGCCCAGCCTGGCTCCGCGCCCGCGAACCCGGCGCCCGGCGTCGCACGCCGCGCGCTGTGCACACCGCGCTCCCGCAAACTGCTCGACGCCGTGGGCCGGCTCGACGCGGGCCTGGACGAGCAGGCCTGCCGGTCGCTGGCCGAGTGGGTCCGCGCGCAGTACACGACGGCATACGGCTCGGTGCCGCTCGGCTTCGTCGCCCGCTGCCACCTGGGCCCGCCGTACGTCGACCACCAGCTCAACCTCTTCCAGGTCATCGTGCGGCACTTCGCCCCGGCCGAGCCGATGCCCGAGCCGTTCTCGGCGGCCCGGATGCTCGCCCGCTCCGGCGGCTATGCCTACGTCGAGGTCTACGACGACGGCCTGATCCTGCCGGTCCTGGACGACGGCACCGTCGTCCGCCCCTGAGTCCCGATCCCTACCCAGCCCGCTCACCCCGCAGCACTCGAACGGAGTTCCGCATGTCCGAGGTCGACTACACACTGCGCCGCCAGGTGCAGGAGGTCAGCAACCTCGTCATCAGACTCAGCGAACAGGTCGGCTCCGTGTCCGGCCAGGTCTCCACGGTCGAGGCCAACCAGCAGCAGACCCGCACCGAACTCCAGCAGCTGCGCGACGAGTTCCTCGCCTTCGTCCAGCAGGCGCAGGCCACCGCGAACGTGCAGCGCGCCGAGACCCGCATCGGGGTCATCGAGGACAAGATCGACCACGAGTTCGGCCACCACAAGACGGTCCGCCGCACCGCGGTCGGCATGCTCCAGGCCTTCGACATCGGCCTGGTGTCGGAGGACAACGTCCGGATGGTCGGCGACCAGCTGATGCTCCAGACCCCCCGTTACTGGCTCGCTCCCGCCCTGGTCGCCCTCGCCTCCTGGTCCGCCGACGACCGCACCCTGTGCGAGCGCGCGGTCGACGAGGCCTTCCGTCGCTCGCCCGACCGCACCTCCCTCTTCTTCGCGCTCGTCCTGCGTCGCCAGGGCCGCTCCGAGGGCGCGGTGCGCTGGCTGCGGCACTATCTCCTCGCCCAGGACCCGGCCGCGCTCGGCCGCGAGTTCGCGGTCATCCTGGAGGCCATCGCCCAGGGCGCGTTCGGACCGGTCGGCCGCGAGCTGCTGGACCGCACCCTCGCCGAGTGGCGCTCCCAGCTGATGGACAGCGCCGACGCGCAGGCCAGACAGGTCCGGTGCTGGCGCGACGAGCTGGAGTCCCTGCGCGGTCCGTCCCAGGCGGCCGAGTTCCCGCGCCTGGCCGCCGTCTCCCCGCAGTGGGTCACCCTCGACGGCGTGCTCTCGTCCGCGCGCGGCCAGCAGCCCGTGCTGGACAAGTACCGGGCCGTCATGGACCGAGAGTTCCAGCCGTCCGAGCGCATCGAGGACGCCGTCGACGACATCCTCGACCGGCTTGTCTCCGAGTACGACAACGAGGAGCTGCCGCTGCGCCGCGACCTCGCCTTCAACCAGGCGGTGGTCGACCACGACGGCGACCTCGCCGGAGCCCGCAAGACCGCCGACGCGGACGCGGCCTCGTACGAGGAGACTCTCGACTACCTCACCGTGCAGACCACGGCCGCGCTCAACCCGCAGGCCATCGGCACCTCGCCGGCCACCCAGCGGCTCTCCGTCGCGGCCTGCCACGAGTGGTTCCAGCAGGCGCACGCCGCGCACACCCGCGACTACCGCGCCGCCGTGCCGCAGGACGTCCAGGCCCAGTTCGCCACGTCGCACTCCGTGGGCTCACAGCTCTTCCAGCTGCCCACCTGGGTAGGTTCGTTCACCCAGCCCCTGGCCGCCCTGGAGAAGTCCCTCGGCGACCACTGGGACCGTTACACGGGTCCGTTCGTGGAGGCGCTCGCCTTCCCGTGGCTGAAGAAGGTGGCTCCGCTGGCCGGCGTCGTCGCGGCCATCCTGCTCTTCCTCGCCGGCAGCTGGCCCGCCTTCGCGATCGGAACGGCAGCCATCGTCGCCCTCGTCTGGGGCCTCATCCTCCGCAACCAGGCCCAGACCGCGGCCCGCGCCCAGGCCGCGGCCCGCGAACTCCTGGACCGCGCCAAGACGGAGTCCCTGCATCAGCTCCGCGGAGCCTCCGCCGAACTCACCGACTGGTACGAGAAGTTCACGGCGGCCGACCAGGCCGAGGCAAAGGTCCGCGAACTGATCGCCACGCTGCCGACGGCGGGCGGGGGTGCTTCGCCGTTCGAGGGGCGGACGGTACGCAAGGAGTCCGTGCCCGCGGAGTCGGCCCAGGAGGACGCTGTGCCTGCGGCGCGCTGGGAGGCGGCATCCGATTCGTCGGCCCGCGGGGAGGCCGTGTCCGAGTCCGGGCCGGGCCGGGAGGCCGTGTCCGAGTCCCGGTCCGGGAAGGAGTCCGTGCCTGCGGGGTCGGTTCAGGGGGACGCCGTGCCTGCGGCGCGCTCGGGAGCCGTGTCCGGGGCGTCGGTCCGGGAGGGCGCCGCGGCGCCGGGCTCGTCGGCCCGCGCGGAGAGCTCCTCCGCGCCCGAGCCGTCGTTCCGCAAGGAGGCCGAGCCGGAGGGCAAGGCCGGTCAGGAGATCTCGTCCGAGTCCCGGGAGGACAGCGCCCGATGAGTACGCCACCGCCGCCCGCCCACCAGCCCGGCCCGGCGCCGCGCGGCACGCAGGACGAGTCGCCGTGGGCGAACGTCGCGCGTCCCGCGTCGCACGAGGCGGGGGCCGTGCCGCCAGGGCAGACCTCGGCACCCCAGTCGGCGTACGCAGCCCAGGGCTCCTGGGCTGCGACCGGTCAGCCCGGGGCCACGGTGCCCGCGCAGGGGGCCACACCGGCGGCGCTCTGGGCTGCCACCCCGCAGCCCGCCCCAGGCGCAGGCGGCCCCGCCCCTCACACCGGGCAGCCCACCAGCAGCGGTCCCGCCCCTCACAGCGGGCAGCCCACCGGCAGCGGTCCCGCCCCCCACAGCGGGCAGCCCATCGGCAGCGGCCCCGCCCAGCAGCCCGCAGGCAGCGGCCAGCAGTCCGCCGCCTCCCCCTGGGCCGCCTCCGCCGACTCTGCCCGTGCTCAGTCCTCCCCCTGGGCCGCGCAGCGACGTCCGCAGCAGGAGCGGGTCACCAGCAGGCTTCGGCGGGTCGTGGAGGGGCTGCCGGACTGGGAGCCGCTGCCACCGGGGGAGACCGTCGTACGCCGGCCGGGCAGCACCGTATGAGCGGCCTGTGGGGCGACGGCGGCCCGTACCAGGCCTGGGTCGGCTTCCTGCGGCGCTGGGCCGCCCTGGAGCCCGCCGACCCCGCCGTGCTGCCCGCGCTCGCCGAGGAGCAGTACGACAGCGACACCTGGGCCCGGCTGACCGAACACCTCACCAGCGCCCTGAACACGCGCCTGGTCGCCTGGGCCGAGCACCTCGTCCGCGCCCTGAACGGGGCACGGGACGACTTCAGTTGGGGCCGCGAGCTCGCCCAGGCCCGCACCGGCCTGCACGCCGTCCGCGGGCTGGCCGCCCACCCGGGGCTCCCGGAGTCCCTGCGCACCCGGCTCACCGAGCTGGTCGACAACCAGATCACCGAGGTGCAGGCCCAGCTGGAGCGGAATCTGGACGCCGAGATCCGGCGCGGCACCGACCCCCGCCTGGTCGAGCGTCGCCGCCGCGCCCTGCGGGACAACGCGCTGACCGCGACCCTCACGGCGCGGCCGGCCCAGGACGCCTGGGCGTACGACCCCGCGGCCCCGCCCAGGCGCCGCATCGTCCCCGGCTGAGGCGGACGGCGGCGGGCCACGGCCTGCCGCGCACGTCCCGCCGTCCCCGAACACCTCCGAGAAGGCCCGAATGTCGAACTACGCCGAGAGCCTCAGCCATCTCGACAGCTACATCTCCGCCCGCGTGCCGGTCATCGCGATGCGCACGATCGAACAGCAGCGCGCCCTGCGCCTGTTGCGGGAGGCGGCCACCCAGTCCCGGCGCAGCAGCATGCCGTTCTGGATCTACACCCGGGCCACCGGACTGCGCGACCTGCGCACCAACGCGCCGGTGCAGGACGATCGTTCGCTGGCGGGTGCGATGGACTTCGCGGCCGCCCAGTTCGGCAGCCGCGCCAACGCCACCGTCGTCTTCGTCGACCCCGACGAACTCGAGTCGGACACCCCGGTCACCCGCCACTTCGCGGAGCTGGCCCGCCTGGCCGACAGCAACATGGGCAGCATCGTCCTGATCACGGACACCCCCATCTGGAGCGGCCTGCAGCGCCTCGGCATGAGCCTGCGCCTGGACCTGCCCGACTCCGAGGAGATGTACGGCATCCTCAGCGGCTTCCTCGGCGACCACCACGGCCACATCCCCATCGACTGGAGCGAGGAGGACGCCCGCCGCGCGGCCGAGTTCCTGAACGGCGTCACCGAGGCCGAGTGCGTCAACCTCATGGCGACCATCGCCGCCAAGGGAGCCATCCGCCGCGAGGACGTCCTCGGCCTGGCCCAGGCCAAGGACCGCATCTTCAGCGACCTCACCGGTCTGGAACGGGTCCACCTCAAGCAGAGCGACTACGCCATCGGCGGCCTGACCGGCCTGCGCACCTGGCTGGAACGCAAGCACGACATGATCTCCCGCGACCTGCGCCACACCGCCCTGCGCCCGCCGCGGGGCGTCCTGCTGGTCGGCGTACCCGGCTGCGGCAAGTCGCTGTCCGCCAAGGCCATCGCCCACGACTGGCAGCTCCCGCTCTACCGCCTCGACATGGCCAGCATCCACGGCAAGTACCTCGGCGAGTCCGAGGGCCGCTTCCGCGAGGCCCTCGCGATGGCCGACAGGGTGGCCCCCTGTGTGCTCTGGATCGACGAGATCGAGAAGGGCCTGGCCGGGCGGGACGACATGTCCGGCGTCCCGCAGCGCATCATCGGCCAGTTCCTGTACTGGCTCCAGGAGTCCCAGTCCCGCGCGTTCGTCGTGGCCACCGCCAACGACATCCGCAGCCTGCCCCCGGAGCTGCTGCGCAAGGGCCGCTTCGACGAACTCTTCTTCGTGGACCTGCCCGACGCCCAGGACCGCAAGGAGATCATCCGCATCTATCACCACCGCTACCTCCAGGCCGACCCCGACCCCGAGCAGCTCGACCGCCTGGTCGACCTCTCCGAGGGCTTCGCCGGCTCCGACATAGAGGCCGCCGTGCACGACGTGGGCGAGGAGGCCCTGCGTCGCGGTGGCATCGCCCAGCTGAAGGACTCGTACGTCATGGACACCTTCGCCCAGGTACGCCCGCTCAGCGTCAGCAACCCCGAACAGATCGAGGAGATCCGCGCCTGGGGCCGCGAGCGCGCGGTACCGGCGGGCCGGGCGGCGGTGACGCCGGTACCGGGCGACGGGGGCCGTACCCGAAGGATCGTCTTCATGGACGAGTGACCAGGTTCAATCCGTGAGTCGGGTGGTCCGACTGGTTCCGGCACAGGAATGTCGTCCATACTGCCGCCGTGGAGCAGCGCATAGGATCGAGCAGCAAGCCCGTCGAGGGCGCCGGATTCGACCCGGCCTTCATCCCCGGGCTCACCGCACCGGCGGCGAAGTCGGAGCAGGAGCAGGAGCCGCAGGCGGCGGCACCGGAGCCTGCCGAGGAGCCGGAGCCGGAGCCGGAGCAGGAGCCGAAGGCCAAGGCGGCCGAGGCACCGGCGGAGCCGGAGGAAGAGGAGGAGGCGCCCGCGGACGGGCCCGTCTTCGAGGCCTCCGACCGCCGCGCCAAGTTCGCCGCCGACCACCGCGGTGTCCGGCTCAGCCTGGACGAGGAGAACTGCGAGTTCCGCTGGGAGGAGATCGCCGCGGTCGAGACGGAGTCCCCCCGCTTCGGCAAGCGTTTCACCATCACGGTGCACACCCCTGACCGCCGTTGGTACCCGATCGAGATCGAGGCGACGGCCAGGGCGCGCTTCAAGGAGTGGGAGGGCCGGCTGGACGCGGTCCTCGACGCCTACTTCGAAGAGGCCTAGCTGCAGTACTGGGCGGCCTTCCCGATCGCCCGGTACATGCAGTCCGCGTTCTCCAGCAGCTGCAACACCGCGTCCTTGTTCCGGGACGTCTCCCGCTCGATGACCTCGTCGGGCGGGTAGAACCCACCCCCGGAACTGGACGTCGGATACATCTCGAAGGTGTAGTCGAAGATCTTGTGGACGCCCCACAGGTAGTCGTCGATCGACCCGTCGGTGATGTACAGATCGCTCGACTGCTCCGGCGTGTACCCGTTGCTCGCGGCCATCTTCTGCCCCACGGCCTTGAACGCGGCGGCGTCATCGGCGGTCATCCCCGTCGCCGTGTCCGAGTAGGTGTACCCGAACGGCCACAGCACCAGCTCGCTGTAGGTGTGGAAGTCGATGCCGGCCTTGATCTGCTGCTTGCCGCCGACGACCCGGCTGCGCACGAAGTCGGAGACGACCTTCACCTCGGGCGCGGACTCGGCGGCCGAACCGCGGTAGGTCTCGGACGACTTCGAGCCCGACGACCCGCCGCAGCAGCCCCACTTGTAGTCCCAGTTCCGGTTGAGGTCGGTGCCGACGTACGACGACCCCGAGTTGGGCTGCCGGTTCTTCCGCCACGACCGGTACGACCCGGTGGCGATGTCGTACTCGCCGCCGTCGGGATTCAGATCGGGGACGATCCAGATCTCCCGGCTGTTGATCAGGTTCGTGATCCGCGAGTCGTTCCCGTACCCGGCGCCGAACTCGCGCAGCAGGTACAGAGCCATCTCCACGGTCAGATGCTCACGAGCATGCTGGTGGAAGGTGAACAGCACCTCCGGCTCGTCCTCATCGGTCCCGACGTTGTCGCTCACCTTGATGGCGACGATGTCCCGCCCCTGGTACGACTTCCCGATCACCCGCTTGCTCATGATGTTCGGGTAGGCGGCGAGCCGCTGGTCGATCTCTGCGTTCATCTCGGCGTAGTTGTGGTATTTCGAGTCGGCGCTGGGGAAGTCGTAGAGCCGGGCGCCTGACCGCTGGGGTGCCGCCCCCAGCGGACTGACGTCGTACCCGAGCTTGCGCAGCTTGCTGATCTGCTCGGCCCGCCCGGACACGACGACGGTCTCCTCGTCGGCCTCGTCGACGGTGACGCCGGCCTGCTGAATGGCCGTACGCGTCACGGGATCGGTGCTCTGATGGATCTCGTACTGCCGGATGTCGTCACCGGACGGCGCGGCCTTCCGGGCGCCGTCGGCGGCGGCGTGCGTGGCGGTGGCGGACACGGGGGCGGCGAGAGCGAGGGCCAGCAGTGCGCCGAGTGCGGCGGTACGCCTGCCGCCGCGCGCGCCGGAGCCGCGGATGCGAAGTCGCATGAACTCTCCTTGGTTCTCCAGGGATTCCGGGGTCGCCGGAAGTGGGGAGTGGAGCTGGGGGGTGCGTCAGTGCGACGTGCCTATTGCTGTGAGGCCGCTGTGCGGGGGTTGGCGCTCATGGTGAAGTGTTGGCATGATCAGGTCAAGAGGCTTCCGAGGCGGCTCCGGCCGGATTTCGCCTTCGCCGGAGATGGTGAGATTCGCCGGCATCACCGGAAGGGAACGGTGAGCCAGGGACTGTCGGGTTCGGACGTCAGAATCCGGTGGACGTCGACCATGTCCGTGTACCAGCTGCCGAACTCCTCGTCGTCGAAGTGCAGACAGCGTCCGAGGATGTACCCGGCGGCGAAGTCCCGCCAGGACTTGTACGACCGCGCGGCGACCCGCCCGGCCTCGACGACGGCAGACTCGGCCTCCTGCAGAGAGCAGTACCGGGCCCCCAGCCCCCACCGGGCCATGCCCGATGCGCGCCCGAAGTTCCAGGCGTCCACGGAACTGACGAACCGGTTCTCGTCGAGGATGCCGTCGGCCCGGAAGCGCGCCTCGTAGCGGGTGATACGACCGACGAGAGCCTGGACACCCTTGATGCGTGCCTCGGTCTCCGGCTCCGGACCAGCTGGGCTGGTGACCCCGTCCGGGGTGATGACGATCTCGCCATCTGCGGGACCGCGCAGCACCCGGGCGACCGCGTCGCGCCAGTAGGCGGTGTCGACATGGCCGCCGAAGTCACGGGCGATGGTGCGACGCAGGTTCAGGGCGAACTCCCAGACCGGGTTGGCGCCGTCGGGGTCGAGCAGGGCGCGCTGCTGGACCTGCCACTCCTCGCGACTCGTGACGCCCCACCACTCCTTGAGCAGCTTGCGCTCCTCGGGGTATCCGTGGCCGTGATGCGCCATCGCGTTCCAGGGGTGCCCGCAGCGCACGAAGAGCAGAGCGCCACAGGCCAGCCCATGGGCCACGGCGCCCTGCAGCGGCCCGCCGACCCGGAGAGCGCGCAGCCCCGGACCGCACGAGGGCACGCCCCGCCGTTCGGCATGCTGGGCCCAGGCCCCGGAGTGCGGCGGCGCGGACGGGAGGAAGGCCTCGCAGGGGCTGCCGGGGTTGACCACGAGCCACGGAGGATCCGTGGGCTCCCACCCCCGCGCGAACCACCCGAGCGACTTCCGGTCGAACACCCGGTGCGGCTCCGGGGCGGGCAGCATTCCCTCGGTGTAGACCGCCCAGACGCGACCGCCGGCAACCCGGGGGTCGTGCCCGAAGAGGGGATGGACCTTGCTCGGGTCGGCATCCGACTTCTCACGCCGTATCTCGTAGTAGAGGTGGCGCCCTGCGAGGGTGTCGAAGTAGGCCGCCCAGTCCTCACGCGCCTTGGCCTCGAAGAGCGCCTGCTCGATGGCCGTCGGCGGAGTCCAGGCTGGCGGTGTCGCAGGCCCGAACCCTGCGGCTGGCGGACCGAACGACATGTCGTGCCCTTTTCAACTTATGGCCGTCTGAGGCGACTTGACTTGCATGGTCATGCTATGGGATGCGGGGGCGGCGACCGTGGTGGGGCGGCGTGTCGGGTGCGAGGTGTTCGCCGACGAGTGGCCCAGGTCATGCCGTTTTACCGCGACCTGACTCTTTGTTTGCCCGTCTTGGGGAGGCGGGGTTTGGCTATGAGCCCCGCCGCTCCCAACGGGAGTCCGAAACAGTCTCAAGGAGTCTCGACGTGATCAACCGCAGAATTGTGGCCTGCTCGGCCCTGCTGGCCGCCTGCCTGTTCACCGCGGCCTGCACCGCTGAGCCGGCGACCAAGGGGTCGACGGCCAAGGAGTCGGCGATCCCGGAGAAGTTCCCCGCGACGGGCGACCGCACCGAGATGAAGGCGAACGCCAAGGCTCTCCGCGACTACGGCAAGACCCACGGCCTGTCGAAGGCCACGGCCGAAGTCGAACGCATCCAGGCCCGAGACACCGGCGGCGGCCACGTCCTCATCTCGACGGACATCGGCGCCGTGGACGAGGCGATGACCCGGGCACAGCAGGTCGCGGACGCCTACCGCGACTATGCGGGTGCGGCTGGGGCGGGGAAGTCCGCCAAGGCCGGCTCGGTGACGGTGTACAACGCGTTCGGGGACCCGCTCGTGACCCAGGGGCTGGGCAAGAAGTAGCGACCCCGACGACCTACAGCGGGTGGTCCGCCCGCTTCAGGGCTTCTATGAAGGGGGTGAAGGCTCCGGGCGGGAAGGTGAGGGTCGCTCTGGCCGGGGCCTTTGAGTCACGGATGGATATGTGAGTCCGCCGGTCTGCCATCTCCACGCAGGCGTTGCCGTCGCCGCTGCCGGAGTAGGAGGACTTCCGCCAGTTGTCCGGGGTGGTCACCGTGCGCCTCACAGTTCCTTGGCCAATCTGTGGATGAGGTCTCGCGACCGAGCAGGGTCGAGTGACGCTCCCTCAACTCTACGGAAGAGTGTTCGGAAGACGCCCAGCTGTGTTTCGGAGTCGATGAAAAGAGAACCGTGAGGGCCGTCGCGAACCACAGTGTCCAGTCTGGGGACGGGGCCGCCGGCGTACACCATGGCGGCTGTGATGTCGGCGAAGTCGTCCAGCTCGAAGGGGATGACGCGCACGGTCACGTGGTCTGCTTCGGAGAGCTCCAGGATGCGGGCCAGCTGAGCCAGGGAGGCGACGCGGCCGCCTACCTTGATCCGCAATGCTGCCTCGTGCACCAGCACCTCGTACGGGACCGGTTCGGCCTGTTCGAGGATGACGCGCCGTTGCATGCGATGACGGACGCGCAATTCGATTTCGCTTTGAGGGAGTTCGGGAACCCGGCGCGAGAAGATTGCTCGCGCGTAGTCCTCAGTCTGTAGCAGGCCCGGGATGTGCAGGAAGTCCACGTCCCACCGGCGCTTGGCGTGGTGTTCCAGCTCGGACAGATCGAGGAAGGGTGTGGGCAGCCGCCCCCGGTACTCCTCCCACCAGCCACGGGTCCGATCAGTCGCCATGACGGCGAGCGCGTCGATCAGCGCCTCGTCCGTGCAGGCGTAGTGGGCCGCCATACGCCGTACGCGTTCCGCGCTCACACCGGCGACACCGGACTCGATCTGACTCATCTGGACAGAGTCGGCTCCGAGCAAATCCGCCGCTTCCCGAGCCTTCATGCCTGTCGCCTCGCGCAGCCTGCGCAGTTCAGCGCCCAGCCGCACCTTGCGAGCCGTGAGATGCCTCTTCGGCGGCAACCGTTACCTCCCGTCCCAACTGCCCTGCGGGTGTCGCTCGTTCGGGGCCAGGATACGGCAACGACTTGCACCTTCCTAAATTTAGGAAATACCTTCAGTGACGCGACGCATACGAAGCGGAAGTGCACCGCTCCGCCGTGCCACGACGGCTGCGGCAATGCCACCGCGCGCGCATTCCCTTTCCTCTGAACGGAGTTGACGCATGCCCGAAAGCTGGGACTACACCCTCTACATCCCGAACGACCTCAGAGCGGTCACGGTCTGTCGCCGCACTCTGCGTCTGATCCTGACCCTGCACGGGTTGACTGGCCTGGTGGACACGGCGGAGCTGCTGGCGACGGAGCTGGTCTCGAACGCGGTGCGGCACACGAAGGGGCCGGCCGCGCTGAGGGTGCGTCGCTCGCCGGAGGGGGTGGTGTGGATCGGGGCGTGGGACACGGACCCGGGGCCGCCGGAGCCTCCGCGGCCGTTGGAGCAGCTCGCCGAGCTGGTGGAGGAGGGGCGGGGGCTGGCGCTGGTCAGGGCGTGTGCGGACTGCTGGGGCTGGCAGCCGTCGGCCCGGTTCGGGAACCGGGGCAAGTTCGTGTGGTGCGAACTTGCGGCGGCCTAGCTCGTTGATCACGTCAGACGGAAAGGAGAGCTGATGGTCGGCTCGTCGCATGAGGCGCTGCACCGGATCTTCCAGAAGGACCCGGCGCTGCTGACGAGGGCGTTACAGCGGGTGCTGCACGTACCCTTCCCCGAACCTCACGAGATCGCCGCGCTGAACGTGGACCTCACCGAGATCGAACCGGTCGAACGCCGCGTGGACACGCTGCTGCGGGCGGAGACGGACGAGGGCACGTACCTCCTCGTGGTCGAATCACAGGGGAAGGTGGACGACCGCAAGCGCGGCAGCTGGCCCTACTACCTCTCCTACCTGTACGAGAAGTACCGCTGCGAGCCCGTACTCATCGTCATCACCCAGAGCAGCGCCACGGCCAAGTGGGCGTCGCGCCCGATCCAGCTCGGCTTCCGAGACTGGCACTCGCTGACGGTGCGTCCGCTGGTGCTGGGCCCGGACAACGTTCCGGTGATCACGAGTGAACGGCAGGCGGAGCGGGACGTCCCCCTTGCGGTGCTCTCGGCCATGACACACGGGCGCGGCCCGCAGGCTCCGGCCATACTGGAATCGCTGGCATCCGCCCTGCGGACCATCGACCCCGACAGTGCCGCGGTCTTCGTGCAGTTCGTCGACTCATGCCTGGCCGACCCCCAGGCGAAGCAGATGTGGAGGGACCTGATGACGGCGATCCAGTACTTCTGGCGACACCCACTGGCAGAGCAGGTACGCGAGGAGGGGCGTATCCAGGATCGTCAGGAGATGACGCTCCGCATCCTGGAGTGGCGCGGCATCCCGGTACCCGAAGCCGTCCGCGAACGGGTGAGCGCCTGCGCCGACCTGGACCAACTCGAGGTCTGGGCCCAGCGAGCTGTGCATGCCACGGATGCGGCGGAGCTGTTCGCCGAGGAGTGAGCTGGGGGCGGTCACCGCCTGGCGAGAGGGATCTAGGGCGAGGCAGAAACCTCCAGCTTCGGACTCTTTGAGGCCCGAGCCTCGCGGCGGGCCAAATGACGGATTCCTTCCATCCGGCCTACTCGTCACGCTTGAAGACTGGGACGCCGGCGACCGGATCTGGGTCTTCGATTGGCCAAATAGGTGCCCCGTCGGGGGCTCGGACCCGCGATACGGATACGCCGTGGAGACATGCGTCGCACCAGATTAGGGCGTAGCCTACTCGGCTTTCGGGGTTTGCGATGTAGCGAGTTCTTATTTGATTTCGTCCGCAGTTAGGGCACGGTTCTGCAGCTTCCTTGTCGGCGCCGACGTTAAGTCGAGAAAGTGCCTTCAGCCAGGCGGCTCGGTTAGCCATCAGCCCAATCTCCCGTTGTAGTAGTTCCAGAATTGGTCTTCTGAACCATAGGCGGCCCGCTCCCATGCGGCTTCTTGTTCCAGTGAGGTTGCGGCCCCGTACAGATCGATCTGCATCACGTGCATTCGTTCGTGGCCAATCGTCCGCACCAAGTCCTCCTTAGAGGTGAAGGCGTCAGGATATAGCGTGATTGTTCCATCGGGTGATGTGTGCCCGTATAGTCCACGTCCGATCAAGTCTGCATCTCGATTGATCTTTACCTTCACCCCTTCGAGTCCGACCCCAGCCTGCTCAGCCACTTGATGTACCACCCGCTTCTGCATGGGAACCTGCAGCTCGGAGAAGGGGCCCGTGTTCGCAATCCGGCGCTCCAAGCCGGATGTCGCGTTGCCTTCGCTTCCTGGGGTGTCTGCCTTAGGGAGACACTCCGGCGCCAATCCCAGGGAATCACTCCGAATATGCGGATTGTGAACGTAAGCGGCTGGATTGGGGGCGGGGGTGAGCCCGAGGGGGTCTGGGGTGAGGTACCGAGCGGTCTCAGAGTCGTAATGGCGGAAGTAGTTGTAGTGGAGGCCGGTTTCCGGGTCGTAGTACTGCCCCGGGAAGCGAAGGGGTGTGTAGGCGGTGCTGTCGACAGCCCATGCCGTCGTCCCCCACAGGGTGCTGCGGGTGTGCCAGGCGATGTCGCCGTGTTCGTCGATGAGTTCGCTGGGGGTGCCGACCAGGTCGGTGACGATGGCGAAGAAGCGGGAATCGATCTCGTCCTGGGGTGTGGCGGCTGCTGTGATGCGTTCTGTTTGGGCCAGGGGGCGTAGGCCCTGGTGGTCCCAGGTGAGGGTGACCGGGTCGGGGAGGTCGGGGGATGTCGTGGTCTGTTCGCAGAGGGTGGTGGCGTCCCAGGTGAAGTCGACTCGTTCGACGATCGTTTCGCCGTCTGCCGCGAGGCGGAGTTTCGCGGTGCGGCGGCCCAGGGGGTCGTAGGTGTAGTGCCAGCGGGTGCCGTCTGGTGTCGTCACCGCGGTGAGGCGGTCCTCGGCGTCCCATTCGTAGCGCCAGGTGTCCGGCTTGCGGGACAGGCGGGTCTTCTGGCGGAGGATGATGCGGCCCAGTGCGTCGTGTTCGTAGCGGACATTGCCGGCGCGCGTGATGCGCGTGCCTGTGTAGGTGCGGGGGCCGACTGCCTCCTGGCCGGGGTGTGCGGCAGGCCAGTTTGCCTGTGTCTGGTTGCCGGCCTCGTCGTACGCGTACCGCTCTGTCCAGCCGGCCGCATGTACCGCCGTCACCCGGCCCGCGGCGTCCAGGTCGAAGCGACGGGAGCCGGTGAGCTGGTCGTCGATGCCGATCAGGTTGCCGTCGGCTCGGTAGGTGTACGCCCTGTGTTGGACGGTGCGGCCCTCGGCACCCGTCACCGACTGGGTCGTCAGGCGGCCCACAGCGTCGAAGGCGTGCTCAAGCGCGACCGTTTCACCGATGTGGCGGGACAGTTCGCGGCCTGCCTCGTCGTACGTGAAGTCGATGGCCCTGCCCGAGGCCACCAGGCCTGTGCGACGTCCGGTCGTGTCATACGACCATGTCGTTTCGGCGCCAGTGGGGGTCGTGCGGCTGGTGCGGCGGCCCAGTGCGTCGTACGTGTAGCTCAGTGTCCGGCCGTTGACCGTTTCCGAGTGCAGGCGGCCGTACCGGTCGCGGAGGAGGGTGAGGGTCGTACCGTCCGGGCCGGTCGCCTGCGCCAGCTGGTCCGTGAAGTCGTAGGCGTAGGTCGTGACCTGGCCCGCCGCGTCCTTGCGGGTCACCTGGCCCAGTTCGTTCCGCTCGAAGGACACCACCTCACCGAGGACGTTTCTGCGCGAGGTGAGGCGACCTGCGGAGTCGTACGCGTACGTCAGCGTGCGGGCGTCGAAGTCCGTCTCCGTCAGCAGACGGCCGGCCGCGTCGTACTCGTACGTCCACGTCAGGCCCTGCGGGTTCGTGACCTTCGTCAGGCGCAGTTCCATGTCGTGGTCGAACTCGTAGCGGACACCGTC